>NZ_JACJOO010000016.1 GCF_014695575.1 Leptolyngbya sp. FACHB-8 | reverse complement strand
CCGCTAGCTCTGGAGCCGTTTTCAGCCCCTGGTCTTGCAAGCGCAACAACAACGGTTTCCAACTTAACTCGGACTCTCGAAATCCAGCCTCTAGCCCCAGCAGTTCTTTGGTCCCGGTGTCGGTGACACCCATAACAACGAGGATGCATTGACGGTCATCTTCGTTGCGAATGTTGAAGTAGATTCCATCCGCCCACATATACACGTACCGTTTACCGCTCAAGGAGCGTTTCTGCCATTGTTGGTGTTCCTCTATCCATTTGGCTTTCAAACGGCTAATGGTGCTGGCAGATAAACCTTCAGCATTCGCTCCCAGCAAGGATGCTAAGGCTTCTGAGAAATCTCCGGTGGATACGCCCTTGAGATAGAGCCAGGGCAACACTTCCTCAACACTACGAGCGCGCTTGAGATAGGGCGGTAACAGCGTTGAATTGAACTTGATACCACGACCACTGCGGTCGCGCACCTTCGGTACCTGAACTTCCACTTCCCCAACCCCTGTCATAATCGTTCGCTCCGGCAGGTATCCATTACGAACGATCGCCTGTCGTCCCTGGTCATCTTTAAGGGACTGGTATTGGGCAAGAAACTCTTTCAACTCTGCTTCGACTGCTTGAGCAATGATTTGGCGAGCACCCTGACGAACCAGTTCTGTTAGGGCATCGCTAAAAGCTGAAGATGATTCCGGCGGTTGGAATGCAATAAGATTGTCGTTATTCATGGTGTATCCTCGTCTGGTCTTTTTCCTTATCCAGCAGGATACGCCGTTTCTTCTCCTTTACTCATACACCACAAATAAACATAGCTCTATCAGCGACTGTTGATGTTCTAAGGCATCACTAAAAATATAGTGGTACTCAAGAGTAGCGCGATCGCATTCAGTTAGCCTCTGCTGAAAATCTTCCACACTCATAGCAATAACTCCCACACAGCAATACTTCGTTTGTAAGGGAAAACAGGCAGCTAAACAGAGATCCATTGGAAGATAATGCATAAGCAAAAAGGCTTAAAAATCGTGGGAGTAGCTCATCTTAAGATAGAGAAATAGCTGTGCGAGCCACTAGCACCTTCTCGCCATCCACTCGCACATCCTTAAAAATTTCAATAGAATAAAACCCGGAATTTTTTGTCAGAGGTACGGCTTCGTTATACCTCCCAAAAAAATTCCGGGTTTTATTCTGTACAGGATCCCTGGCGATTGAAACCCGCCGTACAGGCACAGTTTTGAGGTCAACTGAGAGAGTGGACACAGAAGCGATCGCGTCCCATTGCTTTGGCTTCGTAAAGAGCCTTATCAGCTGCAGTAATTAACGCTTCTGGCAGCAAGTAAGACGTTTGAGATGGAAAAGTTGTACTCACCCCAGTACTTAACGTGACGTAGGAACTGACCTTTGAATTAGGATGGACAAGTTGAATTCTCTGCACTGCATTTTGTAGCCTTTCTGCCACTTTCACTGCACCATCTAGAGGAGTATTCGGTAGAATGACGGCAAATTCTTCTCCTCCATAACGGATAGCTAAATCTCCTGGACGTTTGGCAACTCTCTTAATTACCTTAGCCACCTGCCGCAAGCATGCGTCTCCAGCCTGGTGACCTAAAGCATCGTTGTAACGCTTGAAGAAATCGATGTCACACAGGATGAAGGATAGAGGGGCTTCCTCTCGTGCCATACGTCGCCATTCAACATCAAGCTGCACATCCAACTGGTGACGATTCGCTAGCTGTGTCAATGCATCCACGGCTGCCAAATGCTGCCAAACTCGATTAGACTCCTCTAACTGTTGTAAAAGTTGAGATTGTTGGATTAAGCGATGAACTCGTTGGCGCAAAACTGCCCAATGAAATGGTTTCGTGATGTAATCTATTGCTCCGACAGCAAAGGCTTTATCAACGGAGAATTGATCCTCTAGCCCTGTAATCATCAATACAGGAGTGTGATCTGATGCTGGTAACGCTTGTAACTGGTTACAGCACTCAAACCCATCCATAATTGGCATCATGGCATCCAGCAAAATCAAATCTGGATGAAGACGTTTGCAGGCATCGATACCTTCCTGGCCATTCGTGGCTTCAACTATTTGATAACCCTCCTTCTCCAGAAAACGGCGTACTTGCATTCGCATAAAGGGTTCATCGTCAATCAGCAAAACCATTGGAGTGGATTTTGCGGCTGGTAGAGTTGTCGTCCGGCGTTGCACATGAGAAGAAGTCATCATGGTTAGTTAAAGTGGTTAGATATGACTCGATAGAGGGATGTAGAGAAATAGTTTGATTTCCCATGGCCTTTGCATTTGGGTTTTCAAACATTATTTGAAAAGGTTGTTTTTCTGTATCTTGCGGAAAAACAACCTTTTCAAATAGCTGTACGTTCATAACGTAGAGCTGTTTCCACCTCCTGGTACTCAGATATTAGGCAGGTAACGAGGGGGGTAACGCGTTCAGGTGTTAGGGGCAGGGGCATTAATTCTAACTGATGGCAGAGCTGGCTTAAATGCATCGCCCCCAAAGAAGCACTGCTGGATTTCAGGCCGTGGGCAACCATTTGAAGGTCTCTAAAGTTATGCTGGGCGATCGCCTCCTGCATCCGCTGCAACAGATGAGGAGTATCTGCCAGGTAATAGTCAATCAACTCGACCATAAATGAGCCAGTATCGTCTCCCATCGATTGCCGAAACGCTTCTAAAACAGCTTGATCTATAGCGGGCAAGCGCTCCATGGGAGAGAGGGGCAAGGAGGTATCGGAGGAGGATACTGGTAAAAGATGAAGTTGATATTGGCTAAGGGCTTGGGATAAATCTGCCTTACGAATGGGTTTGCTAATGTAGTGATTCATGCCTGCATTGAGACAAATTTCGCGATCGCCCTGCATCGCATTAGCCGTCATTGCAATGAGATAAGGGCGGTTTTGAAGCGGCCATTGCCGACAAATACAATCGGCTGTTTCCAAGCCATCCATCTCTGGCATTTGTACATCCAGCAACACCACATCGTAGGGCTGACGGTGCAGTGCTTCCAAAACTTCTAACCCATTACCCACAACATCGGCTCGATACCCCAATTGGTGCAACATGAGTAACGCAATCTTTTGGTTAACCAGATGGTCTTCTGCTAGCAGAATCCTGAGGGATTGGCTTTGTTCTGGTTGTGGTAGGGTACGCTCAACAACACTTGCTCGCTGAGGCAACTGTGACTTTTCGTTCAGAATTTCGGTTAAGGTTGCATAGAGTTGTGCAGGCTTAATGGGCTTATTGAGAAGCGCCGCAAGGTGTTGTTGGTCTTTAGGCAATAACGGGTCTACCTTAC
Organism: Leptolyngbya sp. FACHB-8; assembly: GCF_014695575.1. Classification (GTDB taxonomy): domain Bacteria; phylum Cyanobacteriota; class Cyanobacteriia; order Elainellales; family Elainellaceae; genus Vacuolonema. The sequence goes on along the minus strand of NZ_JACJOO010000016.1, from coordinate 64,946 downwards.
TCAGGGAAGTTAGCATAATCAACGGCAAGTGTTGACAGCCATCCTGCTCATGAATGGCCTTTGCCAGCATCAAGCCATCCATATCTGGCATGTGCATATCTAGAATAGCAAGATCAAAGCGTTCTCCTTTTTTCAGACGTGCTACTGCGTTGGCTCCTGAATCAACAGCCTGAGGCTGCATATGCCAGGAATGGGCATGCTGGGTAAGAATTTGTCGATTCGTAGCATTGTCATCCACAATCAAGATTCGCTTCCCGACCAAAGTAGGAAGAGCCACAGAATTTTCAGGTTCGGTAGCAAGGGAAGTAACAATGGTGAAATGAAACGTTGATCCTACACCCGGCTGACTTTCAACCCATATATCTCCTTTCATCAGTTCCGAGAGCCGCTTACAAATCGCCAGCCCTAGCCCTGTTCCTCCATACTGGCGAGTGGTAGAAGCATCAACCTGACTAAAGGATTGAAATAACCGTTCTACCTTATCTGCTGGAATGCCAATACCAGTATCTTTAATAGCAAACTGAATTTTGTAGGATGGGGAAATGTACTTGGTATAAGCGGTGTTTTGGAGAAGCGGTTGGATAGGATGGGCATTAACCGAAACAATAACTTCTCCGTGATCGGTAAACTTGATGGCATTATTCAGCAAATTCACTAAAATTTGCCGCAATCGTGTGACATCTCCCAGTAGTCTTCGAGGTACATCGGGTGCGACTAAATAAGCCAGTTCTAATCCCTTCTCGGCAGCTTTAGTCGCCAGTAAGTCAAGAGCTTCTTCGATGCATGTTGTGAGGCTAAAGGGATGCTGTTCCAACTCCAGTTTGCCCGACTCAATTTTGGAAAAATCTAAAATATCATTCAAGATCGTTAAAAGTGCATCTCCACTCGTGCGAATAATCTCGATATAGTCCCGCTGTTGATCAGTCAGTTCCATATCGAGCAATAACCCCGTCATACCAATCACAGCATTCATAGGGGTACGAATTTCATGGCTCATAGCCGCCAAGAAGCTACTTTTAGCCTGATTTGCCTTTTCTGCAGTCTGTTTTGCTTGGGCCAAGGCCGTATTTTGCAAAGCTAGACATTCCCGTTGTTGGCTTTCTTGTTCTAGCAGTTGTGCATGCACCAAAGCAATACCCACCTGATCGGCTAATTGTCGTAGAAGTTCTACATCGTGGGTTTGCCACTGGCGTGAGTGGGCACATTGATGAGCAATCAACAGCCCCCACAGAGGAGATTGAGCACTCGCCGTTTCCCGTGCCTGAATGATTGGCACTACCAGGTTGGCCCGCACCTGAAATCGCGCTAGCAATGCCCTATAGCATTCCGTAATAGGAGCTTGATCAACATCCTCAATACTCTGGGTTCGTCCCTGATAATAGGTCTTCCAACCGCCTTCCTGAAAACAAGTATCTTGAATGGTGACTCCTAACGTTGAAACCCAGCCAGGAGTAACCGACTCAACCATCACCGTACCGCCCCAGCCTGGCTCAAAGCGGTAGATAATTACCCGATCGGCCTGAAGAAATTGCCGAACTTCAGCCACCGTTGTATTGAGGATTTCACTTAAGTTAAGGGACTGGCGAATGCGCTGGGTAATAGCATTAAGCAGAGATATTTGATAGTTCTGGTGATGAAGTTCGGCTTCTACTCGCTTGCGTTCAGTAATGTCGCTGATGGTACCAATGAAGCCCGTTACAGCATGGTCACTATCGAACAAAGGAGTAGCCTGCCCAAAAGCCCAGGCAACCGAGTTATCTGCCCGTAGGAAACGGAGTTCTAAAGCAAATTCATCTCCCCTCTGCGTAGTGGCCATCCATGCGGCTAAAACCCGTTCCTGGTCATCTGGGTGTACAACCTTGCTCCATCCATCCCCCAATGCCTGTTGGAAGGTACGCTGGGTGACCTGGCACCAACGATCATTCACGTAAGTACAGCTGCCCTGTGCATCGGTCAAGAAAATACCGACAGGGGCACAACCGGAGAGGGTACGAAACCGATGCTCACTTTCCTGCAGGGCTAACTCAGCCTGTTTGCGTTGCATGAACTGGCCTATTTGGCTGCCAATGGCTGTCAACATGTGCAGCAGGTCTTGATCAGGGGGTGACACCTGATCGCTGAAAAAGAAGACAACTCCCAGTACCGTACCCTTATAAACAATCGGGAAGCCTAAGCCGCCATGAAGCCCAGCGATCGCCGCAATCCTGGCACGAGGACAGCGCTTTTCTTGAGTAATATCGCGAGTATAGATGGGGGTTCCAGTTCGCCAAACATCACCGGGTAACCCCTGTCCCTTCGCAAAGGTCATTTGCCGTGTTTTCAGAGCAAATTCTTGGACTTGAGACTGGTGACGGTGCCAGACGCTGGCGCAATGCATCACATCGGTATGGGGGTCAACCTGCCACAACTCCCCCATAGCCCAGCCCAAGCTACCACATAGGGCTTGTAGAATTTTAGTAGCGCCTGTTTCCAGGGTTGTGGCGTTCGTTAGAATTCGGGTAATTGCGTACTGAGCCCGTAATCGCTGTTCAGTGCGTTTGCGATCGCTGATGTCCGTGACACTCCCTTCGTAGCCCACAATGTGCCCTGCTGCATCACAAACTAACCGTGCATTTTCTGAGGTCCAAATCATCTCGCCATCTTTGCGATAAACCTGGGACTCAAATCCTGACACCTGCCCCTTCGACTCGATCAAGCGCACAAAAGTTCGACGACGGCTTGGATTGATATAAAGGTGATTGACATCGGTAATAGACGCCATTAATTCTTCGGCGGAGCTATAGCCGTAGATGTTAGCCAGCATTGGATTGGCTTTTAAGTAGCATCCGGCCTGTGTCGTTTGGTAAAGCCCTTCTACTGCATTTTCAAAAAGAGCCTGATACTCTGCCTCGGTTTGCTGACGCTCCTGCATCACCTGTGTCAGAGTATTGAGCTTGCGGCGCAGTTCAAGCTGGGTGACGACTTGGCGGGCGATCGCTGCCAACGCATCTAACTGTTCCGTAGTAAATTGCCGAGGAACATGGTCAATGATACAAAGGGTTCCCAAAGCGTATCCTTCGGGATTGATTAGCGGTGCCCCTGCATAAGCTCGTACCGTGGGTTCTGCCCTTGTCAGCGGGTTGTCAGCGAACCGTTCATCTTCAAGGGCATCGGGTACAACCAGAATGTCGGAATGGAGAATCGCATGGGCACAGAAGGCCAGATCTCGGGTGGTTTCTGCAACGGTTAATCCAAACCGAGATTTGAACCACTGACGATGCTCATCGACCAGGCTAACCATCGAGATAGGGGTTCCACAAATCAGAGCTGCTAGCTTTGTGGCATCATCAAACGCAACTTCTGCCTCGGTATCAAGAATGTTATAGCTTTGAAGAGCAGCGAGCCTTTGGGCTTCGTTGACTGGAAGTGGAACCGGCATATTTATGACTCTAGATTAGATGCTGTGTCAGCCTATAACTGTTACGGAGGAAGTATGAAGTTACTCAACTACGATTCTCAAAAGTTTAGTTAACCCAAAAAGTGTGAAAAAGCTGCAAAAAAGTTTCATTTCTACCATTTCAGTTATGAAACTTGAGGTCTACTCTTATAAGGGTTTTCACTTACAGCTTTCTGGAAATAATTTCTTTGACAAAAAGTTACGTCAGATTAGAAGGACTTACTCCATGTTAGCCATCTTAGGTAGAAGATGCCCTCTATGGCTTTTTATGGGGATTTCCTAAGGAAACACAGCATAGGAATTACCTATGCAGGTTACGACACAAAATCACCCCTTTTACAAAGGAATCTAATTAATACTTTAATAACGCCAAACGCAGTTCATAGACAAGCTTCTTTCTACGGATGAAATGAGTTTCCTAATAGGGCACCATCTGTATAATTCCGGTTTCGGGCCTTTATGGAAAAATACATAGAAGTACTTGTAAGAAATACTTAAAAGCAGTTGTGTTTTGTAATTTATTACGTCATTTCTTCTATATGGAACCCTTACATATAAACCTTTCCAGTTCGGTGAGGTACGAGAGACAGATAAGTAGTTCAACCTAAATAAACATAAAACCCAAAATGCTGTACCGCCCGCTTCGCGGGCGGTACAGCATTTTGGGTTTTATGTTTATTTACACCTACCTACTTATGGGATGAAACCTCACATCTATCTCTCGTACCCACTAAATCACAATATGCTGCATGTAAAATTGTCAGTCTAGTCGCAGTGGCAGAAGTCAACCCATGAAGATGCGGCTAATTCATACCCCCACTTTTAAATATGGGAAATACAGGAATTCTGTTGGGGGATCCATGCACGACTTTTCTATTTAGCAGAACATCCCCGTGCATGGGTGCAACCCTTAAAGCAGCCCTAAACAGCAAAGCCTTAATTTTTCCATCATAAAACGATGAGAAATTAAGGCTTTGCTGTTTGTTTTTAGAAAGATGCAAGACGTGGATATAGATAAAAAAGTAAAGTGATACAAGATTAAACCTTGTATCACTCTGAGGACTAGCTAAGAGAAGGATCAAATTTACAATTAACGAGCATCGGTACCCTGATTCGGGTTGCCGGGTGCATCGATATTTTTGTCACCAGGAGCTTCCGGCTCAGCGCCTTCACGCACGTTAGCTTTCCATGCGTTCTGGCCAGTGGTACGAAGCCGCTCATCAATGGGGGTCTGCAGACCACCACCAGGAGCAGGAGTATAATTTGCATCTTCTGATGATTTGTTTTCTTCGTCTGGCATATCCATCACCTTAATTAGAGGTACGAAATATTTCTTCTGATCAGAAGTAACTTATCTATAGATTAAAAGACGAGCACAAGAAATGAATCTACCTTTAGATTGGTATTGTTATGCAATATTCTTGATGGATTATCAAGGTTATCTACACAAGTGTTTACATAACGTTCAATATAATTTTATCTTATTTTTTGTGCTCCTTTTGGATGGAATGTGGGTGTAATGTCTCTATTACATAAGGTTTCAAAATATGGCATATACTCATAGCCATTCTTATTAGCCCAGAAATGGCTCTAGCTATAGATAGAATGATATCGGTTTCAAAACCAATAAAAAAGGCGGAGTTTTTCTCCGCCTTGCAATCCATTTCGTTAGCCTCTTAGACAACTATCTAAGCCTTTAAACTATCTTTTGCACATCACATATACAAAAGATTTATTCTTCTACCACCACTCACGCTCACCGTTCTCATTCATTCGAGCTTGACGGATAACATCAGAAATTTCTTCAGCATCCTTAACGTGGTGCAACGCTTTACGTTCGCCATCGGGTTCATCCACAATGAAATAGGTGGGAACGACAATGTGATCGCCCGTAATATCAGGCGCGTCGACTGCAACCTGTTGAGCCTTCTCTTCCAGAGTTTTGCTCTCGTCAATTCGATCGCCCGGATTCACGGTTGGGTGCTCTTTCCGCATAATTTCCGCGATCTCATGCTTCTGCTCGGGACTGACATCCTCCGGCTGGAGCGGCTGGTGAATTTCACCCTGCTTGTTGACATTTGCTTTATTAGATTCTTGCGTCATAAACCCTCTCCTAACAACAACTGGTTACATGGTTCAAAGAACCTTATGTGCCCCATCCATTTGGCACATCTACGTGGTGCTCTTCGACTTTCTCAGAGCTAACCCCTGGCTTATCCACAATCTGTACTGTGCTAGCTCGGGGGCCTTCCACACCGTCTACCACGAAGAATCGAACCCCAGTCCCCACCGTTAAGCGATCAAAATCGTCGTTGAGAACGCTGTTTCGGTTGAAATAGATATCCTGGGAATCGAGGGTTTTGATAAACCCATAATCTTCGCTGGCAAAAAGTTGAGTTATGATGCCTCCCGTTACTTGCTCGGGATGGTGCTTCACCTTCTGGTGTTGCCGTTCGGTGAGTTTCTTCAGCTGCTTACGAGCCGCGTCAAAGGCATCTCGAATAACACTTTCAAGGGAATCGTATTGCCCCCCTTCATTGGGACTTTTGACCACAGCCAGTTCGTGCTGAGGTGGTATGGTCATGTCGATGCGAACCCGGTAGGGAGAGCCTTCTTGAGGACTAGTGTGGACCTGCTCAATGGCTATATGGCAGCCCATGATATGGTCACAGACCTCATCTAATTTGGCGAGTTTTTCCTGAATCAACGTCTCAAGTGCATCTGTTTTCTCAACGTTGCGGTAGGTAATGTCAACGGGGATTCTCATGGGTACTCCTGTATCACGGTGGCATCTAACCTGTTGAGCTAAAGCAATTTCATTTCATGCACAGTGGCATTAGGCCCTTAAGAGATCAGCACGCAGCAGGCATTGTAGGAATGGGAGGCTGGACCTGGGTGCCCATGCGGGTACGGTATAAATCACCCAATTGCTCCTCATAGCGCTCCAGGTTCATGGATATTTGCTCTAAGAGCTGCACGGTAATGGGATCTGTGAGTTGAGATGCAAATTGGTTAGCATCAATAGCGCCCGTTTGTAAGTCTCCGAGCGATCGCCGCAATATCACTCCCGTATCTGCAGCCTGCCGATAGTCTTGGAGAGGGGTAAAAGCATCTTTCCGCACGGCTTGCCAGGTAACAGCCCCTTTGAGGCCCCGCAAGCGACGTTCCAGCAGCTCGATGTGATTAGCCTTCATCGATTCGATGTCTCGGAAGATGGCTTTCACATCAGCTTCCTCGACCATGCGTTCATAATGCTGAAACTCAGTGAGAGTATAGCGTTCACTTAGAAAAACACGGCTCAAGGCACTGACAATCTCATCAAGGGTTGAGCCACCCCACTGTTCGGCCAGATGCCACAATTCATACTGTTGCTCATCTGGATTAGGCAGAGCTTTACCTGGAATTTGAAGGTTCAGCTTATTGAGCAGGGTCAGGGTGAAGGGAACCATATCCCCGGGTCGACGGGAAGTAATTAAATTCCCATCTACGACAACAGCCTGGTTCACATAATTGGCTCCAGCATTCTGCATATCCTTACGGATGGCACGAAAACCAGTAGCTTGCTTACCGTGCAGCTGGTCGGCTTCGATTAAAAGCTGAGGGCCGTGGCAGACAGTGGCAATGATTTTGTTTTGAGCGATCGCATCCACGACCAGACGCACAGTTTGATCGAAGGTACGCAGTCGATCAGGGGCATAACCACCTGGGATTACAAACCCATCAAAATCTTCAGCACGTACTTCCGTTGTACTGGCATCAGGGCGAATGTGAACGTTTCCATGCTTTCCTACATACTCATCTGTCATCCGGCTACCCAGGATTTTCACCTCAGCCCCGGCTTGTCGAAGAGCCGTAAATGGAATCTGGAACTCCACATCCTCAAAGTGGTTTTCGACTAAAAACGCAATGCGTTTGGGTGACGAGCCACTAGGTTCGGATACCATCGGACATTCCTCAGACACTGCTGCTCAATATGCTTAACCATAAAGGATTTAATCAAGCATTTCCTCGATCCCCAGTTAGAAGCTAAAGTGCAACATTAGGAAGATGGTGCTAATTTTTACTGCAAAACTTGGGGATTCTATTTCTGTTACAACGAGGCGGCAAAATAGGATTATTTGAATTTTGGAGTAGTGAGGACACAAAAATGGGGCGCGATCGCTCCATCGCACCCCGCCCTACGTCTAAGCACTCTCTGGTACAGGAGAAACCATTAGCTCGGTTCGTTGTTGATAAATTCCGATTTATCCAAATCAGGCACAGCAGCAGGCCGCTCTTTATTTTCCCAACCCCGAGGACGCTTCGAGTTGTACCAAGCAACAGAACCCAAAAATGCAGCGGCCACAAATCCAATAACGTAAACAGCTACCAGGCTAGTGGAATAAGCTGCCGTATCATCAGTAATCTGTTCTGCCACTTCTAGCAATAAGGTATTCATCTTAAATAACCTCATCAATTCATTATCCACAGCATCATAGGGGTAAAAGAAATTAAAGCCCTCTCCCATGATGGAGAAAGACGAAGGCTGAGATCTGTTCCTTTACGCTGAGATTGCGAAACACAGCCCTGAGGAGTATTTAAAAACGCTTTTCTGCCCTCTTTAACGAGCCTCAACTGTATTCTTAAGTAGCTCAACTTAATTGAATACAAGGTCCAAAAGGTTACGCTGTCTGCTTTACGGACACCACAGTCTTTTGAGCCTTAATATTCGATCACAATCACCTACTTAACCATCTTCATACGGTTCATCTTAAATAGATAAAGCATTGTCCGAACTGATGGGTATAAGCGATGGATATGAGACTTGTCTTACATCCATCGCTTATACCTTATCAATCCGAAAGACTTATATAGGCTTTTTTAATCAGTAAGCGAGCTGCTCTCATATTTCCTTTTTTGCCTTATTTGAAGGTCCTTTCAGGGATCAAAGCAATTATTTCATTTTCTAAAAACCTTCTAAAAGGCAGAAGAGCACCTTAGTAAAAAGTCCAGCACAAGATAGACGTGACAGAAAATACTCTGCAATATCTTGTTCTTAATAGTCTTTTTGGAGAACTTTTTTTCTTGCTTCGGCATTCATCCCATTTGCAACGGCAGCAGCGATTTAGACGGCACCAGGCAGGCACATTCCGCAAAAACTCTGTGAACGGGTGCTATCTTTCTCCTGCTTCTCAACGGCGTCAGCTAAAACGAGGACTTCGACGTCGCACTTGGCGATTCCTCATGCTGCTTCAGTTGGCCTTAATGACAGGATGGGGGGCCGCTCAACTTCTGCCTTCTCGCCCCCAGGTTCTTCCAGGGCAAGTAAAAAACTTTGAGGTCTTGTGGCCTCCACCTTCACTAACACTCGAACAGGCTCAAACATTGTTTGCAACTACCAATAGTGTAGGAGCGATCGCGATCGGCATGGCAGAAGGAACCCGAACAATTGAAGGAGACAGAACCTCTGCCTGGCAATCTCACGTTGACCCAGCGAATGAGGCTATTAATCAAGGAACTTTTTCCTGGCAGGGAAACGCGATTTCTGCCAGACATGCAGACCAACAAGCCATTAACCACATTCAGACGACAGTGATTCCATCCCTCCTAGAGGATGGGGCACAACAGGGAGTCATGTTAAACCCAAGGCTGTTGATCCAGGGCGTTGATTTATGGATTCAATCCCCTGCTGCGGGAACTGCATTTATCTCGAATCTTAAGAATTGTCAGCGCCAGAACAAGCCGCAGCACAGCATCATATTGTGTGCCCGTGTGAGGTCTTATTATGACTCTCAAACGGGGGAACTAGACGCCAGCGGATTTAACAATAATCCAGACCTACTGGTACAAGATCAATTGCGTCGTATTCGTAAGGTTGAACAAGCTGTAGCATGGAACCAACAAAGGGTTTCTGACGAATGGCTACAGACAAGGCGTTAAGAACTGAAAAAATCTATATCATTCGTTAGCCGAGCAAAAGAAGTAAATCGAAACTCTCCAATTCAGGCATTCTTAAAACTTGTAAAGCCGTGGATGATTACATGGAGTTTCGTATACAAGCCATCCCCTTTGCAGGAATGCTAGCTATAGTAATAGCATCGCATCCTTAAGCAAGCTCGACATTAGAAATACCCGATATGAATAATCAAGTATTGGCCGTAAAGCCCTTACCTGCTCTCCTATTGCTAGGTGGAGAGTATGTCCTATTGGGATGGTATTTGGCTGCCCATCATATATTTTGGCTGCTTGGAACTCTCATTTTGCTCCTGACTTTTACTGTCATCTGGAAGAAAAATCCTATTCTAGATTCTCTACTTTGGCTTGCTCGGCAAGAAGTGGTTGTTGCTATTGGGCTAAGCTTAGTTCTCAGTTTGATTGTCGCGTTGGCATTTATCAAACCAATTTTATTAAGTCTCGTCTTGCTGCCATTAGCCACATTGCTATACGCAATTATGGAAATGCGAGCAACTGAATTCACACAAACTGATGTATTGATCTGGACGATTATGATTACGACATTCAGCTTAGGGCTGGGTGAAGCAATTGATTTGTTTATCACACCCAGCATGAGGTATTAGAAACCTCTGAAATTTTGATGTTATTACTAATGGGGAAAGGCGATCGCACCCAAACCAGTAATAAGAGGCATTAGAAGAATGCTGATCTGAGTCGTCAAAATTTTCCTGCTTTCCACAGGTAACTCAACTCAATTAAACATAAAGCCCAAAGTGCTGTGCCATCTGCTTCGAGAAAGGCTATAGCAGTTCGGGCTTTATGTTTGATGATATTCATTTAACAGAACCCGCTTTGAAGGTTATTTTTCGTGTGCTTTGCGTACGAAAAATAAATCCTTTCAGCCCGTTTTAGGCCACGTTTTCGAGATAGCCCAGTATTTTAATATTTTCTCTTGAAGGGTAAAGCTTCTTCCCAAAAACGCCTGAAGGACGGATATTGTGCTTTCTGCTCGCACTTTATGCCTTTGCTGTCTTCGGGTATGTCACCTCAACCCTTGCCACCTTTTTTGTGGGGCGTGATGCTGAAAATTCAGAAGCAGAGATGACGGGCGCAAAGGTAATTACAGACCTTCGGACAGAGATTGCAGCATTACGAGCCGAGATTCAGGTTCTTATACATCAGCGGCAGGAGGAATGGGCTCTCAGTTATGACAACAAGAGAGCCTGAGATTGAACTTTGGACTCTCTTATTGTCATAACTAGAATGAACAGAAGTATGGAAGAAATAAATGAAATTTATGACTCCAGAAGGTACGGTTGAGTAAGGAAAACCGTACTTTTTTGAAATTTTTGATGGTCTTTGAAAGAGTCCTACAACGAAAAAACAAGAGTTTCACAATAATCAGTTCCATTTTTGAGAAGGCTAATTCGGTACGGTGCGGTGATCCCAAAAAGAACAGGTTCCTAAAGCCGAACCTCCTGGCTTGGAGGATTGCTTAGAGTGGTATCAAAGGTGATGAGGAAGTCCAAACCTCCTACACCCAGAGAGATTCCCAAATTCCCAAGGAGGCAACTATGGCTCTCGTTCGATTGGAACCGTTCCGTGAAATTGACACTCTGCAACGGGAAATGAATCGTTTATTTGATGATTGGTTTATACCAACTACACGTCGCGAAAATGGTATGACCTTTGCTCCTGCCGCAGAGATCGAAGAAACCGAAGATGCAATTAATCTGCGGTTAGAAATCCCAGGCATGGAAGCCAAAGATCTGGATGTTCAAGTCATGGCGGAAGCTGTTTCCATCAGTGGTGAGCGCAAAGCTGAAACTCGTACCGAAGAGAAAGGCATCTTCCGGAGTGAGTTCCGCTATGGTCACTTCCAACGTGTTATCCCTCTGCCCGTTCGAATCAACAATCAGAACGTGCAGGCTGAGTACAAAGATGGCGTGCTGCGTCTGACCCTGCCCAAGGTTGAAGCTGAAAAGAACAAAGTCGTGAAAGTTAACCTCGGCTAATTGAAACGGGGCTGTGATTAACCTTGCACTTCAAAGGGGATTCACAGCCTCCTGAACAAGCCATTACAAGGGTGTCTGAAAAGTTGAATTGTTGCGCGCTACACGCGCAACAATTCAACCCCTACCATTTTTACCTGCTTGCAGCACTCATTCTAATAGTTCTCAAGCAGGTTTTATTAAAGCGATCGCAGCTTTTCATCTGATGTATTCCGATACCGAGTCTGTGATGTAAATAAGTTTTCAAATAAATGGTTCGTTCACGTAGCACACAAATAGTTGATTCCGTTTGTTGAGGCTACCAACACCAACTCAGCATTTCGTGTGCTGTGAGCACGACCTATTGAGTTTCAAACCCAATTGATGCAACTGAGGATGTAGAGCTATGAGTAAGATTGTCGGAATTGACCTGGGTACAACAAACTCCTGTATTGCTGTAATGGAAGGCGGCAAACCCACGGTTATCGCCAACGCAGAGGGCGGCCGGACGACCCCATCTGTTGTGGCCTACGCTAAGAATGGCGATCGCCTTGTAGGCCAAATTGCCAAGCGCCAGTCGGTGATGAACCCCGACAATACTTTCTATTCCGTTAAGCGATTCATTGGGCGTAAGTACGACGAAATCACCCATGAATCCAAAGAAGTTGCATACAAAGTACTGCAAAGCTCTGGTGGAAACGTTAAGCTTGAAAGCCCTCAGCAAGGCAAGCAGTTCGCCCCTGAAGAGATTTCGGCACAAGTGCTGCGGAAGCTAGCCGATGATGCAGCCAAGTACCTGGGCGAGCCCGTCACCAAAGCTGTGGTAACTGTTCCTGCCTACTTCAACGACTCCCAGCGGCAAGCCACTAAAGATGCGGGTAAGATTGCCGGTCTGGAAATCGTGCGGATTATCAACGAACCCACCGCTGCCGCTCTAGCCTATGGATTAGACAAGAAAAGTAACGAAACCATTCTGGTGTTTGACCTGGGTGGCGGGACCTTCGACGTTTCCATCCTGGAAGTTGGTGATGGCGTGTTTGAAGTGCTGTCGACCTCGGGTGACACTCACCTGGGTGGTGACGACTTCGACAAGAAAATTGTGGATTGGCTGGCAGGCGAATTCCAAAAGCTGGAAGGGATTGACCTTCGCAAAGATAAGCAGGCCCTGCAACGGCTGACGGAAGCTGCTGAGAAGGCCAAAATTGAGCTGTCTAGCGTAACTCAAACCCAGATCAACCTGCCGTTCATTACCGCAACCACAGATGGGCCGAAGCACCTGGATGTGACCCTCACCCGAGCTCAATTTGAAGCGCTGGTCTCTGACCTCCTGAGCCGCTGCCGCAAGCTGGTGGAGCAAGCTCTGAAGGATGCCAAGCTAAGCCCTGGCAGTATCCAGGAAGTTGTATTGGTGGGTGGTTCTACCCGAATTCCTGCTGTACAAGATTTGGTACGTCAGATTATTGGCAAAGACCCCTGCCAGGGAGTGAACCCTGATGAAGTAGTCGCTGTTGGTGCAGCGATTCAAGCGGGTGTACTGGCTGGGGATGTGAAAGACATTCTACTGCTGGACGTAACACCCCTCTCCCTCGGTGTGGAAACCCTGGGTGGTGTGATGACCAAGCTGATCACTCGCAATACCACGGTGCCCGTGAAAAAGTCGGAAACCTTCTCCACTGCCGCAGATGGTCAGACCAGCGTAGAAATCCACGTATTGCAGGGTGAGCGGGAAATGGCTTCGGATAACAAGAGCCTGGGTACCTTCAAGTTAGATGGTATCCCAGCGGCTCCCCGGGGCATTCCTCAGATCGAAGTGACCTTTGATATTGACGCCAACGGTATTCTGTCAGTATCCGCCAAGGATAAGGCCAGTGGCCGTCAGCAATCCATTACCATCACAGGTGCCTCTACTCTTGATAAGAGTGACGTCGAACGCATGGTGAACGAAGCTGAGCGCAATGCCGAAGCTGATCACCGTCGCCGCGAACTGATTGATGCGAAGAACCTAGCTGACTCCCTCGCCTACCAGGCCGAGAAACAACTGGCCGACCTGGGCGACAAGGTGTCTGCGAGCGATCGCACTCGCGTCGAAGCCCTCATTCGCGACCTGCGTGATGCCATTCCCAGCGATGACCTGGAACGCATCAAGTCTGCTGGCAACGACCTGCAGAAAGCCCTGATGGAAGTAGGCAGTGCGGTATATGCTCAGGCGAATGCCGCTAATGGTAACGCTTCCTACAATGACAACGGTTACAACGGCAATGGCTATAACGGCAACAGTTCGTCTAGCTCGAATAGCAGCGACGATGTCATTGATGCCGACGTCGTTAGTTAATCCCACTCATCAAAATAGGGTTGATTCAAAACTCAACCCTATTTCAAAACCAAGATAAAAAGTGGCACTGTACTTCGCACAGTGCCACTTTTTTACAAGTTGTTTTTGTGAGAGCCGCGCGGAGCGCGGTTCTCACAAAAACAACCAGATTTTAAGCGTTTGAAAAGCGCTGTAAACGCACAAGTTAGGAGTTTGACAATTGGGCGATCGCCTCCACCAATACATCCGGTTCCAGGGTAATCGGCAAAACTCGCTGAATTCCCGCGAGAAACATCTCCTGGGGCGGTATCTCTTCGGGGGCACTGACGAGCACCACCAGGGGAATTTCCTCACCAAACTCCTGAAACCACAATCGTAGCCGTTGAGTAAGTTCGTAGTTGTTCTCTCGAAGCACATCCGGTGAGCTAATGATTAGGTTGGGTTGCGATCGCGCCAACTGCTCCAACATCGTCGCTGTTGAGCCAACGGTCACAACAGCAGCCCCTGCCTGTCTTAAAATGACCGCAATTAGCTCCTGGGTATCATCTTCTGCGCCAACGACCAGTATCTGTTTAGATTGCAATAGAGCGTTGGCTTCAGTCCCCTCAGAAGCTGTAGGCCGGATATCTACTTCATCTAACTGCACAGGCAATTGAACGGTAAAGATAGAGCCTTTGCTTTCCCCCTCACTGGCGGCTTCAATGGTGCCCCCGTGTAACTCCACAAGATGGCGGGCGATCGCTAACCCTAACCCCAGCCCGCCCGCTGACCGGGTAATCGTGCTATCGGCCTGACGGAAGTAATCAAACACATAGGGAATAAAGCTAGACGCAATGCCCTTTCCCGTGTCAATTACCTGGATGCGGGCGTAGACAGGACTTGCAGCCTCCAGACGCACCTCAACTCGGCCCTGGGGCGGGGTAAATTTAATCGCATTGGAGAGCAAGTTCCAGACCACCTGCTGGAGCCGTGCAGCATTGCCGAGCACCGGGCGCACCGTTGCATCTAGATGAGTTTCGATAGTGATAGATTTGGCCTGGGCTGACAGCCGAACACTGGCGATCGCCCCCTCAATCACCTCTAACAAATTGACCAACGCACAATTCAGCGTCAGCTTTCCTTGCAAAATCCGTGACACATCCAGCAGGTCATCCACAACTTGTACCTGCTGACGGGCATTGCGTTCAATCGTACTGAGAGCATGGTTAACCATACCAGGCTCAAACTGCCGGGTTTGCAGCAACCGCGCCCAACCCAAAATGGGGTTTAGAGGCGTGCGCAGCTCATGGGAAAGCACCATTAAAAACTCATCCTTAACCCGACTGGCAGACTCCGCTTCTGCCCGAGCCGCCCGCTCGAGTTGGAACAGGCGATCGCGTTCCTTCTCAACTTGTTTGCGATCGCTCAAATCCAACACAAAAAACACGCCCCCCTCCGCACTGTTGCGGAACGAAGCGCCACCACACAGAATTGGCACGCGAGAGCCATCTTGCCGCAGATACTCCTTCTCGAAGGGCGTACAAACCCCCGATTGTTGTATTTGTTCGAGCGCTTGTTCCTCCAGGTGATGATATTCCGGCGGGGTCAGATCATTCCAGCGAGGTTTCTGAGCTAAAAATTCTTCTCGGGTGTAGCCCAGGAGATTCAATAGGGCATCGTTGGCATCAGAGATGGTGCCATCCAATGACCAGAAACCCATGCCGATCATGTTCGACTCCATCACCCGCCGAAACCGCCACTCACTCTCCCGAAGGGATTGTTCGACCCGCTTAAACTCGGTTATATCGGACGTAATACCCAATATCGTTTCCACTACACCATTCGGGCCAAACTCAGGAACCAGGCGTGCGAGATAGTGCCGGATTCCGTCTGGAGCCGGAAAGGCGAACTCATAAGAACAGGGCTGGCCTGTTGCAAATACCTGCCGTAATCGAGCTTGCCAATCGCGCCGTAAATGGGCCGGTATATTCAAGTCATCATGGGTTTTACCAATGAAAACGTCAGGAGAGATACCCGTGGCTCGGGCGATCGCAGAATTGACGTAGACATGACGCATCTGGCGATCCATCCGAGAAATAATATCAGGGGAATTCTCCGCCAATGTTCTGAACTGTTGTCGATGCTGAGCTAATTGTTGTTCGTACCGTTTTAAGTCATGGATGTCAGTACTGGTACCAACCCATCTAATAACCTGCCCTTGGGGGTCTTTCACAGGTACACAGCGCCCCAAAAACCAGTGATAACTGCCGTCCGCCATGCGGTAGCGAAACTCCGCTTCTCGGGCATCACCCGTTTCAACGGAGGTTAACTCTTTGAACTTGAGTTGTGCCAGATCATCCGGATGCACCAAATGAGCCCAACCCTTGTGCTCAACCTCCTCCAGGGTTGTGCCCAACGACTTCTGCCATTGTTGATTCGCGTAGTCTATCTGGCCTTCCGCATTCTGCATCCAAACCAGTTGAGGCATCCCTTCGGCAAGGCTACGGTAGAGAGCCTCACTAGCCTGTAATGCCTCTTCAGCCCGTTTTCGCTCGGTAATGTCGCGGGTGGTAATTGCAATTCCATCTACCAGAGGGACAACTTGATGATGCAACCACTCCGCTGCCACCGTCGAAGTGGCAGGGCGAGAAAACTCTTCCTCCAGGGGAATGCCTGTTTCAACAACCCGTCGATATTTCTCAAAAAAACCCTGGGTTCGATTGACAGGCAATAGCTCGCAGAGCTTCTGGCCAATTACATCTTTCTTATTCAGACTAATTAAATTGGCCCCCCGTTGATTCAAATCGACAAATTCAAAATCAACGATCGCTCCTGTCTTATCCCGTACACTTCTCAGAATATAAATGGCATCAAAGCTGCCTTCTGCCGCTGCCTGGAAACGGGCGTAGCTCTCCTGGAGAGCGGCTTCCGTTTGCTTGAGCGCTAGAAAATGCCGATGGCTGCGTCGATTCATCATCCGCAAGTCAATTTCTAGAAAGCTCACCAGCAGGGTAACCAGACTAAACACTATCAGTGTCAGGATCGCAGCACTAGGGACGGGAAAAAATGAATAAAGGGGGGGGAGTAGAAAATATCGGGTTGCCAGCACCGAAAGAATCGTTGCGGTAAAGCCTGGACCTCGACCACCGAAAGAGGCACTGAAGGTAACCGCTAGAAAAAATAAGGGCAGAACGGCTGGCGAGAGCAGAGGCTGGAGCAATAGAGTGAGAACCAACGCCAGCGCCACAGACAAAATGGCAACTCCATAGCTTAGCAGTTGGGAAGGCTTGACCATGCGCCTAACGCTCGTATCGCCACACAAATGGGCTGGACGCCCAACAGGTTAGAGGGAGCACCCCACATTCCGCACCTCTCCAAGGGACGAATTATTGAGTCTTTCTAAAGTTTCTATCTTTTGACAACAGTCAGGCCACATTTCAAATATGTGAATAGAGCGTGGTGAAAGAGGTATCTCGTGCCCCTTTCACCACGCCCTATCCACATGTCTGGAACACTACCAACAGCCAGTCTCAAGACGATATCATGGGTCTCATAGATAACAGAGTTAGCTGTAATATTGTTGCTCCAAAGATTACCCGTTATTAACCTGAGTTCGGGTTAAGGACGTTTTCGAGTGCCGCGCGTTGCGCGGCACTCGAAAACGCTCATTTTGGCGTGCGCAAAGCGCACGCCAAAATGAGCACTTCAGCTTAACCCGAACTGAGGTTTATTAGCTCGTGACCCAAAAAGGAGATTCTTAGTTATTTCTGAAGTGCCAGTATTGTTTACGCAGTGTAATACTTCACAGAAATTCTTCAGTCCCTTTAATAAATCCCCATACAGTAGTGAATACTACAAATATCCCTGTCATCTAACCGGCTACTACTATGTTGTTTCGTCACCCTGAAGCCTACCTAGAACAGGTTTTAGAACAACTGACGCTCACGGCACAGCAGATTCAGCAAGCCACTGAGCTAGATACCACACTGACTACAGCAGTCACAGGCGTTCGGGCGATTTTAGGGTGCGATCGCGCCCTGATTTACCGCTTCCTACCGGGTGGCGATGGAGTTGTGATAGCCGAAGCGATCGATTATCACTGGCCAGCCATCCAGGGCCAGCTCATCTACGATCCTTGCTTCGAGACGAAATGGCATCTGAAGTACCAGCAGGGACATGTGAGTAGTATTGAGGATCTCGAAACTGCGGATCTCCCCTTGTGCTACCGGGAAATGATGGAACGGCTCCAGGTGCGAGCCAATCTTGTAGTGCCCATTTTGCTGCCATCTGAGCAGCCGCTCCCTGAGCTATGGGGATTACTGATCGTCCATCAATGTGAAGGCCCCCGGCAATGGCAAGCATCAGAAACGCAGGTTTTGCGCCACATCGCGATGCAGGTCAGTGGCAAACTTCAAACCCTGCGAGCAGAGCACACAAGTTTTCCGGAGTTGTCCCTGGCGGAGGACGCGGCAACGCCGCCTATAGTCCCTCCTGTAGAGTACGGCTCAAGCGAAGCAGCATTCTTCCATGCTTTTGATCAACTACAAACTCCCGTATGGGTGTTTGATATTGAGCGGCTCCACATCTACTGGGCCAATCAAGCATCGCTTTCGCTCTGGAATGCGCCCCATCGAGAGGAATTACTGCGCCGGGATTTTAGCGACATATCTGAATCGGTGCAGATTCGCTTGCAGAGCTACTTACAACAATTTCAGCAAGGTAAAACCCTGGTCGAACAATGGACGTTTTACCCCAAAGGGCAACCTGTTACAGTCCACTGCCGCTGCTCAGGCATTTCCATTGAACATGGGCGACTGGCCATGCTGGTGGAAGGCACCCTTGAGCTGGCCCATCAGATTGATCAAGATACCCTGCGTTCCATTGAAGCCCTACGGCACACAAGTGTCATAATCTCCCTCTACACCCTGGAGGGGGAAGTACTCCTGCAAAATCCAGCGGCGCTAGATTGCTACGGTAATCCCCAACATCCTCAGCCATCCAATGACCATGCATTCTTGCGCCACTTTGTCGATCTAGAGCTTCGGTCGCAAGCCCTGACGGCTTTGGAAAGCGGGGAGGTATTCAGAGCCGAAGCCCAGGTGCTGACTCGGCAGGGCTTGCGTTGGCACGGTGTGGACGCCCGTTGTGTCAACGACCCTGTTACTGGGAAAGCCATGATCCTGGTGAATGAGCAGGATACCACTGCTCAGCATGAAGCTCTGGACGATCGCCTTCGGGCTGAAGCAGAACTTGAAGCCCAGCGCATCTTTCTCCGTCAAATTATGGATACCGTCCCCAGTTCAATCTTTGCCAAAAGCCCAGATGGTCGGTTTCAGGTTGTGAATCAAGCCAGCGCCGAAGTTCATGGCACAACAGTTGACGCCATGGTTGGCAAACACGAGATGGAGTTCAACCCCAACTTTGAGGCGGCTCAGCTGGAGCAGTTTTTGACAACCAACCGGGAGGTTATGGATAGCCGCCAACCTCAGCAAGAGATTCAGCAAATTACGACGGCTACCGGGGAAGTGCGGTGGTATCAGACCGTGATTCGACCCTGGGTGGATGCTCACAATCGCGCTCAAGGCATTATTGGTAACGCCGTTGATATTACAGAACTCAAACAGGCTGAAGTCGCATTGCGGGAAAAATCCCAGCGCTTAGCTACCATTATCACGGTTCAACAAGACATTGCCCTCAACTATTCCGACCTGGATGCGGTCATGGCTGTGATCGCCGAATAAACCCAGGCTCTGACGCAAGCCACCGGAGCGGTCGTTGAATTACTGGAAGGAGACGAACTGGTTTATCGCGCCGGAAGCGGTGCCGCTGCGGATCTCATTGGCCTGCGGATTCAGCGAACCACAAGCCTGTCGGGGCGTTGCATTGCAGCAAAAGAAATTTTGCAAAGTGACGATACTGAAACGGATCCCCGAGTGGATCGAGATGCCTGCCGTCGCGTTGGCGCGCGCTCCATGGTTGTGGTGCCGCTTCTCTCCGCGGGTAACAGTCTTGGCGTGCTGAAGGTGTTTTCCCAAGTGCCCGCTGCCTTTTCAGAGCAGGATGCCCAAACCCTGCAACTGATGGCGGGTTTTCTCACCGCATCCATTCAACTAGCCTCTGAGTTCGCATCTAAAAATGCGCTAGTCCACGCGTTGCAGGAGAGTGAAGAGCGTTATCGCTCGGTTGTTAGTACTATGGCCGAAGGGATTGTGTTGCAGCAAGCCGACGGTCAAATCACGGCCTGTAACCACAGTGCCGAAGAGATATTAGGGCTGACGCAGGATCAGATAATGGGACGCACGTCCATTGATCCACGCTGGCAAGCCATTCACGAGGATGGGTCTCCTTTCCCCGGAGAAACCCACCCAGCGATGGTAACGCTTCGCACCGGTCACCCTCAGTGCAATGTTGTGATGGGAATTTATAAACCTAGTGGAGACCTCACCTGGATCTCCATCAATTCACAGCCCCTACTACAGCCAGGAGCATCTCAGATCTACGCTGTTGTGGCCTCGTTTGTCGACATAACAGCGCAAAAGCAAGCAGAAACGCATTTACGCCATCAGGCTGAGCGTGAGCGGATGATCTATGCGATCGCCCAACACATTCGCCAATCCCTGGATTTGGGCGACATCCTCAGTGCTACCGTTACCGATGTACGCCAGTTCCTTCAGACCGATCGCGTGATCGTCTATCGGTTCAACCCCGATTGGGGTGGCATTGTGGTTACTGAATCCGTAGCCCCAGGCTGGAATTCAATTCTCAACTTGGAAATTACAGATACCTACTTTATTGAACACCACGAGCAGGCCTATACAAAACAAGCCATTCAAGCCCGGGATGACATCTATACCGCTGGCCTGAATCCCTGCCATATTGAGATGCTAGAGCGGCTTCAGGTAAAAGCCAAACTCGTCGTACCCATCTGGCAGGGAGATTCCCTCTGGGGTTTATTGGTTGTCCATCAGTGCCAGGGGCCCCGCCACTGGACTTCCTTAGAGTGCGACCTGCTGCTACAACTGGCGACCCAGGTGGCGATCGCCATCCAACAATCCGAGCTATATGGCCAGGTACAGCATCTCAACGCCCATCTGGAATATCAAGTACAAGAACGCACGGCACAACTCCAACAGTCTCTCGATTTTGAAGCCCTTCTCAAACGCATCACGGATAGCGTGCGCGACAGCCTGAATGAACAGGAAATTTTGCAATCGGCGGTGCTGGAACTGAGCCGAGGGTTGGGAACTATCTGCTGCGATACGGGCATTTACAACGCCGACCAGACGACCTCCACTATCGCCTACGAATTCAATGGGCCCTTATCTTCGGCTCAGGGTGCAACGTTTGCGATCGCCACTGCTCCCCACGCGGAAGTCTACAAGCATCTACTGCAAGGACAAGTCTGTCAATTCTGTGACGTGGTTCCTAATCCCCTACGATCCCATGAAGCGCTTCTGTCGGTGTTGGCTTGTCCCATTGTGGATGATCAGGGAGTATTGGGTGATCTCTGGCTATTCAAACCCGCCGATGCTCTCTTTGATGTTGCCGAGGTGCGACTGGTGAAGCAGGTAGCCAATCAGTGTGCGATCGCCCTTCGGCAATCCCGCCTGTACCGGGCAGCCCAAACTCAGGTGGAGGAACTGGCCCGGCTGAATCAACTCAAAGATGATTTCCTCAGTACCGTATCCCACGAGTTGCGAACGCCCATATCCAACATGCAAATGGCGCTCCAAATGCTGGATATTTGCTTACGTCCTCTAGGGCTTTTTGAGCCTGAAACGAATGCCATCAGTAGCAATTTCCAAATTTTGCAAACAGAATGCAAGCGTGAAATGAGTCTGGTCAATGACCTGCTCGACTTGGCCCGCATTGACTCGGGTTCCGAACCACTCAGCCTCACGTCTATTCCCCTCCAGTACTGGATTCCCCATGTTGCTGAGCCCTTCACGCAGCGCACCTTCCACCAAAATCAACAGCTAGAAATTCAGATAGCTGAAGATTTACCAACCTTGACAACTGACTTTTCTTATCTGGAGCGGGCACTCACCGAGTTACTGCACAATGCCTTCAAGTACACCCCTCCCCAGGAAACAATCTCCATTTCAGTCTCTCCCTTTGCAGATGCTCATGGTGTCTCCCAGATCCATATCAAGGTCACCAATTCAGGGGTAGAAATTCCACCAGAGGAACGCGATCGCATCTTCGATAAGTTCTACCGCATCCCCAATAATGACCCCTGGAAACACGGTGGAACAGGCTTGGGGTTGGCTCTGGTCAAGAAATTGATAGAACAATTGGGAGGGACGATCTGGGTAGAAAGTGGTAATCAGCGTACTCAATTTATCCTACAGATCCCCTTAGAAGGTTAAGGTCATTTTTAGGAGGTTTCTGCCTAAGAATTTACCCAGGATATTGGGGGTAATTTCATTGTTGGAAATCTCCTTAAGTGCACTTCATGTATGCAGAAATAGCCGTTTCAGTTTCTCCTTAGTTAAGCTTAAGACGTGTTTTAAAGCTTGCTGAAAGGGTTGTGTTTTCGTGTGCAAAGCACACAAAAACACAACCCTAAGACTTACGCATTTATGTTGTGGGTGGGGTGCTTTGCACCCCACCCACAACATAAATGTACTACAGATAGCGAACTTGCGTAAGTCCTGAACCCTTTAAAGCAGGCTCTAATGAAAGCGAATGTGAGGATACCTGGGGGTATCATTTCCATGAAAATTTTGCTGCTTTATACTCTGTTTGATTTTATTATCTCGAATTAATCGTTTATAGGTTCGATAGGGGATATATTGCATAGGGTTATAACCTCCAAAGCGAAGCATTAAAACACATGCCCAGGAATATTTACCTTCTAAAATAGCGGTCACAATCTGTTCAAATTGTTCCGCACTTAAAGTTTTATCAGCATGATGATGACCATCCTTTATGTCGTTGAGGTTAGATAACTGGGGTAACATTCACACCTCCATTCAAAAGGAAAAGGACAGGAAGAAGCACAGACTTTTAAGTAACAAGTATCTGATTCAATTCGTCAAAATCGATTGGCTTCTTCAGGAAGCCATTAGCTCTTCTCCAAACCTGCTTCTCAATTTTTGGCTCGGCTGTTAAAAAGAAGAATGAAATATTTGCTGTTTGCTGGTCGCTGCGTATCCTATCCAGTATTTCAAATCCAGTCATCCCAGGCATATCAACATCACAAAAAACCATGTCTGGATGGTGCTTTTGAGCAATATCTAAGCCATCCTGGCCCGATTCGGCTGTCATTACATTAAATCCTTGAAACGACAGAAAATCAGCCAATAATAGGCGAAAGACAGAGTTTTCATCAATGATGAGGATTTTTCTCATGACCTCAGCGTTAAGAACAAATAAAAGGATGCAGCTGAACAGATTTCTGTTGTCTCTACCCACAATCCTGGATCAAACAACAATCTCTATGCGGCCATTTAAGGGGATTCTTTAAGCTCAAAATTGGCATTATTTGCCAACAGCGTCGGCAAAACCAGTAGGTTTTATTTGAGCGAACGTGAAGAAGTAATACTTCCGAACAGCAAGGACAAGTAGGCATCACAACATTGTTTTTTAAGGGTATTTACATGAAAAAAATTGAAGAAAAACACAGCACGTAGAATGTGCTTGTGTTTTTTATAAACAGGGTGAATGACGGCTTTCGTTTTCTGGAAGGCACAAACCCAGGATGACGAAGGATAATTTTCTTAAAAAAGTAGTAGGTCAATGAGTGTAGACGCAGGTAAGCCTGTTCTACGTCTAGAGTTGATTCGTGGTTAAACCATGAGCGAAAGAAAATCACTGAATGGCAGGATAGATTTCTGGTGATTGATATTTTGGATCAACCCTAAAACCTGTAACGGAGCATCATCTACCATCGCCATCGGTGTTTCCTGCGATCGCAACCAGCACCAAGTCCCATCCGCTCGCTTCATCCGGTACTCAATGGAAATGACTTCTCCGTCAGCCAATGTGAAAAGGCGTTGAAAATGGGCAGATAGAGCATCCAAATCAGATGGATGAATGAGTTGAGCCAGACCCATTGCTCCCATTGAGTGCATCTCCTGATCCGAATAGCCCAGCATGGCACCCAAAG
Organism: Leptolyngbya sp. FACHB-8; assembly: GCF_014695575.1. Lineage (GTDB taxonomy): Bacteria > Cyanobacteriota > Cyanobacteriia > Elainellales > Elainellaceae > Vacuolonema. The sequence continues at coordinate 41,184 of NZ_JACJOO010000016.1, read as the reverse complement.
AGCTACTGGAATACGTGTTGCACTGAGACGCCAGATCGTAAATGTAGATGCTGCTCTGGGTGGCATCAGCATCAGATTGACAATACTGTTTTAGATGCTCAAGCGTATGCAAAAGCAGCGTAGGGGAAGTATTTGGGGGGCAAACTTCAGAGATGTTAGACATGGTTACATCTGACTAAACGGCTAGGGTTCGAACAGGAGCATGATTCTGATAGCAACGTTATCCAGCCCAAGCTGACCCATCACGAATCCTGGTTTCAGGAAAGCAAAGGAAAACAGCTTACAAAAAACTTAAGCAAAGGAGGCAAATAAGTTTCTCTGCATCAGTCACCGAGAAGTTTTGATGGGTTGTCGCCATTCTTGGCCATAAGTTGTAAAAGAAGCGTGAAGAGCAGGGTACACTTTAATTTTCTTAACATGCCTCCTGTATTTGTTCAGATTAAAATATAAATGGTTAGATTTGCTACTAAATCTGAACGGTGTATGAAGCAGTTGTGATTCTACTACCGTTTAGTTTTTGAGAAGCTTAGGCATGTTTCAGCGGAAGTTAGCAGAGTTAAGCTAAGTAGAATTCTTGGGCCCAGTGTCTGTGGAAGTTTCTTCTGGCGTAGCTTTGCTGAGTAAGTCAATTATTCATCCCACGAATGATGGGCTTCTTTTAACAGGTGTTTTAGTTTAGTAAACTGCTCGAAAAAATCTTATCATTCTATCTTATTTTCTTGTTTTTTAAGCATCTCACCACTTTTGCTTCTTCTGGGGAATATGCTGGGTCTTCCTCAATAGTTCTTGAATCAAGCGAGTACTTCCAATGGGGGTCCAGCCATGAAGATTCTTGTTGTAGAGGATGACTCCTTGGTGGCAAAAACTTTAGGGGTTTTGCTTTCAACTAATAATTACTTTGTAGATCTATCTTCTAATGCTGAAAACGCTTCTCAAATGCTTTCAGCTTTTGAATATGATTTGATTGTGCTCGACGTCCTATTACCCGACATCAATGGTATTGAGTTATGTCAGCGACTTCGGTCTCAAGGTTACTCCATGCCAATTCTGCTGCTGACTGGGCAGAATGATACACAGCAGAAAGCGATCGCCCTCAACAACGGTGCAGATGACTACGTGGTTAAGCCCTTTGATCCCGAAGAGTTGATTGCCCGTGTTCAGGCCCTACTACGACGGGGATCTGTTGTCACCCAAACAACCTTTACCTGGGCCAGTCTTCAACTTGATCCCGTTGGGCATACAGCCATCTATGGCACTCAGCCTCTTGCCCTTACCCCGAAAGAATTTGCCATTCTAGAGCTATTTTTGCGGAATAGCCAACGCATCTTGAGCTCCAAAATTATTCTGGAACATGCTTGGACAGCTGCTGAAAATCCAGGAGAAGAAACCGTCCGCGTTCATATCAAAGAGTTACGTCGAAAATTAAGCACAGCAGGGGCTCCCGGAGATTTTATTGAAACCCTTTACCGGGTTGGATATCGGCTCAAACCATTAGAGTCGGTGTCAACGCCGCCCACTCCAACAACGTTGTCTCCATCGCCCCCAAAGACGCGTCAGCTACAACAGGATGCAGAGCCAACACGCACTGAACAGGCGACCCTGGTCATCACCCCATCCCCTGACACAGCAGCCCAAATTAAAGCATTACTAGAGCCTCACAATTTCCAGGTGGCGATGGTTACCGATTTAACCCATATTTGGACAACAGCAACCACGTATGATCCCCGTCTCTTCATTCTGGATAGCACGGTTGATGGCAAGCTCAAGGCCAACCTTGAGCTTTGTCAGCAAATTCGCCGGACACCACCCTGGCAAAACTTGCCCATCCTCATGCTGCTCCACGGCTCCAACGCCACTGTCATCGAGCAAGTATTTGCAGCCGGAGCCAGCGATTTTGTCAATTATCCTATCGTAGGGCCTGAACTCCTGGCTCGCACCCGCGTCTGGTTCAAAACGAGCCGATAACCCGATTCTCATATGCCTCGGTTGAATGTTTATCAGTGTGGCAAAGGCTTATAAATCCAACTGCTGAATCGATTTGAGTAATTCCTGAGTGTCATAGGGCTTCGATAAGAATACTTGTGCCCCTGCAGCGACAGCACTGTTTTTGTTGGCCGGTAAACCGCTTGACGCAATGATTTGAACCTGAGGATTGATCTGGCGCAAGGTACAAATAACGGTTAGCCCATCCATGTTAGGCATCATCAGATCAAGGAGAACAAGGTTAATATCGTGTTGATGCTCCCTGTAGAGGGCGATCGCTTCCGCCCCATCGGTAGCGGTCAAAGTACGGTAGCCACAGTCTTCCAGCACCGTTTTAACAACCTGCTGAACAGCCAGCTCATCGTCTACAAGCAGAATCATCTCCCCCTGCCCCTGGGGTAGAGCTTCTTCTACGTCCGCTTCCGGGGCTGTTGTTCCTTCAAGTGCGGGTAGGTAAATCTGAAACTCTGTTCCCTGACCGGGTTCACTACGAACCCGAATAAATCCACCGTGGTTTCTAACAATTCCTAACACGGTTGATAAGCCCAGACCCGTTCCTTTTCCTACCTCCTTGGTTGTAAAAAATGGGTCAAAAATACGCTCTATTAAATGTTTAGGAATGCCAGTTCCGGTATCGGTAATAGTAGTTACGACGTAGCTGCCCGGCTGCGCATCCAGGTTCATTTGAGCGTATCCCGAGTCAATGCAGCAGTTTTCAACTTCAAGGGTTAGGGTTCCGCCTTGGGGCATAGCGTCACTGGCATTAACACACAGATTAATAAAAACCTGATGGAGTTGAGTGGGATCTGCATGAACTGCATTGAGAAGCTGAACAGGTTGTTTCCACTGGATTCGAATGGATTTCGGCAACGTTTGCTGGATGATTTGCACAATTTCTTGCAGCACGTTCTCGACCTGAAGTGAAAGGCGCTTACCTTCCGTTCCCCGGCTGAAAGATAGAACCTGCTTAACCAGAGCCGCTCCACGATTCGCACTGTTAGACAGAATTTGCAACAGCTCAGGAAATTGCCCATCCAGATAGCGCTTTTGCGTTCCTAATAGGTGGGCGATCGCCAAAATTGGCGTAAATACATTATTCAAATCATGGGCAATGCCACTGGCTAACGTTCCTAAACTTTCCAGCCGTTGAGCCCGATAAAACTGAGCTTCCAATTGCTTCATCTCAGTGATGTCTGTCGAGATGCCACAAATTGCATAGGGCTTTCCGGAACTATCCCGTAGGGGAAACTTGACCGTGTAGAAGCTATGGAGGATGCCGTCCTCTAAAGGAATCCCTTCTTCTACCTGTAAGAGTTCATTGCCCTCCAGCAGCTGTTGATTTTGGGCGGCAAACCGATCTGCTATTTCCTGAGGCCAAAAATCATAAATACTCTTTCCCTGCAATTTCTCCGCCGTGCTTCCCACACATTCGGCGTAGCGCTGATTTACCAGAATGTGACGATTTTGAGCATCGATCATGTAAATCACCGTTGGGGAGTTATCGAGCAGCGCCCGGAAACGCTCCTCGCTCTCCTGAAGGGCTGCTTGCACCCGTTGTCGTGTGACCAGTTCCTGCCGGGTCTGCTGATAGAGTTCAGATTGTTGAATAGCGATCCCTACCTGAGCCGCTAGATGCTGAAATAGGTGAATTTCATCTGCTTGCCAATGCCGTGGGCCAGAACATTGATGGGCAATCAGTAAGCCCCACAGGTATTCGCCTTGCAGAATAGGGACAACCATACTGGCCCGAGCTTCAAAGGTTTCTAGCAGTTCTACATAGCAGGGGTTTATTACCCCCTCATAAACATCTGAAATGGTAGAAACACGCCCCTGGCGATATGCTTCGGTGTAGCGCTCATAAAAACAGGAGTCGAAAATGGCCATCGAAAGAATGGATGCCCATGCCTCCCCCACCGATTCCATCACAACACGCCCCTGCCCATCGGGCTCAAAGCGAAAAATCACGACCCGATCTGTGTTCAGGAGCTGCCGAATCCGTTCCACCGTACGGCTAAACACATCATTAACATCCAGAGATTGCCGAATGTACTGTGTCACCTCAGACATTAGTTGTTCCGAGGCCAGCTGCTTCTGTAGCGCGATTTCAGCCTGTTTGCGATCGCTAATATCAACGGCTGTACCAATAATGCGATAAATCTGCCCCTGTTCATTGTATTGCGGGGATAGGGTCGTCAATGTCCAGCGGGGCATTGCCTCAAACTCGTTACATTCCTCGTAGGTAACAACGGTTCCCTGCTGAAGGCAACGTTCATAATTTCGCCGCAATTTTGCGCCAATCGCGTCCCCAAATAGTTCCTCAGGAGTTTTGCCTCGCAATTGGTCATTGGTTACGTTTCCAAACTGTTCTGCCAGGGGATTGAAATCAAAATAGCGAAAATTTCCATCAGGGGTAACATCCAGCAGAAAGATAGCCTGGGCAGCATTTTGGTAGATGCTGTTGAGGAGGGATTCCCGTTGACGGCGATCGCTCACATCTTTCATGAAGCAGTAATGCCCAATGAAATGCTGCTGGTCGTCATAACAGGCCACCATATCCAACTGTTTGTAAAACAGGGAGCCGTCCTTTCGGAGGCCTCTAGCGTCAACAGTAACCTTGCCATCCTCCAACATTTTCTGGTAGGCCCTTCTCATAGCATCCAGATCACCAGGATGAACCGTGGCTTCCCAATTCATTCCAATCAGTTCATTCTGGGAATAACACAGCATTCTGGCATAAGCTTTATTCACGGAGATGTAATACCCCTGAGGGTCCAGCCGGGAGATTCCATCAACCGCATTCTCTAAAGCAACAGCGCGTTCAACAACCAGCTGTTCTAAACCATCACAGGCCGACTGAAGCTGCTGTTCTACCCGTTGGCGGTGGCGAATATCATGCAGCAGCCAGCAAAGGGCAACTTCAGAATTTTGTGGCTGTTCAAGTCGGCTAAGCGCCACCATGATTGGAAATTCAGGGGTTTCTCGCGGTTTAATTACCGTTTCCCAGCACTGGATAGGTCGCACCAGGGACAAACGGGCCCGAAAAGCTTCTTGCGCTCGAAACGATACAAAGTTGAGTAAGGGCTGACCAATCAACTCCGTTTGCGAGCTGCCCATCAAAATAGCAGCAGCAGCATCTGCTTCCAGAATCAGACCATTCTGGTCGGTTAGCAGGTGCCCATCCAAGGCCATTTCGGATGAATCGAGATACCGACGCCGTTCAAGATCCTGCATGGTCTGACACGCCGCCAATTCATCGTTCATCGCTGGACTTTCAGCTTTAGCGGAGGGATCGGATTTCATAGTCCATCTTTTTATATTAAGTGACGAGAGCAAAATTTAAAATAATACTCGTTTTCTCCTGGAAGATGAGATAGAAAGTTATTTTTCCTACATTTAGAATAGGAAAACCAAGGATGTCCAAAATCGATCAAATGTTCTTCTTAAGAATGAATTAGAGCTGATATAAAAAGCCAATGAGGGAGGCAAACTTAACTGGAGCAAGGAGGCGTAACTTGCTCAGATGTTCCAAATTTCTATTCGAGAGAATGCATAGCAACCAGGGAACGCATCCTGGAGTTGACTAAGCCGTAAGCCAGCAGAATCTGCCTATTGTAAATACAGCCCAGCCAAGTCCAGCTAGACACCAGACTTAACTCTGGTCCAGGTCAGCTAACCAACTCAATCTATTATTTTGTAACACAATAGGAAAATAGTTTAATCTTTATTGTTATAAACAAAAGATTTCTTAGCAAAAGTATAGCAAGTCTTATATTTGTACTCACCATGGCACAGTCTTCTGTCCATTAGTTTTAATTAAGCTGAGCCATTTAGTATTAAAGTACTGCTACATTTTTCCCAAACATAATATTATTTAAAGCATGGGTTCCTGACATAGCACTCGTACATTGTTTGTAGAATAACTTTGAAAGGTAGAATCGCCACAGACTTACTCACTCTTTAACAGCCATTTGCGTTTCCTACAAGTAGCTCAGCTGAATTCAACATAGGAGCAAAAAGACTGTATCACCTACGAAAGAAGCAACACAGCCTTTTTGCCCTTATGTTGAATCATGACTACCTAGTACGCTGAGGCAGAAATCCATCACCTATGTTTTGTGTGGGGGGCTTCGCACCCCACACAAAACATAGGTTGCGAACTTAGGCCGCAGCCTACTAGTTAGCAGTTTGAATGGCCCTTGAAAAGCGCCTAATTCACCCTTCAAAAGCTATATATGAAAATTAGAACAAGCTGACTGAATACTCAAGAATATTCTATCCGAAGTGTTATTATGAAAGTCCTTTTGGGATTACTACTCTGTTAAGCTTTGAGGGAAGTTTATTAGATTGGTTGAGTTTCAATCACACTCAATTTTACACGGGGGCAAACAGGACGCATCCCCATTTTGCATCAAAACTTAGAACCCTCTTTTTTCATGGCTGTACAACGAAAAAAGAGGGTTCTGGGTTTTGGTCCTGAAGTGGTGGAAGAGGCGAGCATAGCCCCATGAAACTGTCTGAAACTATTAAGCTTCTACTTGAAGAATATACCGATCGCTCACTCAGTATCTCAACCCTGCTAGAACGCACTGGCGAGAAGGGATTTGGCGTTATTAGTATCATCCTTACGCTACCCTTGCTCCTTCCGGTACCCATTCCTTTACCCGGCATATCCGCGCTATTTGCAGCTGGTCCTACACTTATGGGATTCCAAATCGCCATAGGCTGGCATCAGCCTCGCCTACCTTCTCCAATCGCCCGATTAGAACTCACCCCCAAGCTATCGCGAGAACTTCTTAAAAACCTGACGCGCATTCTTTACCCAATTGAGCGTCTGTCTCGCTCTCGCCTGCTATTTGTTCGAGAGAATTGGATGTTGTATCGATTAGGAGGATTGTGTTTGTTCTGGAATGGGTTGCTAATGTCATTACCACTCCCCATTCCCTTTACAAACATGTTTCCCGCCTATACCATCCTCGTGCTGTCGATAGGCGTTCTGGAAGCTGATGGGTTTCTGATGCTGGTAGGATTTGGTATGACCATCGTAACGACTCTTTTCTTTTCCAGTATTAGTGGTGCGGCTCTAGCATTTTTCTTACACTTGGGCGATCGCCTCCAGTCTTTATAACAGTGAGCTTTTCCCTTGCTAACACGGTACTTGAAAAAGCCTATTTTGGCGTGCGCTTCGCGCACGCCAAAATAGGCACTCCAGCTTATCCTGAACTGGGGCTAAAATATTTCTGATAATATGACTCAACAATATATCCGACTTAAATTAAGTTGCGGACAACAATGGGAGAAATTCTGAATCATTGTTGAAAGGTGGAACCAATCCCAGCCTACTTATACTTTTCAACAACCATAGGGACCGACTGAGTAATCGGTGGAGGTGATGCATCTGCCCTCTGGGCTCGAAACATTCCAAATCGACACAGTCCCGTACCGAAAGCTAACCGCATCAGTAATAGGGTTGGCACTTCTCGTAACGACTTAATCAAACCTGTCGGCCCAAAACGAATCAGGCCACTGGGACGAGCAATCCCCTGCCAGATAGAGTCCAACCAAGATGGCAGAGTTTCCTGCGTCCAATCGGCGGTGGTCACAACTCCTTGAACCAGACCTGTGGCTTCCAACACTTCGGCAAACCCTTCGATACTGGAGAATGCAGGGTGCGCCCACTGGTCCAGTAACTGCCGCATCACCGGACGTTCCCAAGCATTTAAGGGGCTTTGGCGATCGTCCCGTTGATTCCAATCGGCTAAAACCAAGATACCTCCGGGTTTTAGTACCCGCATCAACTCTCGTGCAAAGATTGCTTTATCAGGCATGTGCGGCCCTGCTTCTACAGACCAGACCACATCAAAACTGGCATCTGGGAACGAGAGCGCCATGGCATCATCTACAAAAAACTGGGCGTCTACCCCTTTAGGCGTCAGCTCTCGCGCCCGCTGCACTTGCTGAGGACTAATGGTAATTCCCGTTACCGAAAACCCATAATCTCGAGCCAAGATGCGACTACTGCCACCAATACCACAGCCCACATCTAAGACTGTTGTGTGCGGCGGCAACTGGTCCAAACCGCCCCAGCGCACCATTTCATGAACAAAGTCGGCTTTCGCCACTAAAAAGTTTTTCCGTCGGGGTGGCGAGCCATAATGGCCTAGATGAATATGTTCGCCCCAGTAGAATTCCAGGATTCCGTCCTCAGTCCACTGGTCATAGGAATTGGCGACAGAATCAGAGGTCTGATAGCGGCGGGCCGTGAGCAAATAGAGACCAATGCCTACAGCTAACAGAGTGAGGAGAACCCCTAGAACGAACAGTAAACTCATGGAGGTGATACGAGATCCAACAAATCAGCTAGCATACCAAATTGGCAAAGGTTGCCGTATCCAGCGATGCCTAATCCTATATCCTAGAGATTATCACGGTTAAGAGCCGCTAGGAGTACAGCGATCTCTTTTCAGCAACTCTTGTCTATTTCTTTTATAGCCAATAATTCAGGGTAGTAGCTTGGAGAGTATCAAACGTTTCAGAAAACCCCTGCAAAGTGTTGTTCTAAGGCATATTCAGGGAGGAAATAGGTTATAAAGATGCAAAAAACGCTGTACTTCCTGCGCATCTTGCTTTTTCAAGCGGATTTTGAAGATTTGATGGGATATTGCGCGTATTGCTTGAATACAGTATTAAGACTTCAAGAAAACATACCGGAAGGTACGTAAACAGTTTGAGCTGTAGTGTATTCAGACCCTGTGAAGTTTGCTATACGAGATACAATGTACTACCCTGAATGGAGGATGATTTCATTAATATAGTCAGTGATGTTCCCTTGTTCCTTAGTCCCTACTTCCTTCATAGGTAGCAAAGCGAAGGGGATGGCAGTTGCCGCCACAATCGGGCATGATAGAGCCATGCGTTGCTCTGTTTAGAACATAATTTTATCTGTGATTGATTCATGAGTAGCACTTCGACTTCCTCTCAAGAGATAGTCTCCACCCTAAGACCCACTAGCCCTTATCATCCCATTGCCCTTTACTGGGAAGCGCAAACCGGCATCAACCAGGAAGGTCAGGGTACTCCCGCCACTCGAAAGCAGTTACAGGAAGCGATCGCCCAAATCGTCCGACATCAACTATCGAACGACGGTATCCTCTCAGTTTTAACTCCGGGGGCTGTGGTTAAGCTGGCCGACGGCTTGTATTGGTTGAACCAGGATTGGCAGGTTCTTTGCCTTTAAAGTCCATTTTGGTGGACCGGAAAATGAAGAAACCAATCGTGCGCGGTGCTTTACACCTGTGCGCGATTCGTTGTTTAGTTCTTACACTTTTATAAAATTAAAGTTCAGAGCATTCCTATTGCTGTCCCGAAGTGGCGGCAATAGCAATGTTCTATCTCTGTTGCATTTTTTAATATTTCTCACAAGAAACTTACAGTTTCTTTTGTCTAGGAGTGATTGGAGAGCGATCGCCCTCCAATCACTCCTAAGAAACACACCTCTTTCTCTCATATTTCACTGAGTGAAACTATGGAATCGTTTCACCCAGCAATGTCTTGCGAAATACAAAAACTTAGTGTTTTTGAGATACCGTACACAACAATCAAGCCGTTGATAGCTCTGCCTGTAAAGATAAACCACTGACCTACAGCAAGGAGTCTAAAGATAATCTGCAAGTTCGGCCAGGAGGACAACTCAGTTCTTTAGCCGGACCTCAATCTTGGATCGTTGTATGCCTTCACGGTAGCCCTCTATAGGTTGTTTGTCTTACTACAACACGTCTCGGCGATGACCAATGTTTATTCTGAAGCACATTTCTTAACAACTTTAGAATAAACGCCGACCTTTTTGTCTTCAAAGAATCTAGTACGCTGAGGCGGAAATCCATCACCTATGTTTTTGTGTAGGGTGCTTCGCACCCTACACAAAAACATAGGTTGCGAACTTAGGCCGCAGCCTACTAGGTAGATGTTTGGGGATTAGGACCTACTGTAAAACTGGGTAAAGACTCTTTAACGCCCCAAACGGGATCAACACCCAAACGACCCAATAGCTATCTCTTGAGATTCTGAGAACACGGGATTAAGTGAGTAAGACGGTCTTCTCAAAATGACATTATAGATGAGGCCGATATTCCTAAAATCTATTTCCAACAGTGTTTCTTCACGCAGCTTGAAATAATTTTTGAAAGGTGAGGGTAAATCATTCCACTTTTTAGAAACTATTTAAATTTCCACGCAAAATACAAGTGTTGAGAATAGCTATAGTAGGGTAATGAGATACCATTAGGTACAGAAAATGGAAATAAAAACGTCACCTGAAAACATTAATTTGGATGCTTATTTCCAACGCATTCATTATAGTGGCGATCGCACTCCTACCCTTGAAACACTACAAGCAATACATTTGTGTCATACAAAAGCGATCGCTTTTGAGAACCTCAGTCCGCTACTCAAACAGCCAGTACGCCTCGACTTAACCTCCTTGCAGTCAAAGTTAATTGACCAAGGTCGTGGAGGCTACTGTTTTGAACATAACTTACTGCTGCGATCGGTTCTGTTGACGCTGGGTTTTCAAGTAACCTGCTTGGCAGCACGCGTATTATGAAATCTTCCAGAAGAAATCATTAATCCGTTGACACACATGCTGCTGCGTGTTGACATTGGTTCTCAGCCCTACATCGTGGATGTAGGATTTGGCGGGTTAACCCTGACTGCTCCGTTAGCACTTATTCCAGATCTGGAGCAGAATACTCCTCATGAACCGTTTCGTTTATTTAAATCCGAGAGCACTTACATCTTGCAGGCTAAGTTACAAAGCGAGTGGAATTCTCTATACCGCTTTAATCTTCAAGAACATTACTTACCTGATTATGAGGTCAGTAATTGGTATGTATCAACTCATCCCAATTCGTTATTTGTTAACTCCCTTATCCTTGCAAGACCTGACACTCAGTGCCGTTACGCATTACATAATAATAAATTCACGATACGTTATTTAGACGGTAAAACAGAGCATCATACTTTAAGTACAACTGTAGAGTTACACAACATTCTTGAGAAAGAATTCTTGCTAACCTTGCCTGCAACGACTGATGTTACCTCTGTTCTCGATCGCTTTGTTTAGAGCATGTTTTAAAGCTGGCTGAAAGGGTTGTTTTTTCGTGCGCATCTCGCACGAAAAAACAACCCTTAAACAGACTCTAACCTTCTCTAAGAATGGCAGTTATTTGCCAACCTGGCCATTCTCCTGGCTTTGCGCCATTAAATAGACAATCACCTCGTCAAGAGACTGAAAAATTCCATCAGGGCAGCTAGCGTCTTTCTGCTTAAGAACATAGCCCTCCAAAGAATGGGTTTCGGAGGTGTAAAGCTGGTAGCCAGAATTAGCGGCAATCTTTTTGATCGTCTCGAAAACAGTCATGCAGCGATCTGAAGTGTAGGGATTACCTCCATCAAAGCCTGCGACTTGGTGTACTTATATCTTCTTTTAGATACATTTCTTAATACTCCTGTTTAGGTAGACAACTGGGATACAGTCATTTTTACAATTAGTAGTCTCCCCTAAAACCGCTAAAAACCAGTATTTTCAGGTTTTCTTCTAGCAGCAATAGGTTCCGCATCATCATGAAAGGAAATCTCTGCATAGAATTTACCCGTGATGTGAGTGCTTTGCCCGCTTCGCGGGCAAAGCACTCACATCACGGAGGTAATTTTATTACTGGAAATCTCCAAAGCAAAGGAATAACTGGAGCGCTTTAAGCGTATCAGTGGTTTTAGAGGTTTCCATGTTCTTCTCAATACCGCTGATGCACTTGAAACGTGGCCAGGAATTAAAGAAAACTCACAGAAACCCATTAAGACAGACAAAAAGCTCTGATAAAAAGAAAAATTAATTAATCTTTAAGTACATTTTCTTAATGTTTGCTTAACTGAGGCTGACTCTGCCGTATATTCTTTTGTATCAACAATCACAACAAAATCTGCATCTCCAACTCTTTAAAATCCATTCTAAGGAACTACAGATATGGTCCCTGGTGCTTGGTTAGTTTCGAATGACGGCACTCGTTACCGGGTGCTTGAGATTGTTCAGGGAACAATCTCGCTCTGTCCTGTTGGCCGCTCCACCATTGTTGCCTATCGCTTGAGCGATCTTGCTGCACGATTCGACCTGGAACATTTGCCCTAAACAGTAAGCGCGTCTGATTTTAGATAACGGTGTGTTCAATTAGTTTGGAATCCTGTTGATGAAAGTCTTAATTATTGAAGAAGGTTTTAATGACTCCCCAAATGTTGGAGCCATTCTGGAAAAAAACTATAGCGTTTTAACCGTTTCCACTGTCGAGAGCAGCCTGGAAATTATTCAAAGAGAACGGCCAGACATGGTTTTTTGGGGGCCTAATCTATCAGGTAGTAGTACAGATCGAGTACTTGCAACCCTCTCTGCAACATTGGCAGAACTGAATTAATCTGGCCTCGGGTTCTTATTCCGCATTGCAACAAGACTCATGGCACTTCAAACAGAACCACCCTTTAACGTCGCAAAGGGTGGTTCTGTTTTTGCAGTTAGTAATGCACGGCTTAAGTTTGCCTGTGTTGAAATCAGGAATTTCAGAAAATCTTTCTCGAGGGCTAATAAAAGAGAGAGTGGAAGCAGAACCCCACTCTCTCTTTTGGTTTCGTCTCGGAACTAATAGCTACGAAGTTACCGCCGCACTTTTCCAGCAAATCCAGAGGCTTTAAACTGCTCCAGTTTTAGGGGAGTAGCCTGGTTTTCTGACACTGAAATCCGCAGTTCAAACTCTCCAATCCCTGGTTGTACTTCCTCAATGGAACCAAGACGCGTACGGTTTTGCATAACTGGGTTATCATTCGCATCGAGAATGCGACCAAAAATATCAGCATTGAGTACTGGACGCCCCGAAGTATTTTCGGTTTTGCCATACACAATGAAGCAGTTAGCAGCCAGGGCTGCACCACCTGGAGTAACCGCTCCTTCTGCTAGCTCTGGCGGGCACTCACGATAGTTCAGATCAAACAGGCGGATCTGAGTTAGCGCCTGGGCAGTACCAGCGGGCAGCCAGAGAACCAGCGTTAAGAGTGCGATCGCCCCCCACGCTGCTAACCGCTTCAGGCCAAAAGAAAGTTTAATTTGCATAGCAACTATAGAAATGAAACAACGGAGGAATGCATCGCTCAGCCTCGATGATTGGTTGCTGGAGCATTTCCTAAATTCTCGCGTCAAACGGCCTGTCCGTACAGGCACTTCACTTCGCATTTTATACTTATTGCTAGTGTCGCGTTAGTTAGGACATCAGAGGCAGTGCTGCCACTCGTTCCTATGTCCTAACGGGCGCGAAGGTTATACGTATTCAGCTATTCCAGTAGCGAACCCTTGAGAAGGGCGCGTTCTTAGGTCAAAATGTCTTCATAACCCTGTTTCGGTAGGTGATCGCGATGTTAGACGCCGACTGGGATGACATTCTTAATGCTGCTTTCGCAGAATGCGAGGCGCTGGGGCAACCGCTGAACGCCCAGCAACAAATGATTTTGCGTCAGGCGATTGCCCGTATTACTCAGCAAAGCAGCACTTTAGCCCCAAACCCCTTAGAGGAATTGACCCCCGAGGAACGCCAGACCCTACTGGACTTCATCCAGGAACAAGACCAGCTTAATCGTCCCTGGAAAGCACAGTTATTGAATGATTGGTTGGCCGGACATGATTCTGGAAGGGTGCAATTTTTGCGAGATGCTTACGGTTTAGCCTGGTTGGAACGAGTACAACCAGAACATGTGCTAGCCTATCGCCAACCCCAACGATTACGGGTGGGCGATCGCATTGAAGTCGCTAATAATCTCTGGGAATGGGTGCAGGAAGATGGCCCCTGCATACGGGAATGGGTTCCCTGCACCGTTATCCACGTCGAAGAATTTCCCTCCGAAGAACGCCCGATTAATCGGTGTACTGTGCGATTTGATAATGGGATGGAGTACGAAATTCAAGGCATTTACGACTGGAATCGTTATAACTGGCGCTGGTGTGCTGACATGACTGGCTAGTCGACCTAACCAGAGCGTCAAGGACGGTTTCTTACCCCTGTTTCAACCGTAAAAAGGCTTTATGATCAGAATCATGAAGTTTCATTGAGCTGCGTTCCGTGACCATTTCTGCAATTCCCACCTCTCAAATCGAGTTCTCCACCTGGAATTGGCAAGGCCACCGTATCCGCTACACCGTTCGGGGACAGGGCACTCCTATCGTCCTTATCCATGGCTTTGGTGCCTCTATTGGCCATTGGCGGAAGAATATCCCCGTTCTAGCGGAAGTAGGCTACCGGGTATTTGCTATAGATCTACTAGGCTTTGGTGGCTCCGATAAACCCGCTCTTGACTACTCTTTGGAACTCTGGGAAAACCTCCTGGCAGACTTTTCAAGGGAATTAATCCAGGCTCCTGCCGTTTGGGCGGGCAACTCTATCGGTGCCCTCTTAGCTCTCATGATGCTGGCTCACCATCCTGACTTGAGCCGGGGCGGAGTACTCCTTAATGCTGCCGGGGGTCTAAATCACCGGCCTGAAGAACTGAACCCGCCTCTCCGAATGGTCATGGGCACGTTTAGCCGAGTCGTTAGCTCCCCTGGTTTTGGCCCATTGATGTTTAATCTAGTGCGGCAGAAATCACGCATTCGCAGCACTTTGCAGCAAGTGTATTGCGATCGCACCGCCGTTACCGATGAACTCGTAGATATCATCTACGAACCATCTTGCGACCCGGGTGCCCAGCAGGTATTCGCCTCCATCCTCACCGCTCCTCCCGGCCCTCATCCTTCAGAATTGCTGCCCAAAATCACTCAACCGCTTCTAATTCTCTGGGGCGCCGCTGACCCCTGGACGCCTATCTCAGGCTCCAAACTCTACCAGATGCTGGCAGAGCAAGAACCTGAACGAATTCAGTTCGCATCTATTCCCAATACTGGCCACTGTCCTCACGATGAGCGTCCCGAACAGGTGAATGCCTATATCTCGGACTGGTTGAAGGGACTCGAATAGTTGCACCCGAGCGATCGCCTCATCAACTACCTCACTATCGAAAACTCATCCCCTGATTCTTCGCTCCCTTGCCTTTATGCCTCTGCCTACCGTCATCCTCCCCGGATACCTTGCCAGTGCCCTACCCTACCGTGAAATGGAAACGGCCCTTGAGGACTGTGGAATTTCTGTCGCCACAGTACCCCTGCGACGGCGTGACTGGTTACCAACTCTGGGAGGACGTTCAGTACGTCCTATTTTGGAACAGTTAGATACAACCGTCCGCCAAATACAAGAACGGACCGGGAGCGATCGCATTAATCTCGTTGGCCACTCGGCAGGGGGATGGATTGCGCGGATTTATCTGGGAGAAGTGCCTTACCAGGTTCACGACACTGACTCTGCTTACACTTGCCTTTGGAAAGCGCACCCAAACGTTGCCACTCTTGTCACTCTGGGCACCCCCCATGTAAGCCAGGAGCGTTGGACGCGTCGTAATCTCGATTTCGTCAAAAATAATTACCCTGGCGCATTTTATTCCACGGTGCGCTATGTCTGCGTGGCAGGCAAATCAATTGAGGGCGATCGCTTTCGCAACTGGTTTAGCTATAGCAGCTATGAACAAACTATAGGTCAAGGCAATGCCTGGGGAGATGGCATTACCCCTATCGAAGCTGCTTTGCTCGACGGAGCTGAGAACCATGTTTTAGATAACGTGGTGCATTCTCCTCGACCTGGCAAACTTTGGTATGGTTCCCCTGAAATTGCTCGAGCGTGGGCACAGTTCTTGTAGCGACCATGATATTTCAACAAAGAGAGGGAGAGGATTCGTCTTCTCTTTGTTGCCTATTAGATAAACTCAAGTGCCCATTTTTGCGTGCGCTTCGCACATACGAAAATGGGTGTTTTTGAGGGTCGGGCATTGTGCGGTACTCGAAAGCATCCTTAAGCAGAGCTAGGGTTAGATAAAGGATGTGAGGAGTAAAATCTACCACACATCCTTTATGCAAGATTCTTTTTGCCTATGAGCGGCCCGGAGTGGCTAGATTTCGGAAGCGAGTAAACATCGGCTCAAACAGAACCTTGACAGTACCTACCGGACCGTTCCGGTGTTTGGTTAGAATAATTTCCGCAATCCCACGATCCGGAGTATCAGGATTATAGTACTCGTCCCGATACAACATGATGATCAGGTCGGCATCCTGTTCAATGGAGCCCGATTCCCTGAGGTCCGACATCATGGGACGCTTATTGGTTCGGGACTCAACTCCTCGGCTGAGCTGAGAGAGTGCCATGACGGGCACATTGAGTTCGCGAGCCAGAGCTTTGAGCGATCGCGTCACCTTTGACAACTCTTGCACCCGGTTATCACCGCCGCTGCCTTCCATCAACTGCAAATAGTCGATCAGCACTAACCCTAAGGCTCCTCCCTGTTCCGCCTGAAGCCGTCGCACTTTCGAGCGCATCTCCGTCACGGAAATATTGGGTGTGTCATCAATAAAGATCGGCATTTGCGACAGGGAACTGATGGCGTGGCCCAGCGGTTCCCACTCATTCTGACTCACTCGGCCCGACCGCAGCCGCCCACTCTCAATCTGCGCTTCACTGGAGAGCAGACGATAAACCAACTGCTCCTTCGACATCTCCAAGCTAAAGATTGCCACCGGCAATTTATGAAATGCTGAAATATTGCGAGCAATATTCAAACAAAAGCTAGTTTTCCCCATCGCTGGGCGAGCCGCGGTGATAATCAGGTCAGAGCGCTGGAATCCCTGCGTCATGGCATCTAGATCATAGAAGCCACAGGAAATCCCTGGCATGACCATGCCCGCAAAGCGTTCCTCGATATCTGAAAACGTGGCAGTCAGGATATCGGCGGTAGGAATCAGACTTTGATTGGGTCGCGATTGGGTGATACTAAATACCTTCTGCTCCGCCTGGTCCAAAACGGATTCTAAAGGGGATGCGGTTTCGTAGGCCAGATAACTGATCTCAGTCCCCACCTGAATCATCTTTCGCCGCAGGTATTTGTCGGTGACCAGTTGAGCGTATTGATCAATGTTGACAGCACTGACCGTCCGATCCACCAACTGAGCAATACGGCTCTGCCCGCCCACCTTATCGAGAACACCTCGATCGTGCAGGGCAGTTGAAACCGTCATCAGATCTGTGGGTTTTCCCTGACTATAGAGCGACAGAGCCGTCCGATAAATTTCCTGGTGGGCACTGATGTAGAAAGCATCAGGACGCAGCAATTCTGCTACCCGGCCAATGGCCTCTGGATCGAGCAAAATCCCGCCCAATATCGCCTCTTCGGCATCAATATTCTGGGGCGGCAGGCGATCGCTATAGGCCTGAAAGTTCAATTCTTGAACCATAACCAGTCCACCGGATAGAGAACCAGAAGGGGTGCATTTCAGATTAGCATCTCTTACCCATCTGTAGTAGAGAGAAACGGATCTTTTTCAGAAAATAACACTAGATACAGAGCCTTACTCAACCTGAATAAGTAACAGACAGGTGGCTCAACTCTAGAGCCAGTTCGGCTTTGCTCACCTACTGAAGATTATTCATCACCCTCAGTGCCTATAAAAAGACCCTGCAACTATTGTTGCAGAGTACAAGTGAACTAGTCCACTATTTCGAAGAATCTTTATGCTTCGGCTTCGCCAACTACCGAGAGGTTGAGGGTTACAACCACTTCAGGATGCAGTTTCACTTGCACCTTGTAGCTGCCAACTTTGCGAACTTCGGGCACTTCGATTTCGCGACGATCCAGCTCCAGCCCAGTCTTCTCTTTAACAACTTCGGCTACTTCCCGATCCGTCACCGAGCCGAAAATGGCATCGCCTTCCCCAGCCTGTTTGGCGATGGTCAAAACGCCCAGCTTCTCCAGCGTAGCCTTTTGAACTTCGGCCTCTTTCTTCAACTCCAACAAGCGCTGACGCTCTTGCTCACGCCGCCGCTCTACCTGCTTCAGGACTCCGGGGGTTACATTCACCGCCAGCCCCTGAGGCAATAAATAATTCCGTGCATAGCCGGGGGCGACTTCCACCAGGTCGCCGACCTTGCCCAACTTGCTGACATCTTTGTTAAGTACTAACTGAACCCGCTTAGCCATGAACTTTCTCAGATAGACCAGTTTCGGATTATATCGAAGAAGATAGGGCGATCGCAAGCTTTATTTGAGAATTACAGCAATTCTCATTTTGGAATCAAGCCCGAGACCGCGAGAATTAAGCAGGTAGTGGGAAAAATTAGTTTTCTCCACTATCTGCACTACCACTGATCCTTCTTCCCCCGTAATCGGGCAAACGTCTGGATAGGGTCGTGGCTTTGCATGGCTGTTTGTAGCACCGGTTCATCCCAACGCAGAAATGGATTGGTAAATTTTTCAACGCCCAAGTTGGAAGGCACCGTAGGTTGAGCTTGCTGGCGGAGGACCTCCACCTCAGCCAGGCGTTGCTCTAAGACAGGGTTATGGCGATCCACAGAATGGGCAAACTGCAAGTTTTTTAGGGTGTACTCATGAGCACACCAGACCCGTGTACTGTCAGGTAGCGATCGCAGTTTGCGTAGGGACTCCACCATTTGCCCAGGCGTTCCCTCAAATAGCCGGCCACATCCTCCCGCAAACAGGGTATCGCCACAGAAAAGCTCCCCTGTTTCCCCTGGATCTTCTGGTCGAAAATAATAGGCAATGTGGGCACAGGTATGCCCTGGAACAAAGTAAACGGTTGCTTCGCGATCGCTAAACATGACGCGATCGCCCTCCTGTAAAAACACCTGCTGGCGTGGAATACGGCCCCGATCCTCAGCGCCTCCATAGACAACAGCATCAGGAAATTGCTGCAATAGCTGAGTATTTCCACCAACGTGATCACCGTGGTGATGAGTATTAAAAATAGCGACCAGGGTTGCTCTTAACTGCTCCAGTTCCTTCAAAACGGGAGCCGCTTCCGCTGGATCAACCACCGCTGCCTGCTGACGCTCTGGATCATGCAAAAGAAAAATATAATTATCCGACAGGGCCGGAATGCGATAAATCTCCACCCGCAATTCCTCGGAAATAGTTCATTGAAACTTCAACCAAGTCTTACCCATCCTTTGCCTGTTCAGCAAGATCTTCCGGAAGAATAGAACATAGGAAGCATCAACACGTTCCCATCTGGCTCTTCTCACAGTCAAGCGGGAATATATTGAGTGATTCAGCATCTAGGGACGCATTAGGAGCAACGTTACGCATGATTTCGTCAAACACCGAGAGACCCAACTCCAATAACTCTCTGGAAATCAACCATATTTTAGAAACAGGTCAGATCAGCCGCAAGGACCACCAGAGCCTCATGACGGCACTTCTATCCGATAGTCGACTGAATGATGGCGATCGCCGTCGCATTAATCAAGTGTTTGATGCCTTACGAACGGGAAAGATTCGACTAGTTTAATGACCAAAATAGAGGGGGCTAAGCCCCCTCTATTTTGGTCATTAAACCTGTATTCCCCTACTTGAAGCAGAATACAGGTCTTGCTCTTTGTAAAAAGCATTTAAGCAATAAGCTAATAGTGTTGTGAGACCTTGTGCTTCGCACAGGTTTTCACAGCACTCCATCGTTTGGAAAAACAAGACTCAGGAAAACCTGAATGGTTTTCCTGAGTCAAGGGTAGACGCTAACGCTTTAGAAATTAGCGAGCTGCCAGCATCGTCATAGGATTAACAGCACCTCGCTCAGGCATGTGGATCTCGAAGTGGAGGTGAGGGCCAGTACTATAGCCCGTGCTGCCCATCTCGGAGATCTGATCACCTTGAGCGACTTCCTGACCACGCTGCACCAACAGACGACTGTTGTGAGCATAGCGAGTCATGCTGCCATCGGGATGGCGGATGTCTACCATGTAGCCATAGCCACCGGAGTTCCAACCCGCATATTCAATTACTCCCGGCGCAGCAGCATAAACAGGAGTTCCCACAGGAGCAGCAATGTCAATTCCCCGGTGCATCCGACCCCAGCGAGGACCATAGCCAGAAGTCAAAACGCCCCGAGCCGGCCAAGCATAACCTGCAAAGATGTTCGAACCCTGAGGCAAGAAGGCATCTGCGGCAGGGAGAGGTGGCAACTCAGGAGCTACCATCCGACCAACAATCGGTTCGAGTAACGGCGCGTAATTCTCAGAGCCGATAGGAGCTGCAGCCACCACTTGAGGTTCTGTAGCAGAATCAGTCGCAACGGCATCTGGTTTCCGTTCCGTAGCCCGCTCCTGCAACTCTTCTGTCGACAGCTGAGCATCGATCACCTCGGGAGCAGTGGTTGGAGCCACTGCCGCAACACGCTGCTGATCAGAAGACGCTACCGAATTCGAACGACGGCCAACAAAACTGGAGGCAATTAGAGTCGGTTGCTGAGCAGCAGAGGGCACCTCAACTCGCTCACTGGAGTAGCGAGTTTGGAGGTCAGATACCTCACTTGCTAACTGAGCCGCGTAGAGGTTGCTTCCTCCCACAGCCGGAACTGTAGAAGCTTGCAAAGCTTCAATCGGAGGCACAACTCCTGAAACCTCAGGCGTTGAAGACTCAACCGCAATGAATTCCGTCGAGAAAACCGCGCTGTTGGAGGAAACAATTGGTTCCGGGCGGGACAAGTTCTCCAAAGCACCAGACGGAAGCGCTGCCACTTCAGGCACAGAAGCCTCAAATCCTGAATCCTTAGTTAAGGGTTCAGCAGAAGACGCCCCTTCAGGGTTGTATGCAATGGTCAAAGGTAAACTAGCTGACTGTTCGACGCGGGTACCACCAGGAATATGCAACTCCTGGCCAGCCCAAATGCGATTGGGATTCGTCAACCTGTTCTCTGTAATGAGCGCTGCTGAGGAAACACCGTAAGCTCGAGCGATCGCCGCCACTGTCTCCCCTGGGGCAACCCGATGAACAGTAGACCGAGGCGCAGGGGACACCGTGGCCGCTACCACAGAAGGGCGCACCACTTGGGGGAGTTGAGCTTCCGGCTCAGCAGTAGGAGCCGACACATTAACAAAACCATGAGGCAACTGAGCTTCCTGAGAAACCTGGGGCACTCGGATAGCCTGATGCACTCGCAGAAAGTCAGGATTTTGCAGATCGTTTAGGGAAATTAGGGTCTGTCGAGAGACGCCATGGTCGCGGGCAATGGAGTCAATCGTATCACCAGGCTTCACCCGATAAAGTACGGTTCCCGATAGCTCCGGAGGAAGCATTTCAGGAGTCGTGTCGGGAGCGATCGCTTTAGGAATGTTCGCTTCGGGAACCTCTACAGACTCTGGGGCAACCCTTGAGCCTGATAGGCTTTGCTGGAGCTGGCTTCGCTGATATCTCAGGCGCTCGAGAGACGTATCTCGATCCATGCGCAGCTGTTCAAAGCTTCCTTCAGGAGAAACGCCCTCAGCTTTTTCGAGGGCGTTGGAAGAGGGACTATCGGTGCTGAGAGAACCTGTGACTTCACCCACAGACTCAGAACGGGTAATCTCATCGGAAGCAGCGGCGGGCTGTAACAAGTCGCTAGAATCAACGGGAACAGGAGCCGACTCTGCCTCTGCCGTTTGGGGCTCAGCGGCCACTGCACGACCATCGTGGCGAGGAATTAGGAGCCCGGATGCTCCCATAGAGATAGCCAAGCCAATCATGGCGGCTGAAGTACGGGCGCGACGGGCGCCGCCGGGATTGCCCGGCTTACTTATCTCCGTCGGCAACTCTCCGGAATACGATTGGTCAGCAGCGGGCTGAACCTTCTGCGGAACTACGCGTCTCAAAGAAAAACCTCCCTGTGAACGGCGTGTAACTGTCCTATAGTTCAAACCGTGGCCCTGAACTTAGTGACAGGGATCACACGAACGAACGATTCAGATCACTGACAAAGGCTTACGGCTAGGTAACATTACCTTCACTCGTTAGCTTAGACAAGATTACACCAGACTTAAGAAAAATCAACACCTGCTTGGAAACAAAATCGAAAGCAATGTGTTAACCGACATTCCTGAATCGATGAAACAACTGAACTAGCAAGGTGCTCACCGGATCCAGAAAGCATTCAGAAACTGCCAAACGCAACACCCTTTAGCAAATCTGAATTACAAGCTTAGCTTTTTACCTTTTGCAAACACCCCTTGTCAACTCTTAAGGGCTTTTCTGCTTTAACACCGAAAGCCAAAATCCTTATTCAGCAGAGCTTTCAAGCTTTTTTCCAAATTACTCACACCCAACCTAAAAGATCTTTTCCAGAACCCAATGGCTGTCTTTTTGCAGCACCTGGATAGTAATTCTGGCTACAGGCTTGAAGGAAGTATTCGCCCCAAACCTGTTTTTACGAGCATGCATTTACCCTTTTTTACGAAGTGCCAATACACCCTCTTAACCGCTTTAGCTTAACGCGCATTTCCAGACTTGTTTATTGGGATTTCTTATACAAGACTAGGTGGCAAGGTATTGCAGACTACTGAATTTCTATTTCTATAAGTCATGCGTATTTTCCCCTTATTGTTTCCCTTTAAACGAAGGATCCTCCGGGAAAACAGTCATTTCTGGTTCAAAAATCTTCGCTGCCAGTAGCAAGGCTGTACTCCATGAAGCGCTGCGAAAAGCTCAGGGATTTTACGGAGACGGTCTATGAATTTCCAATCAGCTATACAGTAATAGATGGTTTTGCTGGCTTTCCTAGCATGAAAATGGACAGCTTGTTGCGCGTCTCTCAAAGCACACCTGTCGCTAACGGTATAGGTTTTAGATGTTGCCACTTCCTGGGGTGAGAAACTTCATTCCTTACATTGGGCTGCTAAGTAGCTTTAGCAGTGACCCATATCCATGCGGTTCTACCAGTATGTGAATTTAATATTTAGGTTGATCTGACACGTTCTGATCGGGGTCTTGCACGAACGGCTAACCAGAAGGTGCCACACCAATGCTCCACCTATATAGGGCAACAGAAGTAGGTAAATCCCTGTAGAAGCATTGCTGGGCGGAAGACTTAGGTTTTCTACGCAGCAATACTTCTACAGGGATTTATCAATAAAGCTTACGTTCATTCAGGTCAGTTGATTCAATTGTCGCTTCGCTTCAAATAAGCCAACGGCAACACTCACGGATAGGTTCAGGCTCCGCACTCCTACCTCTGCCATAGGAATTCGCAAGGTTAGATCGCAAGCTTGCAAAACCTCCGGGGACAACCCCGTAGTTTCTGCACCAAACAGGAGCCAGTCGTCAGCTGCGTAACTGCACTTAACATAACTACATTTTCCTGAAGTGCTGAAACCTAGAAGACGGCCTGAAAACACTGAGTGGTACTGTTGGAAGTCAGCGTAGGTTGGGTGGTAATGCAGATTCACATAGCTCCAATAGTCTAAACCCGCACGTTTCAGGTAGCGATCGCTAATTTCAAACCCTAAAGGCCCTACCAAATGTAGCTCTGTGCCTGTCGCAGCACAGGTTCGAGCAATATTTCCAGTATTGGGAGGAATCTGAGGATTAACAAGAACAACACGGGGCATAACGAGGAGCAGCTCAAAAAGATCAACGAAGGATTAATAAGTTAAGCCTATGAAAAACGCCACGGCCCTTGGGATGAGTTATTGGATTTTTTAATCAATCCATTTATAGATTCCTTCCGGATGAAGAATACCCAGGGTTTTGCCTATTCATAGGCTCGGCTTAGGGGCTTTAAACCGAACTAGGCAGCGAAAGAGGTTAGGGATATATAGGTAACTCTAATTCTTCAGCTCCCTTTCGTTCATAAAAGCCCGTAGGAAGCCATAGTGCAATGGCTCCCATAAAGCAGGCAAGATCGAGACGATAAAACCCCTATCGCGGAAGAAACCAAACGAACTTGAGGCTAACGTGATGCTTTTGAGCCTCGATAAATGCGGTCCGCCTGTTCTGGAGACATATAAACAAAGGGGAAACGCTGATTGGCCGGAACCATTTCGCGTGTCGATGCGGTTGTCGGTTGCGAGGAGAACCCATTAGAAGATGTCGGCAGGGCACAGCCTTCAATCGCGGGTGTTAAAAGCTCTGCATCCAGTTCTTCGGGGGACAGAAGACTTTGAGGAGGAACATAGGCATGGGTTTCGGGGTCATAGGCCACCACCTCCCCAGTGTCAATGTCATAAATCCAGGCGTAAATTTTTAGGTCACCATTAAATAGCCCAGCACGAATGACGGGATAGGTGCGAAGATTTTCGATTTGAGTGAGCACGTTTTCGGCGATCGCTGTATCCAGCAAATCTTCTCCCGTGCGATCGCCATAGTGCTCCTGCAATAAGCGCCGAGTGCCTTCTGCATGTTTGAGCCACTCGTAGACTAGGGGTAGTTCTTCGCGCAGGGTCTCCAACTTGAGCAAGCCCTTCATGGCCCCACAGTGGGAGTGGCCGCATACCACGATTTGATCAATACCTAAAACCTGTACGGCATATTCGATTGTGGCCCCTTCCCCGCCGTTGGTCGCACCATAGGGTGGCACAATATTTCCAGCATTGCGGATCACAAAAATTTCGCCTGGAGCCGCGCTCGTGAGTAGTTCGGGGTCAACCCGTGAGTCTGAACAGGTGATGAACAGCACGCGGGGTTGCTGCCCATGGGCCAGTTTCTCAAACAATTGCTGGTTGCGACAGAAGTATTCCGACTTAAATCGCCGTAACCCTTTAATCAGTTCTTTCATTGGTACGTCCCTTCCAGACAGGGGGTTTAGAAGGAGCAGCCCACACCAACTCAGAAACCGGTGTCTCTGGGGTTGACGCTGGAAATGTATCCTGTTTCGCCCGCTGCACTATATATCATCTCGGATAAAGTTGCCCGGACACTTTCTATCAAGAGTTTTGATCTCTTTCTTTACTAGCGTCCAAATTTAATTAGCAAACTTCATACCTCTGTTAAGGACTGTATCACGGTGCCTACCAGGGATTTGGAGAATTTTTGAATTTGACCTATGAGACCTTTTGAACCTGGCTATAGCGGTTCTCAATGGTTGGTATAGCGATCGCCCCAGGTCAAGACTCTGCTCAGGGCTTACCCTATTTTTCTAAAGCCCTTGATTCTGCATGCGCGACACGCACGCAAAATCAAGGGCTTCAAAAAAATGGCGAGCATGTTGTTATTTGTGATTCTAGATTCGATAGGACTTCAAGAGGCGATCGCGCCGCCGTCGAGCAAACGCCTGCATATCTGTCACATCATCGGTCTCATCCACAATTTCGCCGGTGATGACTTCCAGAACATCCTCTAGAGTCACCACACCCATCACCACGCCGTATTCATTCACCACAACAGCCAGGTGTTCACGCTTCGCCTGAAATAGACGCAACAACTTATCCGCCCGTAAGGTATCGGGGATAAACCAGGCCGGACGGGCCAGAGTTGCCACCAGGCGATCGCCCTGCCCTGCCACAATGGCGGCCAGCAACTCGTTCCGTAATGCGACCCCCAGAACATGATCAATCGTTTCGTCAATTACAATCAATCGGTTGTGCTGCGAATCCACGAGCTGCTGCTGAACGTCACTCAGCGTAGAATCTCCCTGAATAAAAGTCAGCGCCACGCGAGGAGTCATCAGTTTCACCGCCGTGGTGTCATTCAGGGAAAAAACTCGATGAATCATTTCTGCCTCATCATTACCAATCACCCCTTCCTGACGACCAACCGTTGTCAAAAATTGAATTTCAGCTTCATTGGTCGTTGTGAGGGGGCGATCGCCCACTAGGGGAGCAGTCACCTTCTCCAACATCCAAATGAGTGGCGTAATAACAAATGTGAGCCCGGCCAATGGAATCGCAGTCGCCAGGGAGATCGGTTCTGCAAACCGTTCGCCAAAGGTTTTGGGTAAAATTTCTCCAAAAATAATAATAAGAAAGGTCAATATGCCCGAGAACACCCCCAGGAGAGCACTTTCCAGCACGGAAGAGGCCAGAGAACCAATCACAATACTGCCCAGGATATTAAATAGGTTATTGAAGATAACCAGAGTAGCAATGGGACGGTTGATCTTCTCCCGGATAGCTAGAAGTGCTTTTGCCGACCGCCGATTTCCCTGAGCCCATTGACGGACTTTGATCATCGAGACGGACAGCAGCGCCGTTTCGGTGCAGGAGCAGATCGCGGAGCCACAAATGACGGCTAATGTAATAGTAAGGAGCGTTAGCATAACAACCTGCCCTGGGGCAGCAAAGGCAGTACTAATGTCTTATCATCCTCTATTTACAGCGAGGATGTTTCGTGGGGTTGGGCTCCTGGCAAATTCACCCATCGAATACCACGCGGATGACCCAGATAATTTGGTTTCGTAACGACCTGCGGGTTCACGATCACGAGCCCTTAAGGCGGGCGATCGCCTCTCAAACTCCCATCCTCCCGGTTTACTGTCTCGATCCACGGCACTTCCACACCACATCCTTCGGTTTTCCTAAAACGGGTTCGTTTCGTGCTCAATTCCTACTAGAAAGTTTGACTGATTTACGCCAAACTTTGCGTCGTTTAGGGAGTGATTTAATTCTTCGTTACGGGAAGCCCGAAATCGAGATTCCGCGATTAGCAGAAAAGCTGAGTATCGATACAGTCTATGCCCAAGCTGAAGCAACATCCGAAGAGCTTCACGTGGAACGGGCATTGCAAAAAGCTTTAGCCGCTCAAAATGTGCGGTTGGATCTGGTGTGGGGCCATACCCTTTACCATCCTGAGGATCTCCCCTTTGCCATGGCACAACTGCCAGAGTTGTTTACCACCTTTCGCAAACAGGTGGAGCAGCGGTCGGCCGTGAGGTCGCCATGGCGATCGCCCCAAACCCTTCCCCCGCTTCCTCATATTGAACCTGGAGAACTGCCCACCCTGGCTGACTTGGGTTTGAAACCTGTCACACCAGATGAGCGAGGGGTTCTACCCTTCCGGGGCGGGGAAACAGCGGGGATGGCGCGATTACATCAATATATATGGGAGGGCGATCGCCTCCATCTCTACAAAGAAACTCGCAACGGCCTGCTGGGGGCCGATTACTCCTCTAAGTTCTCCCCCTGGTTAGCTTTGGGGTGCCTGTCTCCCCGTCTGATCTACGAGCAAGTGCAGCAGTATGAAGCCGAGCGGATCAAAAATGATTCCACTTACTGGCTCATCTTCGAGTTGCTCTGGCGAGACTACTTTCGTTTTATCTGTGCCAAGCACGGCACCAAGGTGTTTCAACCCGCCGGGTTACAGGGTATTCCCATCCCCTGGAAGCAAGACTGGCCACGGTTTGAGCAATGGCAGCAGGGTATGACGGGGTTCCCGTTAGTGGATGCGAACATGCGAGAACTAGCAACCACCGGCTTCATGTCTAACCGGGGGCGGCAGAATGTCGCCAGCTTCCTCACTAAAAATCTCGGTATCGATTGGCGTATGGGAGCTGAATGGTTTGAATCTCAGCTGATCGACCACGACGTGTGCAGCAACTATGGCAACTGGAACTATACGGCTGGAGTTGGCAACGATGCCCGAGGATTTCGCTTCTTCAACATTCTGAAACAGTCAAAAGACTACGACCCCCAGGGCGCGTATGTGAAACACTGGCTCCCCGAGTTAGCAGGAGTTCCAGCGGCCAAAATTCATGAGCCATGGAAGCTTCAGCCCGTTGAGCAACAGCGCTTTGGTGTCCGGGTTGGCGTTGACTATCCAAGGCCCCTTGTGGATTTGTTCAAATCGGCTAAGACCAACGAGCAACTTTATAATGAGGCACTCCAGGTTTACCGTCGTTGACCCGAAAAGAGATAGTGCGCTAACCCTGTGCCATCTCTTTTTGAGAGGGTTTTACCCGACTTGCGAGTAACCATGTTGTAATGGAAGCGATTAAAAGCTTCCGTGCCATGCCGGAGCGAGTACCACTGTCTACCCGCAACGAGAGCGAGCCTATGCCCAAAATTGATCCACCCGGTAACCCTAACGGTTGGGGAGACCCCACCCCCATTGTGCTGGCCATTTTGTTACTCGTTTTTTTGGGGGCCTGGGTCGGCACCCTGGACCAACCTAGTGCACTAACAATTCAACAATGCCGGGAGCTGTTGGGGCAGCAACAGTGATGAGTGACGTTATTCAACCGAACTTGATATCAATCTTTCAGCCACCAATCACCCGCTTCAGCAACCCCATCTTGTTGGCATAGGGTGGATAACGCCAATCTAAATCCAGCCAGAAGGGTTTAGTCAGAATACTTTTAGCGTGGGAAAAGGTATCGAACCCGGCTTTTCCGTGATAGCGACCCATGCCGCTGTCTCCTACGCCGCCGAAAGGCAGCTCCGACACGCCAATATGCATGATGGTGTCGTTGATACAGACTCCACCGGATGAGGTTTGTTGAATGACCCGTTGTTGTACGGCTGCCTGGCGAGAGAAAACATAGAGAGCCAGGGGTTTGGGGCGTTGGTTGATGAAGGCAATGGCCTCCCCCAAATCGTCATATTCCAGCACTGGCAGAATCGGACCAAAAATTTCGTCCTGCATGACTGGAGAATCAGGCGCAACATTGTCCAGGATGGTAGGGGCAATATAGCGCTGGCTGGCATCCGTTATACCTCCGGCGACGATAGTGCCAGAGTTGAGCAATGAGCTGACACGGGCGAAGTGGCGATCGCTCACAATCCGCCCAAAGTCTGCGCTCTGGCTCGGGTCTTCACCATACGCCTGCTGCAGTGTCGTTTGTAACTGCTCCAGCAAGGCAGGTTTGAGCTTGCGATCTACCAATAAATAATCGGGAGCGATACACGTTTGCCCCGCATTGATGAACTTACCCCAGAGAATCCGTCGGGCTGTTGTGGGCAAATCGACATCGGCGTCTACGATGCAGGGAGTTTTTCCACCCAATTCCAGGGTTACAGGGGTGAGATGCTTCGCCGCCGCCGCCATCACTACCTTGCCAATGGCCGTCCCCCCGGTGAAGAAGATATGGTCAAACCGTTCCTCCAGCAGGGATTGTGCCACCTCTACGCCGCCTTCCACCACGGTGACAAAATCAGGCTCAAAGGTTTCCTTCACCAGTTCAGCCACAAAGCGAGAACTTGCTGGAGCCAGCTCCGAAGGTTTGAGGACAGCACAGTTTCCGGCAGCGATCGCAGCGACCAATGGCCCCAACACCAGCTGTATTGGATAGTTCCACGGTCCCATAATTAGCACAACACCCAGGGGTTCTGACACAATCTGTGCCTTGCCAGGTCGCTGTTCCAGGGGGATGGGCACTCGTTGGGGTTTGGCCCATTTGGCTAAATTCTTGAGCGCATAATCCAGTTCCTTCAGCACTCCAACTTCAAAGGCGTAGGCTTCGAATTCAGGCCGGCCCAGATCGGACGCAAGGGCAGTAATGATGCGATCGCGCCCATCCAGTATGGCCTGTCGCAACCGCTGTAGCTGCTCTAGCCGGAACGTTAGAGGTCGTGTAGTTCCCGTTTCGAAGAAGCGACGCTGACGCTGGATAACATCAGTGAAGGATTGCTGCACAGACTGAACCATAGCGTTCTCACGGGGTGGGTTTACACAAATAAATCCTGGTTCTGCTGAGTTGTAAGAATTTTTGAATATAGAGAAGTTTTTATGCTCAAAAATCCTCGCAATTTAGCATGACCCAACTCTATTGTTACGCAAACTTACAAGTATGCAGGCAGCCTGATGGGGAAAATAAACTGGGAAATGGGTGCATCCGCAGTTTAAAACGCTGCACGGAACACAGGACAGGTGATTCGAAGACGTGAATGACGTCCGTTAATTTGTGAGATGCCCCTATGATCCAATTTTTTATGGCGAGGCTAACGCTTCGCCCGTTGCGCCCGTGGCTGATTGGTCTTGTATTCGGTTTTGCGATCGTACTTGGCATCGGTAGTTGGAACTCCCCTGGAACGGCCCAAACCGTATCCGCTGGCACTATTGCTGAAGTGTTAGACGGTTCTGAAGTCTTTATTCAAAACAACCAGGCCCGTGTCGGTGATACAGCTAATCGTGGGCAAAACGTTCGCACAGGTAGTGCCCGCGCTCAGGTGAACTTTAATACGGGAGCTGTCGCCCGCCTTTCTAGCAATTCGTCCCTCACAGTCGGGCAGTGTGCCCAGCTTCAGCGCGGCGTGTTGCTGGTGAATGGCGCTGTTAACGGATGCACGGGTTCTGTCACCGCTGGGGTGCGAGGCACGACTTACCTGATGGAAGTCGATGACGATGGTCGGGAACAGGTCAAAGTTCTTGAGGGGGAAGTAACCGTTACCAAAAACGAGAGTGGCGGAATCGTGACAAGCCCCGATAGCACAGCTCCCGAGGCGACTTCTGATGAACCTGAGAGCGTTGTATTAAAAGCAGGCGAGAAGGTTTCGACCCAGGAGGGCGATCGCCTGAGCGACATTGAACAAATTACCGCCGATGAGTTCCAAGATATTTTGCTGGGAGAACTGTTCGACGGCTTTCTGCAATTGTTGCCAGGTTTGAGCCGCATCCAATCAAGCTTCCAGCAACTCTACCCCAATATTCCATTCCCCCTGGATAGCTCTGGTCTCCCCATTCCCGGTCCATCTATTCCATCGACTCCATCTATCCCTGGCTTCCCCTTCTAGATCCTGTTTTCAAGGTCGTTTTTCCGTGCGCTTCGCGCCTGGAAAAACGACCCTTTCAGCGAGTTTTAAAGCGCGCCCAAATCAAGATACTCAAAAGAGTGATGGCGCGTGCAAAGCTGCGCGCACCATCACCCTTTTAAGTAGAACCACCTCTCACTACGCTGAATGAAGCCATTACAAACTGCCCCCCGAGCCCCCAAACTTCAGCCATTGCGATCGCCCATCGCTCTTAGCAGCCTGGGATATGGATTGGTCATAACCTGGGCAACCTTGGGTGCGATCGCCACCACCGTAAATCTCGGCACAGTTCAGTGGATGGAACACCGGGCCCAAACCCTTTTCTTCCGTCTGCGAGGCACTACCCCACCCCCCGAGAACGTTGTGATTCTGGAAATGGATCAAAGCTCTCTTGATCGGGGTAAAGATTACCTGGCAGATCCGCAAAGCAATCCGGACTTTGAACCCCTCCAGACCTACCCCTGGAAACGCAGCGCCTATGCCCGTGTGATCGAACGTTTGATGCAAGCCGGGGCAAAAGCCGTAGCCGTCGACGTCATTTTTGTGGATCCCCGGCAGGATGACCCCGCCGGGGATGCGGAGTTGGGCCGAGTGCTGGTTAAGTATGGCGATCGCGTCGTCCTGGCTAGCCAATACGAAACCTTCGGCAACCCAGATTCTGGCGAAATGGGGCAATTAGTTGTCCCCAATCCCCAATTTCAAGCAGAGCCGCCCTATCACCTGATTAACTTTCTGCCTGAACCGGATCAGAGCGTTTCCCAGCTTCCTGAAAACTTTATTCAACAAGTCTTACAGCCACTCGGCCTGGCTCAAGACACTCACTCGTTTGCCCTGGCGGCTCTGAAAGCCGCTCAGTTTTCCAGCCCGGAAAAAACAACAGGCCATATCTATTTCTATGGTCGCCCCACAACGTTTCCTCGCATTCCCTTCTGGCATTTGCTGTCCCCCGAAAATTGGGCTTACCACCAGCAACAGCAAACCTTTGCCGGAAAAGTAGTGCTCATCGGGCCTGTTGCTGAGTCATTTCAAGATTTTGTCGCGACACCCTTTTCCGAACGGATGCCGGGAATTGAACTGCACGCGAATACTCTGGCAACCCTCATGGAGAACCGGGTCATACAGGACGCTCTGCCCAATCCACTTGGACGAGCTGGGGCGGTTGGGTTAGGAACCATGGCGATCGCCACCTTCCTGATCTATCGCTTCAAACGCCCAGTGCCACTGTTTTTAGGATTTTTGGGAGTGGCGATCGCCTGGGGAGGCATTAGTTACTTCAGCTTGATGTATGGCTACACCATTTTGCCCGTTGCCGTGCCGTTCACCATTCTGCTCCTCAGCGGCCTTTCCAATCTCACAACGGGCAGTATTGCCGATCAACTCGAAAAACGCCGCCTGCGCCATACTTTAGAACGCTACGTTGCAGCTCCCATCGTCCGCGAAATCTTGACAAACTCTGATGACTTCCAATCGCTACTGAAGGGACGGCGAGTTCGAGCCGCTGTATTGTTTTGCGACATTCGTGGATTTACGAACTTTTCTCTGGAAACGGAGCCGGAGCAGTTGGTTGAGCAGCTCAACACCTACCTCAACGCCATGGTGGAAGTCATTCTTGAAGCAGGGGGCACCGTCGATAAATTCATTGGAGATGCCATCATGGCCGAGTTTGGCTCTCCCATTTCCCAGGGTGAAGAGGCCGATGCCTTAAATGCGATCCACGCGGCATTGGCCATGCGCAAAGCACTATTGGCGTTGCAGGATGAGTGGGCCGCTAGGGGGCAGGCCGTCCTGTTTAATGGGGTAGGTATCAACTTTGGGGAGGCGATCGCCGGAGACATCGGTTCAGCCCGCCGCCGGGAGTATGCGCTGATTGGGGATGCTGTTAACGTTGCCAGCCGTGTGGAAGGGCTTACCCGCAAACTCATCACCGACATTCTGATCACCGAATCCCTGTACGAAAAGGTTCAGGATGCCGTTGAGGTCGTGCCAGTGGGCGCTCACGAAATGAAGGGACGGGGTCAGAACAAAGTTATGCTCTACAGTCTGGTGGGGTTGAAAGGTACGTCATCTGAACCTTATCGTCAAATGCACCGGAAACTCCATCAGCATCATGGATTGAATTTAAAGGAATCGTAAACCCATCCTTCAGTACAATGCATGGCTATAAAGAGGTGCGGAAGCTGTGGACGCCAACGCAAGCTTTTAGAACTTCCTTGATAATATTTGGGTGTGGGAGAGGACAGACACGTCATGCCAGAACTGCTGCAAAGTCGCTTTGAATCTGAATCGCCGCAGACAGCCTTAGTGCTGGGTCTGCCGATTCATCTCCTGTCCGATTATCCCGCCTGGCTACTCAACCGAGCCCAACAGGGGCAGGGAGTCCACGTTGTCACCCTCAATGCTGAGATGGCGATGCAGGGGGAGCAGGAACCCTCCCTGGCAGCTATCATCCGCCAGGCCGATCTGGTCATTCCGGATGGCATTGGAGTTGTGTTCTACCTCTGGTTGCGACGCAAACGCATTCAGCGATGCCCTGGCATTGAACTAGCCGAAACCCTGATTCAACAATCCGCAGCAGTACAAACTCCGGATGGACGGCCAGCATCTTTGTTCTTCTTCGGCGGCGCACCCGGTGTAACGGAGTTAGCAGCCCGCCGTTGGCAAGAGCGTGTTCCTAGCGTGACGATCGCCGGAGCAGAACACGGCTATCTATCCGCTGAGGAGCAAGAGAGCCTTAAACAAAAACTCAGCACCCTTCAACCCAGCATCATTCTGGTTGGCCTGGGCGTTCCCCGCCAGGAAAAATGGATTCTCGAAAACCGCGCTCTCTGTCCCAATGCCATCTGGATTGGAGTAGGTGGCAGCTTCGACATCTGGTCTGGAAGCAAAACCCGCGCTCCCGAATGGCTGCGCAACAACGGCATGGAATGGGTCTATCGCCTCTATCAAGAGCCTTGGCGATGGCGGCGAATGCTGGCTCTGCCCAAGTTTGCCTGGAAAGCATTAATCCACCTGGGCCGCTGATCAATTTACTGGTGGGTGTTTTGTGCACGTCCCCACTGCAAGGTTCTAATCCGCCCGGAATGCAGATAGATGTTAAGTTCTTGACGTTCTTAACAATCTTTTGTTCCGGATTGGTTGGCAAATTTCAGGAGTTGAGTATCATTAACGGGATAAAGTTAGCGTTTTGATTGGTACCTTTAAGCCCACCCGCTCAAAGGGTAGGCAAACCTAAGCCTGCTTGAATGACTTCCCCGGTGCAGCCTGCTGAATTGACTTCGACGCTCCTTAGAACCCGAGTTCCCCGACATCAGGTATGACTTCCGTTAGCGATCGCCCTTCAACTTTCTTCCCGTCCCCCCTGGATGCACCGACTGCATCGCCTGTGGGTTCTCAGCCCCGTTCTAGCAACAGCATCATGGTGCGGTTGCAAAACGTTCACAAAACCTACCCCAACGGTTCCGAAGCCCTGATCAACTTGAATCTTCAGATCAAGCAGGGCGAATTCCTCTTCATCACAGGGCCATCGGGTTCTGGCAAGTCGACGTTACTCAAACTGCTCTATGGGGCCGAAAAGCCAACCCAGGGCCAGGTGATTGTCAATGGAACTGATTTGTCTACATTGAAGGGCGATCGCCTATCTCTCCTGCGTCGTCGCATCGGGGTTGTGTTTCAGGATTACAAACTCATCCCCCGGCGCACTGTTTCCGAAAATGTCGCCTTTGTTCTCTGGGCTCAAGGCTACACTCGCAAAGAAATTCGTCGTCGTCTCCTGCCCACCCTCCGCATGGTCGGGCTACACGACAAGGCCGAATGCTTCCCCGATCAACTCTCCGGGGGAGAACAGCAGCGGGTAAGCATTGCTCGGGCGATCGTTGGCACCCCTCCAATTCTCCTAGCCGATGAACCTACCGGCAATTTGGATTTCGAAAACTCTCACCAAGTCGTCAAAATTCTCAAAAAGCTCAATTCTATCGGCATTACCGTCATCATCACCACGCACGACGAGCAACTCGTTCGTCTATCCGACAATCCAGTCGTTCAACTTCGTCACGGAAGGCTTTTCCATCTAGTTAACTAACCATTGGCATAAGTCACTTAAGAACAGTGGTATATAGCTTTAGGAGTTATGCACCACTGTTCTTCGAATCGTGAATTTCATAAAACTCCAATTTTCTGAGAAGGGTCGACTACATCGACCCTTCTCAAAAAGAATTGGGGTTTTATTTTGTATACCTCATCGATGCAAGACGGCCTAACACATTTCCTTCCAGACTCTTTATAGCAATGTGCAAGTGCGTTAAGTACAGCAACGGTGGTGTGGGACACGAAGTGCCACACACCACCGTACTTAATCAACCCGCACAGCGCTATAGCCGAGGAAGAACTAGGGGACGGCAGACTGTCCCCCAACGAGGAGGCTTGGAGGGCAATGTGCCTCCAAGCAGATTTTAGCTACCCAACTAGAAAGTTAAGGCTGTTCGCAATACCCCCACAATAGCCGTATCATTACCGCTGTAACCTTCGGGATTAAAGACTGCAAACACTCCAGGGGTAATCGTAATATTGTCCGACACTCGGAAGCTGAAGTACCCTTCCAGCTGGTAAGGATCATTATTTTCAGGATTAAAGGCATTGCCTCCAACAGAATCCCGATTCAGTGGTTGCCCAAACAGAATCCCAGCTGTATTGCCTTCGCTAAACACATCCTGGAAGTGCAACCCTCCCATCCAACTAATAAAGTTCGTAGAAGCATCCACTCCCGTTAGGTCTGAAAAAATGTAGGCTCCCTGTAATACCAGGGTTAGGTCAGGCAAAAATTCCCAACTCAACGTTCCCCCTAACGAATTGAGGCGGATACCTTCATTGGCGATCGCCAATACCGCGTCTCCCCCAACAGCATCAAGCTGATTTGTTGAAGGATTAAATAACACTGAACCAATATCAGAACTGCTCAGCCCAGTTCCCAAGATATTGATTTGGTGATAGCTATTGGCATAGTTAAGTGCAATGTTCAGAGTATCCGAAGGCCGAACTGTCAGTTGGGCAGCAAGCACATAACTCCCATTAAAAATTCCAGCACCCAGCGGCGTTCCTCCCAGCAGACCCCGGTTTTCCGAGACAGAAGCATTTACACTGCCATACAACCCTGTCAGATTGATGTCGTCTGAAATATCCCAAATGAAACCCGCCGCAGACGCCAACCCTGTTCCAGAAGTACCACCAGAAACGCGCACTGCGGCATTGTAAGGTGCGAATCGTGAAATAGCCCCCTGAGTCTCACTAGCAAAGGGGCTCACATTTGGAAACGCATCCGTCACCTCAGCATGGGATCCGACAAAAAAGGTGACATTATCAAACCCAGGAAAGACATACAGCAGTTTATAAAGATAAAAGTCATCCGCAGAACGGGCCGATAGATCCGACGGATCAACGCCTGGAAATTGGGGTTCATACCCTAACCGAACATTACTAGCATTCAGCTCTACAGGTTGTGGATCCGAATACCCTAACGTGCCTTGAATGCTATTAGGGTCTCCCCGAAAGCTATAGGCTTGCAGTCCTGTAATGAGCAAGTCATTCCCTGAAAAACTGGTAACCAGATTCAGTCGTACCCGATAGTTCAACGAAAACTGGGCATCACTTCCTGGTTCGCCATTCGTATTGCTCAAAATTGCTGGGGTCGCATCGTCTTCGTCTGCGCCTGGGTAAGCTCCAGTTGCACCTACAAACCCCATGATGACCTGGCCATTTAAGGTCGTTGTCGTGGAAAATTGATTTTCTTCTAGCTCCGCGACACTGGCTTCTAATGCATCAACTCGGCCTCGCAAAGCTGCTAACTCTGAGGCGAATTCCCGTTGTAGGGCTTCAATACGGGCAAGCTGTTCTGGGTCGAGGGCGCTACTGCCAATGGCATCAAGACAAGCTGCCAAGCCCGCCGCAAACTCATAACGGGTTAGTGCGCGGTTCCCACGATAAGTGCCATCGGGATATCCCTCCAGGCAATCTAACCCCCCTTGATCCTCCGAATTGGCCAGAAAAGATAGAGCCTCATAAGCCCAATCACCGGGTTGAACATCTGAAAACTGAGTTACTGAGGTTACCTGAGCCATCGGGCTGGAGGTTAAATCTCCTTCACCCCCAGCTTCCAGACTCTGTGCACGAATTTGCTCTAGCGTAACAATATCTGTAGCCGACGTAATCGTATTGTTACTTGCTGCTGTTAAATCCTCTAGCTCTAAAAAATTGCCCACTGGCTCCTGAACAGGTTCCTCTAAATTCTGAGCCCTAACAGAACTCGCCCCCATTAAAACGGCAGTTAGTACGCAGCAAAAATAGCCAAGAGCCGCATAGACAGGCAATGGTTTCTTCACAATCAATCCTCACGCAATGACAGTACAAAAACAGAAACTGGCAACCGTTAAGGAACCTCTAGGAAAGTTTTCCTAGTTTTTTAGTAATTAATGAACAATTTTTATCAAGCAGGATTTGTGCCAACAACCAACATTTAGAAGTACTAGAGCGTGTTCTAGTACTTACTGAAAGTTTTTTCGTGCACGAGGTACACGAAAAAACAAATTTAAAGCAGGTTCTAGTCGCAGAGGTCTAGTGGAGATGTTGAAATGCTCATTGAATTTCTACAGTTTTATCCATAGAAAAACCTTCTTCAAAGCAACTTAAAAAAGTTACCTTAGAAGCAGTGCAAGAGAGCTTTCAGTCATAAAACAAGTGAAAGATTCCCTAAGCAAACATCATCTATAAGACTCACTAAAAATTTGAATAGGTAATAGGGAAGAAGTTCCTACTACATACCTACTCAAGCTTTATCCTCTACACACTATAGAAGTGTGGTTGTGCGATCGCCCTCAACTTGAAGCAAAAGTCCCAAATTCCTAAGAACACACCTGAGCAATTTCAAACACAACAAGACGTTTAGTTCTGTTCTGAACCAAAGATAGAATGAGTTTGAAAATCTCAAATTGCCCTAGGTAAAATGTTGAGCCCTTCCAATACCGTTAGATTTTAATATGCCTTGTGTTTGTCTTTGTTCGCTATTCATTATAGGAATCATCTAGATTCACTAATATAGTGGTATTAATTCACATTCATATAATGAAGCATGCTGCATAATCCACTACTACTCTCAATAGAATTCAGTGACAAACCCGTTATATAGAATGAGTACAATACTAAATATTAAACGTAGTTTATATAGAAAATTTATAGTTACCCAATCAGAGCTGTTTATAGTTATAGCAATACAAAGGAAGAGAAGAAAAAAGCCTTACCCCTGCCTTGTCTTTTGTGTAGTTATATTCTCACTCTACAGCTCAATAAATCGATCCTCTACTATCCATGCTACCGCCGCTAATAGCGACCAATATGGATAATAGGCTTCTGCATGAACCATTGCGCAGCTTCGCCGTACAACAATTCACGTCCTCAAAATCAATTCATGCAGGAGGTTCATTAGAAAATAGGTGCAAAATCTAGATATACCGTCACTAATCATCTCCAGATGAGAGTTTCTGTCTCGTGATGCTTAAGCGATCGCGAATCCGTTGTAATTGAGCATCTGTATTAACCGGCGATCGCGGACTAGGCAAATCCAAATTCGGCCAATTATCCAAATCCGCGCAAGGGCAACTATTGACCTGGGTTCCCAGATCGATCATGGGTACCGGCATGTTACACCGAGCACACCCATAAACTTCCCATTTAGAAGATAACAGCTCTGTAACAGTCTGTGCTGTCCCCTGTAGATAGCAATCTCCCGATTCGGAAGAGAGAATGCGTACCCAACAATCTTCAAAAGCTGCGCTATATCGACCACCCTCAATAACAGGACTGGGCAAAATGGACTCTCGCCCACCTTGCAACAAAATTGGCTTCCCTAACTGAAACCAAAACGCTAAATATTCTCGAACTTTTGCAGCAGTTGCCATAGGATTTTTCAAACTCGTCAGTATCCGACTTCTTGAAACCCGGCCTGCGTCAATTAACAATAGGGAGCGTAACGCCAGGATATTTTTTCCCTAACTCTATCCTATCGAGCAAATTCTAAAATCCTGCGCTGCAAAAGCAAAGTCAATCTTAAGGTTGAGCGAAATTTAATCAGGAGATGGGATTTGAGCGATTGGTGTACCCAACTGGCTCAAGTTCAAAGCATATCCTCCTGTGACTAAATAGACTGAGTCAGCAATCGTCCCAATTTTTCGAGTCAGTCGACCTAGGCGATCGCGAAACCGCCGCCCTGAAGAATAGGCAGGCACTACCCCCCATCCGGTCTCCTCAGCCACTAAAATGACCTCACTTTCAGTCTTGTGCAATGCATCTAGAAACTCCTGCTCAGCCCTATTCCACTCTACTTCTGATTGGTCAATAGCATTCGCCAGCCAGGTTCCTAAAGAGTCAACCAATAGACAGTCTTCAGCACCAGCTTGAGCAATCACAAAAGCCAAATCAAGGGATACCTCCAGCGTTTTCCACTCTATAGGCCGACGTTGACGATGTTGGTTGATGCGCAATCGCCACTCATCATCGGATTCATCAACCATAGCTGTAGCAATGTAGGTAACCTGGTGTTGCGATCGTGCGGCTAACTGCTCGGCCCACTCACTCTTGCCAGAACGGGCAGGCCCCGTAATCAATATCAACCCCATTTTTGTAAAACCATGAATTCAATATCCCTGTGAAGAGCCTGATTTGGTAGCTTTAACTGTCTCTCCTCATAACTGATGTCTAGAACACTAGCTGTCCCATTTTTCCTCATCCAATCCCTTAAAAGTACCCTACGTCTCTACCAGCATCATTTGTCCAAAGCAGATGAAATAGTTTTGCAAATGAATTTATTTAGGAGCATTTGCTTTTAATATGGCAAAAGGCGAAAACGAACAGGGTGCTAGGTACGTACAAGCTAACCCTTGCGATAAATTTCAGCTCAATGGAGAAAATAGCCAAAGAGCACAACTATGAGCCAATCAAATCTGCAACGTATTCAAGCAACCCTTTCTGAACTCAGCCAATCCTCATCTGAACAGCCCACACAAAATAAGCAATCCGAAGATCAAACCGTACAGCAGCCATCTCCATTAATCTCTGTACCTTTAGTAGATCCAGTCACTGTACGACCTTTTTCTACAGGCACTGAGACTTCCCCGCCTCTCACCCTCCCTCACCTCAATTCAATCCAGCCCAAACAACCTCGCCAAATACTCCAACCTGGCTTAAGTCTTGGCATTCTCAAAGAGATCGAAAAAGTCTTAACCACTTGGCAGGCAGAGCTTCAGCAGCTCACCCTCAATATTCAAGATGTTCAGCTAGAAGGCCCAATCATAGACGGTTGGCTAGAGTCCCAACTTGGCGCACCAGTCCAAACCGAGCATGGCTTTCTGCAGCATGCTGAAATCTCTCAAATATCTCAATACGTTAACAGTATGGAGGATCGTTCATTCCCCTCCTCCCCAGATCACTCCCGCACAATCTACCGTCTCTGCACACTCGATGCAGATGGTCACGTTCAGTCTCAACCCTGTCCATCTGAACAGATTCCCCAGGTTAGTTTGGCGATCGCTCGTCACCAAAAGCTACGTCAACTCCTTAGTCGCAAACACTATCTGGAATTTCGCTTAAGCCAGCTAGCCGAAAATCTTGTAACCATTCACAGTTATCTCCAAGAGCCCAACTCAATTACTCCATCTAAAGAGCCCTCCGAACCTCTATCCCCTCCCGGAGTAGGCTAATTCCAAATTTTTATGGATAAACTCCTGAACAACTTGCAGAAATTCCGTTAAGTCAAAACAGATCGTTTTGATAGTAAACCTTTCATGGATTTACCTTCCTCTCAATCAACCTCAGATTCCAGCGAACCCGATCCTAATCTGCCCTCGCAAGTTGATCTACGCCACTATCATCAGAACGGATTTGATAAAGGCAGACCTGGCTGGATCATTCTCCTTTGGTGGCTCCTTCAAGGCACACTTTTTCCTCTAACCCCTCACTCCTTTCATGCCCCCCGATGCTTCTTACTACGACTCTTTGGCGCAAAGATCGGCAAAGGCGTCGTCATTCGTCCTACAGCTCGCTTTACTTACCCTTGGAAGATCTCAATCGGTAATTACAGCTGGGTTGGCGATGATGTCGTTTTCTACAGCTTGGACACGATCGAAGTGGGAGAGCACTGCGTCATCTCCCAAAAAAGCTACCTTTGTACAGGAAGCCATGATATTCATGACCCTGCTTTCGGTTTAAAGTTGGGGGCGATCATGATCGGCAATGGAGCTTGGATTGCTACCGATTGTTTCATTGCGCCTAATATAAAGATTGGCGCCAATGCTGTCATTGGTGCCCGTAGCAGCGTTTTTCGTTCTATGCCAGCACAATACATCTGCTGGGGAAGCCCCTGTATGCCGCGTACCCCCCGACAAATTTTGCATCAATAACTAAAGCCTTCCTCAATCTGAGGAAGGCTTTTGGTTAAGTATTACCCTGGCACTGAGCTATTTTCCCGTGGGGCAACCCCCAAAGTATCTTCGCCGCTGGTCTGTTTCACACCTCAGTTCGGGATGGATGAGAGTGGGGCCAAACCGCCATTAGCACC
>NZ_JACJOO010000015.1 GCF_014695575.1 Leptolyngbya sp. FACHB-8 | reverse complement strand
AAAAAGAAAGTTCCAAAACCCGAACGGCAAAAAGACAAACCTCATGTCTCCACTGCTCGATTGCTGAGTGAATCGAAATCTAAAAAAGATAAAAAAGCACCTTGAAAGGGCTGGTACCAAATACCCGACACTGAAAATTGAAAGATTACTAGACTCGACGGGTCATGCTTGTCCATGTTTGAAAGTGGAGAGTGCATTCCCCACTTCTATGGATGATTTCCGTCGCTGGCTTCTTCTAACGATATGAGAAGCTCACACCACTTCCGATTGCCGAGGCTCTGCTCCCATGGATAAGGGTGTTTCCCTCGCTCCGACGGGTTGGGTAATCGCCTGTAATTGCGTAATATCCGCTGCAAGCTTCTCAGGAATGGGAAGATTGAACTGCTGAAATATAGACTGCAAACGATAACGCCAATCATGCCGCAAACGACACTCTAACGTGTTTCGCGCCGAAACTTTTGCCAATAAGCTGTCATTAGCAAGTAATTCTTCAAAAAACGGTATCCAGTCTTCTGGCGAATCTGGAATCTCAAACGTACTATCTGGCCAGTCGAGCAGTTGATCGGTTCCCTTACCAAACGGACGTTTACCCACGATCGCCGCTCCCGCGGCCCAACCCTCAAGCCAGCGATATACTAGAGGCGATTGGCCCTGAAAACGTGGCACATCACTCACTTCAAAACACAGGCTCACCTTTGAGCGGCTGAGTAATCGATTGTGTAATGTGATGTGTTCTTGCGGATCAGTAACCGTTCCGTGATCAAATGTGGAATGGAAATAGAGGCGATCGCTATAAGACTGATTAAAATGTTTCTGTAGACATTGGTGAACAGCCTTGTTGGTCCGACCATAACCCATAACATCGATAGAGCGCTGAGCTTGTTGCTCAAATCGGAAAGTGTTTACCCCTAAAGGCAGAAAAGAAGTATCAATGGAATGGATAGCTTGTACAGCATCAACCATCTCTGCCGAAACAACGAAAAGATGATTAATGTGGGATAAAGCTTGTGATCTTAATGCTTTCGGATCAAATCCATCCAGTAGATA
Organism: Leptolyngbya sp. FACHB-8; assembly: GCF_014695575.1. Lineage (GTDB taxonomy): Bacteria > Cyanobacteriota > Cyanobacteriia > Elainellales > Elainellaceae > Vacuolonema. The sequence goes on along the minus strand of NZ_JACJOO010000015.1, from coordinate 212,166 downwards.
GGCAATTCGCAAGTCAAATTGATCTAATAAAGAACCCAACGTGAATATAGATGATAGAAAGTGGGAGGAATGCCCAATCATCAATAGAACATTGGGTGCATTGCCTAATGTCGGTAGTCGATCTAAGGTATACCAGGTTTTGGAGATACGCTGCCAGAGTCGACGGAGCTTGTTACGGCGAATTCTATGAACTTGGGGATGGAGAAAATATGGATCGCACGTAGTTGCCAGCGTATCCTGAAAAGCGTAACAGACAGACCAGCCTATGTGGCGGTTCTGTGGGGGCAATTCTGTTAGAGCGTAGATGTTCATAGCTCACCTGTATCGTGTCACCAGGCATACAATTGCCACTGTAGTTCACCACCTCTACCATTTTTGTGCAATAGAAGGGGATGAAGCCCAAGTTGAAACCTTCTCGCACCTGAAAAATCTTTTATAGAATTGGCGAACAACAAGCTTATGAGCAAAAGTGTTGCACGGTTTTGCCTAACCTTTTATCGCACTAGATAAATGTGCTACGTAAATACTCGTATGGACTTTGTGAATCAAAAATACATTTCATCTAAAATTCATTCGTATTTTATATCCCGCCACAGATCAAATAGGCTTTATTAAGAGCACATAAAGCTAAGTTCCCCAGGATACAGAAAACATACGGTTTTCATTTCAAATTTTTTCCATTTCAAATTTATGGTCAGGATGCAGCTTTTCTATCGCCATCCTCGCTTCGGTACTGTGAGGAACACATAAAAATAAACCCCAGAACGTTGTGAGAGAAGCACAGCTCTGCCGTGCTTTCTACATCCAGTTCCAGGGTTTAATTTTACAAATCTATAGCCGTTTCAAAGCCAGTGAGGTGCGAGATGCATACGACACCACACACCCATTTCGCACCTCACTGGCTTTGAAAGAAGTGTGAGTTAACGAGCAACTACTCGTTTACTGTTCCTGCACCAGACGCAAGTAATTTTGCTGGAGTTGAATGTGGTCAGCAGCCAAGCGCTCGGTCATGGAACGCTCAACATTGCTCATCTCTTCCCAAAAGGCAGCAGAACGACGGGCGAGCAGAAGCTCCTTCCAAAGTCGCTCAACAACTTGCATCGCTTCAGGGGGAGCGCTCGTCAAGTCATGCTTAAATTCGGCAAATACGCGTTCTGCATCCAGGTGAGCCTTTGGATCCCTGGCTAACTCGAAACACTCGGCTAGAGGCTCGGAAGGCAAGCTCGCGGTAGGCTGAGACATAATGACGTCTTTCCATTTACATTTCTTAATTATGACAGAGCAATTCCCAGGTTGACAAGGGCAACATCTATTCATCATGGTTGAAACTTCTCAGTTTTTGTGACTGACCAAAGACCAGCCCCACTGAAAATTTGCTGTCTCTGCAAAAATCCTCCCGCCAGATGCCCTCGCCAGAGGCGATAATCAGGATAATTTCCGTAACTGTTTGTCACGGTTAATCTACGTGCCTTTTGTCAAAAGATTTATCAAGAGAGTTGGGTCACATGGGTAAGCAACGGGTTCTCTCTGGCATTCAGCCCACGGGCGATTTGCACCTGGGCAACTATCTGGGAGCCATCCGCAATTGGGTCGAAATGCAGCATGACTATGATAGCTATTTGTTCATGGCAGATTTGCATGCCATTACTGTGCCCCACGACCCTGCCACCCTGGCCAACAACACCCGCCAGGTAGCAGCGTTATACCTGGCAAGCGGCATTAGTCTGGAGCATGCCACCATCTTTGTGCAATCTCATGTTTCTGCCCATAGTGAACTTGCCTGGCTGTTTACTTGTATCACCCCTGTCAATTGGCTGGAAGACATGATCCAGTTCAAGGAGAAATCCATCAAGCAAGGGGAGAATGTAGGTGCAGGGTTGCTCACCTACCCGGCTCTGATGGCAGCCGACATCCTTCTGTATGAGCCCGACAAAGTACCCGTCGGAGAAGATCAGAAGCAACACCTAGAACTCACCCGTGACATTGCAGCCCGCCTCAATTATCAATTTGGGAGCGAGGAAAAGCCTATTTTGAAGCTGCCTGATCCACTCATCCGCCCTGAGGGGGCACGAGTTATGAGCCTGACAGATGGCACCCGAAAAATGTCCAAGTCTGACCCATCCGATCTCAGCCGCATTAATCTGCTGGATACGCCTGAGCAAATTCAGCATAAGATCAAACGCTGCAAAACTGATTCCACCCGCGGCCTCTGGTTTAATGACGCCGATCGCCCAGAATGTAACAACCTGTTAACCCTCTATATGGTGTTATCAGGTCAAACCAAAGAAGCAGTCGAAGCTGAGTGCCGAGAAATGGGTTGGGGTCAGTTCAAACCTCTGTTTACAGAAACTGTGATCACAGCTCTGAAACCCATTCAGGACAAGTACCAGGAGATTATGGAGGAGCCAGGGTATCTGGATTCTGTGCTTCGCCAGGGTGCAGAAAAGGCTACCGAAGTAGCGAGTCAAACCTTACTGAAGGTAAAACAGTCCCTCGGCTACTACTTACCTACGTAGACCTAAACGAGTTCAACTGGGCGTAAGTTCGCTTACGTCCCAGGATACTAGAGAAAGTATTTTTACCTCTCACAAACGAAAAAATCTATCCTTTTTGGAGGTTTACGAACATCCTCTGCTAGAGGGTTTGATATATCCACTACCAGGGTTCAAAATCCGAAAAAGACCAGGGGCTGGTATCCTATTGATTCCAAAGCTCCCAATGTTCATCACCCTTAGGTATAGCTTGCATGGATTTTTCATCCCCTTTCCCGTCCAGTTCTCTTTCCCGCTTCCGGGCTGCCGCTCAGGCCGGAGAGTTTCTGGTGACGGCGGAGGTGATGCCCCCCAAGGGCGGTGACCCGAGCCACATGCTGGAAATGGGCTGTTTGCTGAAGGACTGGGTACACGGGGTCAACGTAACCGACGGTAGCCGTGCTGTCATGCGCATGTCATCACTGGTAGCTTCCGCACTCCTACTGCAAAACGGGATTGAGCCAATCTTTCAGATTGCGTGTCGCGATCGCAACCGCATTGCCCTTCAGGCAGATCTCATAGGCGCTCAGGCTCTCGGTATCCGCAACGTCCTTGCCCTAACGGGCGACCCTGTGGCGGCTGGCGATCATCCTGAGGCCAAGCCTGTCTTTGATTTAGAGTCGGTTCGCTTAATTCGCCTGATCCATAGGTTAAATGCTGGCGAAGACTGTAACGGTAAGCCCTTAACGAACCAGGCCACTACGCTGTTTCCTGGAGCAGCCGTTGATCCCCAATGTAATAGTTTGTCGGGTTTACAACGGCGTTTTGAGCGGAAAGTAGAAGCTGGAGCCCAGTTTTTCCAGAGTCAGCTCATTTCAGACTTTGAACGGTTCGAAAAATTCATGGATAAGATTGCGGCCCCCTATAATGTACCGGTGCTCGCAGGAATTTTTCTGCTAAAGTCTGCTAAAAATGCACTCTTTATCAATAAGAATGTCCCTGGAGTCACTATCCCTGACCATATTATTGAGCGGTTAGAAAAAGCGCAGGATCCGCTGGCAGAGGGGGTGGCGATCGCCGCGGAGCAAGTTCAATCTGCCCGCGATCTCTGCCAGGGTGTACATCTCATGGCCGTTCGCCGAGAAGATTTAATTCCTGCCATTTTAGAAAAGGCAGGAATTAAACCTATAGCTGAGCCGTCCGCTACTAATGGTCACTCTGCTAAGGCAAGCCACGTTTACGAGTGAATTTAACTGTCCAGATATAAATCAATACTGTTATGGCAATTGCGGTCAATCCTATCGCTAACGTTGTAGATCGAGAAGCCGAAACCACAACGATCAATCTGTTCAATAACTTTGACGATACCCTGACAACCGGCTTGGTAGCCAGGTTTGAGCTCTACAATACGGCTTTGAATGGTGGGGTCACAAACGTTGTTTTGTTTGATCAGCCTGGGGCTGGAGCTCCACTGACCGTTCAAAACTTCCGAAATTACGTTAACAGCGGCGCTTACACCAACTCAATTATTCACCGCTCTGTACCGGGATTCGTAGTGCAGGGCGGTGGTTTTACTGTAAATGGATTAGACGCCGTACTGGAGGCAACCCCGAACAACGGTGCAGCAGCAGTTGGGGTTATTCCCGCTAATGCACCTGTTCAGAATGAGTTTAGTGCTGGACGGTCCAACCTGCGCGGTACGATCGCCATGGCTAAATTAGGGGGAGACCCCAACAGTGCAACCAACCAGTGGTTCTTTAACTTAGCCAACAACTCGGCCAACTTGGATGCCCAGAACGGCGGGTTTACAGTCTTTGGCCAGGTTTTACCCGCTGATCTGGATGTTATCGATGCGATCGCCACTGTTCCCCGCTTTAATGGCACAGGCTTCTTCGGCCAGGGAGCCTTTGATACCCTGCCTTTACAGATTGATCCCGCCAATCCATCCGTAACCGGAGACGAGGATCTGGTACGCTATCGCAGCATTACCGTTTCACAGTTGAGCGAGTTGCGGTTTAACGTGGTCCGAAACTCAAACTCTGCTCTGGTCAACGCCCGTATCCAGAACAATAACCTGGTGCTCAGTTATCGTCCTGCTCCCATTAAAACTGCCACCATCACCGTCCGTGCGACCAACCTGCTTGGGCAGTTTATCCAAGACACCTTCCTGGTAACAGTCCAGCAAAATCCCGCTACTGTAGGCAATGATGTTCTTTCCGGAACAAACGCTGATAATCGGATTGATGGCTTAAGGGGCAATGACCGTATTTTCGGTTTTGGCGGCAACGACCAGCTCATCGGGCGGTTGGGTCGCGATCGCATCAATGGCGGTGCCGAGAATGACAGACTCGATGGGGGCGCGGATGCTGATTCTCTTCTGGGGGCTGGGGGGCGCGATCGCCTCATCGGTGGGCTCGGTAGCGACACGTTAACGGGCGGAACCGAGGCAGATCAGTTTGTGTTTGATATAGGTCGTACCTTTCAAACATCCTCAATCGGTATTGATGTCGTCACTGATTTCCAGAGACCCGATAAACTGATTCTCGATCGCACGACATTTACAGCCCTCAGCAGCAATCAGGTTAGCTTTCAGGCCGTAGGTACGCTTGCTCAAGCTCAGTCTAGCAGGGCCCTCTTCACCTACATTCGAGCCACAGGGGCCTTGTATTACAATCAAAACCGTCAGGCTGCTGGGTTTGGGAGCGGTGGGCAATTTGCTGATTTCAGCAATGGTTTAAGTGTGGCCGCTTCAGACTTTTTGATTCAAGCGTAGGATCTTCTGAAGTGATGGACGTCAGCGATTCAAACATCAGCGATTAAACTAGATGCAGCCAATTCCTGCCCTCTTCCCTTATGCCCTCCTACCCTGGAATTTCAGCCGCAGCATTTCGCCATCCCCTGGATTCCCAGGCTGAGCAAGCCTTGCGCAGTGTGCCCGGTTTTGACCTTGTAGCTCGCCGCTTCGTCGAGTTCACGTTTGATCGGCCCCGCTTCGTGTACCTCATGGGGAACAGCATCGAAGTAGGCCCTCGCCAGTACTCCACCATTTATCAAATATTTCGAGAATGCCTCCGAGATCTAGATATCTCTCCCGAGCCAGTTCTCTTTGTGTCTCAATCTCCAATGGTAAACGCTTATGCCATTGGGCAAGAGCGCCCTTCCGTCGTCCTCAGTACAGGTCTGTTAGAGATTAGCGGCTCTCAGGAACTACGGGCTGTTATTGCTCATGAGTTGGGGCACCTGAAGTGTGGCCATAATACCCTGACCCAGATGGCAAGTTGGGCCATTACCGTTGCTTCGGGGCTGGCAGAGATGACCTTCGGCCTCAGCACCTTGGTTAGTACCGGGATGATTCTGGCATTTTATGAGTGGCTTCGCAAAGCAGAGTTGTCCGCTGATCGGGCCGCTCTGTTGGTCATGGATGACCTCAATCCTGTTTTACAAAACATGATGCATCTGGCGGGAGGCAGTAACCGCTATGCTAATGAACTGAATTTACAGGAGTTCATGCGCCAATCCCAACGCTATCAGGATCTAGATCAGGATGGCTTGAACCAGGTTTACAAATTCTTCCTCTACAACAATCTCTCCCAAAACGTTTTTCAAACCCATCCGTTTACAGTCGAGCGGGTTTCCTTTCTACAGGAATGGGCGAATTCGGAGGAATTCCGCCAGATTCGAGCTGGGAATTATCGTCGTGGCACCCAGGGAGCGGTGGATGTAGAACCGGCACCTCCTTCTACTTCTAACACCAGCGATGACGTAGAACGGTTACGCCGCGAGCTAGCTGACCTTCAGGCCGAGATCGACCGGATTAAGCGATCGCGCCCCAATAGCTGATAATAAATTCTCAAGCAGCCATTAAAGCTGTAGCTACAGCCGCCTGGTACAAGGAGAGCGTCGGGGTTAAACCCCAACGCTCTCCTTATCCGATTCATGATGATGTGTATTCGGCAGTTTTTTCTTTGAATTGAGGCTATCGATAGCTACAGCTAATCACTCTCTTGAAGGCGTTTATTAGAAGACCAAAACTTATTGGCCTAAAAACATCATTGTCGTCACCACGAGAACAAAAGGCATCTATAGCAGCCAAGAAATAACAGCGAGTCAGAGGAGGGCTCAACAAATGCTTCTGGAGTTTCCCCCCCTATTTCTAGCAGCCCTGATTAATGCAGAACTAATCCCTGATGAAGGGTCAAGTTCTGCATCGCTAAACCTTATCGACTGCGCACAGGATAGGGTTCTTCGGGTTGGGGATGGATCGTAAGACGAGCCGCTTTACGGCGAGTACGCCGGGTGACATGCCAGGTGCGACTTCCACAGATGTGATTGTAGAACGCGACCAGGGCTACCACACTACGGAACCAGAAGTAGAAAGGAGACAGCAAACAGTAGAGCGCTCCATGCCAGAGGGACAGGGGCGAATTCGAGAACTTTGGACGAATGGCAACTACCACCTGAGCCACAATACTCAGGGTTAGAATACCCATCATGCTCCAATTCCAGGTTTCCATCGCATCGGTCAAGTTATGGCCCGGATCAATCAGCGCCAAACTCAGAGAGATCGGAATGGCCTGCCAGATAATGGGATGGAAGTATTGACTATAGAGCAGGATAATGACCCAACCCACTTTTTGGAAGGGATCAAGATAGGGCGATCGCAATACCCCGCCCAGGTATTGCCGCGCCACCTCAATCCACCCCTGGCTCCAGCGCTGCCGCTGCAACCACAATGACTTCAGATTATCCGGTGCCAGCTCCGTTGTCAGAATAGCGGGGTCATGGACGATACGGTACCCCTGTAGCAAGGCCCGCAGTGTTGCGTCAATATCCTCTGTTAAACGAGCGGCACAAAAGCCAACAGAACGGATTGCGGAGGTACGCCAGTAACCATTAGACCCTCCAAATAATGCCGTATCTGTTAGCAGCGATCGCCCATAATGGCTGACCCCATAAATACACTCAAATTCTACGGCCACCAGCGTTGTTAACCAGTTGTCGTCGTAGTTCCGGATGATATTGCGGCCCTGAACACCGTCATAGTGACCGTTTTTCAGCCATGCCCAGCCACGCATTAAACAGTCTCGGGCAGGAAGGTGATCCGCGTCAAAGATACACGTCATCTCCCCTTTAACCCGTTGTAGCGCTGCATTCAGGTTCTCGGCTTTGGAGGTACTGCCATGCACCGGGAACAGGATTAATTCTGGAAACTGGCGAGCCAGTTGCTCTAATTGCGCCTCTACCGGAAGACGGGTTGGGGTGTTGTAGGCCAGCACCACTTCCCAGCCAACCGACGGAGTCTCAACCTGAGTGAGCCAGTGTTCCAGGGTTTCCAGAATAATGTCTTGCTCATTGGGCAGGTAGGCCACCACGATCACCGAGACAAACGGAAGCTGCTGGGGAGGAACAACCGTGACCATCGGTTCGACTACAGGAGCCGAACCCGGAAGGAACTTTTGGAGTAACCCCCTGACCCGCTCAAACGATTGCGATCGCCCTCGCTGAAGAACAGCAACGGTCTCGCTGTTGACGACCACCAAACCCAACAGGGAGATCGCCATTAATGCAATTTGCAGGGGTAGTAACGAGTGGCCACGATAAAGCCAAAGACTATACAGCCCAGTGGGGATGACTAGTGACCAAAAACCCAACCATAGTAAGCGTCTGATAAGTATCCAAATATTATTAGTAGACCAGCCCAGGCTAAGCTTCATACCCGTTGGACCCCTCCTTTTCATGTGTTGTGTTCGTTAGACCTGCGATTGAATAACCATAGGAGTGATGCTTTTTCCAGGGGATTAGATTCTTTTGGCAACTCATGAAAAAGAGACTGCTGAAGCAACGCGGCCCATACCAATACGGTAGAGGGCGATCGCACAGCAGCCACCAAAAAGTAAACTTTCTAGAGTCTGATTATTAAGCCAGAAGAGGCCAATCGAATAGGGTACCTGTGCTTCTTTTCGAGACTGTCTACTCAAATCTACTGGTACACATCCTTGCAACTCAATCGGGCAGCGTCAGTATCTTAGGGAGGAGTGGATGCCCAAGTGTAACCCGAATGGCTGGACAGCCTTCAAGGTCTATCTAAGGCAATAAAAGTCTAGCATTTTGTCGAAGCGGCCACGGAAAGGGGAAGTCTCCAGATTACAAAAAACTTTGCAACCACCATAGGAGCAGAGGAACCGCAACTTTGCAAGCCCTCCAGAATCAAGGCCAACCACCATCCCCAGAGAGCAGCCTCGACAAAACATAAAATAACCTTATAGAAGTCATTAGTTAATCGATACAGTTCGACCGTATTTCCAATCCGTTGCCATAGCAAGGAGCTGTAGGACACTCCATGGGCTGTAACTTAGACCTTAGAAAAAGAAATCCCCCACATCAGTTGTAAAAGCTATTGAAGCAAGCCCAACAAGCAAAGACAGGAGACACATAGGCCCCCTGTCTTACATAAAATCCTTTCCCTACCTCCAATAGCAATTTCCTGAATTTCCTTGAGCGGTATTTTTTGCAGAAGCAAAAGCCCACTTACCAGAACAAGAAGCTATGGGAAACGAGTGAAAGGCGAATTAGTCATGACTTACTCCACGCTAATCCTGAATTTCAAACAGCTACTAGGAAAGATTTGCAGCCATTCCCTGTTGAATCCGGCTCTTAGCCGCTTTGAATTCCGTAGCCATTTGTTCTTTCTGCTCGGTGCTGCAATGTTGGTCGATCGCCGCAAACATCGTGCTCTCTTCCTGGCGGATATGGTCACCTACCATGTCCATCAGCTGCTTCACCTTGTGGCGGAACTCATCAACCTGATTAGGATCAGTAGAACGGATGTCTTCCAGCATCGACTTCATCTGGGCCTGCTCATCGTAGAGTTCCTGGGTATCGCTATCACCATAGAAGCCACGAATGCGGGGATAGACTATCTCTTCCTCAGCCAGGGCATGAGCCGACAGATCCTTATAGAGTTGCCCGAAGTACTCCTGCAACTTCTGTGGGTCGCGGGTTGCCCCGATTTCCGTAAAGATGGTGTTGGTCTTGTTGTGATCCAGACGAATGAGAGTCTGGATGTTCATGTCCTGTTTGTTCGTATTCTGGGTGATGACGCTACCAGCCATACCGGAGAGGGCGGCGATCGCATCCTGAACCCGAGCCCACAGCCCCTGGTCAGCATCCTGACCAGTCATTTCGCGCACACCCACTTGTTCGAGCACGCCTTTCAGTTGCTCCTGGTGGGCACGACCTTCGAAGTTCACGGTATTGAGAGGGGCGATCGCCGTTTCAATATCTGCACCAACCTTCTGGGCAGCCTTGTGGATGACAATGCCGCTCATGGCCTGCCCATGCTTGAGCAATTCATGTTGAATTAGCTTTTGGTAAAAGGTCAGTTCACCATCCGACATCATTTCCCGGAATCGTTCGATGAACTTATGCGTTGCGGCATTGGGTTCTGCCGGAACACCATATTGCACAATTACTGTTTCGATGATGCCCAGATTCTTCTGGTCATCCTCAAGCATGTTCTGCAACCGCTCGCGAACATCATTATAAGAGCACGCTTCTAGCAGTTTTTGATCGTTGGAAATAATGAGGTTCTGGAATGCTTTCAAGTCGGCTAATCGCTCACCGATCATCATCCGCTTTGTATCATCCAATGTAGTAACCATGGCGGTTATTCTCCTACAAAAATAGTGTTCAATCGCTCAGTCACTTGTTGACCGTTTATCTCACTTAAAAACCCATACTTGGACAGGCCATTTGATAGGAATACTGCCTGTACAGGTTTTGAACCCGGTTATTCCCCTGGAATTCCTCAGTAGCCTCTACCGTTGACAGGGTTATTCGGTAACAGGCTCAGCTGCCTTCAAATTACGAGTATTGAAGGGAATACGCACCCCTACTTTGAGGTAAATTATCGTTAATTTGACCTAACCTTAGTTATATAGCGATGTGCAAGTGCGTTAAGTACAGCAACGGTGGTGTGGGGCACTTCGTGCCCCACACCACCGTACTTAATCAACGTGCACAGGGCTATATAGTTCTCACCAGAGAGGCTTAGCGAACTCAACAGTTCTAGGCAGGTCATTCATTTATGAGAAGGGCGTTCAGTACCCCTCTTACAAAATGAATTACACAGTTAAAATACGACCATGAAAGATATGAGCTGAACGACTACTTCACAAGAGTCTTCTCAGGTTCAAGCCAACCCTGCCGGGCAGCATGTTCGATCGCATCTTGAGTATTCTGAAAGACGAGAAATGAACAACTTAAATCACGAATTGTTTGTTCGATCGTCTTCAATATCTCATGCCGTGCTGTGTTATTAGGAGTAACATCTCGAAGGTAGACTCCAAGGATGCGATCGGGATAAGTTTGCACCAGGTTCTGATAGATTTCAGCATCCCGTTGGCCCGTATCCCCAATCAAAATAAATGGTAGGTGAGGAAATCGTTCAAAAATCGGTCGAATTTGTTCAATCTTATGAATCTCATGCTTGAATGACAGCAAATTTTCGAGCGATAATTCAATATCTCGTAGCAAGATTGGACCTGGAGGAATGCGTTTGATATCCATAAATTGTTCAAACACGTCATACATGTTCCAGGCACTGCTAGAAACATAAAAGATAGGGTTTCCTTCCTTTCCACTTACCCCCCGTTGCAACCCATGGTAAAACTCAGGAACCCCATCAAACGGCTTACGGGTTTGAGCGTTGCCCAGATAAGCAATGCGAATCATCTTTAACAAATCGGTTGCAGCAGTCTCTACGATGGTGTCATCGATATCACTAATAACGCCAAAACGAGCCTGTTCTCGCACAATGAGAACCTGCCCTCGATCGCGTACAGCTCCATACCGCTTCGAGAGCGGATGCAGCAATTCCAGATCAATTCGTTCCCAAAGACGATCGCTCTCCAAAGGGGACGAGGGACGTAACTCCGTCTCAAAAAATCCTTCTCGATCGGTTACAACTTCTTGATAAATATCTCCCAAAGAAACCCTTAATCGGGCTTTTGGCACTTCATCCGTGGCAAAGCGCCGATACATATTCACCACGTTTTCTAGGAGACGCGCCTTTGTCTCACGGATTTTAATCCCCTGGTCTTGCAAAACTCGCCCCTTCACAAACAGCCATTCTGGGGTGCCATAACCCCGATACGCCATAATTTGAATCGGGTCTTCAAGACGCAACAACCGAGTAATTTTTCCCTTAACCGCATCGTAGGCATCGTTAAGGGTAGCGGTGCCCTGGGAAATGGCGCGTATCCAATCTGTCATACATTACCCCCTGGCGATCGCTTTTACGAATACGGTTATAAATTTCATTATTGCGAACAGTTTTTCCATGAATGTTGACGTCACAACGACAACACCAACACTCCCGGAAAAATAGCTCAGGATCTTTAGCTTTATTCACTAAAATAAATCAATGCTTTCGTGTTGCCATGCCCCTCAAGATATACTCGCGTTGACCAACGTTAGAGATGAAGGTAGGCTAAAGCACCTATACACAGAGCTAGAGTCAGTTTTATAAAAGGTATTTTTCGTGCACCTGACGCACAAGAAATAGCCCTATCAGGTATCTTCAAAACACACTTTAAAGTTTTTCACTGAGTCGAACTGTTCTACAGTCTGGCTCAGTGAGGAGAACCCATCTTGCACTTATTTAAGACCACCTATTGGTAAATGGAGTTATGAAACGGGATGTTGAACAGCAGCCCCACATTCCTCATAGCTCCATTCGCAACATCAGAACTAGAACTCTGAATTCTGGTGAAAGCTCCTCTATATTTAGATATTGAAAGATGGGAGGTTGCGAAGCACCCCCCATCCCTCAATAAAGGCAAACTTAAGTTGTCGAATACTAGTTAGAAACGCAACGACTACTCAGCCTGCTCAGAAACTGTCAGCACATACTGCCCCACACTGGAGCTATCATATCCATTCACAATGAAGGTATACGTTCCCGATTCTGCCAGAGTCAGAGTAATGGATGAGTTAGTGCTGCCTTCAGCGTCGTCATTTTCAGCCAGCACTTCATCACTGGGACCCAACACAGCCAGATAGGTATCAAACTCACTGCTGGCCAGGTCGATTTTAATAGCTTGCCCCTCTTCCCCATCAAAGGTGTAGACATCGTACAGGCTATTGTCAGAGGACAACATCTCATCGCCCTGCTCGAGAGCACCGTTCTCTTCCATCAAAACTGATTGGGCCTGGGCAGGCAGTGCTAGAGCGCTGAGACAGGTGGTAGCAAGAGCGATCGCAAAAGGAAGAAGCTTCATAGCAGTCCTTAACACTAAAGTAAATCCGGGTATAGAAGAGTTGGCTCACCCGTGTTATTTCCTAGATTGCCCATAAGGCCAAAAAATCACGCGGGTTCTATCTTTTGTTACACGTCCTACCCGGGTGACTCCGCAAAACCGGAGTATTTTTTTTAACATGGCACGCCCAGTCCAACCCGGCGGAAATACGCCTACGTTAGCTGGTGCGGGGTACGAAGCACCTAAACCACCCAACATAGGCGTATTCCGCTGAGCACTGGGGGTTGGATTAGAAGCCATTTTTTGTCACTTCACACCTGAAGCCTCCTACGTGAATCGTTGTACAACGAGGCCATACAACGTACACCCTCAAGAACCGATTCAATACAGGAGGTTCCTGCAAACCACCCTTAACCCGAACCTAAGCCACGTAGGTGTAATAGAAAACCCGTATTGTTCTATGACAAAACTAGAATATCCAATCCTTCGACCTGTTATACAGAAATATGAGTTCCAGCATGGCATTGTGCAAATCTAGATGACTACCGGTGTTCCAACCCTACAACAAGCCATTGATCGACATCCCCTCCTCGTCGCCCCTAATACTCCCTTATTAGATGTATTGGCATGGCTGAAAGAGCACCCCGGCTCTCCTGAATGCGCATTGGTGGTCGACAATGAGCAGCTGGTAGGAGTGTTCACCGCTCAGGAGCTTATCTCTCTCACCGTAGCTCACCAGGATCTGGCTGCGATCGCCATCGGTGACGTCATGGCACCACCGCTATTGACCTTACAGGACAGCGATCTCCTGGAAGCCACTGAGCTTCTCGCTCTGATGCAACAGCATCAAATTCAGCAAATACCTGTCCTGAATCACTTGCGCCAGGTCATTGGAATTGTCACTCCTCTGAGCTTACTGCACGCTCTAAGTAGCCCTCCCTGCCCCAGCCCTGACAGCTTAGATGTAGCTCTCAATGAAGCCTCCGGCTGGCTAGAGGTACAACAGGCCGAAGCAGCACTACAGCAATCGCAGCAACGTTATCAAACCCTGGTTGGCTTTTTGAATGGCATTGTCTGGGAAGCAGACCCCAAATCCTTGCAATTTACGTTTGTCAGCCCTCAAGTCGAAGCGATTCTGGGCTACCCGGCAGAAGCCTGGTTACAGCCTAATTTTTGGGAAGAGCACCTGCATCCCGATGATCGCCTTCCCACCCTCAAAGCATGCCATCAGGCTAGAGCATTGCGGCAGATGCACAACGTGCATTACATGGAATACCGCATGGTGGCTGCGGACGGTCATGTCGTCTGGCTCTATGACACCGTTCGGCTCGTTCAGGCTCCTGATCAGTCGGTCAGGTTAGTCGGGTTCATGTTGGAAACGACCTATCAAAAACAGGTTCAGAGTCAGCTTCAAGAACAGGAGCAGGTCTATCGAGTGTTGGTGGAAAACTCTCCTGATATTATTGAGCGCTTTGATACCCAGCTCCGGCATCTCTACATCAGCCCAGCCTTAACAGCCATTACAGGTTTGCCTGCAGACGTATTTCTGGGCAAGACCTGTCGTGACTTGAATATGGCGGAGGAAATGGTTTGTGCTTGGGAAGCGGCTGCCGCCCGGCTGCTGGCAACGGGTGAGAAGCAAATCATTGAGTTTGAGACCGCAACCCTCATGGGGGTTCGCTCCTTTGAGATGGCGATCGCCCCCGAACTAACCCATGATCAGGTCATACAGTCTATTCTGTGCATTTCCCGAGATGTCACCGATCGCAAACGGACAGAAGCCGCTCTACGCCAGCAACAACACTACACCGAGCAGATTGCCGAATCGACCCTGGCGATCCTCTATATCTATGATCTGGAGGAAAATCGTAATGTTTATGTCAACCACCAGATTGAGGCAGTTCTTGGTTATTCCCCCGCAGAGATTCAGTCCCTGGGGAGCGGCTTATTTCCAACCTTATTACATCCCGAGGATAGACCTCGGATGGCCGGAAACTTTCAGCGTTGCTCCACTCTACAAGATGGGGATGTTTTGGAAATTGAGTATCGGATGCGCCACAAGGCAGGCGAATACCGCTGGCTCTTAGGTCGCGATCGCGTTCTCAACCGTACTGAGGATGGGTCGCCCCGGCAAATGTTGGGTGTCGCGACCGATATCACCATCCTTAAAGAAACCCAGGCAGCACTACAACAACAAGCCGAGCGTGAACGGCTGGTAGCAGCGATCGCCCAACGGGTCCGCCAATCCCTCAATTTGGAAACAATTCTGAGCACAACGGTAGCGGAGGTGCGGCAATTTCTCCAGAGCGATCGCGTCATCATTTACCGCTTTGAGCAGGACTGGAGTGGCATCGTGGTTGCCGAATCCGTTACGAAGCCCTGGCAATCCATTCTCAATATGGAAATTAGGGACAGCTATTTTGTTGAGACACGAGGCCAAACTTACCAGCAAGGTACCATTCGCGCCATTGCAGATGTTTTTAACGCGGGTTTTAGCCCCTGCCATATGGAGCTGATGGAGCAGCTCCAGGTAAGAGCCAAGTTGATTGTTCCCATCCTCCAGGGTGATCATCTGTGGGGCCTATTGGTTGCCAATCATTGTTCCAAACCCCGAACCTGGCAACCATGGGAGGGAGAACTCTTGTCCCAACTGGCAACTCAGGTCGGCATTGCGATCCAACAAGCCAATCTGTATGAGCAGGCTCAGCTGGAACTAGCCGAGCGTCAACGGGCCGAAACAGCCCTGCAACACCTCAATCGAGAGCTAGAACAACGAGTGCAGGAACGGACGGAAGCTTTGCTGCAGCAAGCGGAACAGGAACGGTTGCTACGGTTCGTCACCCAACACATCCACCAATCCTTCAACTTTGATACGATCCTGACTACGGTGCTCCTTGAAACCCGCCAGACCCTGAAAGCCGATCGCGTTGCCCTCTATCGATTTAATCCGGATTGGAGTGGTAGCTTTGTAGCCGAGTCTGTGGAAGAGGGTTGGGTACCCCTGGTGGGACCGAATATTCAGAAGGTTTGGGAAGACACTCACCTGCAAGTCAGCCAGGGTGGCCGTTATCAGAAGCATGAGACCTTTGCCTTATCGGATATCTACCAGGCCAACCTGAGCCATTGTCACCTGGAACTATTGGAGCAGTTTCAAGCCAAAGCTTTTGCGATCGCCCCAATTTTTGTCCACGACACCCTGTGGGGGTTGCTGGCCGCTTACCAGAACACTGGCCCCCGTACATGGCAAAGTTGGGAAATAGACCTGTTGCAACAAATCAGTTTACAAACGGCGATCGCCATTCAGCAATCAGAATTGTACAGCCAATTAAAGAATGAGCTACGCCAAAAGGAAGTGCTGATCAAGGAAGTGCATCATCGGGTAAAGAACAACTTACAGGTAGTTTCTAGCCTACTAAATTTACAATCTGCATCGATTGAAAATCCTGACATTCTACAACCTTTTATCGAAAGCCAACGCCGTATTAGCGTCATGGCAATGATTCATGAACGGCTCTACCGTTCGGGAAATTTAGCCCGCCTAAACTTTGCAGACTATATTCGTGATTTAGTAGACGATGTTTTTCAGTCTTACCTTCCCGTTGGGTTAATGGTGAACTGGTCTGTTGAAGTTGCCAACCTCGACCTTGAATTAGATCTAGCCATTCCCTGTGGTTTAATTGTTAACGAACTGGTGTCCAATGCCATCAAATATGCATTTTCTGATGATCTTGGAGGAGAAATTTTAATTCTTTTTGAGAATAATCTCTCTCAATATAATTTGATTATTCAGGATAATGGAATAGGTTTTCCAGAACATCTGGATTTTCGGCAAACTGAGTCTCTAGGTATGCAAATTGTGTGTGCCTTGACTCGGCAATTGGGGGGCACAATTGAATTAAGCCGTAGCTCAGGTACAACTTTCACTATTATTTTTGACGCTGCATCTTAGCAGCTCTCACTATGGGCTTTAGCATTTTAATTGTAGAAGATGAGCAATTAGTTGCCCTTGATATTCAGCGGCGATTGACCCAGTTAGGCCATCAGGTTGTTGCCATTTGCGATCGCGCAGAAACCGCTCTGGAGGCGGCTGAGAACTTCCACCCTGAGTTGATCCTGATGGACATTCACCTCAAGGGGGATACGGATGGGATTGCCATTGCAGCCCGAATCCGCGAGCGATACCAGTTGCCCATTATTTTTTTAACAGCCCATGCCGATGATGCTACCGTAGCCCAGGCCAAAGCCACCCATCCCTTCGGATATTTGATTAAGCCTGTTCAAACAAAACATCTCAATACTGCGCTCGAAATTGCAGTCTCATGGCATCAGGCTGAAATGATGATGCAAAAGGCCTTAGCTAAGGAGCGTGACCTCAGTGAGGCACTGCAACGAGCCTTAATTAAAGAAAAGCAATTAAATGAGCTAAAGTCGCAGTTTGTTTCGATTGTTTCCCATGAGTTTCGCAACCCATTAAGTTCTATCATGGCGACTCTCAGTCTCCTGGAGCGACAGGATTTACAGCTTACGGTAGAACAACGTTTAGCTTATTTGAAGCAGGCGAAAGGAACAACTGGCAGTTTGCTGGAACTCTTTGAAGATGTTTTAACCCTGAGCGACACGGAGACTTCTCAGTTTTACTGCCATCCAGTACCGATGGATGTTCTCTGGTTCTGTCGCGAATTAGTCCACGAATATCAAACTCAAGCTACAACCCATGCTCTTCATTTCGAGGTTGAGGGATGTGATAAAGCGAGCCCACTTTTTTACAATTTAGATCCAAAGTTACTGCGCCATATTCTCTGCAATTTATTATCCAATGCCATCAAATACTCCCCTGAAGGAGGCACAATTGATTTTCAACTAAACTGTGCCATGGAAACCTTAAATTTCTGCATTCAAGATCAGGGTATTGGCATTTTGCCCGAAGAACAAAGCCGTTTATTCGAGCCGTTCTGCCGAGGTTCCAATGTCAAAAAGATATCGGGTACAGGGCTGGGCTTATTTATTGTTAAAAAGTGCGTGGAAGCCCATGGAGGGGAAATTACCGTTCATAGTACCGTTGGCAGAGGTACAACATTTACCGTTACCTTACCCATCCATTGCTGCGCCAGTTCGTAGTGTGATATCAACTCGAGTGCATCCCACTTTTGTAAGTGAGGCGGGCTTCGCCCGCCTCACTTACAAAAGTGGGTTCCCAAATCTGCAAAAGTGGGATGCACCCTATCAACTCTGATTCACCTGGGTGTGAGATGTTCGCTATAGCGAACATCTCACACCCAGGTGAACCATTCCTTTATGCGTTCATGAGACGGCATCCGTTAGCTTCTGTCGTTCGCTGACGTCACGGGCAAAACTTTGATAAGCCAGGCGATCGCCATACTCAATCAACCGAATGCTGACTTCTACCGTAATCGTCGTTGCATCTTTACGGCGCAGCTGATGCACAAAAATATGGCTACCGGCTTTCTCCAATTGAGGAATTACATAGACTTGAAAATAGTCTGTGGCCTCTGTCGTTTCAATGTCTTCCAGTTTTAACTGGGTCAGCTCTTTGCGCGTATAACGAAGTCGGCGGGATGCTTTCTGATTGGCATCAATAATGCGATGAGTCTCGACATCAATGATGAAAATCATGTCATTTGCCAGTTCAAACAGATTCTTGTACTTTTCCAGAGATTCTTGCAGGGCTAACTCTGTTTCTTTGCGATGGGTAATGTCGCTAGCAATCCCAACGGTACCAATGATTTCTCCGGTTTCCGAACGAATTGGACTAAGCGTGTATTCAAAATAGCGAGGTCCCCCAGTTGTAAACACGCGCAGTTCGGCAAAGCTCTGCTTCCCAAAGGAGAGGGTGGTATCCATTTGGGAAAGGTAGAACTCTGTAAACTCAGAGGGCAGTTCGGCTTCGTAGCAAAGATGACCCAGCACTTGTGTACGGTCAAGCCCCCAGACACGCCCACCGATGGGGCTGACATACGTAAAGTGGCCAAAGCGATCGCAAATAAAGACTAGATCTGGAATGGCCGAAAAGATCTGATCGAAAATTTGCATTTGATATTCGACCTGGAGCGCAATCTGCTCTGCGCTATGGGCCATATCCATATCCAGTAATCGAATGGCTGCCGGGGGTTGATAGGGCTCCAACTGAGCCGTGTGAACTATGCTGAAATCAGGTTGCCCGTTATCGGGAAGCGGAGGTACCTGAAAAACTTGTAATACCTCTTGAATGGCTGACGTCACCTTGATAATTCCATCGCGCGCCAGGGTCTGCTGAGTGCCAGCATCTCCCGTAAGTTCGCTCATTTGTTGCCGCAATGCATCGAGTTGTTGCTGGATAGAATCCAGGCTTGTCTCGGAGTCAGGCACAGGCAAATCATAAACCTGTGCTAGCGCTTCTATCACCAAGTCTGTTTTTGTCTTTCCCAGCGCTTTGGCTTGCTTCTCAATAGCCTGAAGCATTTCCTCTGGGATCCTGAACGAAACTGTTTTACTTCCCATAAAGCCTTTTAAACTTCTTCGGCTCCTGTCCGGTAAAGCAGACCGGCATGATATAGCACCGATGAGATTCAGACACTACACGAAAGGAAACTGAATGTTAGAGAGGAAACGTTGAACACAATATCCCTCTTTCAAAGATATATCTTAACCGCTATATAGTGATGCTAGCCGTCAAGCTAGTTCAACTACTATGCCTTCATTTTTATAATTTATAAAGATTTTGATTCATTTCTTTACTAAAGCATCAAAATCTTTCACGACAAATCTCATCGATGCTCCAGAACCAGAAAAAAGCTTCTATTAAGAACCAAACTGGAGAGCAAATTGAAACAGAAACTCCCAATTTTTATACGCTTATTGATCCCTATATAGCAACGGACTAAAAATAGTGTCACTTTTCTTTATAGAAAAGCAACTCATTCATCTATACAGCGCTTTGCGCTTGAATAAAATGCAGTTATTTTTGTGAGAGCCTCGCGGAGCGAGGCTCTCACAAAAATAACTTGTACCTCATAGGCTTGAAAAGTGCTGTATGTAAGTTTGGTTACCGTATGAGAAAGATAAGAAGGTGAGCCTTAAAAACTCACATTTTCATCAGATAGCCATCATGATAACGGTTTGCAAGTCGGTCTGTTTTGACGTAGTGCACGACATCTTGCATATCGATACACTTGCTGTCTCAATCAGTTCTGAAGGCGTGAGGCATGGAGAGGCTTCGCCATGCAATGACTCATTGAGGAAGCAGAAAGCCCAGGGTTTGTTTTCAACTCATCAGGTTTTCAGCAGGCATCCGTCACGGGCGTATTGAGGGTCGTAATAATCCAGGCAGCTTGAGGGATGTCGTAACGTGCGATCGCCCTTCCCTCAATCCACATCAGACCGTCAATCCGACGGAAGCGGTACACTACAGAATCCGCCTGACCTTCTAACAGGCGAACCCACGCTGGCAGGATCGCTGCATCAATATCATCGGGCTCAATATACAAACTCCATAGAGTTGCGTCTTCCATTAAATCTTGGGGCAGAGAGCCAAAAATCTGCTCACATTTTCCGGAAGCAAGTTCTAGTCTAAAATCCTCTATACTGTGCCAACGAAATTGGGCGATCGCTCCCCCAAATTGCATCACAATGTCGTGGAGAATGTCTTGATATTGGGCGAGGGCTCTTTCCAGGAGCTTGCGTTCTGTAATATCAGAGCTAACGCATTGAAACTCCATGGGTTTTCCCTCGTCATCCAACAAAACCCGATCAGACCATCGATACCAGCGTAGGTCGCCAGAAGGCCCAATCACAGCATGCTCATATTCACCCGTAGGTTTGTCAGTACCTAGAGATGCCAGATAGTCTTGGAGGGCAGAACGAGACTCAGCAGGGACAAATTCTAACCAGTTTCTGCCGAGAAGTTCCTCAGCAGATTTTTTAAAGAAGGCACAATAGGCTTCGTTGACAAAGGTCAGCGTACCATCTGGACGAAAGCGGCAGACCAAGTTTGTCTGAAGTTCGACCATTGCCCGGTAAGAAGCTTCACTCTGCCGCAAGGCTTCGCCAAGCCGCTTGAATTCTGTAATATCGGCCCACGTACCAATCATCCGAACGGGTTGACCAGCCGCATTCCAGATCGCTTGAGCGCGATCGCGAATCCAGATATAGTGCCCCAATTGATGCCGCACTCGATATTCCGTATTGAAGGGTTCTCGGTGTTCGAGGTGCTGGCGGGTCACCAGTTCCACATGACAGCGATCCTCTGGGTGCAGCATTGCCAGAAAATCGGCTGTGGAATAGCTTTCTTGAGCGTTGACAGGGTAGCCCATCATGTCCCAAAACCGAGCGGACACATAGGTTCTGTCTTGAATAATATCCCAATCCCAAATAGCTTCACCGATACCTGTAATCGCTAGTTCGTAACGCTCTCGCATCTCCTGAAGCTGGCGTTCGGCGCGTTTGTGATCGCTAATGTCCCGTATCATCAACAAAGCGGTCTGGTCATCCCCCCGGCTCACACGAACTTCCTCATATTGGAGCTGGTTACCGAATGAGAGTTCTTGCTCGTAGTGTTGAGTAATGCCGGTGGCGATCGCCTCCTCAATAGCAGCTTGTTGACGGTTGCTGATAGTAGTCGGGAGTAACTCATCCATGTAGCGGCCCTGAACATTCTCACCTGCTGGCAGGAAATTTAGCATCCCATCTCGGCCAATCACTTCTAGATACATCCCGTCCCGACGTATCCAAAACAGCATGTCGGGAATCGCTTGTAGAATCGCTCGCTGTCGTGCCTCAGAGCGTTGCAGTGCCAGTTCGGACTGGAGCTGAGCCGCTTCGTTGAGTTTTCGGGTGGTAATATCCTCCACTAAACCAATCGCAAATCGAATTTGCTGATGACTATCCCGCACAATGGTGGACATCAAATTTACCCACACCACGTCACCATTCTTATGCACATAGCGCTTCTCTAGCTGGTAGCGATCAAGGCCACCCGCCAGACATGCTTCCACCAAGGCCGTCTCATGGGAAAGATCGTCTGGATAGGTCAGCTCAGCAAAGGTTATTTCGGCCAGTTCCTCGGCGCTGAAGCCAACCAGCGATTGGAATGCCGCATTACAAAACCGGAGGTCATAACTGGGAGGTTCGGCAACTACAATGCCAAAACCTGCGTTATTAAATATCGTACGGAATCGGGCCTCACTATCTTGTAGAGCCAATTCGGCCTGCTTGCGATCGCTCAAGTCATCGACGATGATGCAGTAACGTTCAAGGCTGTCCACCCCATCGGATGCCACAGAAATTGTACTTTTGCTCCATAGTAAGGACCCATCCTTCCGAATGCAGCGCTGCTCAATTGAGCAGTTAGGCACAATACCCTGCACGAGCTGATTAAATGCCGCCTCGAAAATCGGGAGATCGTCTGGGTCTGTGCAATCGCGGAAATTGAGCGATCGCAACTCCGCTTCGGTGTACCCTAACAGGGCACACAGTTTTTGGTTCACCTGCAGAATACGATAGTCGCGATCGGTCAGGACAATGCCGACCGCGGCGGTTTCAAATAGAGAGCGGAATAGGGCTTCACTCTGTCGCAACGCTAACTCAGCCTGCTTGCGCTCTGTAATATCGATCACGACTCCCATCAACCCATAGCGGCCATCAAAATCTGGAAAGGGACAGACAAGCCGTAAAAGATAGCGGTCTTCTCCATTCCAGACCTCGACGGTTTCATATTCCAGCACCCGATCGGGCTGACACAAGTCACAAAGCTGTTGATAAAGCGCAATCACTTCCGCTTCACAATCCAGTTCACCGGGCAGCGTTCCCAGCATGTTACCGAACCGCTGCATATCTACCGGATTCTGCAAAATCAACCGTTCTTCTGCATCCCTGGCCCAAATCCCAAAGGGAAGCGCATCAATCAGGGTTTGAAGACGTTCCTGGCTCGTGCGTGATTCTTCTTCAATGCGCTTTAATTCAGTAATATCTGTGATGGTGCTGACGAATCCAAGAATCTGACCACCTGTCCCTAATTCAGGATGTCCCTGAATAATGGCCCAAATACTGTCCCCCTTAGGCTTGATGAAACGGCATTCTACCCGGTAGGGCACCCCCCGTGCGAGGGCATCCATCCAGGTTTGGGACACCCACGCCTGATCTTCGGGGTAGAGGTAATGCTCCTGGATGTGCTGGAAAGAGGCGAGATGCGATCGCTCCAAAATTTCACAGCAACACTGGTTGTAATAAATGCAGCGTCCACTCGCATCGGTACGAAAAATCCCAACAGGAGCCAGCGCTGCCAGCGTTTCATAGCGTTGATTACTTTCCCGTAAGGCCACCTCCACCCGCAACCGTTCCGCTACCTCGTCGGCTAGTTCTACATTCGTCCGCCGTAGTTGCTCCGTCCGTTGTAAAACGCGCTGTTCCAGTTCTGCATTCAGCACTCGAATTTCTGCTTCAACCCGCCGCCGTTCCTGTAGCTCGACCTGCAGTTGTCGATAGAGTTCTGCCTGATAAATACCAATGCCTGCCTGGGTTGCAAGCTTCTGCAATAAATCGACCTCAAAATCCTGCCATTCCCGAATATCGGAGCAGTGATGCACCATCAAAATTCCCCAGAGCCTTACCACAGGGCTACCTGCAGGATCCTGATCCGTATCCCCCTCCTGTTGAACCATGATGGGCACGGTTAACATGGCCCGCACCTGGGCCTGGTGAAACAATAGGTCCGTGTAAGACTGTTGCAGATCTGAATGGTGAATGTCGGATGCAAAGAGTGCATTACCACTCAGAAAGCTATCAAGATCCGGGTGGGGCAACCTTACTCCCCAGTCGGCCACCGATAAGCTGGGATCACTTACGGCCTCCACAACAATTTCCCCCGTCCAATCGCTGTTGAACCGGAAGATCAGAACGCGGTCCGTCTGAAGATACTGGCGCACATCCTCAACAATCAGTTGTAGAGTGCTGTCCAGATTTAGCGATTGATGAATATGTTCGACCACCTGGCGTAACAGCCGCTCCTGGTCTAACTGTCGCTGGAGCGCAATTTGCGCTTCCTTCCGATCAGTGACATCAATAATCACCCCATCGGCGATCGTGTTACCGTCTTCGTCGCGGAAGAACCGGGCCACTTCACGCACCCAACGGGTCTGATTCCCCATAGGGCAAATGCGATACTCCTGGTCAAGCGATTGCAGAGTTTGACGGGAGTCTTGCAATTGTTCGATGAAAAGTGGGCGATCGCCCGGATGAATTGACTGCGGCAGAAGAGTTGGATCGGCCATCAATTGATCGGATGGATATCCACAGACATCCTGAATTCCTTCACTCACAAACGGCAAGGTTACCTGCCCAGACGAGGAGAGCACTTCTCGATAAATTGCACCGGGGAAGTTGGCGGCAATGCTGGCCAGTTGTTGCTGCTGTTGCCGCAAGGAATCTTCGGCCTGTTTTCGCTGACTAATATCACGCACGAAGCATTGAATTGCCAGTTGCTCTTCGTACTCGATTAGTTGCGCATTAATTTCGACGGGGATCTCAGCGCCATCTTTACGCCGATAGCGATGCTCATAAATAATGCTCCCTTCCGCCTCCAATTGTTCTAAAATTCCATCCTGAAGCTCCGGTTCTAGCGGTATGGCAATATCGTCAATGGTCAATTGCAGCAATTCTCGCCGAGAGTACCCTAGGCGGCGGGCGGCGCTCCAGTTCGCATTCAGAATATGGAAGGTGGCGCGATCCATGATAAAGATGGCGTCATTTGCCGACTCAAAAAGAAGCCGATACTTCTTTTCAGACTCTTGCAGGGCAATTTCGGCCTGTTTTCGCTGAGTAATATCTTTTCCAATAAAAACAGCCGCCTCGATCTGACCATTCTGCCCTAGCACAGGGCTGAAGGTATATTCGTAGTCCCTGAGCTGATCGGAATAAAACGCTGGAAAACGAACTTCCCCCGTCAGGGCCTGACCAGTCGTGAAAATAGCATGGTGATTAACCTGAAGCTGTTCAACAACAGCAGGAGGCAAATTCAACTCGGCAAGGATTCGCCCGACCAGGCGATCGCGGCTTGCACCAAACGCCCGGGCCGTCATCGAGCTAATGTAAACAAATCGCCCTTCTACATCTTGTGCAAATACAAGATCAAGAGAGGCCAATAAAGCCTGGTCAATACTAGCCAATCTAATGTCCTACTTCCCGACGTCAACTAAGAGTGCTCATAATATTCTTGAGCCAGAGTTTTAGATGCTAGCCTAGCCTGATACGAGCATTATCTTTCTTTAAGCTCATATAGCTATCCCAAAAACTACTGTTCTCTAGAGAGCTCAGGAAAGAAACCCAGCATTGAGTTTTATCTTTGAATAATTATATATCTACAGTAATACAGAGACATGTGTGCCTATATTACGGCGTTTACAAAATGTCAAATATTACAAGGCACTGCCTCCAACTCTGACCTATTGTTCACTGTAAGAGTTTTGATAGATTACCAATTTTGACAGGGTAGATGGGGCAGACAGAACTTGTTCCATCTACCCGTCAAAATCGGCGTGATGCAATATTTAGTTATTTCAATAGCTGCACAAAAGTGAGGCTAATCCTGATTAGGCCACTATGGTCTACTCAAGCGCCTTCATAAGCTTGTGTGCCTACGTTTGGGAAGATCACCGTATTGTTCTGTAATGGCTCTCCAACGCACGGGGTGCCACTTTGTAGATCAACCCAAACTCGATATCCCTGAGGTGACACCGTAATGAAAGTTTCTAAGCCTTTGTCACAAAGGTCGCAACCTAACCGAAAGGCTTGATCTCGATGAGCGCGCTGAAAATTGTCAACCATTTTGTAGAGCTTATTCCCAGCCCGCAAACCTTTGCAAAGCTTTCCGTTCCAATAAAAAACAAACACCTGAGCGAATGCCTCATCCAAAAGCATTGGAAGCATGGTGAACTCCTGGGGGGATTGCAATACGCGCAATACGGTCATTGTATGAGATTCGCCTCAAAAATGTATACGTTTGTGAAACTTATTTAGGTGCTCTCTACAGATTCAAGTAAATATACTGAGCTCAACCGTCGGTACTATCACGTGTTATCTACAGAAAGCTTAACATTTCTTAAGACAACTCGCTGTCTCAATGAAGATAAACCTATCAACCTCAATATCTGTATTTTGGGATACACCAGGCTGTATCTATCGGAGGAAGCATATTAAATATTTTTTTGGTAATAAAGTAACTACTTAAAAAGCTTCCGTAGAGTATTAAAGTATGTATAAAGTTTTTCCTTATATCCCGTATTGCAAGCATGAAAGGATAAAATCATATTTATCGCCATACCCGTAATACAACCGTTATTCAGATTGAAATACGGGAGGCGATTGTCACTTTCGCGCAAACTTTGGCTCCCTGCGGTTTTATTAGTGTCCTTGAAGCATTGCTGGGTCAGTTAATGACTGGGCTGTTTTATCGCTAAGCAGTTAAAGAGTGCTTCTAGACTCGTTAAATACCTCGTTTTTCAATTTTTTATTTCTTGGTCAGAGCAAGCCGTACACAGTAGTAGGTACGTCAGGTTCAGATATTAACGTACTTCAGGGTGTTGCCTCCCATCGGTGCTTCTATAAGCTGTACCGATGATGTCCATCTAGCTGACTTTATGGACTATCGCTGATGCAATCGTTCATCGTTGTCACTGAATCACCCATGTCGCTCTCCCCAACCACGAGTTACTACGTCCGGCAAATTCTCACCCGCAACCGTCCGTGTTTACGCTTTATCGTTGCACCGAAAGCAGCTCTAGAAGCAGACAGCATGGCTGATATTAATGCTGTCGTCCATAGTTTATACCCCGACGCGGATGAGGCTATGGCTGTAGTCAAGAAGCTTGAACGACTGATTTCAGTCCATCAAATTCTCAAGCTCCAGGGTGCAATGTATGTAGATAACTTGAAAGTTGTGGAGCAAGAAATTTGTTGGTTGTTAGGCTTTAAGCTAACCGACCCACAATCTCCTGCAAAAACGAAGTCTTGAATACGAGTTCAAACTCAGAGCCCCTTTTTTGCCGTGACATCCTCAGGACAAAAAAGGGGCTCTGAATTTGCTGTTTTAGACCCTAGATCGAATGTCCCTTGCTTCTACATCTCATCTCTTTCTATCGGCAGATTAATAACAAGTAAGGTTAAATGCACACAACAAAAAGCAAGGTGACGCTTTGCGTCACCTTGCTTTTTGTTGTGTGCATTTAACACGACATGATATAAGGATTCTTTCGAGGGGTGCACAAAGTATGTCTCTCAAAAAAATTCTTCTTGGGTGCGGTCTGCACACACCAAAATGAGTACTTGGCTCATGTCCAATTGAGGGTTAATTAACCCAACACGGGCTATAGAGGCTTAAAACATAACTTTCGTTACTTGACACAAAGCGACCATCCCGGCCGAGAATGGGAATCTGTGCAACAGAGGATTTCGTTGCTGGGAGCCGCTTCGGGAAATGGTGGATTTATGGTTAATAGCGGCATTGGGTTTTGTGGGCAGCTTTGGCCACTGTGCTGGAATGTGCGGGCCACTGGCGATCGCTTTCTCCCTCTCCCAAGCCGATAACACCGCTGAGAAGACACCCTCTCTTTGGTTTCATGTAGTACTCAATCTCGGCCGTATTATCAGCTATATCGCGGTTGGGGCTCTGTTGGGAGGGGTCGGCTCGCTCCTGGTAGCCGGTGGGCAATTTGCGGGTGTTGGTAGTGTCTTGCGTCAAGGCATTGCTATTTTCACGGGGTTGTTGCTGATCTGGTTAGGTGTGCGACATATCCAACCGGACTTTCTCCCCCCCCTGCCCTTCATCCATCCCCTCAGCCAGGGAGCAACCCATCAACGGTTTAGCTCTGCAATGGCACGGCTCTCCCTTCATAGCCGCTGGTGGACTCCCGCCCTGCTGGGCAGTCTGTGGGGATTCATTCCCTGTGGTTTTCTCTACACAGCCCAACTAAAGGCGGCAGAAGCTAGCAGCCCGTTCTTAGGTGCCGCAACCATGGCCATGTTCGGTCTGGGTACCCTGCCAACCATGCTGGGCGTTGGTGTGTTGATGGAGCGGATGGGGAGCGATCGCCGGAGCCAATTGTTTCGGATGGGCGGTTGGATCACGCTTACGATTGGAATTCTGACGCTGCTACGCAGCGATGCCATGATCGATTACACCGGTCATAGTTCCATTGCATTGCTCATGTTGGCGCTGGCCGCCCGCCCCTTAAGTGGCGTATGGCCGGGGCTACTGCGGTATCGCCGGGCGATCGGGGTTGGCTCTTTTCTGCTGGCTCTAGCCCATACCGGGTTTATGCTCGACCATAGTCTCAACTGGAATTTAGATGCCATCAGCTTTATGCTTCCGGCTCATCGGTTGGGGATCTGGGTGGGGATCATCGCACTATTGCTGATGGCTCCGGCAGCAGTCACCAGTTTCGATCGCGCTGTGCAGGCGTTGGGGAAGCGCTGGCGATCGCTCCATCTGCTCACAGTTCCCTCTCTCCTCCTGGCTACTCTACACACCCTCTGCTTGGGTTCAAATTACCTGGGAGCCTTGCAATGGAGTTATGGAAATTTTCTATGCGCTGGGCTGCTGGTCAGCCTGACCCTGTCCGTGTTGGCCCTTCGCCAAAAGGCCTTCTGGTTCCTGCTGTTCCTGGAGCGCTATTATATCCCTCCCAGCCGATCTCGCTGAGGCTGCTGAAACCATTTATTTCTCCTACCCGTTCCGGACAAAAAACAAATGGTTCAAAGGGCTCTTAAGATGTTGGATTGAATGGGAGTAGGACAAAGCTCTCCTCCTTCAATTTCTACTTCAATCATTTCTATTTCAATAGACCTCCTGCGTGAATCGTTGCGCAGCTGCGCAACGATTCACGCTCTCAGAAGCCGATTTATGCAGGAGGTCTAATATCGAGGAATTGAGGAATCAACACCCCTTCTTGGTTTAATGGTTGAAATGATTCAGTCTATTTCCCACCGCTCTCTATACGGGTTTGCCTGCCTGATGGTTCTCGGTTTACTGGCTTCAGCTCCGGCCCAAGCCCATAAAACCCTGGTCGATGGCGACATTGCAGGAACCTGGCACATAGACCCTGACCATAATCCCAAAGCTGGAGAACCTGCTACCGCCTGGGTTGCGCTAACCCGCAAGGGAGGTACATTACTGCCCCTCAATGAGGCAAATTGCCAAATGCAGGTGTACACCCTACCCCGTCAACCAGAGGCGATCCCCATCCTGGAGCCACCTGTAAAGGCGATCGCTGCCGAGCAGTATTCGGGCATCCCCGGTTCTGACATTGTGTTCCCTGCCGTGGGTCAGTACCAGTTGCAACTGAACTGCACGCCTATTCAAGAGAATGCTTTCGCACCCTTTCAGCTGCAATACGATGTTACCGTTGCTGCGGGAAACCCTACCCCTGCACCTTCTACGGTAACTGGCAGCCCTCTCCCGCCACCGCCAGGGGCAGAGGCACCCAGGGGATCATCGGGTGGTGTGAGCGCGGGGGGGGCGATCGCTCTCATCAGTGTGGCAGGCGTTGGTGGCTGGCTCTGGTTTACTCGCCGCAAACAAGGTTAGGTGATGTTTCAAAGCTGTGGATGGAATGCGGAGAGCTGGGAGCTCTCCGCATTCCATCCACAGCTCTAGAGCAGTAAGCCAAGGTTGGATACCAGGCTAACAACGGGGATCAAAGAGACTTTTCGTAAATCCGATAGGTCTTGTAAATCTTGCCCCCAGAGGCTTCAATCAGCTTACGAGAGGGCATATTGTCCTCAAATACCCAGGACAGCTCCGCCCGTTTGTACGGCTTACCCTTCTTCTTGCCCCCCTGCATCCCCAGGTGAATCAACCCCAGGGGCACCATTTTGCGGCGGTACTCGGGTAGAGAGCAGATCGCGATCACACGCCCCTGATCAATCTGACGGCGGTACCAGAGAAACTTGAGCGTTCCAATCAGATCCAGCTTGCCATTGATGTGCTTGAGCGCGATGTTGTAATCGGGCAATCCCATCCAGAAGCCCACCATCTTGCCATTGTGTTCGGCAATGGGAAACACATCAGGATCCACCAGTTGTTGCAGAGACTTCGCCTCTTCAATAAATTCTTCCTGGGTACGGGGAGTCGAACTCCAATTGGCCGAAAATGCCTCTGTGAAAAGGTTGTATAACCCAATACAATCCTGCTCAAAACCCTCGCCTTTGGTGTGAATAGGCCGGAAGGTGATGCCTGACTTTAGGGCAATGTCATAGCCCTTCTTGAACTGTTCACCCAGTTTCTCATCCAATTCCATCGTATAAGCATAGGCATCCTTAGCCTTATGCCAGCCATCCCGCTCCATAAACTCTAAGTAATAGGCGGGGTTGTAGGGCATCATGATCATCGGCGGCGAGTCAAACCCATCCGCCAGAAAAAGGCAGTTGTTGTGGGTCGCCAGGTCAATGGGGCCACGCACCATCGTCATTCCCTGTTGCCGCAGCCAGTCGGCCGCAGCGTTAAAGAGCCCCTGCGCCACTTCAAACTCGTTGATACACTCGAAAAAACCAAACAAGCCAACGGGTTGACCTTCTCGCTCAACCAGGCGATCGTTGACAGCCGCCACAACGCGCCCAACCGCTTCGGTGCCGCTCTGCCCCATTCGGGTAGCGATGAACTGCTGCAACCGTCCATATTGGAAAAAGGGATTTTCTGGCTTGAAGGATTTGGCAACGCTACTCCGCAGTGGCGGCACCCAATTAGGATCATTGGCATATACCAATTTGGGCACGTCCAGAAATAATTCCTGGTCACCGGGAGAAAGCACAGGACGAATCTGAACGTTACCGATCTGAACGGGGGCACTAATCATGGTTTTAACAAAATAGTTTTGAAGAAGGAAAACCTGTGGCTAGGCTAACAGGGATCGAAGACGTTTGAAACAATCTTTTGATTCTATAGCAGTGGGCAAGTGGGTTCAGTAGGCGTGTGCCGCTTCGCTTTAGACCCCCATTGAAGCAGGCAAAGCAAATAGCAGAGTTAGCCTATAAAGTAGACCGGGAATACTATTTAGTAGCTTCAAAGCAAATTTAGTTTTGTTCATATAAACCAAAAATGCATCAGCTCTGTGGGTGTTAACACTGTGGAGTTTTGGTGTTGCTGAATGGAGCTATGAAGCCGAATGGAAAACCGAGATTGACCATTCGGCTTCTAGTACTGCACGGCGGAAATCAACTTATGTTGGGTTGTGTGTGAGGTACTTACCCCACACACAACCCAACATAGGCAAACCTAAACCGCCAAGGACTAGGGCACGCTTTAAAGCTCCCCGGAGAGTTTGTTTTTTCGTGTGCCAAGCACACGAAAAAACAACCTTTAAAACAGCCCCTAGCTCTATTCAACAACGGGTTCTTCGCCTACTTGTGAAGGCCCATAGCCTCAGGTACTCACACCTCAGACGTGATGTATTGCAATTCCCTAATTGAGGGATAGCAGGCATTATGACCAATCAGCACGGGTGTCATCGGGGTTCAGGACGTGGTAGAGGAACAAGCATATTGGTTGGCATGGTCACAGGTGGCGGGGGCTGGGCCCAACCGCATAATTCGGCTCTATCAACATTTCGGTAGTCTAAAACTAGCCTGGGAGGCCAGTTTTAGTGGCCTCTGTGAAGTGGATGGATTAGGAGAACTGACTTCCGCAGCGTTTCAAACTGCCCGATCCCAGATTGATCCGATCGCCCTTTTTGAGCAACATACCCAGAAAAATCCACACTTCTGGACTCCTGCTGATGCCGACTATCCACGGCTGCTACTAGAAATCCCCGATCCACCTCCGATTTTGTATTACCGGGGCGAAGTGGACCGGCAGGAAAACCAGGGGCTGCGCTCGGCCATTGCGTTGGTGGGGACGCGATCGCCCACCAGCTATGGCAAACGCTGGACAGAGCGGCTCACTGAAGTTCTCGTGAAAGCGGGGTTCACGATTGTTTCAGGACTAGCCCAGGGTATCGATACCATCGCCCACCAAACTTGCCTGGAATTTGGAGGCCGCACCATCGGTGTTATGGGCACGGGCGTCAACAGGATCTATCCGTCGAGTAATCGTGATCTCGCTCGCCGTATCCTCGCGTCTGGATTGGTGCTGAGTGAATATCCGGCGGATACCCCGCCGAATCGCACCCACTTTCCGAGCCGCAATCGCATTATTGCGGGTCTCTGCCGAGCGACCCTGGTTCTAGAAGCCGGGGAGAAATCAGGAGCCCTGATTACCGCTCGCGTGGCTAACGATTATGGGCGCGATGTCTATGCCCTTCCAGGCTCGCTGGACTATCCCGAGAGCGCGGGTTGCCTCAATCTAATCAACCGAGGCGCACAGATTATCTTGAGTGAAAATCATTTGCTGGATTTGTTAGGCCAGCTTCCTCAAATGGATGAACCTGCTGCTCAACTGAGCTTACTGCCGCCGGAATTACCACCTGACCTGCAACACGTCTTTCAGGCAGTACCGCGAGAAGCATCCTCCCTCGACTGGCTGGTGGAGACGACAGGTATGGCCACCTCCAATGTACTCAGTGCCCTTGTCCAACTAGAGATTATGGGGTTGGTGACTCAAATACCGGGTATGCGCTACCAGCGGGCCTGCTAAACTTTCTCAGCTATAGGCCAGCGGTATTTACAGCGCTTTGCGCTTGAATCAGCCACAGTTGTTTTTGTGAGAGCCGCGCTCCATGCGGCTCTCACAAAAACAACCAGATTTTAGGCGCTTAAAAAGCGCTGTAAGTTGATCAAGGATCCCGCATAGCGTTGTAAGGTTGATGCCCTGTAGCCGAACGATCGCCCTCAACACACTCAAGGGGTTCTAAGGAACAAAATTTGCTTTCTCGCGGCGCAGAATCACCATGGCATCACCCACCACAGGGTTGCGGGCCAGGCGATAACCAATGCGATCGCCCAATTCCACCTTACTGAAGTCCAGGCGATTCGCTTGTTTTAGCAAATCTGCTGCCAGCTTGTCTTGCTGGGCATAAGGCAGGTCGTACCATGCATCGCTGAGGCGAATTGTTAGCGTGGTTTGGCGGAAATTGGCACGAACGCCAAGCACCAGGCCGTTGGTGTAGCGATCGCCCACCTCAGCCACCCGCTTTTCGATGGATGCCACCAGGCTTTGTTCAGGGGTTAGCACTGCTGGAGGCGAGGGTTGGGGGATGGGAGTCGCCGACGGAACTGGAGAAGGCGTTGGGGTAACCTCTGGTTCCGGTTCGACTTCGGGCTCGGGTTCAACTTCGGGTTCCGGTTCTAGCTCAGGCTCGGGTTCAACTGCGGGCTCGGTGTCAACGTCAGTCTCCGGTTCAACTTCGGGTTCTGGCTCTGGGGCTTCTGAGGTAGGCGACTCCTGCGGAGAGGGTTGGGGCACTGGATTCTCTTCAGCGGGCTGCTCGATGGTAGGTGGAGCTTCGCTAATTTGGGTTTCGGGCTGAGGGCCACGGGGAGCGAAGTTAGGCAGCACCACAAAAATAGCAATCAGAGCTCCAGCCAAAATTCCGGTCAGGGCGCGATCGGATAGGCTTTCGCTCAAACCGCGAGGCAGTATGGCTCGGATTTGCGGAATGACTCGGTTTGTCCATCCCTCCCAGGCCCCTTCGGCAACCGGTTGCCCATCGGCCGAGGCCCGCTGAAACAGACGGATGATGGGATTGGCCGATTCATCAGGCAGGGGATCTGTTTCCAGGACAACTGCCGTCCATTCCAGGCCACGACTGAGGGTTCGCAGCAGGCGCACGACCAGCCGCGTCAGGACAGACTTCTCCGCTAGTCGGGATGGTTGCTCGATGGCTGGAGAAGCGGTGGGGGAAGGTGTTGGGCGACGTCGCTGTCGCGGCTCGGGTAGGGGCGGTGGTGCTGGCTCGGGTTCAGGCTCAAGTTCCCAAATCTCTGCCCACTCATCTTCATCCTCATCCTCGCCAGCGTTGTCCGGTGGTGCATCCCCATCCGATGCGTCCATATCATCTACTGATTCGCCTGGTGGCTCTGCATCCCCACTCGGCTCCGATACAGAAGAGTCACCATCCGTATCGAGTGGTGTAGGCTCTGGTAAATCGGATTCGGGCGGTTCGGGGGGCTGGGTCATTGTATCGGTTACAATACCGCACCACCGGAAAACACGATAAGTCGGCGCTGCGGTAGAGTGATCAGGGAAGCATGCCACTTCAACCCCTCAATCTATCACTTCGCGATCGCATGAATCTGAACCGTCGGCAGTTCTTGCAACTGGGAGCGGGGGGCCTCCTGGGGAGCGCCCTGGCAATCACCGCTTCCCGCACCCTCGGCCAGCAGAATCGCTTCGCTCAAAGCCGCTCCTACGAGAACCGTACACCCCCATCTCCCTCACCCCAAACGACCCTACGGATCGCCGTCATCAGCGATCTGAACGAGGCTTATGGGGCGACACAGTACAGTGATGAGGTGAAGCAGGCGATCGCCCGCCTCCCCCAGTGGAATCCCGACCTGGTGTTATGTAGTGGGGACATGGTAGCCGGCCAGAATCGCTCCTTAAGCCGGGCTCAGATCCAGGCGATGTGGGCGGCGTTCGATCGCGACATCACCCAGCCCTTACGACAGGCCCGTCTGCCCTTTGGCTTTACCCTGGGTAATCACGATGCCTCACGGGCTACCCGTGGCACCACCTTCAGCTTTGCGGAGGAGCGCAACCTGGCGGCCGCCTACTGGAATGATCCGGCCCATGACCCTGGCCTAAATTTTGTTGATCGCTACAAATTTCCGTTCTATTACACCTTTCAACACAATCGGGTGTTTTTTCTGGTGTGGGATGCCTCTAGTGGTTCGCGTATGCCCGCTGACGATATTGCTTGGGTAGAGCGGAGCCTGGGCAGTGCGGCTGCTCAGCAAGCTGATATGCGGATTGTGATTGGGCATTTGCCGTTATATGGAGTGGCGGTGGGGCGCGATCGCCCCGGTGAAGTCCTCGACGATGCGGCTAGTCTGCACGCCCTACTGGAACGGTATAGCGTTCACACCTACATTAGCGGCCATCAGCATGCCTACTTTCCCGGCCATCTAGGAAATTTGGAAATGCTTCACACTGGAGCGATGGGTGCTGGCCCTCGACAGTTGATTGTGGGGAACCTGCCTCCCCGTAAAACCCTGACATTGGTGGATGTTAACTGGGCCAGCCAGGATACCACTTACACCACCTTTGAATTGCCAAGCCTGCGGCAGATTGACCAGGCTATGTTGCCCCGGGTCATCCCCAGTCACAATGGCAGCGTCATTCGCCGTGACCTTGACTGGGAGCAGCTAACAACGACCGAGCAGGCATCCTGTCGAGTTCACCTACCCTCATCTCTCTGCCATACCTAACGGCATGACATCCAGCTAACATCTTCGCTTATGCCACCTCATGACCCAGCGACCTCTACAATAGTTCTGCTGATCCCACCTTCACAAATAGGACAGAAACTTATCCTAGAGTAGGGATGAGGCCTTATCGTCATCTGTCCTCCCTCTACACCTGCACCTTCCCTCCATGCCCATCACCACCCATCAACTCATTCGCTTCAAAAAAGAGGGGCGGCCCATCATTGCCCTTACCGCATGGGATTATTTGATCGCGCAAACCCTTGATCAGGCAGGCGTCGATCTGTTGCTCGTAGGCGATTCCCTGGCGATGGTCGCGCTGGGTTATGAAACGACGCTACCCGTGACCCTGGATGAAATGTTGCACCATGCTCGGGCCGTACGCCGGGGTGTCAAACAAGCCCTCGTTGTCTTTGATCTACCGTTTCTGACCTATCAAGAAAGCCCGCAGCAGGCCATCCATTCTGCTGGGCGCGCGCTTAAAGAAGCCGGAGCTCAGGCGGTTAAGGTAGAAGGAGGCCATCCTGCCATGCTGGAAACAGTAGAACGGTTAGTACAGGTCGGTATTCCAGTTATGGCCCATGTAGGGCTGACACCACAATCAGTGCATCAGTTTGGCGGATTCCGTAAGCAGGGCAAAACCGCAGAAGATGCTGCGCGGATTATGCAGGAGGCGATCGCCCTCGAACAGGCAGGTGCCTTCTCCATCGTGTTAGAACACATTCCCAATGAACTTGCCGCCGAAATCACCCAGAAGCTCACTATCCCTACCATTGGGATTGGGGCTGGCCCTCACTGTGACGGGCAGGTGATGGTCACTGCCGATCTCCTCGGTCTGTCGGACTGGCAGCCGCCCTTTGCGAAGTCCTATGGGAACTTACGGGAGGCGATCGCCCAAGCCGTGGAGGCTTACAGCCAGGAAGTTCGAACTCATCAGTTCCCCTGAATCCGCAAATTTGTAGCGCTATAGCGATTCTGGCATCAAGCCCGAAAGCCGTTCGCCTGAAGCAGCGACTTTCGGACTTCAAAGCCGAGAGGTCGTGCCCGTGGGGCACGACCTCTCGGCTTTGAAGCTCACCATGAGAATTGCTGATAGCGCTACGTGTTTGGAATCACTTATGTTGTGTGTGATTTGCCTCACATACCACACACAACATAAAGGCTCTAAGTAACCTGAGTTTGG
The DNA here is from genome assembly GCF_014695575.1 of Leptolyngbya sp. FACHB-8. Classification (GTDB taxonomy): domain Bacteria; phylum Cyanobacteriota; class Cyanobacteriia; order Elainellales; family Elainellaceae; genus Vacuolonema. The sequence goes on along the minus strand of NZ_JACJOO010000015.1, from coordinate 175,909 downwards.
GTTAAGGGCGTTTTCGAGTGCCGCGCGTTGCGCGGCACTCGAAAACGCTCATTTTGGCGTGCGCTTTGCGCACGCCAAAATGAGTATTTCGGCTTATCCCGAACTGAGGTTAAGTATGGCTAGTTTGCTTAAACCTTCAGCGTGGTAGAGGCGAGTCCCATCCATATACAGCAGCACAGTGACTGCGTGACGGCTTCGCACCCCACACAGTCACTGCACTCGATAGATCAGACTGGATATTGCTGATCCAGATGAGCGGCCGTGTGCACGGCACGCCGTTGTTGAACACGTTGCACAAAAGGTTCCAGAACTGAGAGTTCTTTTCCTGTAAGCACCCGCAGATCTTCCAGGCTGAGGCCACGCATGAGCATGTCAACGCACCAGGTTGCCCAACACTGCTCGATCTGAGGAAGATATCCGAGGGGCGTCATTAAGCCAGTAACCCATTGATGCCACTGGCTGGTAATCGTCTCTGCCGTTGCTGCATGGCCATCTTCATCCAGGAAGAGGGCGGGAGAGCCATCAGTACGGCTTCTTAGCCATTGAGATAGTGGATTGTCAGGGTGAGAGCCATAGCGTTGCCCACAGATCCACTGGTTCAGAGGAACCTGGCGTCCGGGTTCTCGAGAGATTTGGAGCCAGTAGTGGCGTTCATCACTGTAGACGTGCGATCGCTCTAACCCCGCCACCTCTGCCGCACTCAATCCGGCACCCAGGAGCACATAGGCCAGAGCATAATCCTGCCCCCCCTGTTCCATTGCCCGAGCCAAGACTTGATGCACCAGACTGGTGGGCAGATCGATATAGCGAGACGATGCCGACAAAGTCGTCGGTCCTGACTCAAGGGTTAGAGACAGCTCATAGAGTGGATCCGCTGGAACCAGCGCTCCATACAGAAACAGCTGCACCAAACCATCCACAAAATTCTCGCGATCTTGCCAGACTTCGTGAAACTCGCTGCTAAATTCCAGCACCGCATAGCCCAGCAACAGGCTATTCAGCAGGCTGGCTAATTTTTCCGGAGGCATCCGGATCGCCAGCCCTTCGCGGGTCAGAACATTGGTCAGATACTGAGCCGTGTAACGATTCGCCTGAGCTACCCCTTGCCCCAGAGCCCGGCGGTTCTCGATGGAGTAATGACCCGATTCGCCAATGAGCGATCGCACAAACTCCTGAAGTTGCGCCAGGGCTTGCAAATGCACGTTGGCATAGCTTTTAATAGCCTGGGGAATATTACTGATTTGTCGTGTTTGTTGCCCCAGGGCCATGCCAAGTTGTGCTAGCACCTGCGGGTCTTCCATCATGGCGAGCAACAAGCCATGCTTACTGCCGAAATGGCGGAACAGCGTGACCTCGTTGACCTCTGCCGCGTCTGCAATTTGTCGCGTCGTTGTCTCTGCAATCCCCTGGGCAATGAAAAGTTGAGTTGCCGCCTGGATTAGCCGCTGACGCGTGGGAGTTCTTCGGTGAGGAGGCATACCAGAAATGCAAGTGAGACTTGCAACAAAAATCAAAGGACTGTTATGCTCAAGGTGTAAGTAACACTTGCATCACCTCTACTGTAGCGAGCTTTTTTGGGGAAGGCAGAAGAAAAACGTTCCTTAGGCGTCCCGCTCAAGGCGTTTTGAAGAGTTTTAAACTCCTTTGATGATTGTAGTTTTCAGACAAGCCGTTCTGCTCGACGCGGGGCCAATGTCTGTTTGCTCAGCAGAGGCATCCGGTCATGCAAGTTTTTTAGAGGAAAGTTTTTTCTATGTCTTTGAGTTCTGTTGAGCCTAAGCAGAAAGGTGAGGAAAAGCTCGCCATTAGCTGGTGGCATGTTGGCTTTTTTGGTGCCTATCATGCCCTGGCCCTACTGGCTCTCTTTTTCTTTTCCTGGTCTGCGTTGGGTGTCGCTATCTTTGGTCACTGGCTGACCGGTAGCATTGGCATCTGCCTAGCCTACCATCGGATGCTGACCCACCGTAGTTTCCAGGTTCCCAAATGGCTGGAGTATGTTCTCGCAACTGTTGGTGCTATGGCGCTTCAAGGCGGCCCCATCTTCTGGGTTGCCAGCCATCGTCAACACCATGCATTCACCGAGCACGTTGATAAAGACCCCTACTCTTCCACCCGTGGTTTCTGGTGGAGCCACATTCTGTGGATGGTTTATCCCCGCGCTGATTACTTTGAGCGCGACCTATATGTCCGCTATGCACCTGATTTGGCCCGCGATCCCTACTACCAGTGGTTAGATCGCTACTGCATCGCCCTGCAATTGCCCCTGGCTGTTGTGCTTTACTTCATTGGCGGTTGGTCCTTTGTACTCTGGGGCATTTTCGTCAGAACCCTGATGCTGTGGCACTCCACCTGGTTCATCAATTCTGCTACCCACATGTGGGGTTACCGCAACTTCGAGTCTGAAGATAACTCCCGCAACCTTTGGTGGGCCGCCATCCTGGCCTATGGCGAAGGCTGGCACAACAACCATCATACCTACCCCAACATGGCACCTGCTGGTCTCCGTTGGTGGGAATTTGACCCAACCTGGTTGGTAATTCGCGGTCTGCAAATTGTAGGTCTGGCGAAGAAGGTTGTGATGCCGCCACCTCAGGCGATCGCAAAGCTTTAATCATTCTCATTGAGTCATTGGCTCACATAGGCGCGAGGGTTCACACTGTGTTTCCCTCGCGTTTTTTAGGGCTTCATTGGGTGCATCCCCTTTTGGAGGTGAAGCGGGATCAAAAGCCTAGGGGCTGGTGTTTCTAGAAACACCAGCCCCTAGGCTTTTGGGCTTCCAATGATTTGCTTAAGGAACGCTATTAATAGAAAATTTTGAAGCGTTAGCCACCATCCATTTGAATGCTAGATTTCAAGATCTTTTAAGGTAGCGACCTAAAAAAATCCCCTGTTGATCAATACGACGTCACAAGCACTTCGGTAATCTTTCCACGTCGTTGAGTATTCGAATTAATCGCTCGAATGGCAGAGATTGTGTAAATCTTGAAACCATCGTATAGATCGCGTACAAACGGACAATCAGAGTTGGAAAGCATGACCAGCACCCCCCGCTCAGCCAGTTGCACAAAAACATCCCTCAGACGGATATGGTCTGCTTCTGAGAAACTATAGCGGTTGTAGCCCGTGAACTTGCTCGTTGCACTGATTGGGTAGTACGGCGGGTCAAAGTACACAAAATCTCGTGGCCCCATTGCCTTGTCTAGCACGGCATCAAAGGGTTGCTCGGCAAGGTAAGCAGATCTCAACTGCATCGATGCCACTCGCAACAGTTCGGGATGGCAAATTCTGGGATTCTTATAGCTACCCATCGGCACATTGAATTGTCCCCGACGGTTTTCCCGGTAGAGGCCATTAAAGCAGGTGCGATTCAGGTAGATAAATCGCGCAGCTCGTTCAGCGGGGCTACCTTCGGCTTGCGATCGCACAGCATAATAATGTTCTTTGTCATGCTTCGTCTCATGCTTCCGCAGCAAGGTAATCACCCGCTCTACCTGAGTCCGGATGCATTGGTACACATTCACCAACTCGGGGTTGATGTCCATCAAGTACGCGCGGGGGGGCTGGAGGTGAAAGTAGATGGCACCACCGCCCAAAAACGGCTCGTAATAGGTGTCATACAGACTGGGATCGGGTAGATACGGCTGATATTGGGAAATCAATTGCCCCTTTCCACCGGCCCACTTAAGGAAGGGACGCGGTGTAATGTCAGCTAGAACCGGGGCAAGGGCAAGGCTATGCAAAGCGTAATCTCGTACAATACCTAAGGGAACGGTGAACAATAAATAGCTTGTACTAAGGCCTGTACTAACGCCCGTAGTCATTAAGAATACGTCAGACTTTGCTTTATGGAAGACTTTTTTCAGAACGTTTCGCGCTATCCCCAGTATTTAATCAGTTTTAGCCTGGGGGTTCTCTATACCTTTGCCCAGCCTCTGATCCCGCTGTTCAAGAAACCGTCTACGGCGATCGCCACCAGCATCTTGCTCCTGGCGGGTTTTGCCTTCATTGCCTTCACCCTGCGCGCTATGCTGGGATTTAGTGGCGTCTAATTAGGACGAATTTGTTAAGGCTGCTAATCATCACCGTTTCAGCAGCCTTAACCTGCAACACCAACGGGTATCTGGTTACCCCGGAGATAAATTATGGCTACAGATCGGCGGGTTGCCCGTGTCTCGGAATTAATTAAGCGTGAAGTCAGTCAGATGCTTTTGAGTGGCATCAAAGACGATCGCGTGCAGGTCGGAATGGTCAGCGTGACTGACGTGGACGTGTCGGGTGACCTGCAACACGCCAAAATTTTTGTCAGCATCTACGGCACCGATGAAGCTCGTGCCGAAACAATGGCCGGGCTGAAGTCGGCCACGGGCTATGTTCGTAGCAACCTGGGGCGTCTGCGCCTGCGCCGCACCCCTGAGGTGGTGTTTTTAGAAGATCGTTCTATTGAGCGCGGCACCCGTGTTTTGTCACTCATCAACCAGCTCAATGCCAATCGTCCTGCTGAACCCATTCCACATTCTGAAGGCATTGAGGATGACGAGGACGAGGAGTAGTTTTGGTCTGACAACGCAGATCGGTGTTGCCTGGAGCTCGACTATCCATTAATCAACAGCTGAATGGCGAGTCTCATGTGAGGGGTGTATCTGCATAGCTGTCTGTAGCCAGCGATCGCCTGAAGGAATGACACCATGAAATACGTTGCACCCTTGTTGATCGTCCTGGCAGGGTTTGGCCTCGCCTCGCCTGCGATCGCCCAAATCGGCATTGGTATCGGCGTTTGGGGCGGAGACGATGACGGCTTCGATATCTTCAATACCCCTCGCCGCCAACTGATTGAAACCGGGCAATGTCCTCGTTGCCACCTCCGACACGTACAGTTACCTGAAGCCAATCTGCCCTACGCTGACCTGACTGCAGCTCGGCTGCAAGAGGCCAACTTGAGTGGCTCTAATCTGCGAAACGCGAGTTTTCGCCAGGCTCGCATGGAAAATATCAACCTGGAGAATGCTGACTTGCAGGGAGCCAGCTTCCGCAATGCAGATTTAGAGGATGCCAACCTGCAAGGGGCTAATATGCGATCGGTTTATCTGGCTGGCGCGAACCTTGCCGGAGCCAATCTCAGTGGAGCTGACTTGAGTCTGGTGAACCTGGAGACAGCATCTTTCTGCCAAACCACTATGCCTGATGATTCCATTCGTAATGACGATTGCGAGTCTGAATAGATTGAGGCAGTGCTTTAGGCTGACAACTTTCATCGGAGTAGTGGGCGAAGTACACTACTCCGATGAAAGTTGTCAGCCCTGATTTGATCGTTTGATGGCATGATGGGCTGTGGATCCTACTCGACCCAGGTGCCCGTATGGTACTGCTGCCTCCCGTTGATTCCTTAACCCTGGCCGAACAGGTAGCCCAGATGGTCGTCGTGCGAGCCTCTGGACATCTGTTTGATCATCAAATTCAATATCCAGCCTGGGAACCCCCTCTGGCGACCCTTCAGCATTGGATTAAGGATTTGGGAGTGGGCGGTGTCATTTTTCTGGGTGGCAGTGTAGCAGAACTGGCTTTACGAACTCAGCAATTACAGGATTGGGCAGCCGTTCCTCTGCTTATGGCGGCTGATGTGGAAGAAGGCGTCGGCCAACGGTTCTCAGGTGCGACCTGGTTCCCGCCACCCATGGCTTTGGGTGCGATCGCCCACACCAACCTTCCACTAGCCCAACAGTACGCAGCAGACATGGGAGCGGCGATCGCCCGCGAATCCCTCGCTGTGGGCTTAAACTGGGTGCTAGCTCCTGTCGTAGATGTCAACAACAATCCCAAAAATCCTGTCATCAATGTACGGGCCTTGGGTGAGAATCCAGAGGTTGTTGGAGCCCTCGCCAAAGCCTTCATCCAGGGTGCGCAGCCCTACCCCGTATTAACCTGCGCCAAGCATTTCCCCGGTCATGGTGATACGGCGACCGACTCCCATTTAGAGTTGCCGCTGATTCCTCATGGGCGCGATCGCCTCAACCGCCTGGAATGGCCTCCTTTTCGAGATGCGATCGCAGCACACGTAGACTCAGTGATGAGCGCACACTTGCTGCTGCCCACACTGGACGAGCATTACCCCGCCACCCTATCCCCCCGCATCCTGACGGGAGAATTGCGTCAGGGCATGGGGTTCGAGGGGCTGATTGTAACCGACGCCCTGGTAATGGGGGCCATTACCAACCGCTATGGTGCCAACGAAGCCCCGGTTCTCGCGGTGGAAGCGGGAGTCGATATTTTGCTGATGCCTGTTGACCCTGAAGGGGCCATTAACGCCGTTATCGAGGCGGTGGAATGTGGCCGCATTACGCCAGAGCGTATTCGCGAATCGGTTGAGCGCATCTGGCAGGCCAAGCACAAGATCGCTCAGACGCGAGTCAGTGGAGATGCAGGGCATGCATGGGAGAACCTGGCTCCTCCGGGGCTGGAAGCACAGGCCCTGACGGAGCAACTGTATCAACCCGAGGCGATCGCCACTGCCCAAAACATTTTGCACGCCTCGATGCAGGTTCACCAACCTCAATCAAGCTTCCAGATGGCTCCGGGCAGCCGTAACTTAATCGTGATGGACGATGCCCTGCGAGGTGACGGGCTGACGCACCAGAGCCCGGCGATCGCGCTGCCCCGGCAGTGGGGTTGTAGCTTGCAGATTTGCGATCGCTACAATGCCAACTCGCCCGGTAGCGACCATCCACCCACCCTTCTCCAACTCTTCATCCGTGGTAATCCATTTCGCGGCAGCGCAGGGCTCAGCGAGACGGCACAGACGTGGCTGGAGGCGTTACTCCAGGCGGAGCGACTCGAAGGCTTGATGATTTACGGCAGTCCCTACATCCTGCACGCATTTCGCGCTCGATTACCAGAATCGGTGCCCTACGTGTTTACCTTTGGGCAAACGGACGTAGCTCAGGCGATCGCCCTACAAGCCCTCACTGGGGACGCTCAGACCGATGCTTCATCCTGGGGAGTAACCGTAGAGGGGCAACTGGGGCGCTTCTCCACCCGGTAGGCACAACGGCGATCGCCCTGCAAAATATGCTCGACTCGTTCGACGGTAACCTCTGGCCCCAACAAGGTCTGGAATACCTCCAGTTCAGCGTGGCATAGGCTCTGGCAGCTTTGAGCAGCGACGCAGATAGGGCAGTGGTTTTCTATAAGCAGCAGGCTATCTTCGGTTTCGGGTAAGACTTCAGCCATGTAGCCTTCTTGGTGGCGGAAGCGGGCGATCGCCTCTGCTGTGGCTTTCCAGTCTTTCCCTACGCCAGATTCTGCCAACTGTTGCCGGTAGTTCTGCACCTGGCGTTCTTGGCGCTCAGCAATAATTCGGCTCACCCCTTCCTCACCAAACACTCGTTCGGTGCTGCGCAGTAAATCTAGCACCAGGTCACTATGGCTATCGGGAAACCGGCTCCGCGAATGATCCGTCAGGTGCCAAAGTTTGACTGGGCGACCCATGGGCCTGCGGTCTTCCCGGTAGCTCACCCAGGCCTCCGCCTTCAGCGATTGCAGGTGTTGCCGAATCGCCATCGGCGAGACTCCCAACTCTTCGGCTAAATCCGCAGCGGTCTGCGCTCCTCGCAGTTTTAAGAGCGTCATGATCTGGTCACGGACAGTCGGCCTGGACATTACTAAGGGGTAGAGCGTTTCCGAAAGGGTGATGTTTCCAGTCTAATCGTTCCCTCTAGTGGTCTGTCACCCTCAACGTTGTGTTTATGTGTGGTGAAGCATACGTTGTCTGTTCCACTCCACGGGAGCGACCCAGTCGTTAGATCTATAGCAATGTGCTAGTGCACTAAGTAACCTCAGTTCGGGATAAGCTGAAGTGCTCATTTTGGCGTGCGCTTCGCGCACGCCAAAATGAGCGTTTTCAAGTGCCGCGCGTTGCGCGGCACTTGAAAACGCCCTTAACCCGAACTCAGGTTAAGTACAGCAACGGTGGTGTGGGGCACTTCGTACTCCACACCACCGTACTTAATCGACGTACACAGCGCTATATAGGACTGACGCAGTCCTGATCAATTTATGAAACCGGACAAGGTAGCTCATAAGCCCTCTATATGATTGAGCTTAGCCATCAGAAATAAGCTGTAGAACAAACGATTAACCGTATTGAGGCATGAGCTGGAGAAAGCGATGACAAACAAATGGATGGTAGGACTACTCGGAATTGGTATGGGATTGGGCACCTTGGGGCCTGCCATTAGTGCCGTCCCTAAGGGATTCACGATCTCCCTTTCACCTTTCTATAACTGCTTCACCCGTGAAGTTTGGAGCCCCGAAAAGCAAGCCTGGTGTCAGCAGAATTCCCCTGTTTCAAACCCTGTAGCGACTGAGATGGAACCTGTGTTAGTTGCCGCTGATCCTGCTTTAGCAGATGAGTTACTAAATACAGAATGGTTGCTGGAAGACTTGAACGGGACAGGGGTAATCGATCGAGTTCAGACAACCCTTCGGTTTGAGGGGGATGGCGATCGCATCAACGGTTCTGGTGGTTGCAACCGCTACTTCTCTAACATTCTGTTCAATAGCGAGAACGCAACGGCAACCCGTCAAACTGTCGCGATAGGTGCCGTGGGTGCTACCGAGATGGCCTGCCCTCCAGCGGTCATGGATCAGGAAAGTCGTTTCCTCCAATCACTACAAACAGCCCAGCGAATTGAGTTGGATGGCCCTTACCTCTATGTCTACAGTGAAGACCAAGAGCAGCCCATGCGCTTTACTCAGACCAACGAACTCGTTGATCCAATGCCGATAAGCACCCCTGAACCCGTGCCGATGGATACGGTTGGGCCAATTCCAGGGTTGTGGTAGGCCGGGAGCGATCGCCCTGTAGAGTAGTCGCAAACGTAGAGCGTAGGGCTAAGCTGAGCAGCATCTTTCTACAGAAGTTTCAACAAAAAAGGTGAGCATTTGCCCACCTTTTCAACATACATCTCATATTGTTAGTGTCGCTTCAAAAAAGCCTATTTTGACATGTGCTCTGCGCACGCCAAAACGGGCACTTGGGCTTATCCCGAATTGAAATTAACTAACGCGACAAGAGCTATAAATAGCAACAGTTTAAGTTTCGACAGTCAGGGCAGTTGGTTTTAAGTAGAGTTTTGCCAAGTAGGCCTGCGTAGGCTTCGTGGGATTTACAAAGGCCGTGAGGCGATCGCCCACTTTCATACCATACAAATTCCAGCCGATCACAACATTCACCGATTCGTACAGACTGCCGTCGAAGACATATTGATACCGCACAATCCACTCACCTTTCTTCCATCGTTTGAAGGTGAGAACAGCATCGACAGGCGTACCATCCGCAATCACTTTACGTATCATTCCAACACGGCGAAATGTCAAAAAGAGCCCCAAAGGAACTGTTATCAAGCAAAACGGAATAAAAACAATGCTAGCCAGGGAGACACTAAACAGAATCGCGGACCAATAATCGCGAAAGATGACACTAAAGCGACCTGGTTTTGTACTCATAGTAAATGCGTGGGGGAAGGAATCTAGTTCTATAGTTCCCGTTCGAGAAAGCAAAATCACTATCAGCCTCAAAAGATTTAGGCAATCTTCTTGAGAAGATCTCAGCGAACCTCCTTATCGCAATGAATGAACTGGCGATCGCTATCTCAATTACCCAATAAAAAAGGTGGGCCGTAGCCCACCTTTTAAAGGAATGTTATTGAGTGGTCAACACCTCAGAAGGAAGGCGTTTGAACGCTAACCGCTCGTTCTCCACATCGACATAGATGGTGTCGCCATCGGTGAACTCGCCCCGCAGGATAGCCTTGGCGATCGCCGTTTCCAACTCCCGCTGAATCGCCCGCTTTAGTGGACGTGCCCCATATACGGGGTCGTAACCCACATCGGCAAGGAAGTCGAGAGCGCTATCGGAGATGCGGAGGGCCATCTTGCGATCGGTCAGCCGCTCCTCTAGCCGCTTCACTTGCAGCTTAACGATGTTGCGTAGCTCGGACTTCTTCAGGCTATGGAAGATGATGAATTCGTCCACCCGGTTGAGGAATTCTGGTCGGAAGTTGGCCCGCATCGCGTCAATCACACGGCTGCGCATTTCGTCGTAGCGATCGTCATCGCCAGCCAGGTCGAGGATGAACTGCGACCCGATGTTGCTGGTCATGATGATGATGGTGTTCTTAAAGTCCACCGTGCGCCCCTGAGAGTCGGTGATACGTCCGTCATCCAAAATTTGCAAGAAGACGTTAAACACGTCGGGGTGAGCTTTCTCGATTTCATCGAACAGCACCACGGCATAGGGCCGGCGACGAATCGCCTCCGTCAGTTGGCCCCCTTCCTCGTAACCCACATATCCCGGAGGTGCACCAATCAAGCGGGATACGGCGTGTTTCTCCATGTATTCCGACATATCGATCCGTACCATCGCATCCTCTGTGTCGAACAGGTAGGAGGCCAGAGCTTTCGCAAGCTCGGTCTTACCAACCCCCGTGGGGCCAAGGAAGATGAAGCTGGCGATCGGACGGTTGGGGTCAGAGAGACCTGCACGGGAACGCTGGATTGCATCCGAAACTGCCGTCACCGCTTCGTCCTGACCAATCACTCGATGGTGCAGCTCGTCCTCCAGGTGCAGGAGTTTTTGCATTTCCGATTCCACCAGCTTGCTGATGGGGATGCCCGTCCACTTGGAGATGATTTCCGCGATGTCGGACTCGGTGACTTCTTCCCGCAGCAGGGATTTACCGCTGGTCTGGGTCTGGTTCAGACGGGTTTCGGCTTCATCCAGTTGTTTCTGGAGCTGGGCCAGTTTGCCGTACTTTAACTCGGCGGCACGGTTCAGGTCATAGTCACGTTCGGCCTGCTCGATCTCGATGTTGACGTGGTCGATTTCTTCCTTCAGGTTTTTACGGACATCCAGGACATCCTTTTCTGCCTGCCACTGGGCGTTAAAGGCGGATTGAGTTTCCTTCAGGTCGGCCAGTTCTCGGTCGAGTTTTTCGAGGCGATCGCGCGACGCAGCATCCGTTTCTTTCTGAAGCGACAACCGCTCCATTTCCAGTTGCAGAATCTTACGATCCACTTCGTCCAGTTCCTCTGGCTTGGAAGTGACTTCCATCTTCAGCTTGGCGGCGGCTTCGTCCACCAGGTCAATGGCCTTGTCGGGGAGGAAGCGATCGCTAATGTAACGATTCGAAAGCACCGCCGCTGCCACCAGGGAGTTGTCAGCGATTTTGACGTTGTGGTGCGTCTCGTAGCGATCTTTCAGACCGCGCAGAATGGAGATGGTATCAGACACGGAGGGCTGATCCACATACACCTGCTGGAATCGCCGCTCCAGGGCTGCATCCTTTTCCAGATACTTGCGGTACTCATCCAGGGTGGTAGCACCAATACAGCGCAGCTCGCCTCGGGCCAGCATGGGCTTCAGCAGGTTCCCGGCATCCATCGCGCCCTGGGTCGCACCCGCGCCCACAACAGTATGGATCTCATCGATGAACAGAATGATCGTGCCGCTGGAGTCCATAACTTCCTTCAGCACCGCTTTCAAGCGCTCTTCGAATTCGCCACGATACTTAGCCCCGGCAATCAACGCACCCATATCGAGGGCAATCAGCTTGCGGTCCTTAAGGGATTCGGGTACGTCACCTTTGACGATACGTTGGGCTAAGCCTTCGGCGATCGCCGTTTTACCTACCCCAGGTTCCCCAATCAGCACCGGGTTGTTCTTCGTCCGGCGGGAGAGGATCTGGATGGTGCGCCGAATTTCATCGTCTCGACCAATCACCGGGTCGAGTTTACCCTGACGCGCCATTTCGGTGAGGTCGCGGCCAAATTTCTCCAGGGCTTCGTATTTGTTTTCAGGATTTTGATCGGTCACTTTTTGGCTGCCTCGTACTTGTTCGATAAACCGTCTGAGAGAGGCTTCGTCCAGCCGCAGCTCGCGGAATAAGGGTTTCCCAAAGCGATCGTCCTGGGCGTATCCCAACAAGATGTGCTCGACGGAAATGAAGTCGTCGCCGAAGGATTTGCGGTGGTTCTCGGCGCGATCGAGCAACGCATCGGCAGAACGGCCCCAGTATAAAGAGGAACCACTGCCGCTGACTTTGGGTTGCTTGGCAATAAAGCTATCGGTGTAGTCGCGCACGCGCTGCACGTTGGTACCTGCTTTGTTGAACACGCTAACGGCCAGCCCCTCTTGCTCTAACAGGGCTTTCATCAGGTGCTCAGTCTCAATCTGTTGCTGCTGGGCCTGCCGCGCCAGGTCTTGACTGGACACAAAGGCTTCCCAGACTTTCTCGGTGAATTTTTCCTGGCTCGTAGGTTGCATAGGACTCGGGATCCGTTTCAATAGGGACTTTCTCGGGGGCGATGCCGGATGGTGTCATTATCCACCTCACTACGCTCCGGCAAGGACTTTTCCGCCCTCTTTAACGATGTCTTTATTGTAAGGATCTCAACCCTACCCACAGGATCGGCTCTCCCTCCCCCCTCAGTAGCAGTTGCCGCCCAAACAGACCCTCTCATTTTGCTGAGCTAATATGTTTTTAATCATAATAATTCTTAGACCAGCCCTAAACTTGGCATCCCTTCAATGATTGAGCAAATTTTAAAGTTTATATCTTCTCTTAACTCCAAGAAGATTGCTGCTCAAGTGACTGTCGGATGTCTTATTGCACTTCTCATGATTTTCTTCCTATATCCAGAGCTAAAGCCAGTAATTGATACGAAAAAGTTATCCGAAGAAGCAGTTTTATCTTTTTTTAGTTCTTTTAGCTTTTAGTTCAGGCCTTCTGCTTACTGAATTATTGCTTTGGTTTTTGATAAATGTTTCAAGGCTTACAAAAATATTGACAGCACAATACAGACAAAATAAGGATCTTGAAAAGAAGAAAGAATATATACGCAATCTTCTTCCAGACCTGCCAGATGACCACATTGAGATTTTACAAATGGTGGGGAATCAGACACTAGAAATTAATAGACATCAACGACCTGTTAATTCCCTAGTTAAAATCGGTTTATTGAAGGAGATTCATAGAATTGATCAAATCCATAGCCTGTATCAAATTCCTGATTCAATGAAGTCTGTGTTTGACGACTACAAGAAATCTGTGGACCACCATTATTTCGAGGCGTTAAGCAAGGAATTGCAAGACAGTGAAGTAGAAATTTTGAAGCTATTTCTTGATCAACAGCTAGCCAATCCTTCTGATCCTCAACACCCTTGGCTTGAATGGAAGGTGTACTTGGCTGTTGATTCTCTAGTGCAGAAAGGGTTTCTGCTAGAGATGGAGAAAACAAAGCCAGATACTCAATTTTAGGGCGAATGCAAGAAGCCGATACACGGCATATTGAACTGGCTCCTAATACTATTCCTGTCCTAGAAGAGTTTTTCAAAGAAAAAATGAAACGCAATGCTGTGAAATTCAATCCTCATAATATTAGCGGCAATTCAATAGGAGGAGTTGGCCTATTTTATGGTGCTGAGAAAGAGGAATGAAACGCATTTAACTCGATATTTCTATTATTATTAATGCAACTCAAGACAGTGCAAATTAGAGTCATTTAATAGGGCTTGGATTGCCACAAAGCCAGAACGAATCAAGGCTTCAACCTGGCTTGTAGGTGTATTGCCACATCTGAGCCATACAACTTTTGGAGGCGAACCATATAAACGGCTTCGTTCAGGAAAGTCTGCATCTTGCGTCACAATACAAAAGTCGTTAACCTTGGCAAATTCCCATATTTCTGTATCCGTTTTCTGGTCTAGCCCCTGAAATTGAACATGACTAGATTCAGGAAAAACATCCGCCAATCGAGCTACTAATTTCCGGCTTAAATTCTGGTCAAATAGAAGCCTCAACTTGCACCTACCGAAGCGACTAACCGATGGTCACGATCTGCTGCGAATTCTAAACACGCGCGAATATCTTGCTCAGTTAATTCAGGAAAGTCATCCAGAATCTCAGCGTGAGACATTCCTGCTGCCAGCCAGCCTAGAACATCGTAAACCGTGATTCGCATCCGTCGAATACAAGGTTTTCCTCCCCGTTTGTCGGGTTCAATCGTGATGATTTCGCGGTAGCTCATGGGATTGTGGGCTGTTGGATGGGTTCTTTAAGTGTAGATGAGTGGATGAGTGGATGGGTAGATGAGTGGAGTGGAGGGGCGATCGCAACTGCAAACGGGAGGGGCGATCGCACTCCTTCTAATGGGGTGAGTGGGGGGCGATCGCCTCTATTCCTTAGCTGTCAAGTATTGGCAGGTTAAACTAAGGTCAGATCAGCGAACATCTAGCTCATGCCCACAGTTCTTCAGGTTGGCCCCTACAGCTTTATCTTCTTTAGTTCTGATAGGGCTGAACCTGCTCATATTCATGTAAAGCGTGACCGTCAACTTGCAAAATTTTGGCTCATCCCGATCGCCCTTGAAAAGAATCGAGGCTTCAAAGAGCATGAGTTAAACGATATTAAGAAAGTTGTGGAGGAGTACCATCAAACCTTACTGGAGGCATGGCATGACTACTTTGACGCTTGAAACAGAACCCCTTGCTGCTCAAGTCACCATAACGGATGAAAAACTCATCATTGATCTGGTTGATGGGCGGAGCCTAATTGTTCCTCTTTCCTGGTACCCCCGTTTATTGCATGGTTCTCTGGCAGAACGGCAGAACTGGCAATTGCTCGCTGATGGTTACGCTATTGAATGGGTTGATCTAGATGAACACATTGGTATTGAAGGCTTACTAGCAGGTCGTCAAAGCAGTGAAAGCCAGAAATCCTTAGAACGGTGGTTAGCAAGCCGCAATCCTATTACCAATTTTTAATTGGCTCAAACGTAAACGTTGATCTATTCGGGCTAAGGCGTGTTTTAAAACTCGCTGCAAAGTTGTTTTCCGTACCCTTCGTGTACGGAAAACAACCTTTAAAACAGCCCCTAAGACAGCTTGGAGAGATGGGGTAGCTGTATGGCGAATGTGATAGTTGATGAGCTTCAGCGTGCTCCTCTAAAGTACCTGCGATAGGTTGAGGCAGAGTAGCCTTTGCGATTATTGACACTGAGTTGAAAAGCCAGATTAGGCATGTGACGACTGCCCAAGTAGACTACTCAGATTATTTATAGGCTGGGGAACTATGGTGAATTGGAAGAAAGATTTCAAATTCTGTTCCTACACCTAATTCAGATTTCAGATTGAGTTGCCCCAGATGACGTTCTGTCACAATTTGATAGCTGATCGCTAAGCCTAAACCTGTCCCCTGACCTTCGGGTTTTGTTGTGAAAAACTCTTCGAAGATGTGTTGTTGAATTTTTTTGGGGATGCCTGTGCCATTGTCGGAAATGGCGATCGCCACTTCTTCATCGCCCTTCATCCAGGTTCGAATGGTAATAACAGGACGCCAAGGTTTAGATGACAGCTCAGAACCTTCACCATTCTGGTAAGAAGCAACTGAGGCACTCACCATTTTTTGATTGGCTCGTTCCAGTAGAGCATCAATACCATTACTGAGAATGTTCATAAAGACTTGAGACAGTTGATTGGGATAACAATCAATGGCTACCAAATCCCCGTAGTCTTTCTCAATTTCTACTGTATTTTTAGTACGGCTATTGAGGATGAGAAGTGCATGATCAATACACTGATGAACATCCGTTTTTTGAAGCTGACCATCATCCATCCGCGAAAATTTTCTGAGGCTTTCGGCAATACCCTTTAAGCGAACAGCACCAACCTTCAGGCTTTCGAGAATTTTACCAACATCTGATCGCACAAAATCAATTCCAATTTCATCCCGAGCTTTTAGCACTGGTGAGGGAGGATTTGGAAGGCTGACTTCATACAACTCCAATAGTTTTAATAAGTTCTCAACATAGCTTTTGAGATAGCCCAAGTTCCCTGAAATAAAGTTCACCGGGTTTAGAATTTCGTGGGCTACATTGGCAACTACACGCCCAAGGCTCACCATCTTTTCGGCCTGGATCATCTGGTTCCGGGATTGCTCTCGAATCACCTGCTGCGCCAATTCATGAATGGTTGATTGGGCTACGAGCAGTTGATGCACGTCCAGTAGCCGATGCTCTTTTTCGCTGAGCTGAACTACTACAGGATCGTAGAGGTAATCGAGCGATCGCTTTACTGACTGCTGAGCGGCATCGACAATGCGATCGCCCCCCGAAAATAAGAGAAATCGAGTATCCGTTGAGCTGCAAAATGATTGGAGCGATCGCTTCAAATAAAGTTCTAATGCATAGGGACGGCTCATCTTTGTAAGAAATCGCCGTCGGGATAGTAAGCCTACAGTTTTGCCTCGCTCCGTAACAAGAATACCGGGTAATTCAGGCCGTTGATCTAGCAACTGCACAACTTCAGATACCCTTTCAAAGGACTCAACCTGACACTCATAGAGTGTTAACTCTTGCAGGGTTGATTCCAGGGTCAAATTAGAGAAAGAAAACACAGTAGTTAAGGGAAAATCGGAGGCAGGGAGAATTGACACAACTTCAATCTACACACACAACATTAACAACTCCTTATGTGTAGATGCCACCGTAATAGCGAAAATAGATTGAAAGACTTCAGCCTAAGTATTCCTTAAACCATTCTTAACAAGAAGGTCTTTCACATGATTATGGTACCCCACCCTAGTACTAAACGGTTCACGTTTGCCTGTATTTGGAAATGAGAGGTGTGAAGCACCCCCATATCCAAATATGGGCTAATACTGACTAGTTAGTATTAGGGCGTTCTCTAAAGCTGACTAAAAGGCTCGCCTTTTATGCGATTTGCACACGAAAAATAACTTTCAAAATAGATTCTCGCTATTTTTATAAAAACTAATTCCACAAGAAGAATGACAGATTAGTAAATACAAGATCCTTAAAATTCGATCGCAACCATCGAATAGAAATAAGTTTAGAAACTGACATTAAAGGAACATTAAGCCTCGTCAAAACTATAAGCCCATTGCATCAGGCAAATTCATACCTCATATCTCTAAATCCAAGAACGTTATAAAACTCGATAAGTTACAATGATGCGCTGAAATCCCTGGCCCACAAGAGTTGCCTCGTATAGCCTGCAAATTCAATAAAAATGTTAGCAATAGCAGGATAGGGGAGGTTAGGGTATCCTGGAAACGTTTGTTTCGTTGAGTACCCCTAACTCAACGTTCACGTTTCGAAGCCTCGTCAGACAAATCGCCGTTTATTAAAGGAGACTTTCTGATGGCTACATTTAGCATCTCTGACTCAATCAATCTGGTTGCCCCCGATGGCTTTCAAGAAGATATCCAAGCGCTCATTGATGCCATTGAGAGCAGTATCGATATACCTCTATCGGATGTTGACTTATCCCCGTTAATTGATAGCGCTTTAACAGCTTTAGGAGATGGTGAGCTGAGTCAAGAAGAACTGACATCGCTCTCCACAACCGCAAGTGAGTTAGGTGAATCGCTTGGCATTACCGACGCTGAAGGGCTCACGATTCTTTCAGCGTTTGAGGATGTAATCGCTACCAACAACACCCTTATCACCGACGACAATCTCACGGGCACTGCCGCTAATGACATTGTTTATGGCGGCCAGGGCAACGATACCTTAACGGGAACTGCGGCTACAACGACTGGCGTGGGCGAGGTTGATGTGTTGATTGGCGGAAGTGGCAGCGACACGTTTGGGCTGGGAAATACAGCTTCGGCCTTCTACAACGATGGGGATGCCAGCACCGATGGAGCATTAGATTTTGCGGCGATCGCCGACTTCACCACCGGTAACGACGTTATCCAACTTCAGGGCCAGGCCAGTGATTATGTTCTGGCAGAACTTCCCGCATCCCTGGGTGTCACAGGAACCAGCATTTCCTACAGCCCAGAAGGGGCTACAACCCCAGAGTTGATTGGGGTCGTTTATGGCGTCAGTCTAACCAGTTTTGACACGAGTTTCGTGTTTGTTTAATGGATGTGCGCAGGTAGAACCTGCGCACATTTTTCCAATAAAACTCAGAGCCCTAATTTTGTCATAGCGATCGTTAAAACACGGTGCCATCACTCTCGATTTGAATGGGGGGACCACCGCCCATCCGCTTTTCAGCGGCAATTTGACGACCTGCGGCCCATGTTCCCCCCTCCAAGACCTTCACCAGGGGCAGGTCTATTTCGCTAAGGTTTAGCGATTGGCGAATCGCATCTGCAATTTTGTCGAGCAGAATCACGGTTACGGCACGCCATTCCACAATGATTTCCGAAGAAGGCAGGTGAGCCTCTTTCGTGACCGCTTCGTGCTTCGGTTCTAGCAGTCCTGTATCAATACATAGGCCACCATTACGGTACTCGGCCAGGCCGGTGAGCTGATCCAGCTGAGTAATCGTTATCCCTAGAGTTTGCAGGGGTTCAAGCAAAGAATAGGTGAGCCATTGGGAAAGCTTGTGAAAGGGAACCAGTCCTCCATCAGCCAGTTGATCACCCGTTAGCGCAGAATGTGACCAGACATCCCCCAGGTTAATTCCAGACAGTTGAATGCGACCCGGCCAGATATTACCCAGGCTTTGCAAGACAGCACTTAACACTTTAGGAGCCGGAAGTTGCTGATCGACAGACTGCTTTAAGAGGTAGTCAACCAGGTAACCTGGACGGGGATTTTCAGCACCAAAGTATTGGGGATGATCGCGCAAGACTTGCCCCAAACGACACATCAACTGGAGTCGTCCTTCCAGGCCCACCAGGGGGTTTGCGTCCGTTACTTGAAACCCGTCTCGTAAGGCAGAAGCATCCAGATTCAGCAGCGCCTCAGAATCTGTTTGCAGGGGAGCCGCTGGCACGCTGGAGAAAGCACCCGCGCAGAACATACGAAAGCTCGCGATCGCCAACCCCTCAGAGCGTTGAGACACCTGCCCCGTCTCAGCTTCCTGATAACGCCAGTTCGCGCCTGCGCCTGCATCCAGCAACACACTCGGAATGACGAGATCGAAACGGGCACGGGCCTGCTCCAGGGGATTGAGAGACGCTAGCCGTTGATCCAGCTCGGCGAGGCGATCGCTCCCTCCTGCATTAAAGTGTCGCCATCGGCTATGGAATGGCACTTGTAGGTCGGGATAATTTTGTCGCATAACCGCCAGCACATAATCAGCCGCAAAGGGCAGTTGGGACAGATTTAACCGAAAATGTGCCAGCTTATCCTTTCGTGCCAGTTCAAATAATTGGCCGCAGCGGTCGCGAACCGACTGAGGGGAGAGGAGATAGGCGATCGCCTGCCGTTCCGCTTCCGAAATAGTAGACATTACAAAGATCCCTCCCTGACGGCTTAATGTTCAGGAGCATACTCTCTCAAGGCTAATCCTGTAACCCTGATTATGCTCATCATTGAAAGATTTATAGGATTTTTCCGGGTGAGTCGTCGCTTAAAGGCAATGTTTTGTGCGTTGCCCGCCAAGACATTGCCTTCGGGTGTTCTAACCCCACATAGCCTTACGCGATCGGGTTTAGACAGTTTGTTTTTGACAAGCGTTACTGAGTGCAGCTTGTCAAAAAACTGCGTATTGAATTGGTATTAGAATCCATCCAAAAACCTAATTTGGGAAGGGTGGTATGCATACACACCCCCAACATTAGTTTTTTGGATAAACTCTTAATTCGGTCTCCAACAAAACCCATTCGTCAATAGACCTCCTGCATGAATCGGGTTTTGAGGGCGTGAGTCGTTGCGTAGCGAAGCCACGCAACGACTCACGCAGGAGGTCTAATGAAATAACCAGGTCGTGAACACGTACTGGGTACCTGTAGTCACAGGAAGGGATTGGTGGGGATGGGTGAAATAAGCCGGAAAAATTAGCACACTGCCAGCCTCCGGCCTAACTTTAATATCCTGGCGATCAAAATAGGTCTCTCCTCCCTGGAAGCCGTCATTCAGGTAACCCACCACACTGATGTCGCGGGTTGGGATGCCCCGTCGCACCTCCTGGAAGCGGTTTGCTAAAAGGATGTTGTCTACATGGCGTTGGTAAAACTGCCCTGTCTGGTACCGCAAAATTGAGAAGTTTTCCGCAACAGGAAATTTCATCCCGTAGTGTTCGTACAGCAAACGCTGCACCACAACCACCTGACTCATCAACAGCTTGTTCGTTGATTGCGCGAGTGGTGCCGGGTCTCCCAAACGCCATATATCACCGCCGCGCACTGTTAGATCGATGTCATCGCCTAACGTTCGAGACGCCTCAAATTGTTGAGAATCCGCGACCTGAATGACATGCTCGCAAACTGAAGGAGCCAGCAAGTTACGGACAAGATAGATTTCGTGGCCCAAATCCGTCAGCGTGTGAGAGAGGGTCGTCATAGTAATATCCACAACATTGATTCAGTTTTGCTAAGGCCAAAGGAGAGCCAGGGCTTTTCTTAGGCCGCAGCGAAACGGAACACGAGTACAAGCCGTATCAAAAAAATGTGTGGTAAACGCCCCTGCCCCGATTATGCCCACCTTTTTGGGGAAGCTGCTAGTCTTCCATCATCTTCAAAAGGCCGTCATCCGCTCCCTGAGAATTCACTATTTAGAGCATTCCGCCTCTGAAGAAATTAGACACCGCCTCTCTGTTACAGCCAATGGCCTGCTCTGCCCCTTACAATTTAATCTTCCTCACTCTTCCACCCTTGATCCGCTAAAGTATGACGTCTCGGCCCTCAAAACCTTCTAAGCGCTGGCAACCGATTGATCGCATTGCTCTCATACTCATCATGATTTTTAGCCTTTTGATCGGAGGTTTGTCCCTATCAGGGGATCACACCGCGCCACGGGTGCGGGATTTTAGTTGGGGCGATCGCCAAATCGGAGCCGAAGACCGTGCCTTTTTGCTCACCTTTAGCCGTCCTATGGATCATGAAAGCGTGGAGCGAAATCTCAAGATTGATCCTCCCCTGGCGGGCAAGATGAGCTGGGCCGGTCGCCGTATGGCTTACACTCTGGAAAACCCTGCCCCTTATGGCACCCAGTTCAAGCTGCAATTGCAGGGAGCGCGAGATCTCTACAGCAAAAACAGGGATGGCCGGGAAATGTTGCTGTACGAAAGCACGTTTCAGGGCCGCGATCGCGCTCTGGTTTACCTGGGGGTGGAAGGCGATCGCGCTGGACGTCTCATCCTTAATAACTTCACTCGCAAAGAAGAGATAATATTGACCCCGCCGGATCTGGTCGTGATGGACTATGAGCCCTATCCAGCAGGCGATCGCATCCTTTTCTCTGCCACACAACGCAACTCCAACGATCCCTTTGGGTTGGATCAGAAGGTTTACACCGTCACAACAGGCATCCACATCAGCGCGCCAACCATAGGGCCGGGTGTGGAGGGCGATCGCCCCAAACCCAA
This sequence comes from Leptolyngbya sp. FACHB-8, assembly GCF_014695575.1. Classification (GTDB taxonomy): domain Bacteria; phylum Cyanobacteriota; class Cyanobacteriia; order Elainellales; family Elainellaceae; genus Vacuolonema. Next base: position 154,569 of record NZ_JACJOO010000015.1, on the reverse strand, counting down.
AAGCAGCCCTCAACCGGCCGGTGTGATTGAACTCGTGCTGGATAACCGCGAGTATCAGAACTTGAAGTTTGACCTGGCCCCCAGTGGAGAATTTGTCGTCGCTCAACGAGCCAACCGCCAGAACCCTTCCGAATTTGGCCTCTGGGTGATCTATCCCGGCAAGGAACCCGAACGGGTTGAAACGGAACCCGGTGGCGATTTCCTGGTTGCTCCTGACAGTACCTCTGTTGCCATGGCCCAGGGGGAAGGGATGGCAATTCTGCCACTCCAGTCTGGAGCAGACCCGCTGGACTTTTTGCCTAAATTTGGCATGGTGCTAAGCTTCTCCTCCGATGGCTCAGCCGCCACCATGGTGAAATTCAACCGTGACCCTGAGAACCCTACCGAGTCGCTATTCCTGGTCACCAGCCAGGGTACCGAGAAGGATTTGCTCACCACCGATGGTTCCATCCTGACGGCTCAGTTTGATCCCAGCAAAACCTGGCTTTACTGCCTGGTTACCAAGTTATTGCCAGGTGATCAGTTTATTGAACAGCCTATTCTGACCACGGTGAATACAAAGAGTGGTGAACGGATCGATCTGCTCAAGCTACCCCTTCAGCGAGATATTCAAATGAGCCTTGCCCCTGACGGCTTGGGCTTACTATTCGACCAGACTGTCACGGCGGATAGCCCCGACAACCAGGAGGCCCTGCGGGGTTCTGATGGCTCGGCGATCGCCACCAGCCGCCTCTGGTTCTTCCCCATCCTCAAAGACAAGGACGGAAAGCCTACCGCTGTTGAACCCCAGCAATTACCCCTGGTTGGATTACGCCCTCAGTGGTTGCCCTGAACCAGGCCTGTCCGTATGATGAATAAGACTTGAGGGTAGGAATACGTCTGTCCCCTGTTTTGCGTTTCCAGCGTAGAGGCGATCGCCCAAACTGTCCGTCGTTCTGATTCCTGACCCCATCTGTAATTCCCCCTTCCCATTGCTCCAGGAGTTCGATATGCGATTTTTTCGGCGCTTTTTGATCCTGCCTCTGCTGGCGCTTATGACCGCTACCTTCATCGTGGCCTGCACCGGAGGTAGTTCTAATACCAGCAATAATGCCGCCTCATCCGGGCCTATCCGCGTAGGGTCTAAAGACTTTACTGAACAGTTCATTATTGGCGAAATGTACGCCCTGGCACTGGAGAAAGCCGGGTTCCAGGTCGAACGTAAGCTAAATCTGGGCGGAACCCCAGTCGCTCAAGCGGGTTTAGTCAACGACGAAATTGATCTGTATCCTGAGTACACCGGAACGGGGTTACTCACCGTTCTAAAACGCCCTGCCAACAGCGATCAACAACAGGTCTTTGATACCGTCTCGAAAGCCTACAAAGAGCAGTTCAATTTGGTGTGGCTAGACCCTGCTCCAATGAACAACACCCAGGCATTGGCCATGACCCGCGAGAAAGCCGATGAGCTGGGCATCAAAACCATTTCCGATATGGCGGCCAAGGCGAGCTCCTTAACCCTTGTCGGCCCACCCGAATTTCAGGCTCGAGAGGATGGTCTTCCCGGCATCCAGAAAGCGTATGGCGATTTTCAACTGAAGGAATACAAGGCCGTTGATCCTGGGCTGCGCTATAAGGCGATCGTTGATGGCGAAGCGGATGTGGCAGTTGCTTTTGCCACCGATGGAGAAATTAGCGCCTTCAATCTGGTTCTCCTGGAAGACGACAAGAAGCTGTTCCCTCCTTACCAGGTTGCTCCCGTTGTTCGGCAGTCTGCCATTGATGCCAACCCTCAGCTGGCCGATACGCTGAACGCTCTCGCTCCTAAGCTCACCGATGAAGTGATGCAACGCCTTAACTACGAAGTAAGCGGCAACCAAAAAGAGCCTGCGGATGTCGCGAAAACGTTTTTAACAGAAGAGGGGTTGCTTTAGCGTTTGATTTTTCGCGCGCCAGTACGAAAAATCAAACTTGAGTACACACGTTGAGGTCAACCTACTGTGAGCGCAATTCAGTTTAATCAAGTCTCACTGCGGTTTCCGGGGGCATCTCGACTGGCCGTCAATGAAGTGACCTGCGAAATTGAAGCCGGCAAACTCGTCGTGTTGCTGGGGCCGAGTGGTTGCGGCAAAACCACTCTGCTCAAGATGGTGAACCGGCTCTATGAGCCCACCTCTGGCACGATTTACCTGGATGGGCAGGATATCCGGCGAATGAAAGCCACAAGCCTGCGGAAACAAATTGGTTACGTCATCCAGCAATCGGGTCTCTTCCCCCACATGACGGTGGCCCAAAATATTGCCGTGGTGCCCAAGTTATTGGGTTGGTCACGTCCCAAAATTCAAGAGCGGGTGGATGAGTTACTCACGCTCGTAGCATTGGATCCAGGGGATTTTCGCGATCGCTATCCCGCTCAACTCTCAGGTGGTCAGCAGCAGCGGGTGGGTGTGGCCCGTGCTCTGGCCGGTGATCCGCAGGTCATTTTGATGGACGAACCGTTTGGGGCGATCGATGCCATTACCCGCACCGCATTGCAGGATGAGATTTTGCGATTGCAACGACAACTCAAGAAGACGATTCTATTTGTCTCTCACGATGTTGAAGAAGCGTTGCGCCTGGCTGACAACATTCTGATTATGCGGACCGGGCAGGTCGTGCAATATGACACCCCGTTCCACATCCTGACGCAACCAGCAGATTACTTTGTCCACGAGCTGATGGGAGCTGATGACATGGTGCGGCAACTCAGCCTGCTGCGTGTGGAGACGGCCATGATGGATATGCCCCCCAACTACGCCCACACCGATGCCGAACCCACCATTACCCGCGACGACAGCCTGCGCCATGCGCTTTCCCTCATCCTCCGGACGGGGGCCCGTCGTTTGACTGTGCTAGAAGACGGCAATGCCGTTGGGTTCCTGACTCTGGAGCACATTCGCGATTCAGCCAGTGTCGGGGCAGGTGCTTGATGGGTTACATTCTCCAAAATCCCGCCGTGGTCTGGAAGTTGGTGCTGGAGCACCTGAGCATGACGCTGTTGACGTTGGCGATCGCCGTCCTCGTCGCCCTCCCCCTGGCCCTGCTCATCTACCGCTACCGCTGGCTCAATGTACCCGTTCTCGGCACCCTGGGCATCCTCTATACGGTTCCCAGCCTGGCCCTGATCATTCTGCTGGTGCCCTTTTTTGGGTTGAATGATCGCTCAGTGATTGCAGCGATGGTGATCTACACCCAGGTCATTCTGGTGCGAAATTTGGTGGTAGGCTTGCAGGCCATTTCCCCATCCGTCATTGAGGCAGCACGGGGGATGGGGATGAGTGTGTGGCAGCGCTGGTGGCAGGTGCAGGTACCGCTAATTCTGCCCATTTTCTTAGCAGGACTGCGGTTGTCGGCAGTGGTGGCGATCGCGATCGCCACCATCGGAGCCAAGTTTGGTGCGGGGGGGCTGGGCACGCTACTCTTCGATGGCATTGCTCAAGCCGGACGCTATGACAAGATCTGGGCAGGGGCGATCGCTGTCTCGGTTCTAGCCTTTGCCCTCAATGGCGCATTGCTCTCACTAGAATGGGCCACTAACCCAACCCGGAAGCTTTACAAAGGCTCCCGTCGCTCCCAACAACACCTCGCCTCCGCAACAGAATAAGAACGGAATTGTCATAGACCCGTGGATGGGATGTGGTGAGAGGAGCGCTTCGTATCCCTCTCACCACATCCCATCCACATAGCCATACACTACGAAGCGATCAAAAAAGAGCGCAGCTTTTCTCCTAATTGACCCAAGAAAAAAGCCTGAGATACCTCTCAGGCTCGTGTGTGTTCAGAGTAGGAGCAGTTGATTGTAGACGCACAGCGCACTTGCCTTAGCGGATGCCGATTGGATGGGGGTTCTTTGCATCAGCATCGCAGGCAATATCAGGTACTCGGTTCAACACCGCGATACTTCAGATTGGATACAACCCCAGTCCGTTGGGCAACCGTTGTTTGCTGGACCTTAAAGCGGTTACTCACGGAGAGAGCAGTCTGATCCGTTTCGGTGAGCTCAATGGCAGGGGTCGTGATTCTGTAGGAAATCGCTCGGTAGGAAAGGTGCATGGTGAGAACTCCGAGATTGAGGGGGGCAAAGCGGAAACTGGAGAACGCGGAGAATGGGGTTAGGCGTTGTAGTCGATACCACGATATTTGAGAGGAGCGGAATTTTGGTGCTGGACGACTCTGGCTTGTAAGACTTTGTAGGGGTTACCCAGGAAGCGGGCCGTTTGAGTCGTCTCACCCGGTTCGACTACAGGAGATTTAGATTGGTATGAAATGCCACGGTAGGAAAGGTTCATGAGGGCTTCTGGTGTTTGATGGGGGGTGTTTTAAGGCGTTGGGTTTAGCTGGCGGGGGTTGCCGTTCTCTGACCATGACGTTAGTTTGCCGCTTAAGCCCGGTTTGAACCACCGGCGTTTAGGAAGTTAAGCCAGAAGTTAAGAGAATTTTGAATACCTCAATTTGGGATAAGACCAAGAGCTCATTTTGTCGTGCGCTATGCGTACGACAAAATGTTTTTTTTGGGGCGCGCCTCGCGCGCCTCCCGAAAAAGCCCTTAACCCAAACTCAGATTGAATAAGGCGTTTCCGGAGATAAGGGCGATCGCCCCACTCAGCCATCCCAGAAATGCCCACCGTGTCAATCTCATTGCCTGATGAATAATCTGCGTTGTAATGGGCTGTGTGCCATCACCTAACAGTGGCTTCTGTTTAACGATCCCTCGATAGACATTCGTGCCACCCACCTGCACTCCCAACGCTGCGGCATAAGCACACTCACTCCAACCTGCATTGGGACTTGGATCTTGAGGTGCATCGCGGCGGCAAATGCGAAGTACATGCCCCGGTCGGCCAGAGAGTAGTGCAATGGTCAGAACCGCGAGACGACAGGGAATCCAGGTCAGTCCATCTTCAAAGCGGGCGCTACTCCACCCCAAATAGGTGTAGGGGGCTTCTCGGTACCCCACCATAGAATCGAGAGTACTGGCGGCTTTATAGGCCAAAGCTAAAGGTGCCGGGCCTGTGGGCAGGAAAAGCCCAGCGATCGCCCAAAATAACGGCCCCATCACTCCATCCGTTGCGTTTTCCGTCACGGTTTCCAGCACCGCCCGCCGCACTTCTGTTTCTGATAGCTGAGCGGTATCTCGGCCCACATAGCGGCTCAACGTCAACCGCGCTGTTTCCAAATCACCTGCATCAAGGGGCCGCAAAACGTCTTCTGCGGCTGCTCTTAAGCTGCGTCCAGCAAAGCAACTGGCGAGTAACACGCTTTGCACAGCCAGGCCAAAGAAGGGATGCAGTTGGTGAGCAGCGATGATGATCAGCCAGGCGATCGCGCCACTCCCCACCACCAGCAACAGGGTTAAACCGACACCAGCTATTCGTTGGGCTGCTGGATTATCGAAGGTTTTCAGCACCCATCGGCTGTATTGGCCAATTACCCAGCCCATCACCTGCACTGGATGCAACCATCCCCATGGGTCGCCAATCAGGTAATCCAACAAAGCGGCAATGCCCAAGGAAAAGACAGCGCCTTGTGCCAAATTACTCTGGGCAGGCTGTAGAAAAGCCTCTATTCCAGCAAAACCAGTCAAAATACTCAACGCGTCTCCTTCTCCAGACCCTGCATCTCAAAAAATTCATCATAATTTACAGGGAATTCTGAAATGCCCATTTTTCGTCGTTTTTAAGGACAGGTTGACCGACGATCCTCAGCAAAGTTAAGGATGATTTTTGCGGTTCATCCCTCTGGTTCGAAGCTATAGGGAAAGGGCTGTCTCCTTGAATAGGAAGGGATCCAGGGCGATCTGAAGTGGGGGGCGATCGCTTCATTCAAAGACTGGCTCAGCCGCTTGAAGCTCTTCGAGAGCATGGCAGCTAGGCTCTAGACGAAAATCAATCGTAATTCTAAAGATTTGAAGCTTTAATCTATTTGTCTATTGTTCCTCTTTCTACAAAAGGAAGACACAAAGAGATTCTGTTTATCGCTTAAGCTCTAATAAACTCTCTTGCACCTTTAATGAGCTTCAATGTACTTGATGCTGCTTTTTGCTTCCATTTGCTCGCATTTCCAAATTTCAGTACCCTTCCCACAGCCCATTCTTCCGTGAATAATGCAAAGTGTGACCGGAAGGTTAAAGGACTAAATGGTTTTTCCATTTACACCCGCAGGCTTTCCCGATTGCTTCCGGGAAAGTCTGCACTCTCTCCTCTCTCTAATCCCCTCAATCGCCCTCTACACGTACTACGGAGAACCCGCTCGTGAAACTAGCCGTCTATGGAAAAGGTGGAATCGGTAAATCCACGACCAGTTGCAATATCTCCGTTGCACTGGCACGGCGAGGCAAGAAGGTTCTACAAATCGGATGCGACCCGAAGCACGATAGCACCTTCACCCTGACAGGCTTTTTGATTCCCACCATCATCGACACCTTGCAGGAAAAGAATTTCCACTACGAAGATATTTGGCCCGAAGATGTGATCTACAAGGGCTATGGCGGTGTGGATTGTGTTGAGGCCGGTGGCCCTCCTGCTGGGGCTGGTTGTGGCGGTTATGTAGTCGGTGAGACAGTGAAGCTCCTGAAAGAGCTCAACGCCTTTGACGAGTACGATGTCATTCTGTTCGATGTGTTGGGTGACGTGGTGTGCGGTGGTTTTGCGGCACCTCTCAACTACGCTGACTACTGCATGATCGTGACTGATAATGGCTTTGATGCGCTATTTGCCGCCAACCGGATTGCAGCCTCTGTCCGAGAAAAAGCCCGCACGCATCCATTGCGTTTGGCCGGGTTGATCGGTAACCGTACTGCCAAGCGCGACCTGATCGACAAATACATCGAAACCGTTCCCATGCCAGTGCTGGAAGTGTTGCCGCTGATTGAAGACATTCGCGTATCGCGGGTCAAAGGCAAAACTTTGTTTGAAATGGCAGAATCTGATCCCTCGCTCAACTATGTCTGTGACTTCTATCTGAACATTGCAGACCAAATTTTGGCTTCCCCAGAAGGAGTTGTTCCTAACGATTCTCCCGATCGCGAGCTGTTCAGTTTGCTATCTGATTTCTATCTCAATCCAGAAAAGCACGCTCCAAAAAGCGAGAGTGAAGACATGGATTTGATGATGGTTTAATCCTTACGATTGGTTGCGGTTATGTTCAAGCCTGAAACCAATTCAATGCAAAATCTTAGAGGTGTTTGAGAAGCGATTTTTTTCGTACTTCCAGTGCATAAAAATCAATTCCTTACGGAACTTCTCAAACATAATCTTAGATAGTTCCTTTGCTTGTTAATGGTTCAGGTGCGTGAATATTCAATACTTGCGTCAATCTCTAAAACGTCGTTGGCTAAGCTACTACCAGGAAAATCGTGAATGGATTGATCAGCTGGGGGTTTGGGTCGATTGCGGAGGCCAACGCCGTCCCTCCTCCAGTTTCATTTTGGGAACTCTGGCATCCCTCGAACCCCAACTCACTCAACTCCTTCCCCTGGTCGTTAGCCTTAGCAATAATCCCGATCGCATCATCCTGGCCCTGGGTCTAAACTTCAACCCTAACGAGGAATTACAAACCCTCCAGGCCGTTGAGGAAGAAAACAAACCCGTTAAGATGCTTCCGTCCCAATCCCCTCCCGCCCTCGAACCTCTCGAATCTGCAAAATCCCAAAAGCTACCCTCTCTGATCGATGAATCTTGCGAAGGTGCCCGGTATAGCGGAGCAGCTCGCGATCGCGAATCCAGCAAAAAGTAGGGGACAGAAGGAGCAGGAGGCAAGGAAGCGAAAGGTAGAAGAAAAAGAATTTACTCATCCACGCATTGACTCATCCACCCCAAGGATTCCAACACTATGACCCTTGCTGACGCTCAACCCCAAGCTCTCAACTTTGACTGTGAAACCGGGAACTATCACACCTTCTGCCCGATTAGCTGTGTAGCGTGGCTTTACCAGAAGATTGAGGATAGCTTCTTCCTGGTAATTGGGACTAAAACCTGCGGCTACTTCCTGCAAAACGCGATGGGGGTGATGATTTTCGCAGAGCCTCGTTATGCAATGGCGGAGCTGGAAGAGGGTGATATTTCCGCACAGTTGAATGATTACGACGAGCTGAAGCGGTTGTGTGACCAGATTAAGCGCGATCGCAACCCCTCCGTTATCGTCTGGATCGGCACCTGCACCACCGAAATTATCAAGATGGATTTAGAAGGGCTGGCTCCCAAGCTGGAGGCAGAAATTGGCATCCCCATCGTGGTTGCCCGTGCCAATGGGTTGGATTACGCCTTCACCCAGGGCGAAGATACGGTGCTGGCTGCGATGGCGGCCCGTTGTCCCAGTCAGGCTCCCGCCTCTGAGGAAGAGAAGGAGGAACGGGGTGGTTTGCAAAAGCTGCTGAACTTTGGCCGCAAGAAAGAAGACGTCGCGGCTGAAGCCTCCGAATATGTGGATCATCCATCTCTGGTCTTGTTTGGCTCTCTGCCCGATCCCGTCGTCACCCAGTTGACGTTGGAATTGAAGCGGCAAGGTATCAAGGTTTCTGGTTGGCTCCCGGCCAAGCGCTACACAGAGCTACCGGTATTGGAAGAAGGCTCCTACGTGTGCGGCGTCAATCCCTTCCTGTCGCGCACAGCAACCACCCTCATGCGTCGCCGTAAGTGTAAGCTCATCGGTGCGCCGTTCCCCATCGGCCCGGATGGTACTCGCGCCTGGGTGGAGAAAATCTGCTCCGTGTTTGGGGTTGAACCGAAGGGCCTGGATGAGCGGGAAGCTCAGATTTGGGACAACCTGGAAGATTACCTGCAACTGATTCGCGGCAAATCCGTGTTCTTCATGGGCGATAATCTGCTAGAAATTTCTCTGGCCCGCTTCCTCATTCGCTGCGGTATGACGGTGCCCGAAATTGGCATTCCCTACATGGATAAGCGCTATCAGGCTGCGGAACTGGCTCTACTCGAGCAAACCTGCCGCGATATGGGCGTGCCCTTCCCCCGGATTGTGGAGAAGCCCGACAACTACAATCAGGTGCAACGCATCCATGACCTGAAGCCGGATCTCGTGATTACGGGCATGGCCCACGCCAACCCCCTGGAAGCCCGTGGTATCAATACCAAGTGGTCGGTAGAATTCACCTTCGCCCAAATTCATGGCTTCGGCAACGCCCGAGACATTCTGGAGTTGGTAACACGTCCCCTACGCCGTAACACCGCTCTCAAAGATTTGGGTTGGGACAAGCTGGTGAAAGAAGACGCAACCGTTTAATCGCATCCAAAATCTGAGAAGCCGTAGTTCTGTGAGAGCTGCGGCTTCTTTTTGTCGCCCCCTAGTACTCTGTCAAGAAGTTTTTGAGGGGTCTGCGACCCCTCAAAAAATCCTCAAGTTTCATGTTCAAGTGTGGGATAACCCCACACTTGAACATTGACAGACCACTAGCCTAAACGTTGCAATTGCTGGCGAATGCGCTGTTGCAGTGCAGGAACTTGTTGTTGCAGTTCGGCAATCTCGCGCAGGAGGCGATCGCACTCATCTTCCAATTCTTGAATTTTCGCCACAAACCGTCGCCGTAAATTGCCTTCCTCTCCATCACGGCCTAAGGGATTAAGTTTGTCAGCCGCTTCCTGTTGTTGTTGAGCGAAGCGTTCTTGCTGTTGAGTCCGATGTTTCACTTCTCGTTCAATTTGGCGTACTTGTTGGTAGAGATCGAGAATATCGTGCAGTCGCTCGTAGAAGTTTTTATCGATAAATTTTTCATCCAAATACCGTTGCAAAGTTTCATAGCTGAGATCGCTAACACGTTCCTGCCGGGCAATCTGTTGCCGTTCTTTTACAATGAACGTTTGTGAGCTGCGAGCTGGGACAGTCATGCGCCAGCGTTGAAATTCTGCCGTTATTTCAACAGGCTCAGGAGTATCAAATAATGTGTTCTGGGGATGAATCCGCTGTTCGATCACCAACTTGATGGGATAGGGATTGCGGTTTTCGATGGTGTAAGTGGTTTGCGTGATGCGATACCAATCGTGGATCAGGTAGTCATTCTGGCCGAAGGCGATCGCCGCTGTCTCTTCCTGGCTACTCACATCGGGCGTTATTTGGACCCCCAAATCCACTGCATAGGGCACAAAAAATTCTCCCTGATCTGACGTAAATGCCAGTACCGCTTCTCCTACATAATTATCGGCTTCCAAAACGGTGGCAGGGCCACGCTCCAGAATGAGCCCTGTCGTGTTGGTCGCAGAAATCGTGACAACCGGATGATCGGGCAGTTTTTCAGAGTTGAACAAATGCTGTTTCCGTCCTGCCAGTGTCGCCCCGAGGATCGGCACCATAGCGCTTTGACCTCGCTTGATGGTGACTGGAATGCCTACGTCGTACTGAAATAACTCGCCTCGGGCAACACCTGTTGCCTGCACTTGCGTAGCATTCTCCAAACTACGTCGCATGGGAGCTGCTGGCGCTGACGACGCCTTACCCATGAAAGAACGGCTCATCTCAAAGTCGATACTGGGTTCCTCAAAAGCATAAAAAGCATCAGGAGCATCAGGAGCCATTGATGCGGGAGCCATCAAAGCTTCCTGAAACATCACAGGACCAGGAACCGTACGCTCCTCGTCCTGTATTTGAGGGCGATCGATAAAGCGTGGTGTGTAGAGGTCGTAGACGAAGCTGATGGGTTGCCCAGCAATCAGTGTCAACGAGACGTTTTCCAAATCTTCGTCCAGCTGGTTATCAACAATGCCCCAACCTTGAATCAACAGTTGCCCCGTTTCGGCATTGCCTGCGCCACCTTCAGGAGCTTGATCAGGGGTATAGACCAGACGATAGCTAACGCGCCAGGTTGGCGTGGGAGCGACGTAGGTTACCAGCAGATTTTCATTGGGGCGATCGAGCAGCACCGTCACACTACGCTTGTCTTCACGGGCCTGGCTCAGTTCCAGCACATAGCGCAAGTCATTGCCGCTCTGGGGGTCGAGAATATCTAACCCTCGCACTTGGGACAAGGGGTAGGTGCGCAAGTTCGGGGTACTATCCGCTTCAGCACCCACCGTCATGATCGAAATTAGCGTGCTCTCCGGCTGCGCCTCCAGTTGGTCCACACCGACCAGGCAACCACTCACGACAAACTCGGAGCCTGGTGTTGTAAGGGATTGCGGGCGGCTCGCTTCATCGCCATTTTCCGCCAGGTGAAAGCGAACAGCACGACCTCGGAGCGATCGCACCAGATCCAGCAACGCCTCATTCTCACTCAATACAATTGGCGCTTTCGCCAAGGCTGCCTGCTTCTCCTCCGGCGTCTCATAAGACACATTCACCACGTGCCCTTCCCCCTGAGGAAACGCTGCCAGGCTTTTGAGGATGTCATTCATCTCCTCTTTCTTGAAGGTGAGCGTCACCGCCGCACTGCTCCCCACCGAGCCATAACGCTCAAAGAAACCCACCCCATGCTTGTAAAGCACCATCCGTTTCACAGGCAAGTTGGGCATCGTCGTCTCCTCTCCATCATTGGGTCGTTCTATCCACACTATCCAGCAGGATTAGGCATTGTCCATAACTTCTGTACGTTGAGGAGGGGCGCACTGTGCCCCTCCTCGGCCAAACGATATCTCCTACCATCGACAGTTCCAGCGATCGCCTCGCACCTCCTACCGTAAGCACAGACGGGAATTCTCCTATATACTTCAAATCTCCACCATGACTGTTCCCAACCCCATGGCTTCCGACTCTGAAGCAGTCAAAGAAACTGCTTTAGTCAAAGGCGATCGCCGTCCTCTGATCTTCGCTGGCATCCTGTTGGGAGCCAGCCATGCTGGCTTCTTTGATGGGATTGTGTTGCATCAACTGTTGCAATGGCATCACATGTTTTCTAACGTTGATGCCACCAACACCATTGCCGGAATGGATCTCAATACTTTAGGTGATGGCCTATTTCATCTGTGGAATTGGACGGTGGAGATCACAGGCCTGATTATCCTTTGGCAGGCCTTGAAGCAGCCGGATGCTAACCGATCCGGAGCGATTTTTTGGGGAGCTTTAATGCTGGGATTTGGGCTCTTTAACGTGACAGAAGGGATTATCGACCACCATCTCTTACAAATTCATCACGTTAAGTCAGGTCCCTATCAATCCCTGTATGACATCGGCTTCTTGTTGATTAACACGCTAATTGCTGGACTGGGGTGGATGCGGGTGCGGCCCAATTCCATTCCCGTAGGAGAATCTTCCGCTCGTACATCAAGTTGAGGACTGTATTATGCCCGGTGGACAAGCTAGCCATAAAGGCCATTCTGCAAAACCCAATGTAAACGCCCCCGGCGTTATTGGTGAAGCATCTGACATGTCGCAAGACCCCATGGATGAATTGCCCGAAGAGCTGACCAATAATGCAGCCCATCGCGCCGAAGTGGAAACTCTTCACTATCCCCCTGCGATGGAACGGCCCAAAACAGGCGATGAAAATACTCCATCTGAGTAATATCAAATCTGGTTGAAGAACCCAAATATAGAAGTGCGCGGGGCTTTGCCCCGCGCACTTCTATATTTGGGTTTTATAGTTGATACCGTTTTTATATAAAGCTGCCGGAAGGGTGTGATCTACTTCATGAGAATTGCTGGAGTCTTAACAGAAGATAGCCGAAGCTTGGGAAACCTCCTATCATCTGACAACATAATGGTCTCTTACATAGGTTCTGGTCGAATGGTGTCTACAACCAAAATTTAAGTTTGAGAACTGTCTGCAACCGCCGCCACGCTAACCCAGACTTTCATGCCCTTGCTGGGTAGCTCCAGGCTCTCTGGGGTTGATGGGATGGAGCGACCGCCGTCTGGAAACGTACCCAAAAACTTGACCCTAGGCATCCTCTAGCTCATAACTGCTTGAGCGCATTGCAAAAACTCGCCACCCCTTAATCTCACCATGATTCAACCCAATCTGCCCCAACCTCCCGTCTTCGGTTCGGTCCAGGAAGAACGCTTACATCGGCAACAGCGCTTGGCAGCAGCCTTTCGATTATTTGCCCGCTATGGCTTTGATGAAGGGGTAGCCGGTCACATTACAGCCCGCGACCCAGAGCTAATTGACCACTTCTGGGTAAACCCATTTGGAATGTATTTCGGGCACATCCGCGTATCCGATCTGCTACTGGTGAACCATAAGGGAGAAGTGGTGAAGGGCGATCGCCCCGTCAACGCCGCAGCCTTTGCCATTCACTCTCAGATCCACCAGGCCCGCCCAGATGTTGTCGCCGCTGCCCATGCCCACTCACTCTACGGCAAAACCTGGGCTTCCCTGGGGCGTTTACTCGATCCCATCACCCAGGACGCCTGCTCCTTCTACGAAGACCACGCCCTATTCGACGACTACACCGGAGTCGTGCTAGACACCTCCGAAGGGCAACGCATCGGCACCATCTTGGGCGAGCGCAAAGCCGCCATTCTCCGCAACCACGGCCTGCTAACAGTGGGCCACTCCGTTGACGAAGCCGCCTGGTGGTTCATCACCATGGATCGCTCCTGCCAAACCCAACTTGCTGCCGAGGCCGCCGGAAAACCCGTCGTCATTCCCCATGAAGTTGCACAACTCACCTTCAGCCAGGTAGGTTCCCACTACATGGGCTGGTTCTCTTTCCAATCCTTGTACGACAAAATCGTCCGAGAAGAACCCGATCTCCTGGAGTAAGGAGATTTCTGAGAAACAATATCCCCATTATTTGGAAAAAAGGCGCGGCTTCGCCGCGCCTTTTTTCCAAATAATGGGGAAGTTCTTATCTGGAAATCTCCTAAGTCTTTATAGAACTTAACAAGCCACTGTACTTGATGCATATTTGTTGTTGTGGTGTGCAAAGCACATCACAACAAACGAAAGCTCTGTTTTTGCGTGATGCAGTATGCAGTAGTGCGACGCGTTATGCGTCGCACTACTGCATACTAGGGTTCTTCAACCAGATTTGATAGAAGGATCCAGTTGCCCCTATAACTGCACAGGCCACCATCACCCCAGCCTGAATCCAACCCCCACAAATGCGAAGCGGCCTAACGCATCTCCTGCAAAATCCCTTTAACCGAAGGGGGACTGGGGGAACGGGCTGCCGTTTCCCCAGTCGGGGGGTTTGGGGGGCGACGCGCCCCCAAGCCAAACCTCATACTACAACCCAATTGATTCAGAGCTCAAGCAAATCCACAACACCTCAAGTATTCTTGTTAACCTCAGTTCGGGACAAGCTGAAGTGCTCATTTTGGCGTGCGTTTCGCGCACACCAAAATGAGCTTTTTCGAGTGCCGGGCAATGCCAGCACTCGAAAAAGCCCTTAACTTGAACTCCGATTTGTTACCTGTGGTGCACAAAATGCACCACCCACAACACCGTAGTTCTAATGAGCCTTCCGCCGCTCAGAAACAGAACGAGACGAGGGCACAGGCTTAGCATGAGCCTGCCCCGATCGCGCAGATTTCCGGGGAGATGAATCTTGAGAACGAAGCTTTGGCTTATGAGAGGATGACTGGTTGGGTTGCGATCGCCCCTGCCGTCCAGCATGACCAGACTGCCTACCTAAATTTGCTGCCACAGCAGAGGAATCCGGCTCAAATCCTTCAACCACCTCCTGAGGCACCGAGCGTTTCATCAGTTTCTCAATGTCTGACAAATACTTATATTCATCAGCACAAACCAGAGACAGCGCTTCTCCCTCAGACCCAGCGCGCCCCGTTCGCCCAATGCGGTGCACGTAGTCCTCCGGCACATTGGGTAACTCGTAGTTAATCACCATCGGCAGCTCCGTGATATCAATACCCCGAGCTGCAATATCTGTAGCCACCAGCACCTGTACATTACCGCCCTTAAATTGAGCCAGGCTGCGGGTCCGTGCGGCCTGGCTCTTATTTCCATGGATTGCCAGAGAGGTAATGCCTGCCTGAGCTAGCTTCTTAGAAAGGCGATCGGCACCGTGTTTAGTACGGGTAAAGACCAATACCTGATACCAGTTGTTTTGCTTAATCAGATGGGTGAGGAGGTCAGATTTGCGATCGCTCGCCACCCGATATACCTTCTGAGTAATCAACTCCGCTTTTGGATGCACGGGCGGCACCTCAATCAATACCGGCTCATGCAACAACGATTGAGCTAAAGATTTGATTTCCGGAGAGAAAGTAGCCGAGAACAGAAGATTTTGGCGCTGTTTTGGCAGAAGGTTGAGAACACGGCGAATATCGCGGATAAAGCCCATGTCTAACATGCGGTCAGCTTCATCTAGCACCAGGATCTCTACCTGAGACAAATCCACAGTGCCTTGCTGCACGTGATCTAGCAAGCGGCCCGGTGTCGCCACTAAAATATCAACCCGCCCTTTCAACTGGCGTACTTGGGGATTCATATTGACTCCACCAAATACCGTAATGGACTTCAGGCCGAGATGGACACCATAGGCTTTAACGCTCTCCTCTACCTGAGCAGCCAGTTCGCGAGTGGGAGTTAGAATCAGGGTTCGAATGGGAGGACGGCGATGCCCCAAGTTCGAGACAGGTTGAGTCGAAAGCCGTTGCAAAATTGGCAGAGTAAACCCAGCGGTTTTTCCCGTTCCTGTTTGAGCCCCAGCCAGCACATCGCGGCCCGACAAAATAGCTGGAATGGCCTGAGCCTGAATGGGTGTTGGCTCCGTGTAGCCCCGTGCAGTAACCGCACGGACAATCCCATCGGATAGACCGAGGTTAGAAAAGGTCATGAAACTCCAGAAGTAAAATCGGTCTGTCGCCGCAAACGGCACCAGTCTTAGGCAGACGGATAGGAACTTGAAACGCAATCGGTCGTAGTACGAAGACTGGTAGCGAACACCGACACTTTATTCTACCGCACTAGCCTTGGAGCTCGCGATATTCAGCCCAGTTCGCCAGTAATTCTCAGCTTTGAAGCCCGAAAATAGCCCGCCTTCGGCGGACTATTTTCGGCTAGATTCCAAAATGAGAATTGCTGCCAGTTCGCCAGCCAGATACTGTTCTAAGCGTATGGCTGGTTCAAGACTTAGGCATTCTTGTGGCGCGCAAAAGCACAAGAATGCTTAAGCTATATGTTACTGCGAAGGCATTTGCAACCCTTTCACCACACTCCATCCAAATGTTTAGAACACCACCCCAATGAGTTGCTTCTATCCTTCATTTCAAGATGAAACGGATAGTCTATCGACTGGAAGAGGAGCAAAAAGCCTCAAGGTAGCCCATTAGGGTGAACTTTCCTATTTTCATTTCTCATCTTAGCCATTAAAATAGCTGAAGTTATTGTGTAGCAAGGGCTACGAATTTTATTTATTTTTTGTATAGATGGTTACAGAAAAATCTAGAAAATGATAATCTGAGAAATGAAGACACTATATCGTTCATCCCCGCGTCCTATGTTGAGAAATCCCAAGCAATCCCGGAACGAAATCGCTCAGGCTCACCGCGAAAACCTGCGCCAAAATCTGCAACGCCGCATGGAAGCAGCTCAAGCACGGGGTGATGAAGATCTTCTGCGTCAACTGCAAGCCGAAGCTCAGTACATCGGCTAGAAACTTTCAGCTCCTAAAGAGGTGGGTGCGGTACTGAGTGCCGCACCCACCTCTTTAGGTAATCCTAACTAGCCCAAGTTTGGGTTAAGGGCTTTTTTGAGGGGTGCGCGAGGCGCACCCCTCAAAAAAGCCTATTTTTCCATACACTCTGCGTATGACTCAATAGGCTCTTGGGCTTATCCCGAATTATGGTTAATTAGCCCTAAACTAACATTGTTTAACCTCAGTTCGGGATAAGCTGAAGTGCTCATTTGGGGTGCGCTTTGCGCACCCCAAATGAGCGTTTTCGAGTGCTGCGCGTTACGCAGCACTCGAAAACGCCCTTAACCCGAACTCAGGTTATTTATAACGGAAAGTCAGTAGACCAGGTAGGCACATCATCCTGGAGCGATCGCCCATATACGACCACCTGCTGCATCCCATCCGGCAGCACCGTTGCCAGGTAAGGTTGTAGGGCTGCCATCACCGCATCGGACGCGGGAGTTTCCGGCGCACTCACCAGCACGCTGAGGGTCGATTCCCGTTGGCGTACCTGTACCTGAAGTTGGGAAGCATTGAGGGTTTCCTGAAGCCGGGTTGTGAGGGCTGCTTCCAGTTGAGCGATCGCCTTCTCACCATCATCCCCACTAACCGAACCCGACGATCCGGGACTAGAAGCCTGCGTTCGCCAATGCAACGTACCACTAGCCGATGCGGGTGCAGGAATATCGTCCTCGGTCAGGGTTGTCAGCTCCTCGTCAGTCAGATTCATGGGAGAGACCGCTAACCGATTGGCCTGCTTTTCCAGAGTTTTCTCAAACAGATTACGGACAAGGCGGCCGTTGCCAAAGGTGCGATCGCGCTCGTCATACAGCGCATTCAACACGGCCAGTAACCGCTGCCGGGCACCATCCGTCAGGTGGAAATGGCTCTTACTGGCCATCTTCTCGTAAATTTGCAATAACTCCTGGGGTTCGTAATCATTGAAGAAGTAGTAGCGATTAAAGCGCGACTTCAGGCCAGGGTTAGATTCGACAAAATTCTCCATCTCGTCGGTGTAGCCTGCAACGATCACGACGAGGCGATCGCGATAATCCTCCATCCGCTTCAGTAACGTATCTACCGCTTCCTGACCAAAATCTCGGCTACCGCTTGAATCACGAGGCACCAAGGCATAAGCTTCGTCAATGAACAGCACCCCATCCAAAGCCGTCTGTACCAGGTCATCAACCTTCTTTGCCGTTTGTCCGATGTACCCGGCCACCAGTCCGGAGCGATCGGTTTCGATCAGATGCCCCTTCTTCAAAAAGCCCAGTCCCTTGAAGATACGGCTTATCAGCCGAGCAACCGTCGTCTTCCCGGTTCCGGGTGGCCCTCCAAATACAGAATGCAAGGAAACAGGGGTTTGCGCTAATCCCCGTTCTGCCCGAATCTTTTGTACTTTGAGGAAGTTCGTCAGGGTTTTGACTTCCTCCTTAATGTTCTCCATACCCACCAGCTCGTTCAGTTCTGCCAGGGCTTTTTCGAGAATTTCCTCTGGCTTTTCATCAGTAGTGGGGGGGGCTGGAGAAGCCGCATTGGGGGGAGCTGATGTTGTGCCTGCCGTGGCAGCAGCGGGTTGTTTGGGGGCGATCGCCGTCATCAGCTCTGTCAGTTTCTTGTCGTAGCTCTCAATGGGCTGAAACTGGTGCAGTAGTTGCCAAATTTGCGACAGGGCCTCCATTTCCTGCATGGTGATAGTACCATCAGCTTTCACCAGCACCTGGGCAAACTTGTAAATGCCATTGACCGCAGCTTCCCGATAACGGCTGCCCGTCTCAGTATCCAACTTGTTGAGCAGTGTAGGCAGATTGAGCACGTCGCCGGGTTGCGTCTGGTTCAACTCCAGCAGGGTTTGCAGCGTCACTTTTTGGTACTTCAGTCGATCTGCTGCTGAAAACTCCCAGGTTTGCACAGCGTTGAGTTTGTCAGCATCCTGCTTAATCTGAGCATAGATGGTCAGGAAGGCCAGCAATTCTGTGGCGCTGATTTCCTTATTGCTGCGTCCACAAATCTGGACAATCTTGGCCAGATCGACCGTCATCAAGTCGGCATAGCGCGAATCCAACTTGAGGATGGGTTCCAGAGTTTTGTACAGCAGGTTTGCTTCATCTTTAACCTGCCGAAAGCCAACAATTTGTCGAAAATCCACGGGCTGCTCCTGAACGGTGGACGACGGGCCGCATCGTCATCATACCGAACCTCCCCCCATTGGATGTATCCCACTTTGGAGCATCCATCGGTCATTCCTTTAAAGTTTCTGGTTTTACGGGTATGTTGCAGGCGTAGAACCAGGACTTTCAGAAGAATAGATCTCCTGCATGAATCGACTTCTGAGGGTGTGAATCGCCACGTGGCTTCGTCGCGCAGCGATTTACGTAACCTCAGTTCGGGATAAGCTGAAGTGCTCATTTTGGCGTGCGCGAAACGCACGCCAAAATGAGCGTTTTCGAGTGCCGCGCGACGCGCGGCACTCGAAAACGCCCTTAACCCGAACTCAGGTTACGTAGAAGGTCTGAGGGCCTTGCTGGTGGAGGTCCATTCAGCAACGGAAATCATTGGGCTAGTTTTAAGGCAAAATCCAAGTAGAAACATAGTGCTGTGGGTGGAAGGATGAAAGATAAATTGCTCGGGTGGCTAAATGCTGCTCTGATGTGGAACTTGTTTTTTGTGTTTGTAGCCTTTGGTTGGTTTGCGATCGCCGTCCTTGGCCGCTACACCGATACACCCTTAGGGTTGGAACTCTGGTACAAGCTCTGGCAGCCCTTGTTTCAGCCAGCCATTGGCATTCTGATGCTGGGGTCGATCGTCAGTGGAGTTGCCAGCTGGGTAAATAAACGGCTGTCACAACGAGCCTCTAATTCATAAAAGGAACTCTTCGCGCTACACACTCATTAAACGTGAATTTAATAAAACCCCGTTTTTTTGGAAAGCTTGATGTAGTCGAGCTTTCCAAAAAAATCAGGGTTGTATTTTGGACGATACACCCTAGCAAAGGCCTGTGTTTCTGGACTACAATGCGTTCATTTGTTCGGGTGGATAACCACGATGGCTCGATTTCTCCATGTGGCGGACGTGCATTTGGGCTTTGACCGCTACGACAGCAAGGAGCGCACGCGAGACTTCTATGAGGCGTTTCAGGATGCCCTGTATCGCTATGCGATCGCTGATCCGGTAGACTTCGTCCTCATCGTCGGAGATCTGTTTGAGCATCGCACCATCCAACCCAATATCCTGAACCAGGCTCAGCTTTGCATTCAAGAACTAGAGGAAGCAGGCATTCCAGTTCTAGCCATTGAGGGCAACCATGATAATCGGCCCTATGGTACGCGTACGAGCTGGTTACGTTATCTGGCAGAGTGGGGCAATTTGATTTTATTGGAACCGGGAGACGTATCTGGGGGAGAACCCTTCTACGCACCCTGGGATCCTGAGGAGAAACGGGGCGGTTACATTGACCTACCCTGTGGTGTGCGGGTATTGGGTTCTCACTGGTACGGTGCGACAGCGTCTCAGGCGATCGTGCAAATTGCTGGAGCCATTCGGGAACTGCCTCCGGGCCCCCCAAATACTGTGATGATGTTCCACCATGGTCTTGAGGGGCAGATTGCACGGTATCAGGGAGCTTTACGTTACAACGAGTTACTGCCCCTAAAAGAAGCCGGGGTAGATTATCTGGCTCTGGGGCACATTCACAAGAGTTATAGCGAGGGCGGTTGGGTTTTTAACCCCGGCTCGATCGAGGCGAATAGCGTCGAGGAAACAAACTTCGATCGAGGAGTTTATCTGGTTGAGATTGATACTGAAGGTGTTCGAGCCGAGCTAAAGCAGGATTATCAGCAGCGACCGATTGTGCGGCTACGGCATCGAGTGACCGAGAAGGAGACGATGGAGGAGGTGGAGCAAGGGGCGATCGCCATCCTAGAACACGCCACCCACTCCGGCTACCTCCGCCCCGACACAGCTCCCATTGTGGAATTGCGAATTGAAGGAAACATCGGTTTTAACCGGCTAGATTTAGATGTTCGCCAACTCAAGTCCGACCTGCAAGAAAAGTCCAATGCTCTGATCTTCTTGCTGAAGTTTGAAGCGGAGCAAACGGAGTTTGAATCCTATGTGCCAGATGGAGCCGATCGCCAGCACATTGAACGAGAAGTATTTTTAGACTTCCTATCTGCCAGTGCTGCCTATAAAAAACGGGCTACAGAACTGGCTCAAGGTCTGATCCATTTGAAGGGGTACCAGTTAGATCAGCGGCCTGAATCAGAGCTTTATACCTTTGTGGAAAACCTACTCACATCGGAAGGAAGACAAGATCCGGATGGGGGGCGCTAAACTCTAAGCAACCAAATAGTTCGCACTTTCGTCGCCTGTATCCACGGGGGATCGTTTGTGTACGTTTGGTTTCAGAAAAAGATATCCGGCTGCCGCCCCCACAAGCCTGAATTAAGATTTCTGGTGGAATCGCTATCTACCGCTGCTTTCCCATAAGCCCCAGGTGAATTTCATGTTCAAGAAACGCTTTACATCGTCCCTTTCAGCCGTACTGGGATCGATACTGACTGCGTCCGGATTAAGTATTTGGCCTGTGGCGATCGCCCAGGCCCAGCCCCGTTCCACTACTACCACCGCTACCCCGGATCAAACCGTTGAGTGTGAAATCTTGATCGTCGGTGGTGGAATTTCTGGAGTGAGTGCAGCCATTGAATCTTTAAAGATGGGACGAACGGTCTGTATGACCGAACTGACCGACTGGGTTGGCGGGCAGTTGACCTCGCAGGGCACGTCAGCCCTGGACGAATCCCGGAAGCAGCGGGAGCTGCTGTATTTTCCGCAAGGATATCTGGAGTTTCGTCGCCGCATTGAGAAAAACTATGGGATTCGTAACCCGGGGGATTGCTGGGTGAGCCTGTCCTGCTTCTTGCCCCACGATGCCCAAGACATCCTGCGGGACATGTTAGAGGAAGCTGAGGATGAGGGGGATGGAGAACTCAAGTTATTTCCCTCAACCGTTATTAAAGAGCTGCAATATAACGCGGCAGGTAATCTCATTACGGCGGCAACGGCTATTCAGCACTCCCCTGCCCCTGGGACACCACCGCTGAACACAGAAACGTTGTCCTCTATGATTCAGGACGCGTATCGGTATGAGGATAGCGATCGCCTTTCCAAATCCGTTATTCGCTTCGTTCCCAAACCACCCGACGACGATGAGACAGCGCCTCAACCTGCGCCCTGGTACGTCATTGAAGCTACTGAGACTGGGGAACTGGTCGCTCTCACCGATGTACCCTATCGCGTTGGGATTGATCCACGCTCCTCAGTCAACCCATCTTCTCCAACAACGACTGCAGATCCCTACTGCACCCAGGGCTTTACCTACACCTTTGCCATGGAGCGTACGGAGGAGCCACAGCAGTACGAAGAGCCTAGCTTCTACCAGCGTTATCGCCCCTACTATGGTTTCGATCCAAACCCACGCTTAGCAGATGTGGATGTGATCTTCACCTATCGCCGTATCTGGAGCCCAGAGCCGCGCTCTACAGAGAAAGTGTTTGGGGTATCCCGGCCCAAACCCGGGGATATTTCTATGCAGAATTGGGTGTGGGGAAATGATTATCGCCCCGGTACTTCCGAAGATAACTTAATTCTGACCCACGATCAGCTTCAAGCCCAGGGCCAACTAGAACCGGGTGGTTGGCAGGGTGGATTACGGACAGAAACCTTGCGCTCTGGGGAAGAACTGGCCCTCGGCTTCTTTTATTGGATCGTGGCAGACAACACGGATTCTCAACTGGGAGACGGCGTGAAACAACCCGCTCCGAACCACCGCTTTCTGTCAGGCTTTGGCTCACCGATGGGGACGGCACATGGGTTATCCAAATATCCCTATATTCGAGAGTCGCGCCGCATCATTGGTCGTCCGTCCTATGGCTATGATCAGGGTTTTGCCATTAACGAGATCGACATTTCCTGGGCAAACTTTCAGGATGAGTACTACCGCAACACGCTATCGCCCCAGGAGTACCAGAGCCTATGGGTTGGATTAGCAGGGTTAGAGACGACCTCGGCTATTCTTAATCAAACTCCCCCAGAGCAAATTCAGCGACGCACTCGGGCTACTATTTATCCGGATTCTGTCGGCATTGCCCAATACGCGATCGACTTCCACCCCTGTATGGCCTATGGGCCGCCAGAAGCACCCGGCAACATTGAGCGGCCTGGTGTTCGGCAAGCGCATGGGGCATCGTATCCAGCTCAAATTCCATTGTCTGCACTGATTCCTCAAAAAATCGACAACATGTTGGTAGCCGGAAAGAACATTGCCACGAGCTACAGTGCAGCAGCGGCCTATCGCGTTCATTCTTTTGAGTGGTCGTCAGGCGTAGCAGCGGGAACAACGGCATCCTTTGCGCTTTCCGAAGGTATCTTGCCCTACGAATTGGTCGATAATTTGCCCCGCCCAGAGCCGAAGCTGGCCGAACTGCAAGCCATGTTGCAGCGGAATGGCAACCCGACAGCGTTCCCCAATACCTCCATCTTTAATCTGAATTGGGACGAATGGCGTCCCTGGTAGGTTGAGACGATGGGTGCATCCCACTTTTGTAAGTGAAGCGGGCTTCGCCCGCTTCACTTACAAAAGTGGGATGCACCCCAGACAATTGGTGATTCCAGAGCCGGTTCTACAACGTTGTTTTCAGACGCTTCGCGCTTAAAAACAACGCTTCACGCAACTAGCAAGCATGGCCTAGTAGACATCTAAATTCTTCTAAAACGGGAGGGTGAATCTTCATCCTCCCGTTCCCTTGAGATAATTTATCGGGTAATACCAATTAAAGTTAAATGTTTATGATGAAAAGTGGCGCGGCGCTTTGCGCCGCGCCATTTTTCATCATAAACATTTAACCCGACATGATATAAACTCCCCTGGATGGAAGCAGCTATGACCGTTTGGCAAGTGGATTTTTATCGACGACCGTTGCAGGATGAAGCTGGGCAATCTCTTTGGGAACTGGTAGTTTGCGAAGCGACAGGGGCGGATTTTGGAGGACTATCCCTATGCCCCCAACAAGAAGCAAATGCGGCCTGGATCGCCCAACAGTTGCAATATATGGCAGGGGGTAAACTGCCTGAAAAATTACAAGTATTTCGCCCCCAAGCATTGAGTTTGGTGACTGAAGCAGCTCAGCGCTTGGGTATTGAGGTTGAGGCGACTCGCCATGTACCCGTTCTAAAGCAGCTTCTACAAAGGCGAGCAGCAGATTATGTACAGATGCCAGGATATACAGGGCAGGCATATGATCCCTTAGCTCTTGAGATGCCGCCGCCAGTGCCGGTACCTGAAACCTTGTGGGGCGATCGCTGGCGTTTTGGGTCGATCGCTGCGGCCGATCTCGAACCCGCTTTTGCAGCCAAGCCCATTCCCATCTTCTCCATGCCAAAGGATTTGATGCCAGCCAATCTGGGTCTTGCTTCGACGCTGGCTATCCCTGGAGTCATTATTGATGGGGGACGGGTTTCAATGCGGTTGGCGCAATGGCTCGGTTCTATCAAACCAGCATTTTTGTCTTACATTCCTGGATCTCCAGATGGTCTGATTCTGGATGCTGGGTTAGCCGATCGCTGGGTCTTGGCCACGTTCGAGGATCCCGATGTACAAGCTGCTGCTAAAAGTTTTCAAGAGCGACAGACAAAAGCTCAAGGATTACACTTCTTACTGGTACAACCCGATGACTCGGGAGTAACCTATAGCGGTTTGTGGCTGTTGCAGAAGGTTTAGATATAGCGCTGTGCGCGTTGATTCAGTACAGTGATGTGGGGCACGAAGTGCCCCACATCACCATTTCTAGACTTAACGCATTCGCACATAGGTACTACAGAGCGGGTGAATCCCAGTTTTGTTAATATGGTGGACTTCGCTCGCCATATTAACAAA
Organism: Leptolyngbya sp. FACHB-8; assembly: GCF_014695575.1. Lineage (GTDB taxonomy): Bacteria > Cyanobacteriota > Cyanobacteriia > Elainellales > Elainellaceae > Vacuolonema. Next base: position 130,092 of record NZ_JACJOO010000015.1, on the reverse strand, counting down.
ATTGGGTTTTCAGCCTGGGAGTAGGATTACCTCTACAGATCACCATGAACGATGGTGTAGCAGCTCCACAGGATAAGTAAACCGGCCAAAACAGTAGACCAGAGTGGGTGCCCGGCCCGAAGTGGCTTGCTGCTCTGGGACTGTAGGACATCCAGATCTAACCAGGGAGTAACACCCCGACGAAACCAGCCGGTTGCCATCACAGAGCAATGTAGAAAATCCTGCAACTGGCGCCAACCTGCCAGTGGGTTTTGCTTAGACGTAATAGCAGGCAAAAAGTGCAGCCGCAGTAAACCTGCATCAGTTTTTAGAATTAAATCCTGGCCTATAGCATTAGCAACGCCACGACGCCCCAGCAACGTTCCCTGAAAGCGCACAGCCTTAGCATTGGCTGGAAGGGCTCCAGGAGGAGAAAGCAGCTCAGGCAGATTGCCCAGTGGTACGTCGTTCGGACGTTTGATTTCAGGGAAAAAGGGATTAATTCGCAGGAATGTGGTGATGCCAAAGCCAATGCACAGGCTAACCATATGGATAAAATCACTGCGGAACCAGTCAAAGGAAAGCCAACCCATGCGGTCCGCCATCAAACCAAACCACCACAGCCCCTGTCCCACCATGAGCCCTATCAACAGACCCAACGCAGGCAGGGCTTGAAGTGCCATCGGTTGCCATTCTTGAGGGGTAGGCCGGGACGGACGTGTTAGTGGAGAAAACTCCACTTCAGCATCAATCCCCCAGCGCTGAGCATAGCGAGCCAAGATGTAGAGACGATCGCCCAAAGGTGGGTGGGAATCCCGCATTGCAAGCCAGCGACGGAAAGGATTGCTGCGATCCCACTCCAGGAGTGCAGCGCCTGGATAGGTTGGATACAGGCTCCCAAGGGTCAGGGCTGACTGAACACCAATGGGGGAAAGCAGATCAAATTGCTCTAGGAATGCCGGGGTTTGACCCTGATGTTCGACCTCCTTGGCAGTACCAATTGCCATTTTCAGCAGAGCCCGCGTGAGGGCATTGGGGTTACTTGTCATCTCAGAAGCAATGCGATCGCTATAGAACAACCGCATTCGAGATAGCCACAGGCCGGTCAAGCGAATGCTCCAAAAAATGCCATAGCTCACAACCGAAATGACAACAGCCAGCCCCTTCAAAATTACATTGCTACGTCGATTGCCCCATTGCGCCACTATCCAGTAAATACCAAAAGGAATCTGGGCCAGGGTAACCAGCGCTGACAACACGGCTGCATCTCGAAATCGCAAATGAGCCAGTTCCGCTGCCACTACAGCCGCAATTTCTTCCTCACTTAACTGCTCAAGTAGCCCCCGACTGAGCACTAACTGAGCTTTTTTCGACCAAAAGCCGCCATAGGTAAAACTAACGGGTACAGAATCCGTAAGATAGCCAAGAGTGGGAGTTAAAGACCGTCGTTGTCTGGCAAACGTCTGCAATACCTGGCCAGCTTCCGGGCTGTACTGCTTCAGCTCCTCGAACGTCAAAGGTTTGAGCCCCTTTGTTTGTCTCAACTGGAACCGGAGAGCCCAGAAGGACGAGAGGAGAGCGATCGCCACCAGGGGAAATACGACCCAGCGTGGATCGGTATCATTGACCCATCCTCGGAGGCTAAAGTCGCCAAAGGCCATACGGTTGATGATGCCGTTATAAATGCTCTGGAGGAAATGAACCAGCGCAATGAGCCAGACGACAAGCCCCACTAAAGTAACCGCTTCCAATACCCATAACTTTGCCTGGTCAATATTCCCTAAAGAACTCTTCTGCTGAGCGCGGCCTGCTTGCCGCCAGAAGGAATCGGATGATGTAGAGCCGGGATACCGAGGGGGGATGGTTGGGGTTGAGGTAGTGACACTTGCAACCTTGGCATGCACCGTCTTGGGCACCGAGGTTGGTACTCTGGTTTGTTGCACCGTCTTGGGCACCGAAGTCGGTATACCCGTTGGTTGCACAGTTTTAGGTGAGGAGGTTGAACGCCGTATTGTTAACCCTGCGGCCAAGTCGTCATCTAGTGCGGTATTGGAAGTAGTAGCAGTTCCCTTATCTCGTGCAGTACCCTGAAGTTGCCGGAGCATCTGGTTTGCCCACTGGTACACCGAGGGGTTGGGATGCGCCGTCAATTGTTCGCAAAGTGTAACGGCCTCCTGTGTACGCCCCAGACCGGCGTAGGCTTTCACTAAACCCACTTGTGCTTTGACCTGGCTGTCGGGGTCCCGTGCTCCCTGGGCGACCCCTTGCAGTAGAGCGATCGCTTCGCGGTATTCCTTCTTCTGAACAGCTACAAGCCCTGCTTTAAGAGCTGACGGTCGGCGATGTGGCCGAGAAGACCGACGTTTGGCAGATGAATCAGACGGATCGACCATATCCCCTAAGTGGCGTACCTCAAAAAGCCAGTATAGTTCAGCGATCGCCGATCGTCAGTACGCCCTAAGAATACTCCAGAGCGATAAAAAATCTATTTGTAGAGGCTGGTCAACGCATTCAAAAACAGCCAAGAGTTTGCATAGCAGGGTTTATCAAGCCCGCATCAAGAAGGGAGAGATGAGGCTTTGCTTTACCTCTCCCCTTTTGGCAAGTAGGTGGTTGTCGTTAAACATAGGTCTCAAAAGGTTGTGCCGTACGCTGCAAGCACTCAAAGCTCTGTTTTGACGTACGCCTCGCGTACATCAAAACAGGGCACTTCAGCGTTTGCAAGAAACCTGTCTCAAACTTGAACAGGTTCTTGTCCCGATACCACAGGCGCGACCCGTCGCAAGTCTAGGATTGGGTGCTCGCCTTCCACTTGTTGGCAGTTCCATTCATTTTTGAATAGAAGCACTGGGCGACCCCAGCTATCCTTCACCGTCGCGGTGTTGAATAGACGCCCTACTTTCTCCATAGCGGCCCAACCACCGCCGACCCAACGGGCCACACTGAAGGGCAACGGGTCAAGCAGTGTCTCGACGCCGTACTCATTTTGTAGACGAAACTGGACAACTTCAAATTGCAGTTGCCCAACGGCCGCAAGAATGGGTTCTCGTTTGGCCTCATCCGTAGAGTACATAATTTGAACCGCACCCTCTTCGCGCAGCTCTGTAACGCCCTTTTGGAATTGCTTGAATTTCGAGGGGTTGGGGTTACGCAGGTACGCAAAGAGTTCCGGGGAGAAAGAGGGAATACCTTCAAATTCCAGCTTGGAACCGACGTAAATGGTATCGCCAATAGCAAACATCCCTGGGTTGTTTAAACCAATTACATCACCGGGATAGGCTTCATCTAGAGATTGCCGCCCCTGGCCAAAGAGCTTTTGCGGGTGAGACAATCGTACGGTCTTGCCCGTACGAGCGTGTTTAACCACCATGTCTTTCTCAAACTTGCCAGAGCAGACTCGAATAAAGGCGATGCGATCGCGATGTTTCGGATCCATGTTGGCTTGCAACTTGAACACAAACCCCGAAAAGTCTGGCTCCGTGGGTTCGACATCTCCTCGGGTACTGCGCCGTGGCGCCGGTTTCAAAGCATAGTCCAGGAAGGATTCCAGGAATAGCTCTACCCCAAAGTTGGTCATGGCACTACCAAAGAAGATAGGAGTAAGTTCCCCAGCGTGAATCTTTTCTAGATCAAACTCAGTTCCGACCCCTTCCAGTAACTCCAATTCCTCTTTGAACTGGTGATAAAGCTCCTTCTCCAGCAGGTCCTCAATCCGGGGGTCGCCCAGATCAATAACCGTGTCAAGAGCTTCGCGGCTACCATGCGCGCTGCGTTCAAACAGGTGGATCTGACGTTTGCGGCGATCGAAGACGCCTTTGAAGCGATCGCCCATCCCAATCGGCCAGTTGACGGCGTAGGTCGCCAGCCCCAACTCCTGCTCAATCTCATCCATCAGCTCAAAGGGGTCACGCCCCGGACGGTCGAGCTTGTTGAAGAAGGTGAAGATGGGGATACCCCGCATACGACACACTTCAAACAGTTTGCGGGTTTGAGGTTCTAAACCTTTGGCGGCGTCTTCCAGCATCACCGCGTTATCGGCGGCGGCCAGGGTACGGTAAGTGTCTTCGCTAAAATCTTGGTGACCGGGAGTATCGAGCAGGTTAATGTTGTAACCGCCATACTCAAACTGCAACACGGTAGAGGTAATCGAAATACCCCGTTGCTGCTCCATCTCCATCCAGTCGGAAGTGGCATGACGTTGTGCCCGACGAGCTTTCACCGCTCCGGCTTCGTGAATGGCCCCTCCGTATAGCAGCAGTTTTTCCGTAAGGGTTGTTTTACCAGCGTCTGGGTGAGAGATGATGGCAAAATTCCGACGCTGCTCAACGGCGGAGGCAATCTCAGTCTGGAGTTCGGTGGTCATGGTAACGACAGTGAAAAAGTAAGGAGACGCTAAGACTCCACCCTACATTATAGGAAGTGGCTGAATTTGCTGACAGTTATGGACTTTATCTGCCATTAATTTATTAGACAGAGCCTCTTGCAGAAATTTTTCTACAAGAGGCTCTGTCACAAGCAATTAAGGCTAGTAGGCTGCGGCCTAAGTTCGCAACCTATGTTTTGCGTGGGGTGCGAAGCACCCCACGCAAAACATAGGTGATGGATTTCTGCCTCAGCGTACTAGTCTTCCCAAACGAGTTTGAAGAAATTGCGATCGAGTTTTTCCTGCCAGTCTTTTGGAAAGGAGCGACTGAACTTGAAGAATCGAGTATACAGCCAATTCAAGCTGCGAAACCAGGCGAGTTTGAGCTTGAAGAAAGGCACATGCTTAGCAATCAACTCATCCAACAACTCATCGACGTAGCGGTAAAGTTCCACATCCATGGAATTGTGCTTATAGATGGCCTCCGCCACATCCAGTGGCACATCTTCCCGTTTCATGCGGTTATGGCTGACGTTCCAGCTCATGTAGAGGGGCATCGACCATCCCATAATTTCTTTGGCAACAATGAGGGTTTCGTCAAACCGCTCAGAGGTACCCACCACAGCGAAGTGTTCTCGCAGGTTTTGCTTGGCCCGCTCTAAAAACTCAGGAGGGCATTGTCCAAAAGGCGTTGTATCGCCTTCCGGCCCAACCAGCATACGAGTTTGACCGTTGTCCATCTCCAGAGAAATGCCATTAACGACATACTCTTTGAGCCCGAGATTCTGGGACATGATCTGCTTGTGCAGGTAGTGATCCTTCCGCTTTCGCGCGTAATGATAATGCGACACGGCGCGGTCAAGAGGATCACGTAGTACGGTCACATAGATGGCAGGCTCACCAATGGTTTCATGCATGCCATAGCCAAAATGCCCCCGTACGACCCGGTACCGCAGGCGTTCCTCAGCAGGCATTTGCTTGAAATCTTCAGGGGTTTTCCCAACAACGCTAGGGTCCGGATGGCAGGCAAAGATATTTTTTCGACCATACTGCCGAACCATAATGGATCCGAGCGTAGTTCCGGCCGTTTTAGGAATGTGCACAAAAAAAATGATGGGTTCTGTGCGTTGGCCGGACGGCGGCGCTGAGGAATCGTGCATGAAAAACCGTGGAAAGCTATTAGATCACATGGATTAGCCAACTGGCCCCAATGTTCCCCAAACTATATCACACCGCCGTTAACCCTAATTCCAACCGTAGACTTCCCAGCAATTCTCATTATGAGCTTCAAAGCCAAGATTGCGCGCCTGTCGGGCGCGCAATCTTGGCTTTGAAGCCCGAAAACTGCTTGCCGAAGGCAAGCAGTTTTCGGGTCTGATTCCATACCGAGAATTGCTGGGTTCTAACGCTAGGATAAGCACATTTCAAAAACAAAGGGGCACAGAAGTGGTTAGCCCAGCTCTGTCCCCCTTGGTTAGTTGTATTGAAAAAACAACGAGCCGATTAGCTCTTGGCAGGAGCTTTCTTAGGTGCTTCCACTTCAACAACTTCACTGAGGGCAAAGTTGTTGGTGTTCACACCGGCATAATTGACTTTTTCAAAACGAACGATCACGGGGTACTTAATGCCGCTTTGGTCAATGGAGGCCACAACACCTGTGTCCTGGAACCAGTAGGATTCGGGACGCAGGATGCGTACTTTAGAACCACGTTGAACCATGAGTGCTCTTCCTTAATGTATGAATCTAAGGTTTCCAAAACCAGCGGAGCGATCGCCCTCTGCGAGGTCGCCGGGTTCCGGTGGACTATCTCAAAGAAGTAACCCCATTATGGGGGGAAAGGGCGCAGCCGAAAAGGATTCCAGCGTTTCCGGGTATTAAGTTTTATTGCCGAGTATGTCTAGAGAGATGGGTGCAAGCGGATGTTTCTATGCCTGAATCATGGCTTCTAGAGCAGTTTGAAGGTCTTGAGTGAGGGCTGCAACAGCTTGGCGACGGTTAGCGTGGTAGTCGGGCATGCGATCGCTCACCGACAAGGGCTCCCCAATACTAAGACGGGCCCGACGCTGCCCCAGCATAGGATAAGGAAAGGAGTGCTGTCCCTTTAAGCGGGACACCATATCCCAGAGGAGAGTTAGAGTTTCTCCGAAACGCTCGGCCGAGGGCTTTTCTCGCACATAGTTGCCTGTCACGCTGACAAAAGTTTCCACCAGTCGCATGTGCCAGATGTGAAAGTCAGATTCCTCGGCAATGCGATCAGCCAACCCGCGCTCAACAGCAGGTAAGGCATCCAGGTCCTTAATATCTTCACGAAAGATACGATCCCAAGCGGCCTGCTCAAGCCGACGGCAACGGTCTGCGAGTGACCCTTTGGGTTGTAATCCAAAAAACTGTTCAGCAACTCCCAAGGCGCTATTGAGTAGGGCTTGAAGCCGCTCGGCCAGAGCCTCGTTGGAAATATTTTCAGGAACTCTCAAGCGTGTGCCAGCCGAGGCTTGCAAGGTCGCTACCGGTTGTCGATAAAACCGGGAGTAATACTCTTCCATCAGGCCCAGCAAATAAACTCCCAGACGGAAAAGCCGTTGATAGAGTTGGGTTTGCTGTTCGGAAGTAGGCGTTACACCATCCTGCACAGCAGAAACCGAGAGGAAATCAGATTCTGGAACTAGACCACTATCCACCTCTAGCTGATGAAGAAGTTGGGCCATGCGGTGCCAGGGAGGACTGATGAAGTCATACTGCAATCCCACAGGCAAGATATAGACCAATTCAGAGCGATCGCCCTTCTTCAAATCCTCAGCGCACCAGAATCCAAATTGGGCAATTCCTGGTTCAATAGGGCTGACCAGCTCGTTATGTCCATTCGTCGCCCCTTCAGGAGCGGCGGCGATCGGAAAGCGGCCCTCTACAAACAACTGCCGAATCGTCCGTAACCCTGTGGTATCAACCTTTCCTCGTCGGATGGGAATTCCTCCTAGCCGTGAATAAAGCCAACCCACATACTGCCCGGCCCAGAGAGGAATGCCACGGTCGTAAATGAAGTGAAAATGGGTCGGATTCGATAAGGACACACCCTGTTGTCGAGCAGCAGCGGGTAATACGTAAGAGCTCAAGTGCAGCAGGCACTCAGGATCGCTCGTGCTGGGATGGCGAAAGGCCAGGAGAAAGCGTGCTTTGCCCTGTTCAAACTGGTGATACAGATCCACCAACCGCTCAATATGCTGAACCTGGACGTCGGCAATGTTATGGCTGTAGCGCAGGCGGTAGGGGAGGAGCGATCGCGCCCCCCACCAAACCCAGGTTTGAAAGTTGGGAGGAATGAACTCCAGCGGGGGCTGCACAGAAAGAGGCTTGGCCATAGAAAAAGGAGTGAATGATAGAAAATTGGCGGGCTGTCAGTAGAACTTGAACCGTAATTTCTGAATCGGCTACATACTTTTGCGGGAGCTGCTCCATTTCACCATTCAAGGCCGAAAACTACATTGTGAAGGAGCAAAATCTTAGTCCTGATTCGTCAAAAGAGCTTAAAAAGCTATTAGAAAAGGTTGATGTTTCCTATCTAAATAGTGTGGAGCATGAGCCTTTTCAATAGCTTTTCAAAGAGTTTTCAAAGAGCTTCTAAGTTGGTCTGAACCATTTGCAGTCAAATCTGATCTGTGTTTTCAGTCATAGCGTATCTAGCTCATGTTGTCAGGACAGCACCTGCAAACTTTCGTAGCATTACAAGCTATAAAACAGAGCGAATTTTTCGTTTTTTGGGCAACCTATTTTTGTTCAGTGATGCAGTCCTGCCAGCAGAGCCATGAATAACTCAACGATGTCAAGATCCAGAATATTCAGCGGATTGCTGCATCTTAAACAAAACAAAGGCTTTGAACCCAAAACGGTGATTGATGTTGGTGCAGCCCTGGGAACCTTTGAGCTATATGATGCTTTTCCCCGCGCCAGACATTTCATGATTGAGCCAGTCAGTGAAAACGAACCCTATCTGGCAACGCTCTGTTCCAAATTACCCAATGCAGAATATATTATTGCGGCCGCGGCAAGTCAGTCAGGCATAGCAGAATTGCACATCAGCCCCGAGCTTGCTCACTCCTCTGTTACCAACGTACATCAAACTCAAAGCCAAACTTCGCCTCCAGAACCTGTTGCTGATCCTTATCTTCGTAAGGTTCCAGCCATTACCGTGGATGAAATTTGCCAGCAGTATGAGTTAGAACCGCCCTACCTAATAAAGCTAGACGTAGATGGTAATGAACCCGATGTACTACTAGGAGCAACTCAAGCGCTAAAAGATACGGAGTATCTGATTATTGAGGTTAGCCTCTTTGGGCAAATTCATGACGTGATAGATGTGATGCGATCGCAAGGATTTGTTATCTATGACATTGTCGACTTAGTATACCGGCCTACTGATGGGGCCCTCTGGCAAGCTGACATGGCATTCGTTAAAGAAGAAGGACTGTTTAGGCAGAGTAAAAGCTTCGTCCCTGAGGCGCATCAAGAAAACTTGAATGTCCACCTTAGAGCGTGGCGCGACGAATACATTAAAGCCATTGAGGAACTTTCGCTCGACGAGTATTGCTCTCCATCTGGCTTAGAAACAGAAGCGTTTGAACAAATCAAATCTGATTGTGGAGAACTATTCAACTTAAGAGCAATTAATTTGCTGGTTCGGCCAAATTGGGAGATAGATGAAACCGTATTGAATCAAAAACTTATCCAGCTGTTAAAGACTGTGCTGACGCACCCTCAAAAGCACATGATGACCATGCTAATTACAGCAGAAGATGTAGAGTCTGAAGCTGCCAACCTACTCCTGGCAAGCCTCATGATGTCGGTTTTAGAGGAAACTGAGGTGGATGAATCGGAAGGCGAACCAGATTTTATCCTGCTCACCCCCGAGCAAATGTCACAACTAGAATCAATCACTCCTCGTATTACCGCCCAAGTTCTATTGGAGTGCGATCGCCCACTTCACGAAGGCGTTGAAGCTGTTCCGTTTACCTCCTTAAAGGATTTAGAGAATGCTCAATATCCCATTTCTTCGGAGCCCAGAGCTAATTGATAAAGAAAACCCAATGGTCTTCATTTAATCAGCTGGGATGGATACACTCACTCCATTCCTAAAAGCACTGCCCAAGCTGCTTAGAAATGGCCTAGTTTAACAGCGGGTTTTATAAGTTTTGTTAAGGATGTAATTCTCTTTACCGCCCCAAGAAGCTGAGTCTGCTGTTTATCAAGTCTTTAAAGTAGCAATGAATTTTTTAAAGAGATTGCACGGTTGAAGATTTACCCATAAGGGATTTTTTCGTGCTTCTGCTAAATTTCAAGTGGCTTAGGCAACTCCTGGAAACAGGCTTTATGAAGCCTTTACAATTCCTGGGGTTGGTTCAGTAAAAGAATCATGTATTTATTTTCATTCTCAAATCACAGTGAACTTTAAACGCACTTAGTAAGGCTTGAGATTTACTGTCCTTATAACTGGGAGCTGAGCATGTATAGTCCAGACCTTGACCGCTCTAGCACGGCATCTAATTTTCAGTCCTCCTCTTCAAATGGGCTAGCGGTTGGTGCTTCCGACCCAATAGAGCGGAAGGCGGATGTAATCGCCAAAATTCAGGCATTGGTTCCCATTGGGGCTCCCGAACCAACTGACCCCGATCTATTGCAACAATTACGAGATTTGACCCAACGGCTGATTCGTGCCTACAAGAATGAGGGGTGTCTTCAAGGCGATCCCTTCTACGATGCTTGGACACGTAACATTCACCTCTATGAAGACGATGCCCGTTTGGAACTGAAAGACAAGCGGGTACTAATTACGGGAGGAGAGGGATATGTTGGGCGTCATTTGTTGGAAGCCGTAGCCCGGTTGGGTGCTGCCCGCATTGTCTCCGTCGATAAAGAACGATGTAGTGATGCGACTACTGAGGTAAAACCTCTAGATGAAGGGGTCATGGGGGATACAGCGATCGCCCACTACGCCGTCGATATGCGTGACGCTACATCTCTCGAACAGGTGTTTGCGGCAGAAAAGCCCGAAGTGGTTTTTCATTTGGCAGCTCAACGCCTACCCGGGTTGGCCGAGGTACAGATCCACGAGACTGTTACCAGCAATATCTTTGGTACGCGCAATCTGATTCGCATGTGTGAGGCCTATGGCGTCAAGAAGTGCGTCTTCTCCTCCACGGGTAAAGCGTCTCGCTATTACACCGCAGAGGTTTATGCGGCATCCAAGAAGCTCTGTGAATGGCAGTTTGCCCACGCTTCTGAGCATGGTACCGTCACCTATGCCATGGTCCGCTTCACTCACATGCTGAACAACAGTTCCTTCTGTGAACAGTTCGACACTAAAATCTCTCAGAATCGGCCCATCAATGTCCATGCCCCGAATCGTTTTATTGTGGGCCAGAACATTGGGGAGGCCGTTCATCTGCTACTGAACGCTCTGGTCTTTGCCGAGCCGAAAAAACTGAAGTTTGTCCTGTGCCGCAACCTGGGATGGCCAACAGAAACCCTTGAAGTGGCCCTTCACAAGATTCTGGAGTCGGGCAAGGATCTATGCATTTACTTTCAGGGAATTTTGCCAGGTTATGAGGAACCCCTCTTCCGGGGACAAATCGACTGGGACAATCCCTCCGAACTCAACACCTTGATTAATGCTGCTGAGATCCTGTCTCGCCATTATGATCCGGTCGGTCACATGCTGGTCGCTGAGCTGACGCCCTTCTGCTACGACACGCTGTTCGATCAGTTGGCGCAGATTGAAGCGTCTACCCTGGATCCAGCACTGCCCCAAGCAGAAATTAAAAAGGTAACGGGAGAGGCTGTGTTGGCGATCGCCACCACTTCCTTTGCCAATGTTCCCCCTGAAGTCATTATCAAAATCCTCAAGTGGGGCATGAATCCCCAGTACTTCCAGGAGGAAAAGATTCCGCCTGACGTGCTGCAAAATATTGTTAATGCGATGATTCAGGGTCTCAATCAAGGATTGAACAACACGTTGAATCGTTGCGTTGACTTGGTGTCTCGTCACTACGCTCCCAAGGCAATCTAATAAACTTGAGTTCGGGTTGGGGCATTTTCGAGTGGTATGCGTTGCGCAGCACTCAAAAATGCCCCTTTTGGCATGCGCGAAGCGCGTGGCTATCATTGCTTGGCACTCTTCAAGAAAAAGAAGTAGAGACACACGGTCTCTACTTCTTTCTCTTGGAATGCTATTTCTCAAACGTTCGCTAAGCAGGTGTCAGCCCCTTCTCAGCAAGCCACTGGGAGTTATACAGGCGCGATTGGTAGCGAGTACCCCCATCGCATAGGACAGTCACGATGGTATGCCCCGGTCCCATTTGTTTTGCCAGGGCCACCGCCGCTCCCACATTAATTCCCACAGAGCCACCCATAAACAAGCCTTCCTTTCGGAGTAGTTGGTAAATGACGCGGATAGCCTCCGGGTCCTCTACCTGAATTGCATCGTCTACAGGCGCTCCCTCCAAATTAGCCGTAATGCGGCTACTGCCAATGCCTTCGGTAACAGAACTGCCCTGCACCTGAATTTCCCCAGTTTTGAAGTGGCTGTAGATACCACTCCCCATTGGATCGGCTACAACACAACGAATGTGTGGGTTCTTCTCTTTAAGGAACATGGCAACCCCGGCGTAGGTACCACCTGTACCTGTAGCTGTAACCCAAGCATCCACTTTGCCTTCCGTTTGAGCCCAAATTTCGGGGCCTGTTGTCTCATAGTGGGATCGCCGATTAGCCAGATTATCAAACTGGTTAGCCCAGATAGCGTTCTCCATTTCCCCGGCGATCCGGCCCGACAATCTCACGTAGTTGTTGGGATCCTTGTAGGGCACTGCAGGTACAGGACGTACTTCGGCTCCCAGAGTCCGCAGCAGATCCATCTTTTCCTGAGACTGGGTTTCCGGAATGACGATCAGACAACGGTAGCCCTTGGCATTACAAATGTGGGCCAACCCGATCCCAGTATTGCCCGCCGTACCCTCAACGACAGTACCCCCAGGCTTCAGCAGCCCCCTCTTTTCGGCATCTTCAATAATATAAAGGGCCGCACGATCCTTCACGGAACCGCCAGGATTGAGGAACTCGGCCTTGCCCAAAATTTCACAACCCGTTTCTTCACAAAAGCTTGTAAGCCGGATTAAAGGCGTATTTCCGACGGTGCTCACAAAGCCGTCTTTAATGTCCATGCTGCTTTCTCACGTTCTGCACTCTTGCCATTCTGACACGGCTGACTCAGACTACGACGGGCTAACGGGGGTCTACTAGCCTTTCGGATGGTTTAACGTGCGAAGTATACACACCACACAAACACTACAATTGACCAACCACGAGGGCTCCGTCAAGAAATTAAAAACATTTCCAATCTTTTCAGTTTCAGAATTCTATTTCAAAGCTATATAAGGTTGCTGCAGGGGCCAGGGTGACCTTTCTACAACAACCCTACACCGGTCTATTTCGCGTATCCCTTCACGCAAAGATAAACACCAAACAACAGCAGGCCCTTATAAAGTAAGCCACTATGTTGTCTGTTTACGGTTGCTGGTGCGGGTGCTTTTACCCGTACTTGTAGATTTCGCCGCTGCACGGGTGCTCTTCGTCGTGCTCTTCTTTGTGGTGGTTTTACCGGTACTACCTTTTGCTGTGGTGGTTTTACCAGCTGCGGCCCGAGATGTACGACCACTCGACTTCTTAGTGCCTGCTTTAGCGTTAATTAGCTCCAGTGCTTTCTCCATCGTGATAGATTCCACTGTTTCCCCTTCAGGTAAGGTCGCGTTAACCTTACCGTGTTTGACATAGATCCCGTAAGGTCCCTTGTACACGTTTACGGACTCTCCATCCGCCGGGTGCGGGCCTAATTCCCGTAGAGGTGTAGAAGAACGGCCACGGGTTCCTTTTGGCTCGGCTAATAATTCGAGTGCCCGATCTAGAGTTACAGTCAGGACATCATCCCCAGCTTTGAGGGAACGGTATTCTGGCTTGCCCTCCGCCCCTTTAGAATGCATAACGTAAGGGCCAAACCGCCCCAAGTTTGCCTGAATTTTGGCCCCGGTCTCAGGATGGGTACCCAGATTGCGTGGCAGCGAGAGGAGACCAACAGCCATCTCCAACGTCACGTTCTCAGGCTTGACCCCTTTCGGGAGAGACGTACGCTTCGGCTTGGGATTAGCCTCCGACTCATCCCCCAGCTGGACATAGGGGCCATAGGGACCAATGCGCATGTAAATCGGTTCGCCTGTTTCCGGATAGAGGCCAACTTTGTCTGGTCCTTCGGTTTTCTGCCGCAGGATCACCTCGACCTGTTGGGGATCCAAGTCCGCCGGGGTCAGGTCTTGGGGAATAGAAGCTTTGACGGCCTCTTCGCCATTCTCAGTTTCTAAATAGGCTCCGTAACGGCCAATTCGAACTCTGGCCTCCAGCCCTTCAAGATCAATAGTGCGAGCTTCGCTGGGGTCGATCTGGTTTTCCCGCTCTTTGACCAGAGTTTCTAATCCTGTTTGTCCCAGGTAGAATTCCCGCAGGTAGGGCAACCACTCAGCTTCCCCCGTAGAAATTTCATCAAGGGTGCGCTCCATACGAGCGGTGAAACTGGTATCCACCAGATCGGGGAAGTGCTGCTCCAGTAAGTTCGTCACCGCGAAGGCTGTGAATGTGGGGATCAGGCTATTGTTCACCATCTGGGCATAGCCCCGATCCTGAATGGTCCCAATAATGCTGGCGTAGGTACTGGGACGACCAATACCTTCACTTTCCAGGGTTTTCACCAAAGTTGCTTCAGTGTAGCGGGCAGGGGGTTGGGTTTCGTGGGCGATCGCCTCCAATTCCCGACACTCTGGGTGATCCCCCTGCCGCAGAGTCGGCAAAATGACCTCTTGACTCTCGATCGCTGCATCAGGATCATCTGATCCCTCCACATAGGCCCGGAAGAAGCCGGGGAAGTCAATCCGCTTACCAGAGGCGCGGAATCCAGCGTCTTCGACTTCAATCTGAACGGTAATATGCGTTTGACGCACTTCGGCCATCTGGGTTGCGACGGTACGCTTCCAGATCAGGTCGTAGAGTTGCAGGTCGCGGCCACTTAGCCCTGTTTGCTGGGGAGTACGGAAGGTGGTTCCAGCCGGACGGATGGCTTCGTGAGCTTCCTGAGCGCCTTTGCTCTTGGTGGTGTACTGACGCTCTTGGGGGCTGAGGTACTCAGCACCGTACATAGCTTCAACACAGGAACGGGCAGCAGCGATCGCCTGTTGCGATAGGTGTACCGAATCCGTACGCATATAGGTAATGTAGCCCTGCTCGTACAAGCTCTGAGCGGTACGCATCGTGTCCCGAGCAGAGAGCCGCAGCTTTCGGTTAGCCTCCTGTTGCAAAGTGGAGGTGGTAAAGGGAGGAGCGGGTTTACGGGTGGAGGGGCGTTCCTCCAGGTTTGTGACCGTCCAAGTGCTTGTTTGTAAGCGCTCCTGAAGGGCGTAGGCAGCAGCTTCATCTAATAAAAGGACGTTGCGGCCTTCAATGACGTGGCCGGTGGCTTCATCAAAGTCAGCACCGGTGGCAACCCGGGTCCCACCTACCGAAACGAGCTTCGCTTCAAAGGGAACTTTTTCCTGAGCCAGTAGAGCTTTTAAGTCCCAATAGCTACCTTTCCGGAAGGCACGCCGCTCCCGCTCCCGTTGTACCAGTAGGCGCACCGCGACGGACTGTACCCGGCCAGCGGACAGGCCCCAGGCAATCTTTTTCCAAAGCAGGGGCGACAGTGTGTAACCTACCAAGCGATCGAGAATTCGTCGGGTTTCCTGAGCCCGAACCAATTGCTCATCAACGTTGCGACAATTTTCTAGAGCGCCTTGAATGGCCTCTTCAGTAATCTCGTGGAAGACCATTCGCTTGATAGGCACCTTAGGCTGTAGCACCTGTAGCAGGTGCCAGCTAATGCTCTCTCCCTCGCGGTCTTCGTCAGTTGCCAGTACCAACTCATCCGCCTCTTTCAGGGCGTCTTTCAGGCTCTTAACAACCTTCTTTTTGTCTTGTGGAATGATATAGAGGGGGTCGAAATCATCCCCTACATTGACGCCAATCTTTGCCCACTCTTCGCCTTTGAGGTTGGTGGGAATGTCGCTTGCCGACTGGGGCAAGTCTCGTACGTGCCCCATAGAAGCTTCCACCCGGTACCCCGGCGGTAAGTAGTTGCGGATGGTTTTTGCTTTTGTGGGAGATTCAACAATAACGAGCTTAGACATGAGCTTGGATGCAGTTCAAAGATACGAGGCAGGGGTTAAGAAGCAGCGGGGCAGGGCCCGGGGGCTGGCTTTGGGTGAGGCAAGAAAGGTTAGGGATGAAGCGAGTGCCTTCTGAAGCCTAACCCAGGTTGCTTCCAACCTAGCCATGAATCGTGCCAGAGTGCAACAACACGGCGATTGTTTTTTCCATAATAGACATGTCCTTATGGAACGTATGTGAATAACAAAAGTTCATCACAATTCAAAACCCCTTTTCTACCGATATAGCAAGGTATGATGCACTTGTGACGGTATTGCCGTTGTGAGACGAGGGGACAAGGACACGGTGCCAGCTCGATTCTGACCTGATCTGTCGGAGTTCTGGTCTGGGTTCTCAGATAATACGTCTGATCCGTCTTCCTCAACTGCCTAATTCTGTGCTCACCCGTTTGATCCCGCAACCTGTATGGATTTCGCAAACCTTTCAGCCCAACTCAACGCAGGAGCTATCCTGCCCGAGGGCATCGTCATCATTACTCTGATGGTGACCCTTGTGGGTGATTTAATTGTTGGTCGCAGTTCGACGAAATGGACGCCCTATGTGGCGATCGCCGGCCTTTTGGCAGCGGTCGGTTCCCTCTACTATCAGTGGGATACCACCGCCCCCATCTCCTTCCTGGGCAGTTTCAACGGCGATGCTATCAGCGTAGTTTTCCGGGGAATCGTGGCGCTCTCTGCGGCAGTCACCATCCCCATGTCGATTCGTTACGTCGAACAATCTGGCACCTCCCTTGCGGAATTCATCACGATTCTGCTTACGGCCACTATCGGCGGCATGTTCCTCTCGGGAGCCGATGAGTTGGTGATGGTCTTCGTTTCACTGGAGACTCTCAGTATCTCCTCCTATTTACTGACGGGCTACATGAAGCGAGATCCCCGCTCGAATGAGGCAGCCCTGAAGTATTTGTTGATTGGTGCTGCCAGCTCGGCGATCTTCCTGTACGGTATCTCCTTGCTGTATGGCTTGTCTGGTGGTGAAACCCGTCTGAGCTCTATTACGGCCAGCATTGTTGAGAACGGCGTCCAAGATTCTCTGGGTCTAGTAGTCGCGCTAGTTTTTGTAATTGCTGGGATCGCCTTTAAAATCGCAGCAGTGCCTTTCCATCAGTGGACTCCTGACGTTTACGAAGGGTCTCCTACCCCAGTAGTAGCTTTCTTATCTGTAGGTTCTAAAGCGGCAGGTTTTGCTCTGGCGATCCGGCTGTTGGTAAACGCCTTCCCGCTGGTTGCGGAACAATGGCATTTTGTATTGACGGCGCTGGCTATCCTCAGCATGGTGTTGGGGAATGTGGTGGCACTGGCTCAAACCAGCATGAAACGTCTGTTGGCCTACTCCTCAATTGCCCAGGCCGGATTCGTAATGATTGGATTGGTGCTGGGAACCGAGGCTGGCTACTCCAGCATGGTGTTCTACCTGCTGGTGTACCTGTTCATGAACCTGGGCGGCTTTGCTTGTGTGATTCTGTTCAGTCTGCGAACTGGAACAGATGAAATTAATGAGTACAGCGGCCTTTATCAGAAAGACCCTCTGTTGACTTTGGCACTGAGCCTCTGTCTACTATCTCTGGGGGGTATTCCTCCCCTGGCTGGTTTCTTTGGAAAGCTGTACCTGTTCTGGGCGGGTTGGCAATCGGGTGCCTATGGTCTCGTCCTAGTGGGTCTAATTACCAGCGTGGTTTCTATCTACTACTACATCCGTGTGGTGAAGATGATGGTGGTGAAAGAACCGGATGAAATGTCCGAAGCCGTTAAGAACTACCCACCAATCCGCTGGAACTTGACAGGGATGCGGCCTTTGCAAATCACCATTGTGATTGCTCTGATTTTTACGTCTTTAGCAGGAATTCTATCCAATCCACTCTTTACCCTGGCAGATGGTTCCGTAGCAAAGACTCCGATGCTGAATGCATCAACTACATCAATTCCCGTTGTTAGCCGTCCGGTGGATGTTAATCCAACAGATATGGCGCTGTAATAACAGTAGACCGGTCTTGTTTGTAACCTCGAATATTATGTAGGGCTGGCAAATGCCAGCCCTTTTCGTTATGAGGCTTGTTCAGCACTTTTGATAACCTGAGTTCGGGTTAAGGGCGTTTTCGAGTGCCGCGCGTTGCGCAGCACTCGAAAACGCTCATTTTGGCGTGCGCAAAGCGCACGCCAAAATGAGCACTTCAGCTTATCCTGAACTGAGGTTATTTCAGGCTCCACTTTGCACCAGCGCTTCGATGGCGTGGGCATCGGTAGGCAAAGCATCGGTCAGTACATCGTGCCCTGTTTCTGTGACGAGAACATCGTCTTCAATACGGATGCCACGAACGTCCGAGAAGGTAGACAGGCGCTCCCAGTTCACGACCTCATGGTAGCGATCGCGCCGCTCAGGGTCCTCCAAAATAGCACTAACTTGGTAAAAGCCTGGTTCAATCGTAACGGCCATACCCTGCTGGAGGGGGCGGTTGAGGCGTAAGTAACCAAGGCCAAAGCGATCGCTCCGTTTGCGCCCAGGAGCATATCCTGCCAGATCTCCGAAGTCCTCCATGTCATGGACATCCAGACCCAACAAGTGCCCTAAACCATGAGGGAAGAAGAGAGCATGGGCATCCTGCTCCACCAGGCTGGAGGGATTGCCGCGTAAGATGCCAAGATCGACTAGGCCTTCGGCTATGGTTAGAGCACCCAGTAGATGTAGGTCTTGATACTCCACACCCGGGCGGATTTGGGCAATGCAGCGATCATGGGCAGCAAGCACCAGGTCGTATATGTCGCGCTGTGTAGGGGAAAAGTGGCCCGAGACGGGCCAGGTACGAGTTACATCAGAAGCCCATCCGGTGTTGGTCTCGGCCCCTGCATCAACAAGCATCAGGTCACCAGCCTGTAAAGGGTGGGGAGAGCGATCGTTGTGGAGTACCTCCCCATGCACAGAAACAATACTCGTGTAGGCTGGAACTGCTTCATGAGCAGTCATCACCGCCTCAATAGCAGCTCGCACCTGGGCTTCACGCTTGGCACAAGCGGTGCTGACCATACCTGCTTTGTGAGCTTCCACTGTGATCGCAGCCGCCCGACGCATTTCTGTTACAGCTAATTCGTCATGGCAGAGCCGTAGTTGAACCAGGGCTAAGGCCAGTTCCCGATCAACCCCTTGAGATTGATGAGCAGGAGTTAACTCCCGCTGTAAGAGATGGGTTTGTGTATGGCGGGTAGCAGCATCCTGCACAGCTACACTTGCTGCACCTGCGACATTGGAAGGGAGCTGCTCTAAAGGATAGGCCGCATCGGCTCCGATAGTCTCAGCAATTTGCGATCGCGTTGGCATCGGCCCATGCCACAAAATATCTGCTGGAGTCGGATTGTCCATGAACAACTCCAGACGTCCCTGTTCCATCCGAACAGCAGCATTAGCCAAAGGCATTCCTACAAAGTATAAGAAATGGCTACTGGCCCGGAAGGGATAGGTATTGGCCGGATAGTTACGGGATACACTTAGCCCTGACCACAGCACTACGGGGAACGCAACCCGTTCCGCCAGTTTCTGCCGTCGCTGTAACAGGATATCTTTCATAACTCGGCGTTTTTACAAAAGAGCCACTATTTCAACCATAAGGCATGAGGTTTATGCCGGCTGCTCCACCATAAAGGCTATTACAAAATCAAGCTTGAGTCCCTTCATCTACTGCTCTTACATTGCAGCAGCTCGGAGATTTGGATTGATGGAAGAAGTGGTAGCAAAACTCGTATCTAATTGAGCAGCATTGACCTTAATTTATCTTTCTCCAAATGGAGAAGTTACCGTTTCACTTTAACTCTTAAAAACCACTAAAAAGCTTATGCTCTGTACATTCCAGAACAATATGCCAAGCTCTTCAATACTCTTTCAAATAGTTTCTTAGACTCAAAACATAAAACTCATAGCTTCTATCGATACAAAGCCTAAAAAATGAGAGATCTTAAGGCACTCCCCATACTGCAGTAGCTATGCAAATAAGGTTTGTATAATGCTTTGGAAAGAATAGAGCAAGTTTATTTAGCACCAAGATAGTATTGTCATCTCTCTTTAGTGTGAAATAGTGCACAGAATTGGGCATGATAAGTAGGCTGTGAGAGAACACCTGATTATGGCACTCACCTACTGGATTGACCGCGCAACCCGACGTGATATCAGGAGTTTGATTGGCCAGGGGCTTCTGCTGAGCTCGGTCTTTCTGTTAATTCCAATCGTTGGAAATATGGTTGCGATCGCCTTCAGTGGCTTAAAGGATCTGCTATTACTGACCGTCGCCATGGTTCCATTTTGGCTCATTGGTATTGCCGGAACCACGTACAATCTGGGTCGCTTATGGGGTTTCTTTCCAAGTCAGCCCAGCGATATGCAAACTTGGGTTGCAAAGCGCCAAGGTAAAATTATTGCCCGAGCAGATATTCGTCAGAAGCGAGGCTATTCTCTTCTAGAAACGTTATACGTTGCTCCTGATTTTCGTAGACAGAAAATTGGCTCCTCCTTAGTTCGTAGGCTTTCCCGAGAAGAGCGAACCCCTATCTATGTGCAATCTCCTCGCAGAACTGTCGAATTTTATAGAAACCTGGACTTTATGATGGTTCCTATGGAAGATTTGCCCTCTGAGCTCAGAAGCCAAGCGAACCGAGGACCAAATCGTTATATGGTTCTGTTACAAGAGCAGAATTAAGAAGATATAGCGATCGCCAGCAGCTTCCATTAGAAGAGGGTAGGGAAACATCCCCACCCTCTTCTAATGGTGTAGGTCACGTCTCGACACAAACTTTGAATCCAAAAGACTTAGAACAGGTGCATTCTCCCTAAGAGAAATGTAGCGATCGTTGAATAGCCTATATAAAGGCTATAAGCAAGGCTCATACAAAAAAAGGAGAAAGGCAGTGCTCTACCACGCCACTCTCCTTCACCTTCAACGAAAATGCACTGAACTGAACTTGATGTGCGAGCTTCTATAAGAACTCAAATCATTAGGCTACGAGATGTTCCCATTTCCAGAAGGACACATTGCAGCTCAAATATCAGTTTGAGTTACTTATACAGCACTAAACCGAGGGTGTGTGCGGAGAATAGAGGGTTCAAAATCTAGAGACCAGGCCAGGAAACCCTCAGAGATTACTTGCAGTTCCTCCTTCCGCACCAGAAGGGCCATGTATCGAACCCGTTGCCGCACTACAACTGCTAGATAGTCTTGACCATGGATAACAGCGTGCCGAAACCCTTCTAAACGAAGGGAGGAAATGAGGAGCGATTGTAAGCCCAAAGCTTGAAAGATTGTCTGTACCCAACTCACATCACTACTTTCGCTCGTAGTGAAGTACTCCTTGGGTAAACCACTCAAATCAAAAATGGCAGCACCCACAATGGAATTGGAATAAGACACGCGAGCATCCTGTTCAGGTAGGGTTGCCATTACAGTGGGACTTGATTGAGAGTCTACAGGGGAAGGCATAGTGGCAGTAAATCCTGAGCGGTCGTGCCAAGGTAAGGTTACCCAAGTTCTGAATGGCATTACACCTGTTAAGGGTAGCGAGCAAGTGTACCGTCAGGAAGAGGGGTAAGGTACAGCATTGCATATCCTCATTCTCTTACGGGGGTGAGAGCAATAGATAGACCTAGCTTAGTAATCCGTGCTAGCAGGAACGACCGTGAATTTGCCTGTTCTCGTAGAACACTAACCTAGTATCTGATAAAAATGTGTATGGAAGAATCAGGGAAATTCCTGAGGATTTAAGAGTCTTATAGATAAGTAAAGATTTAATGGAAGATTGCTCAAACTTGTTTATTATTAAGCAACTTTTTTTAAAGCTTCATTCGAGAAAATTGTGTTCTATTCCTTCTTAACAGAAATGAGAAGCCAAATAAATTCTTGAGGAGTTCGGATTCACTAAAGTTTGCTAGAAATTTTTTATTTCGAATGCTTTTGACTTATAAAATCAAGCCTTTCAGGAGCAATGTTCTGTTCGCTTATTCCACTGTTCACTTACCTCAAGATATGGGATTTATAGCACTGGACATTTGATAAAGCGGCCCACGCTTAAGAGTAACTGGCAAACTCATCCAATATTTTAGGAAAAACTTCCCACAAATACTCTCTATGCAGACTCGAAATCCCGTCCTCCTGATCCATGGCATTGATGATACCGCTACTTTGTTTTCGACCATGGCTCCTTACCTTGAAGCACGAGGCTGGCAAACACACAGTCTTGACCTAATACCCAACGATGGAACCTATGGTCTTGAGGTACTGGCGCAACAGGTTGCAAACTATGTGAACTGTACCTTTACTCCTGATCAGCCGTTCGATTTAGTGGGGTTTAGCATGGGAGGCATTATCAGCCGTTACTATTTGCAACGGTTAGGAGGACATCAGCGAGTAGAGCGTTTTGTGACGATCGCCTCCCCCAATCAGGGAACCTGGACCGCTTACCTGCGTTGGAATCGTGGAGCCAGCCAGATGCGGCCTGACTCTGCGTTCCTCAACGATCTGAACCAAGATGTAGCTGAGACATTAGGTTGCATCAACGTCACTTCGATCTGGACACCATTAGATGCCATGATCCTGCCACCCCAAAGTTCTCAGCTGCCTGTTGGGAATGAAGTTGTAGTCAATGTAGCCGCGCATGCCTGGATGGTCACGGACCTGCGGGTGATGAATCAGGTGGCTATTGCCCTCAGTGACGCCGGTTTCAGTTCCAGACATACAGCAGCGACCGCTGGATCTGATCTGACTGCCATCCACTCAGCTCAATAGCTTATTTCCTCAAACAGTTTTGCATTGAAGCCATTGGATTCGGCGTTCGCTTCACCCATGCAATGAGTCGTTCCAGTAGAGCTTATGCGTGCGTGCGATCGCCCACTTGAGCAAACTCGGCCTCTCCAAAAATAGCGGCTGGGTAGCGGTAGAACTTGAATTCCAGCAAGTTGTGAAATGGGTCTTCCAGGAAAAAGGTTCGGTGCTCCAGGGGCGAGCCGACGAATCGTTCCTTAGAGGTTTCGTAAAAGGTTAGGTTCTGTTGCTGAGATCGCTCTAATAGTGCTTCCCAGTCTTCTTCAACAGTAAAAATTAGGCCAAAGTGGCGGGGATAAATTCCTCGTTGCGGGGTTAGAGGATCTTTGGTCATGTGGCCAACAATCTGATGCCCCCGGAGGTTGAGGATGATGGAGTGGGAGTTTTCACGTCCCACTTGGCATCCCAGGCCTAATACATAGAATTGTTTAGCTTTAGCAATGTTGTTAATCGGAAAAGCCAGATGAAAAATCGTAGGTTGCATAGTCAGAGCACATGAAGAGACGAAGAAAAAAGCGAGAGGTGTTAACGTAAAGGTCAGGTGAAGGCAAAATGATTAATCTGCTTTCTACCATAGGGCGTGTTACTCAGCCTGTGCGCTTTTGTACTTCATAGAGATTTTTCGGCATGGAAACGTTAATGCCCTGGTTGGTGGCAATTGCCCTCAATACGGTGCTGCTGGCGATCGCCTGGTTTTCTCCCAAAAAACTTCTTACACCGGCTGGACTAATCCATGCTTGGTTCCTGGGGGTGATCATTTGGGGTACTTTGGGCTGGAGGGGATACAGCGTTATGCTGTTCTACTTCCTGGTAGGAACATTGGTAACACGGCTGGGCATGGCTCGTAAGGAAGCAGCAGGGATCGCTGAAAAGCGCTCAGGTGTTCGTGGGCCGGAGAACGTGTGGGGCTCGGCCCTGACGGGAGCCCTCTGTGCTTTAGGAGCTTATCTCTTTAGCAGTCCCGGCATGGAGCCTCCCATTGCGCAGCTCTTAGTTTTGGGATATGTAGCAAGTCTCAGCACCAAGTTAGCAGACACGTCCGCCAGTGAAGTGGGTAAAGCTTATGGTAAGCGTACATTCCTCATCACAAACCTGAGTCCGGTGCCACCTGGAACGGAAGGGGCAGTCAGTTTGGAAGGAACGCTGGCAGGCTTGGTAGGTGGAGCAGCGATCGCCACAGTGGCCTGGGCCTTAGGCATCATTCCCCCTATCCATATTCTCACTTCTGTCATCGCAGCATTTATCGCCACTAACCTGGAAAGCCTTATTGGAGCTACTCTTCAATCCAGATATCGATGGTTAACGAATGAGATGGTCAATATTATCAACACGATGTTAGGGGCGATCGCAGCAATTTTAATTGCTGCGATTTTTATGCTCAAGTAACCAGATACAGTACTACCATATCCCTCTTACCCTACTAATCCGGTTACCTATAGCGCTGTGCACGTTGGTTAAGTACGGTGATGTGGGGCACTTCGTGCCCCACATCACCGTTGCTGCACTTAACGCACTTGCACATTGCTATATGCCTATATCTTTAAGGGCACTCTAAAAATTTTGCATAAAAATAAGCGTGCTGGACAATTCCTAGCACGCTTATTTTTATGCAAATTCAAGGGAGTCAATATTAAATCGAAACTGTAGTCGAAGCGGCCAGTTCCTCCAATCGCTCCTGCTGATCCTGAGTAATACAGGACTGAATCATGGTTTCAATATCCCCTTCCAAAGCAGGCGCTAGGGAGAAGTTCTGCCCCAGACGATGGTCCGTCACCCGATTGTCCTTGTAGTTGTAAGTGCGGATTTTCTCAGAACGTTCGCCGGAACCCACTTGCGATCGCCGCCTAGAAGATACTTCTTCCTGCTGCTCCCGCAACTTAATCTCATAAAGCTTCGCCCGCAAGATTTGCATAGCCCGCTCACGGTTCTGGAGCTGCGATCGCTCCTCTGTGCAGAACACACGAATCCCAGTAGGCTTGTGCAGCAAATCTACGGCCGTCTCCACCTTGTTTACGTTCTGACCACCAGCACCGCCAGATCGAGCTGTCTTTAGCTCAATATCTTTCGGGTCAATCTCAATTTCCACATCATCCACTTCGGGCATCACCGCCACTGTTGCAGTCGAAGTATGGACTCGGCCACCCGCCTCCGTAGCAGGCACCCGCTGGACTCGGTGGACCCCAGCTTCGTACTTCAGTTTGCTGTAGACCTGACCGCCCTGAATTTCTAAAATGGCTTCCTTAAAGCCTCCCATATCTGCCGGAGACTCACTCACCATCTTGACTCGCCACCCCTGCGTCTCTGCATAGCGCGAGTACATCCGCAACAAATCACCCGCCCAGATGCCGGCTTCATCACCACCAGCACCCGCCCGGATTTCCAACATGATGTTCTTATCATCGTTGGGGTCACGAGGCAGCAACAGAATCTTCAGCCGTTGCTCCAGTTCCTCAATACGGGTGTCCAGCTCCTCAATCTCCAGAGCAGCCATCTCCCGCAGCTCATCATCACCACCTGCCTCCTTAAGGACTTGGCGGGCTTCGGCTAAATCAGACTGCGCTTTTTTCCAATCTCCATAGGTTGCGACCGTCTCTTCTAGGGAGGAGCGAGCCTTCGCCACTCTCTGAAACTCACCCGGATCCTTCGCAATGTCAGGATCAGCCAAGCGTCGCGTCAGTTCATCAAAGGTCTGTTCAACGGACTTCAACTTATTAAGCAGGTAGGCTTCCGCCATGGAACTTTACCAGGTAAAAAACAAAAACGGACAGAGACAACACATCTGGCTACCCCAATGGGATAACCAGATGAATCACTCTATCCGCTAGTTGTCTGCTTTCCCAGAGTCGGCTGCACCCTGCCGCGTATCGGTCATACCGTACTTCCGCAAGAAGCGTTCCACACGACCTTCGGTATCAATAATCTTCTGAGTTCCAGTGTAGAAAGGGTGGTTACCAGACCACACGTCAACGTGTAGCTCAGGCTTTGTAGAGCCTACAATCGCTACAACTTCTCCGTTGCAATAGACCTTAGCTTCGGGATACCACTCCGGATGAATACCAGGCTTCGCCATAGGTTTGTCTCAACTGCAAAATGTCATTATTACTATTCTAGACAATTGGGATAAAAAGCCCATTGCCTAAATCAAGGTAGCAACCAAGAATTAACGCTTGGAGTACTGAGGTGCCTTACGAGCTTTATGCAAACCGTACTTCTTACGCTCTTTAGCGCGAGCATCCCGACGCAGATAACCTTCAACTTTAAGGGGCTTACGGTTCTCAGGATCCAGTTCGCACAACGCACGAGCCACACCCATACGGATGGAATCTGCTTGCCCAGTCAAACCACCACCGTGAGCATTAACCAGAATGTCATACTCATTTTCCAGGCCCAGAGCTTCTAAAGGAGCCTTAGCAGCTACAAGGTAGGAGGGGTTGAACTGAAGATACTCTTCTCCAGGCTTACCGTTGATCGTCAATTTGCCAGAACCTGGCACTAGACGAACTCGAGCAACGGCAGTCTTGCGGCGACCCGTTCCCCAATAAACTGCACGACCCGATTTCTCAGTAGCTTGCATTACTTACCTCCAGGAATGGTTTGAATAGTCAGAACTTCAGGTTGTTGAGCCTGATGGGGATGCTCAGTACCTGCGTATACCTTCAGCTTGGTAAACTGTTGGCGACCCAAAGAATTCTTGGGCAGCATACCTTTCACAGCAGTCTCAATGATCCGCTCAGGAATCCGAGCCTGTAGCTTGTCAAAGGTTTCTACCTTCATCCCACCGGGACGACCGGAGTGGCGACGGTAGAGCTTCTGAGTACGTTTGCGCCCCGTCACTTCAATCTTTTCGGCATTGATCACAATGACGAAATCTCCAGCATCCAGGTGAGGAGTAAAAATTGGCTTATTCTTGCCCCGCAGGATGGAAGCAACTTCGGAAGCCAAACGGCCCAGGCGTTGGCCTTCAGCATCAACCACATACCATTTGCGGTCAGCTGTTTCTTGCGTTGGGAGGTAGGTCTTAGTCATGACAGCGTTAATGGAAACAAAATTGTAAGGATAGGAAAAGAGCACTATCCCAAGACGGGAATGGCCTGAGAATCCACTGAACCGGAATCGAACATTGAAGGCAAAAGGAACTGAGGCTGGCTATCAAACCAGAGACTGCGGGAAAAGGGAAAATCGTCTTCATACCCAATCCGCAACAGGCACAACCCCTGGGGAGGAGCAGCGTATTGTACCTCATTACGCCGTTGCTCCTGCCAAAGGCGCGTAAAGTCGTCAGGCGATCGCACGCCTCGACCTACTTCCACCAGCATCCCGACCAATAACCGTACCATTCCATACAGAAAGCCACTGGCCTGAATCTCGATCTGAACAAAAGGCCCACGCTGAATGCATTCAGCCTCATGTACATCGACCCATGAATGAGCACGACGAGAACCAGCCCGATGGAATGCCGCCAAATGATGCCGCCCAACTAAGGGGGATAAGGCAGCCTGCATCCGTACTGTATCCAGGGGAGCATAGTAATAATGCCAGGAGAAGGGACGGACAAACAGATTCGGGCGAGGGTCTGTATACAGGGTGTAGCGGTAGCGCCGCCACAATGCCGAGAACCGGGCATGCCAACTGGAGGGCACTGCCGCCGAACCACGAATCACAATGCCGTCAGGAAGACGATGGTTAAGGATATCCGCCCAGCGATGGGGAGGAATACGAGTTACCACATCGAAGTGTGCTACCTGAGCCGCTGCGTGAACACCAGCATCCGTTCGGCCAGCTGCATGCACAACCACGGGATAACCCACCACATCCCGGATCACACTTTCTATCACTTCCTGAACACTGCGATGATTCGCCTGACGCTGCCAACCATGGTAGTCCGTGCCCAGATATTGAATCACCAGAACTACCCGCGTCGATGTTATCGATACGGGAGCCGCGTCAGAGGGATCAGATGAGCTGGGCACGATAACGGTCATGGTTAACAGGAGGAATCCGATCAGGTCAATTCGATAATGGCCATTTCGGCATTATCACCACGACGGCTTACCGTGCGTACCACACGGGTATAGCCACCATTACGATTGCCATAACGCTCTTGAGCCTGCTCAAACAGCGCATGAACCAGTTGCTTGTCGTAAATAAAACCCATCGCTTGACGACGGGCAGCCAGAGACCCATCCTTAGCCAGAGTAATCATCCGATCCGCTTCAGAACGAACCGCTTTGGCCCGTACTTTAGTGGTGGTGATGCGGCCATAGCGAATCAACTCTGTGGTTAACGCTCTGAGGAGAGCGCGCCGCTGATCCGCTGGCTTGCCTAATTGGGGGACACGACACCGATGACGCATAACTCTACTCTCTACGGTCAGGAATAAAACGACACTCAAGACATTGCAAGCGTGAGAGACTTGCTCGATAGACTCAAGACTGAAACAAACCTACGGGGTTGGCTTAGCAGACTTCTCACGAGGCAAGGTAATTCCCAAACGGGTTTGCAACGCTTCAATTACCTCTTCTGCAGACTTCTGCCCGAAATTCTTTATCTCAAGCAGATCTTCTTCGCTGAAGTCCAAGAGGTCAGCCACCGTATTGATCTGAGCGCGCTTCAAGCAGTTATAAGCACGAACAGACAGATTGAGTTCTTCAATCGGAATCTGGCTATGGGGATCTTCCTCTTCAGGGAAGATACTCTTCAGATCCTCAATGGTGATGTCCTTCAAGGGATTAAAGAGATCCACTAGGATTGCAGCAGCTTGGCTCAAGGCATCTTGAGGAGTCAAGCTACCATTTGTCCAGATCTCCATAATCAAGCGATCACGCTCTAGTGAACCACCTACCCGAGCATCCTCAATGGTGTAGTTCACCTTACGAACCGGCATGAAAATTGCATCAATCTGAAGAAAATCGAGAGCAGAGGTATCATCACGACCCCGCTCAATCGCCCGATAACCTACCCCTTTCTCAACCCGGAATTCCATCTCCAGGACAGAGCCTGCCGATACCGTAGCAATATAGTGGTCTTCATCAATTACGGCCACTTCCGAAGGTAAATCGAAGTCAGCGGCTGTAACGACTGCCGGACCTTCTACCCGCAACCGACCAATCTGAGGATGAGAGGTATAGCTCTTGAGAACCACTTCTTTCATGTTCAAGAGAATGTCCAAGACATCCTCCTTCACACCCGGCACGGTCATAAATTCGTGGGTTACCCCCGCGAGCCGTACAGCAGTTACAGCGGCTCCTTCCAGGTTCGACAGCAAAACCCGACGCAAGGCGTTACCAACGGTGATCCCTTGGCCCCGTTCTAAGGGTTCCAGAACAAAGCGACTATAGACGCCATGTTCATTTTCTGAATCTGTTTCAATGCACTCAACCTTGAACTGTGCCATACCAGCCTCCCTTCTCCTTGGCTTCAGATCATTCCAGCTCTCTGAGGCAATTCTCTAGAACTGGCAATTCGTCAGGAACAAAACCCATGCCTTGCCAAATGATTGTTTCTGCCTATCAACAATTTCCAATCTGGCTAGCAGGGCCAGAAATTGCCCAGACTAAACGCGACGACGCTTGGGAGGGCGGCAACCGTTGTGGGGAATGGGTGTAACGTCACGAATCAGAGTAATTTCCAGACCCGAAGCTTGAAGTGCCCGGATGGCAGTTTCCCGGCCAGAGCCAGGACCGCTTACCATAACTTCCAGTTGTCGCATGCCTTGATCCATTGCCCGACGCGCAGCATTATCTGCCGCCGTTTGAGCCGCATAAGGGGTTCCTTTTTTGGCACCTTTAAAGCCGCTTGAACCCGCTGAGGCCCAGGAAATCGCTTCACCATTTACATCAGTAATAGTGACGATGGTGTTATTGAAAGTTGACTGGATATGAGCAACCCCGCTGGGAACATTTTTCTTTTGCTTCTTCGGTCCAGTCTTTTTTCCAGTCTGCCGCGCCATGTTTAATAGTCCAACTTACTTTTGAGATCAACGATGTAGTGCTACGGATCCAGGGAAGGCGGGTTCTAATTTAAGAACGACTGACCTGGCTAGAAGTAAACGCCAAAAATCGAGGCCAGACGAGCCGTCACAACCTCGAATGGCGTACTCCCTACTTCTTACCAGGAGCCTTCTTCTTACCAGCAACGGTGCGACGAGCGCCTCGACGTGTCCGTGCATTAGTGCGGGTACGTTGCCCACGAACAGGGAGTCCCATCCGGTGGCGCCGACCACGGTAGGTGCCAATGTCCATCAAGCGCTTAATATTGAGCGCTTCAAGACGACGCAGATCCCCTTCAACTTCGAAATTCGTCTCAACAGCTTCACGCAGGGATGCCACATCCGAATCATTCAGATCTTTGACACGGATATCGGGATTGACACCCGTAGAGGCCAAGATTTGCTTGGACCGCGTCAAGCCAATTCCATAGATATAGGTCAGACCAATCTCAATCCGCTTATCGCGCGGTAGGTCCACTCCGGCAATTCGTGCCACGCTCTATGCTCCTAAATAACCCACTCTTCAACCTGATTTCGTTACCCAACCAACGTTCTGACGAGCAATCTCTCCAGAAACTTGGCAATTAACCCTGACGCTGCTTATGCTTGGGATTAGAACAAATCACCATTACTTTGCCATGACGGCGGATGACACTGCATTTATCGCAGATTTTCTTGACGGATGCCCGGACTTTCATCCTAAAATACCTAGCTATTACAAACTCAACATAGTATCAACTCAGAAGCGCCTTTGTCAAGGAATATCTAAAGCTTTCCTAAACATCGGCTCATCATCGCCCCGATACTGAATTACTTCTTACGCAGGCGATAGGTAATGCGTCCCTTTGTAAGGTCGTAGGGTGTTAGCTCCACTTTGACGCGATCGCCTGGCAAGATTTTGATGTAGTTCCGACGAATCTTCCCAGAGATGTGGGCTAGCACATTGAAGCCATTATCCAAATCAACTCGGAACATAGCGTTAGGAAGGGAATCGGTGACCGTTCCTTCCATCTCAATCAAGTCCTGCTTAGACAAACCAATATCCTCCTAAGGATGTTCAACAACAAAATAGTTAAGCGAAACTAGAAAATCCGGACACCTAAGAATGAAGCTATAAGTTTTTACAAATGCTCCATTCTTAAGCGTAGCAAATCTCTCATAGATCAGGTTGTGACATAAAAATCAAGCTTCCTGGCTGGGATTTGCAAATCCGAATCATCAATCACGCTGCCACAATTTGTTCTAAGGCTGCTGAAACATCATCAATCGGTTGATTGCCATCCACAGAAACCAGAAGCTGGCGTTCCCGATAAAAATCAATGAGGGGGGAAGTTTGTTCGCGGTATACCGACAAACGATGACGAATCACCTCTTCATTATCATCAGAACGCCCACGTTCTAGAAGGCGCGTAACGATGATGTCGTCAGGCACATCCAGATTAACCACACAGTCATACTGATGATTAATTTGTTCCAACAGGACATCCAGGAACTTAGCCTGAGATACGTTGCGGGGGAAACCATCCAAGATCCAGCCAGACTTTGCGTCATCGTTATCGAGACGGCTTCCTACGAGGTCAAGAATCAGGTCATCGGGAACAAGTTCCCCTCTGTCCATGAAGCCTTTTGCCTTCAGGCCTAATTCCGTCTCGGCGGAAACAGCTCCCCGCAAAATATCACCGGTTGAGATGTGGGGAACTGAACACCGATCAGCCAGAACTTTAGCCTGTGTGCCTTTGCCTGCACCAGGCGGCCCCAAGAAGATTAGACGTACCACTATTGCTTGACCATCCCTTCGTAACGTTGAGAAATAACGTAGGTCTGAATTTGCTTTGCCGTGTCAATTGCCACACCTACCAGAATCAGCAGTGACGTTGCACCTAATCCCTGGAAAGTACGCACCTGCGTCGCCCCTTCAACAGCAGTTGGAACAATCGCAACCAGGCCCAAGAAAATAGCACCCAGGAATGTTAGACGATTCAAAACCCGTTCAATGTAGTCGCTGGTGGCTTTACCTGGACGAATACCCGGAATACTAGCTCCCATTTTCTTCAGGTTCTGCGACATATCAACGGGGTTCACGATGATAGAAGCGTAGAAATAGCTGAAGAACAAAATGAGTAAGAAATAAACCAGAATATAAGACCAGGTACCCGGACGCAGATAGGTAGACACCGCAATCAAAACACCGTTACCCGGCAGCAAATTGCTCAGGAAAACTGGAAGCAGAAATACAGTCGAGGCAAAAATGATTGGCATTACCCCGCCTTGGTTCAGGCGGAGGGGTAAGTAACTACTCTTTTCCAGATAGAGCCGACGCCCAACCTGGCGACGAGCCGAAATAATAGGAATCCGGCGCTGACCTTCTTGAACGAAGACGATACCAACAATCATCACCAGGAAAACCAGAGTTAACATGATGACGCCAGCAACAAAGCTGCGATCGCCACTCTGAGCTTGTTGGATCGTCAGGTTTAAGTCCCGAGGAAGAACAGATACGATGCTAAGGAAAATTAACAACGATGCGCCGTTTCCTACACCACGCTCTGTAATCAGTTCACCAGCCCACATTACAAAAAGAGAACCAGCCGTTAGAGCTAAAGCTGTTTGAGCAATGAACCAAGGGCCAGGACTCAATGCATAGTTGTTAACCAGAATTGAGATACCTGTGCTCTGCAGCAAAGCCAAACCAAGGGTGACGTACCGCGTGATCTGAGCCAGCTTACGGCGGCCAACTTCGCCTTCATTTTTTTGAAGGTTTTCCAAGCTGGGCAGCGCAGCTGTAAGCAACTGGATAATAATGGACGCGTTAATATACGGCACGATGCCTAACGCAAAAATGCCCAGGGTTGATAAACCCCGACCTGTAAAGTAGTCCAGAAAACCAATTAGATTTGACAGTCCCGCGGAGGCAATCCCGGCCTGAAATGCGGCCCGGTCAATCCCCGGCACTGGAATGAAAATGCCCAGGCGCACCAGAATCAACATTCCTAAGGTGACCAGCAAGCGCTGCCGCAAACCAGCAGCCTGGGCCATTTGGATAAATGTTTCCTGGGCCGTTGGAGTCTTATCTCGAACCATTCAGAAAACCTCGCTGTCAGACCATCATGATTGCCCCAGCGATCGCCTCCCTGGGGCAAAAGAAACAAGAAGTGAAGGTTAAGTCACCCCTCTTCAGTTTAATCTAGCAGTTCACAGGTGCCGCCAGCAGCCTCGATTTTGGTACGGGCACCAGAGGTGAATGCAGCAGCCTTTACATTCAAAGCCACCGGCAATTCGCCATTACCCAGCACTTTCAAAGGACCATCATCTTGGGTCAGAATGCCTGCTTCCAACAAAGAAGCCAGAGTTACCTCAGAGTTAGCGGAAAGATCTTTCAGATCTTCTACATTAACAATGGTGTACTGAATCCGATTGACCAGTGGGAAGTGCTTTAACTTGGGTAATCGACGGTACAGGGGCATTTGGCCCCCTTCAAAACCAGGCCGGGTAGGACGGCCCGAACGGGACTTCTGACCCCGCATCCCGAAACCACCGCTCGCCCCTTGGCCAGCCGCGATACCCCGGCCGATACGGCGTTTGCGCTTTTTAGAGCCTTTTTTAGGGGCTACATCTTCAAGTCTCATAATGCTTTAGAGGTAATAGAGAACTCGTGGGAATAAACTCAATTCCAGAAGCAGAACTTACAAGGAATTAAGAATAAATACGCTCAAGGGGAACGCCACGCTCTTCCGCAACATCGGAAAAGGTCCGCAGAACAGACAGCGCTTCCGTTGCCGCACGCGCATTGTTCAAGGGGTTACCCGAGCCCAAACGCTTCGCCAGAATATTCTTAACTCCGGCCAGTTCCAGCACGGTTCGTACTGCACCCCCAGCAATTACCCCAGTACCAGGAGCCGCGGGACGCATGAACACCCGTGCACCGCCACTGTCACCCTGGGTGGGATGGGGGATCGAGTTCGCTTTGGTCAGAGGCACCTCGATCAGGTGCTTCTTGCCATCAGCAACGCCTTTTTTCACAGCGCCGATTACGTCGCTAGCTTTGCCAACACCAACGCCAACCTGCCCTCGCTCGTTACCCACAATAACGATCGCCCGGAAGCTCAGTTTTTTACCTCCCTTGACGACCTTGGTTACCCGGCGGATTTGTACAACCCGCTCTTTCCAATCGGTTTCTTTTTCTTTAACCCGACCGCCTTTTCTCGCCATGGTCCAGTCCTTGAGATGATCTCCTTTGAAATTATCGAAAGCGGTGACCCCACATGGAGGGCGTTCACCTTAGAATTCCAGACCCGCCTCCCGAGCGGCATCAGCCAGAGCCTGAACACGACCATGGTAGAGGTTACCACCGCGATCGAATACGACCTGTTGAATTCCTTGAGCGATCGAGCGCTGGGCAATTAACTTACCGACTTCCGTAGAAGCTTCACAGTTAGACCCAGTGCTCAGCTTTTCGCGAACTTCTGGCTCCAATGTAGAGGCAGAGACCAGCGTGCGATGCTGGGTATCGTCAATCAGCTGCACATAAATATGCTGATTGGAACGAAAAACACTGAGTCTGGGACGTTCGGAAGTTCCAAAAACCTGGCGGCGAATTCGCTTGTGGCGACGACGTACCGATTCCTTGCGCGAAAGTTTCATCGTTATTTCTTCCCTGCTTTACCAGCCTTGCGTCGTACAAACTCGCCAGAATACCGAATACCCTTACCTTTGTAAGGCTCAGGAGGACGGGTCGCCCGGATCTTGGCAGAAATGTTACCCACTTCTTCCTTATCGATGCCGCTGACGATGATGTTGGTGTTGTTCTCCACCGCAAATTGAATCCCTTTGGGCGCTGCAATTTGCACGGGGTTGCTATACCCGACGTTCAGAGTCAGGTTAGTACCTTGAGCCTGAGCCCGGTAACCAACTCCCTGAATTTCAAGGCGGCGCGTAAAGCCCTGAGAAACGCCTTCAACCATGTTGGCAACGAGGGTCCGGCAAAGACCGTGACGCTCACGGGCAGGGCGGGAATCATCCCGGCGCTTCACCAGGAGAGTTTCATCTTCCTGGACGATTTCAACCTCAGGCGGTAATGTGCGGGAGAGCTCACCCTTTGGTCCCTTTACCGTAATGTCCTGCCCGGAAATAGCGACAGTGACTTTCTGTGGCAGGCTAATGGGACGTTTACCAATCCGAGACATTGCTCATTGCTCCTACTGAAAAGACCGTTAAACGGTTCAAAGTAATGATTTATAGCCAACAGAACCCGAAGTCAGAGGCTCTGCACTACCAGACGTAACAAAGGACTTCGCCACCAATCTTCTGCTGCCGAGCATCGCGATCTGTCATGATGCCCTTCGAGGTGGAGAGGATGGCGATGCCAATGCCGCCCAGGACGCGGGGGAGTTCTCGAGAGTTCGAATAAACCCGCAGACCCGGCTTGCTGACACGCTGCAACTGATTGATGATCGGCTGGCGACCTTTGCCCTTGTACTTCAGCGAGAGAACCAGGGTCTTCTTGGGATCTTCGCCCGTTTCACTGATATCGCTAATGAAACCTTCCTCCAGAAGTACACGGGCAATACTCCGCGTCATCTTTGTGGAGGGAATCTCAGTTGTCTGATGGCGCGCCAAATTCGCGTTCCGAATGCGCGTCAGCATATCTGCAATTGTGTCATTTACCGCCATAGTTTCCTCTTTGTCGAAATGCCTCAGTTATCGCGGAAGGGCATCCCCAGTTCCTTGAGCAGCGCGCGACCTTCCTCATCGGTGGTTGCGGTGGTGATGATGGAAATATCCATGCCTCGAATCTGGTCAATGCTGTCGTACTCGATTTCCGGGAAGATGAGTTGTTCCCGCAGCCCCAGGGTGTAGTTACCACGACCATCAAAGCTCTTGGGGCTAATACCACGGAAATCTCGAATACGCGGCAGAACCAGATTCACCAGACGATCCAAGAATGCATACATGCGATCGGAACGCAGGGTGACCATGATACCAACAGGCATTCCCTGGCGAATTTTGAAACCGGCGATCGCCTTCTTTGCCCGAGTCACCACAGGGCGTTGACCCGTAATCACAGCTATCTCATTAAGAGAAGCTTCCAGCGCCTTCGCGTTCTGAGCCGCTTCTCCAAGACCCCGGTTTACGGTGATTTTGATAACCTTGGGGACCTGGTGAATATTGGTGTACTGAAACTGTTCCATCAGTTTCGGCACTACCGTCTCTTGATATGTTTCTTTCAGCTTTGCCATCTCTGTCTCCTGTTAGGGTTCTGGGCTTGGTCAGAACCACTGAAGTCTATTTATCGAGCACTTCGCCAGTCTTTTTCAGCATCCGTACTTTGCGACCTTCAGAGTTGAAGGTGTAACAAACCCGGCTGGCAACCTTCTGCTTGGTCGAGTACAGCATCACTTTGGAGCTGTGGATGGGCCCTTCAAAGGTTTGAATCTGACCTGACTCGCCTTCTTGCTGAGGCTTGACGTGGCGGGTTTTCACATTTACGCCCTGGACGACTACTTTGCTCGTTTCGGGATAAACCTTGGTAACTTCGCCGATTTTGCCTTTCTCTTTACCGGAGATGACCTGAACGGTGTCTCCCTTCTTGACATGCATTTTGAATTTCCGCTTGGGAGTCGCTAAGGACATCAGAGCACCTCCGGAGCCAGTGAAACGATCTTGGTAAAGTTCTTGTCACGCAGTTCCCGAGCAACTGGCCCGAATACGCGTGTGCCTTTGGGGTTACCGTCGGCATTGATGATAACGGCGGCGTTGTCATCGAAGCGAATGCTCATACCGCTATCTCGACGGAGCCCTTTGCGGGTGCGCACGACAACAGCACGAACCACATCAGACTTCTTCACACCCATGTTGGGCAGGGCATCTTTTACAACGGCGATGATGACATCACCGACCCCGGCGTAACGGCGGTTACCACCCAGAACCCGAATGCACATCAGCTTACGGGCACCGCTGTTATCAGCCACATTGAGGTAAGTTTCTTGTTGAATCACGGTTCACCTCGTGTTGCGTTAGGATTCTGCGGTTTGGGTCAAAATATCAACCACCGTCCAGCGCTTCGTGCGGCTCAGGGGACGGGTTTCACGAATACGGACGCGATCGCCCGATTTGCATTGATTTTCCTCGTCATGCACCTTATATCGCTTGGTTCGCACCATAATCTTGCGATATTTTGGGTGAGGAGCTCGGTTTTCGACCGCTACGACAACCGTCTTGTCCATTTTGTCGCTGACAACGACACCAACCCTCTCTTTTACTGCCATTGCACCTTACTCCTTGCCTGACTCAGTGGCCTGTGCTGCCAACTGGCGCTCCCGCTCAACCGTCATCAACTGGGCCAGACGATGGCGCGTTTGCTTGAACAGGTGGGGTTTCTCAAGGCGACGGGTCGCCTTTTGGAAGCGCAAGTCGAACAGTGTCTTTTTAGCTTCCAGAACCTGATCGCTCAGTTCCTGATCGCTCAAATCTCGAATATCTGCAATCTTAGGAAGAGGCATTGTTTAGGACTCCTCCGCTTCACGCGTAATGAACTTGGTCTTAATCGGCAGCTTGTAAGATGCTAAGCGCA
Organism: Leptolyngbya sp. FACHB-8; assembly: GCF_014695575.1. GTDB lineage: Bacteria > Cyanobacteriota > Cyanobacteriia > Elainellales > Elainellaceae > Vacuolonema. The sequence goes on along the minus strand of NZ_JACJOO010000015.1, from coordinate 93,100 downwards.
TCGCTTCCCGTGCAGTCGCTTCCGGTACCCCGCCGATCTCAAACAAGATTCGACCAGGTTTTACAACAGCAACCCAAAACTCAGGGTTACCTTTACCAGAACCCATCCGGGTTTCCGCAGGGCGCATAGTAACAGGCTTGTCAGGGAAAATACGAATCCAGATTTTTCCACCCCGACGAATGTAACGGGTCATCGCACGACGACTAGCTTCAATTTGTCGGGAGGTAATCCAGGAGGGTTCTAATGCTTGTAGTGCAAAATCACCGAAGTTCAGGTCACTACCACGGGTTGCCTGTCCCCGCATCCGGCCCCGATGTTGTTTGCGAAATTTTGTTCTTCTTGGACTTAACATCTCTCACTACCTTGACTTGGGATCGATATCCAATGGATTCAGGGCCTTAACCTTCGTTGGAACGGTCTTCAAACTGCTGACGACGGCGCTGTTGCTGACGGCGGCGGGGTTGAGTACTGGGAGCAGACTGAGTCGTGTCTTCCTGACCGGGGATAATTTCACCCTTGAAGACCCAAACTTTAATCCCCAGAATTCCGTAGATAGTTTGAGCGGTGCGATAGTGATAATCAATATCCGCGCGCAGGGTGTGGAGAGGTACTTTACCTTCGCGGGTGTACTCCGTCCGAGCAATTTCAGCACCGTTCAAACGACCGCTGACCTGAATCTTGATTCCCTGAACACCAGCACGCTGTGCCCGTTGAATTGCCTGACGAACCACACGACGGAAGGAAACCCGACGCTCCAGCTGCTGCTGCACATACTCGGCAATCAGAGCAGCGTCCGCGTCAACTTTCTGCACTTCGACCACGTTGACACGAATCTTACGCTCGCTGTTACCCAGGGATTTTTGAAGCCCTTCACGGAGCTTTTCAATCCCTTCACCACCACGGCCTACGACCACACCGGGACGGGCTGTATGAACTTCCAGATCCACTTGATCGGCTTTGCGCTCAATCCGAATCTGAGAGATGCTGGGGTTTTCCAGGCTCTTGAGTTTTAGAGGGTTGCTCTGGAAGAACTTGCGGATTTCATGGTCTTCCTGAAGCAGTTTTGAATAGGTATTGGAATCGGCAAACCAGCGAGAGCGGTGCTCTTGCGTGATGCCAAGGCGAAAGCCAACTGGATGTATCTTCTGTCCCACGGTGCGTCCCCTAGTTGATTGTCAGAGATAGCGAGTGATGAATGAGGCTCATTATTCGTCGTCAGCAGCAGGTGCAACAGCGATCGTAATGTGGCAAGTCGGCTTGCGGATTTGGTAAGCCCGACCTTGAGCACGAGGGCGGAAGCGCTTCAGCACCGGACCCATATCGGCATAAGCCTGAGTGATCACCAGATCTGCTGGGGTATAACCCTCGTTGTGCTCAGCATTGGCGACCGCAGAACGGAGCACTTTCAGAATGGGTTCGCACGCACGGTAGGGCATGAACTCCAGAATGATCAGTGCTTCCCGGTAGGAGCGACCGCGAATTTGATCCAGCACGCGCCGCACTTTGAACGGGGACATGCGGATGTAACGGGCGATCGCCTTAACATCTTTACCAGTGGTTGTGACAGCCATCGTTTTCTCCTAGATCCCCTTATCGGCGTGCTTTTTTATCGCTCTTGGCGTGTCCCCGGAAAGTACGGGTCGGGGCGAATTCGCCCAACTTGTGACCCACCATTTGTTCTGTCACATACACTGGCACATGCTGACGACCGTTATGAACAGCGATGGTGTGGCCAATCATTTGAGGCAGGATGGTAGAGGCCCGAGACCAGGTCTTGATTACCTGCTTTTCGTTCTTGGCATTCAGCACTTCGACTTTTTTCAGCAGGTGATCGGCAACAAATGGGCCTTTCTTGAGAGAGCGAGCCATAGGTCTAAACCTTGAAATTTTGAATTCTTGAGGGTCGTAGTCTTAAACGTGAGCGAACAATGAGAAGCCGAAGCCTTAGGCCTCCCGTCCACCCCGTCCCCGCTTCGATGCGCGACGACGGCGACGAACAATGAGGGAATTGGAAGCTTTTTTCTTCTTGCGGGTCTTCATACCCAGCGCTGGCTTACCCCAGGGAGTTACAGGGCCAGAGCGACCGATGGGTGCCCGTCCCTCACCACCACCATGGGGGTGATCCACAGGGTTCATTACGCTACCACGTACTTCTGGACGACGGCCCTTCCAACGGGTACGGCCCGCTTTACCCAGGCTGATGTTACGAGCATCAGCGTTGCCCACCTGACCGATTGTGGCGTAGCAATCCTTACGAATCATGCGAACTTCCGTAGAAGGCAGACGCAAGGTTACATAGTTACCCTCTTTCGCCACAATTTGAGCGGAAGTACCCGCCGCGCGCACAATTTGACCACCCCGACCGGGAACCAATTCAACATTATGAACCTGGGTACCCAGAGGCATGTTGCCCAAAGGCAGTGCATTACCGACTTCAAAGGGAGCATCAGGACCAGCGGTGACAATGGTGCCGATAGCCAAGTTGGCGGGGTGAAGGATATAACGCTTCTCACCATCCTGATAAAAGAGCAGGGCAATCCGGGCGTTACGGTTGGGGTCGTACTCAACTGCAACAACTTTGGCGGGGATGTTGCGCTTGTCGCGGCGGAAATCAATGATGCGATAGAGCCGCTTGTGGCCACCGCCCCGGTGACGGGTAGTAATTACCCCACGATTATTGCGACCCTTGACCCGGTGAATAGAAACAACCAGGGACTTCTCAGGCTCAGACTTCGTAATCTCCGCGAAGTCAGATACTGAGCGTTCGCGAGTTGCCGGTGTATATGGTCGGTAAGAACGAATACCCATGATTTACTCTCGGTTACGGTTCCAAACGGCGATCGCCATCAAATGTACAAATACTCAATCAACGCAAATCTCGAAGCCTTAAACCTCGGGGAAGAGACCGATGGAATTGCCCTCAGCCAAAGTAATGATGGCACGCTTATAGGTTGGCTTATGCCCCTGGAAGCGACCTACCCGCCGTTGCTTACGAGGAGGGTTTTGGGTATTGACATCGGTTACCTTCACATCAAAGAGTGCTTCAATCGCAGCTTTGATTTCAGGCTTGGTGGCTTTAGGAGCAACTTCAAAGATGTACTTGTTCTGCTCCAGTAGCATGGTGGCCTTTTCGTTGATGAGAGGACGGCGCACCAAATCAATCAGATCGCGGGTATCAAGCTTCGTCACCGTACACCTCCTTAACCATTTCGAGAGCGGAGGCCGTCACGACAACGCGGTCAGCCGCCAGCAAATCATAGACATTCAAGTTGTTGGCCGAGATCAGACGCAGGTTTTCGACGTTACGAGCGGAGAGATAAACGGTATCGCTCCGTTCTGAGACAATCAGCAACACCTTCTCGTCCTTTTCGACACCCCAGCGGGACAGAGCTGTCGTCAACTCTTTGGTCTTAGGACGAGACAGCTCAGAGGTGAAGTCCTGCACCACAATCATGTCTTCAGAGCGACCCTGAAACGCGGTACGGAGAGCCAGACGACGCTCCTTGCGGTTCATCTTGACGGAGTAATCCCGAGGCTTAGGGCCAAAGATGACACCGCCACCCCGCCACAGGGGAGAACGAATCGAACCGGCACGAGCACGACCCGTACCCTTTTGTCTCCAAGGCTTGCGGCCACCCCCACTGACTTCAGCACGGGTCTTGGTGCTGGCATTTCCCTGACGTGCATTGGCCAATTGGCGAACCATGGCGCGGTGCACGATGTGAGCAGCGTTTTCTTCTTTAGCAACTTTCAGGTCAAGGGTGGCGGTTCCAGACTCTTCACCCTGCCAGTTTTTGACTTTGCATTCAACCATGATCTTTATTCCTAACCCCTCCAAACCGGCGGCAACGGAGCGGCCACCTCAGGACTAATGCTCAACAACCCTTACTTCGACCGTCCAACCACTTTGGCGGGGACAATACTGACCAGAGCACCCGGCTTACCCGGCACTGCTCCTTTTACGAGCAACAGATTGCGCTCACTATCTACCCGCACAATGGTCAACTTGCGAACTGTGGTACGAGTACCGCCCAAACGACCTGCCATCCGCTTACCGGGATAAACACGTCCGGGGGTTGTCCCAGCGCCCGTCGAACCGGGGAGGCGGTGGTTCTTAGAACCGTGAGCCATCGGACCTCGCTTGAAGTTGTGGCGCTTTTGATAACCTGCAAAGCCCCGACCGATGCTGGTGCCAACGACATCCACCACCTGATTGGGAGAAAACATCTCAACATTAATCTCCTGACCCAGCGTGTAATCACCTGTAGCATCGAGGCGATACTCTTGCAGGTGCCGCACGGGCTCAGACTCGGACTTAGCCAAATGCCCCAGTTCGGGCTTGCTCAGAGCTTTTTGAGCTACAGCGCCAAAGCCCACCTGAATCGCAGAATAGCCATCTGTTTCCACGGTCTTGACCTGAGTCACCCGGCAGGGGCCAGCCTGCACAATCGTGACCGGAACCGCTTTTCCGGACTCATCAAAAATCTGGGTCATACCCAGCTTGGTGCCTAGTATTCCGACTGACACGGTGACACGTCTCCCTTAGTCAACACACCGAAAAAAGCTGAACCGACGATTCAGCTCATGAAATGCTAGCAGCACAATGTCTGCCAACAAACTCGAAACCAATCTATCCAACGAACCAGTGGACAAATGGACGCAGAGCAACTCTGCAAAACCTCAGGCAAACCGAGACAGAATCCTAACTCTGAGGACTCTGTAACAGCGGATGGTCGAACTCTGCCTGCTTTTCACCAGGACTTGAGCAGATCGCCCACTCAGTATCCTTACGGACTTATCACCCTTCTACCGAAGTCTCGGAGTCGTCCCGAGAAGTTCGGAAGTCCGTTTGGCGACAATATAACAGTGTAGCTGAACGGTAAGTGCTTGTCTACTAAAAATTTGTTTTTTGCTAGACAGCCGTTGATACGAGAATTGGATACGTCATGTACCCGTTTCTTACGATAGCAGCAATAAAGGACTTCTATATATAAAGTGGGTTGATGCAGCCGTCAGGAATGATAGGATGCGATCGCAAGTGCAAAGCGCAGAGAGCGCCACACTAGGCCCAGGTATTAAGGACGCAGCTTACTCGGGAGATCGCTATGGCTCTGATTGTGACGGGAAAAACGTTTATCCGAGACTTAGAACAGAACGGGGCTCTGGGAGTCTATGTTCCTCTGGAGGGTGGCTATGAAGGCCGCTACCAGCGTCGGGTTCGGGCCGCAGGTTATAAGGTTGAGACGCTATCATCTCGTGGATTAGGAGATTTAGCCTCGTATTTATTGCAAGTACACGGTGTACGTCCGCCCCATCTGGGTAAGAAGAATTTGGAGCGGGAAGGTGCTGTGGGTTATCGCTACTATGTTCCGCCCATTGCGACTTATCACATAGATACTCTACCGGCAAAATCGAAAGGGCTGGTATTGTGGCTGCTCGAGGGTAACATCTTATCTCAGCAAGAGTTGGAGTTTTTGACTTCGCTGCCTACTACCGATTCCCGGATTAAGGTGATTGTGGAGATGGGGGGCGATCGCCAAGTGAGTTGGAAGCCACTGAAAACTCTACTTGCTGCTGCCTGACCTGATCCCACGCCGGATTAGGGAGGAATGCGGTACACTAGCGGTAGATTACGATCCCACCCAGCTAATTAATTCCGTAACGGAGTGAGTCTACTCGACGCCAGGGTATCTGATTCTATTCACCCCCTCCGATCCCTAGATGAAGGGCATTGGTTTAAGCTGATCTGCGGTGCTAGCTTTCAATCTCTTCCGGATGTGCGGAATCTTGCGCTGGCTTATGCGCTGGTAGGTGCAGATTGTGTGGATGTTGCCGCTGACCCAGCAGTGGTGGCGGCAGCCCGAGAAGGATTACAGGTGGCGCGTGCCTGGAAACAGAAGTTAGGCGTGGAGCCCTGGGTTCAGGGCTCCCCTTGGCTTATGGTGAGTTTGAATGATGGGGAGGATCCCCATTTTCGAAAAGCAGCCTTTGACCCAGCTTTTTGCCCGTCGGATTGCAATCGTCCTTGTGAAACAATTTGTCCTGCTCACGCAATCGTATTTGAGGGGCAGGCAGATGGGTTTCAGGGGGTTTTGAATGAGCGCTGTTACGGCTGCGGTCGGTGCTTACCCATATGCCCAGTTCAGCACATTGGAGCACATTCCTACGTGTCTTCGCCAGATACCATAGCGGCCCAGGTGTTGCCGCTGGTTGATGCGGTGGAGATTCACACGCAGGTAGGGCGGTTGGAAGATTTTGAGCGGTTATGGCGGGCGATCGAACCATTCAGTCAGGGATTGCGGGCGATCGCCGTCAGTTGTCCTGACGGTGGGGGGCTTGTTGATTATCTATGGGCTATTCACACATTAATCTCACCGTCGGGCTGCCCGATAATTTGGCAGACGGACGGTAGACCGATGAGCGGTGATATTGGAAAAGGAGTTACCCATGCCGCCATCAAATTGGGTCAAAAAGTTCTAGCCATAGGCCTACCCGGATATGTGCAATTGGCGGGAGGGACAAACCTCTACACAGTTCCGAAACTAAAGGAATTAGGGTTGCTGCGAGCCAGACGGGTGCCAGAAGCACAACACCAGACGCACACAGACCAGTTCTATCAACCACGTGACACGATTAGCGGGGTTGCCTACGGTAGTGCAGCGCGAGTATTACTGACCCCGGTATTGGAGCAACTTGAAGAGCGAGCCAAGGCTGTCCCACAGTCTGCTTCTATTTCGTTAGCATCAAACAGTGTGGCTAGCGAAGGAAGCCAGCACTCCTCTCTGTCATCCAAGAACCACGAATCTTTAATTGAGGCTGCTGTTGTTGGGAGTACAACGGTGAAGGTCTCCAACCCTGAATTTCCATCTCAGCAGCTTGAGGCCTTTCCCGAGCTGCTTCAGCAAGCAATACAACTGGCCTCATCCCTTGTGAGGCCACTGAAAGAGGTTTCTCCTCTTCCTTCTACGTCTCATCAGAGCCATGATTGCTACAATCCTGCCGCCCACGTTATCCGGACTGGGCCTGATTGATCTGACCGTTACCCCGTGGCCCGGTTCCCTGCCGTCAGGGGTTTCACCGCACTCTACCGTGGACATCCATTAGCTGAATTACTCATGACGTTTCAACCTCGTCCGTTAGTTCATCAGCCCGATCAATCCAAGTCTTCCAGCGAAGTACAAGCAGCTGAAATGGCTGTTCAGCCACTGCAGATTACTGACGATCTCGACAAATTATTAGCGATTCTGCCAGAGCCGATTCGTCAGCGTCTCGACGAGCATCCGCAGCGCAGCATTTTAGTGGAAGTGGTCATGGATTTAGGACGGCTTCCCGAAGCTCGGTTCCCCGACAAAAGCGAGTATTTGTCTGAGGTGCCGATCACGCGGGAGGATTTGCAATTTAGCGTTGACAAAGTCGGGCTCTTTAGTGGCGATAATCGGGCGGGTATTGAGCGTACCCTGCATCGAATTAGCGCGATGCGGAACCGCAGCGGAGATATTATCGGCCTGACCTGCCGGGTCGGGCGCGCAGTATTTGGCACCATCGGGATGATCCGCGACCTGGTGGAGACTGGAAAATCGATCTTAATGCTGGGCCGTCCGGGGGTTGGGAAAACGACGGCTCTACGGGAAATCGCTCGAATTCTGGCCGACGAGCTGGGCAAGCGAGTCGTTATTATTGACACCTCCAATGAGATTGCGGGGGATGGAGATATTCCTCACCCAGCGATCGGTCGGGCCCGACGGATGCAGGTGGCGCGACCCGAGTTGCAGCATCAGGTGATGATTGAGGCCGTGGAAAACCATATGCCAGAGGTCATCATTATTGACGAGATTGGAACCGAGTTGGAGGCACAGGCCGCCCGCACGATCGCCGAACGAGGTGTGCAACTGGTAGGTACTGCTCACGGAAACCGCATCGAAAACCTGATGAAGAACCCAACCCTCTCGGATTTAGTGGGGGGTATTCAGTCCGTGACGCTAGGTGACGAGGAAGCACGCCGTCGGGGCAGCCAGAAGAGCGTGCTGGAGAGAAAGGCCCCACCTACGTTCGATATTGCAATCGAAATGCTAGAACGGCAGAGCTGGGTCGTGCATGAGGATGTCTCAGTCACCATCGATATGCTGCTGCGGGGACGGCAACCTGGATTCCAAGTACGGACCGTGATGGATTCAGGTGAGGTTCGCATTACTCAGGAGAATCCAGAGACGGATCGCAATCGGATTCGTAGTTTGCCATTAGGTTCTGGGGCATTAACCGGGCGACCAGAACCGTCGAGGCCAGGACCGAGCGGTTGGCGGTCTTCAGGACAAATGACTCCGGCTCCTTTAACATCCCAGCCTCGGTTGGATGGGGAGTCCCGCTGGGAGAGTCGGACAGAGCGTACAGAACGTGTACCATTGAGTCCGGTTCACTCGGACTTTGAGATGCTGCTGGATGAATCCATGCAGGACAACACTGTGATGTTCAACCCCGATAGTGCGTTCGGTCAGATTCCGACCACCGGGCCGAATGGAGAGGAGTTGCCACTGCATGTGTATCCTTACGCAGTAAGCCGATACCAGTTGGAGCAGGTGATTCAGACAATGAATTTGCCTGTGGTGGTGACAAAGGATCTGGATGAAGCGGATGTGGTGTTGGCATTGCGATCGCACATCAAAAACCACTCCAAATTGCGTCACCTGGCTAAAACTCGGCAGCTCTCCATCTACACCATCAAAGCCAACACGGTACCCCAAATCATTCGTGGGCTTCAGCGCATGTTGCGGATGGATGAAGAGGAAGAGAGCGATGCCCTGAACCTGAACCTGTTTTCGCGAACTGGAGATGAGGATGAGCTAGAAGCGTTGGAAGAAGCGCGTCTGGCCGTTGAGCAGATTGTAATTCCGAAAGGACAACCGGTAGAATTGCTGCCGCGCTCGGCCAAGGTGCGGAAAATGCAGCATGAGTTGGTTGAACACTACCGACTTAAGTCGTCCAGCTTTGGGGAAGAGCCCAACCGCCGCCTTCGGATTTATCCAGCGTAGGTCTGGCAAGCCCAAATCCCAATCATCGAGTGTAACGGCTTCGTTACATTCTTCTTTTCAAACCCCGCAGTCTTTTGGCTGTGGGGTTTTCAGTTGAAGCATTGTAAACCCCTTGTATTACGCAATAATCAGGCTTTTCTTCATGTTTAGACTGAGAAGCACCGTAAACGCACGGAGAGCGTTCTAGAACACACTCCGTGACTTTGCTGTCATGAATTTCTGCAATGCAGTTAGATTAGTAAAATAATTGAGCCCATTTTGCACAGCGATCGCCCTTTTGGCGGATTGCACGCCTATCGAGTGCTCCATGAATCCTTCTTTAGAAAATATCTCTGCATCCACTCCCTTCGCCATTACGACGCCCCTGTACTACGTCAATGACGTACCCCATATTGGCAGCGCGTACACGACTATCGCTGCCGATGTTGCGGCACGCTATCAACGACTTCAAGGACGCCCAACCCTGATGATTACAGGGACAGATGAACACGGGCAGAAGATTCAGCGTACAGCGGAAGAGAAGGGGCGATCGCCCCAAGAGCACTGTGATCTGATTGTGGAAGGGTTTGAATCCCTTTGGAAAATCCTTGATATTCGCTTGGATCGCTTTATTCGTACTACCAGCTCACGACATGAGGCCATCGTCAAGGAATTTTTCCAGCGGTGTTGGGAACGGGGTGATATCTACCTGGGCCAACAGCAGGGTTGGTATTGTGTCGCCTGTGAAGAGTACAAGGAAGAGCGTGACTTAATCGAAGGCCACCGCTGCGCAATTCACACCAATCGGGAAGCCGAGTGGCGAGATGAAGCCAACTACTTTTTCAAGCTGTCGGCTTACCAAGAGAAATTAGAAACCCTGTACCGGGAGCGGCCTGATTTCATTCAGCCCGAGATTCGCCGCAACGAAGTCTTGAGCTTTGTCGGACAGGGGCTGCAAGATTTTTCCATTTCGCGGGTGAACTTGAATTGGGGTATTCCGTTACCAACCGATCCGAAACATACACTTTATGTTTGGTTTGACGCGTTGCTGGGCTATGTGACAGCCCTGCTAGAGCCTGACGACGAGCCAACGTTAGAGAATGCGTTGGCACGGTGGTGGCCGATTAATACCCACTTGATTGGCAAAGATATTCTGCGCTTTCATGCCGTGTACTGGCCTGCCATGCTGATGTCGGCAGGTGTGTCTGTACCCAATCGCGTCTTCGGCCACGGATTCCTCACAAAGGACGGGCAAAAGATGGGGAAGAGCCTCGGAAATACAATCGACCCCATTGATTTGGTGAAACGTTATGGTTCTGATGCCGTACGGTATTACTTCATGAAAGAGATTGAGCTGGGGCGAGATGGTGACTTTAACGAGACCCGGTTCATCAATATCTTGAATGCTGATCTGGCAAATGATCTGGGGAACTTGCTGAACCGAACGTTGAAATTGGCCCATAAGTATTGCGATCGCGCTGTTCCTCCGGTTGAGGGAGAGGCGATCGCTGCAAATGATGGGCTAAAATCTCTAGGTATCAGTCTTGTGGCAGATGTCCACCGCCACTATGGTCAGTTGGCTTTTAGTCAAGCCTGCGAACCGATTCTTGCCATGGTGCGAGCGGGCAATAAGTATGTTGACGAACAGGCTCCCTGGTCTCTCTACAAACAGGGCCAAACTGAAAAGGCTGCGACAGTTTTGTATAGCGTGCTGGAAACTGTCCGACTAGCCGCTTACTTGCTCTCCCCAATCGTTCCGAATTTAAGTACCCGTATCTACCAACAACTAGGTTACGACGTTGATTTTAACGGTTCTTCAGATTCCTTAGCATCCTTGCAACATCATGCAAACTGGGGAGTTTTGGCCGGGAGTCAACCCTTACGAGATCCTGAACCTGTTTTTCAGCGCTTAGAGCTTCCAGCCTGAGCTTTTGCCATTGTTTCGTCTCCTAAATCCCACTCCAAACACTGTTTTGCCCATGCGACGATGGAGACAATAATTCCTTACTTCATAACAAACGAGGATAATAATGTTCAATCACATAGATAGTGACGCGGTGTTCACGCCCGAGCAGGTTTTAGAGAACCGAGGGCGTGTCGCCATCTTTATCGATGGATCGAATTTGTTCTATGCAGCATTGCAACTGGGGATCGAAATTGATTACACCAAACTGCTCTGCCGCTTAACCGCTGGTTCTCGATTACTACGGTCCTTCTTCTATACAGGGGTCGATCGTACCAATGAAAAGCAACAAGGCTTTTTACTCTGGATGCGACGCAACGGGTATCGGGTCATTTCCAAAGACCTGGTGCAGTTGCCGGATGGTTCGAAGAAAGCCAATCTGGATGTAGAAATTGCCGTCGATATGATGGCTCTGGTGGGGGCGTACGATACGGCTGTTTTAGTAAGCGGGGATGGAGACCTGGCTTATGCTGTTGACGCCGTCAGCTACCGTGGTGTTCGGGTCGAGGTTGTCAGCTTACGCTCTATGACAAGTGACAGCCTCATCAATGTTGCGGATCGCTACATTGACCTGGAAAACATCAAGGAAGACATCATGAAGACTCCACGACAGAGCTATACCTATCGACCCCTGTCGGGGATCACGGTAGAAGATCCTGAGACTCCATGAGTTATGGCTGTGTTCAGTTTCATTGCGACAAAAGAGGAGTGGGGGGCAGCCCCCATACTCCTCTTTTACCGCAATGAAACTGAACATAATCTCTTCTTAAAATTATTGCGCTTAATGTTCAACGGCTCGCCCAGGCGGGCATTGAACATTAGGCGCATCTCCATATTAAACTGCACTCACATCCAGCAGAACTAATTGGTCTGGCTTTCGTCTAAGCTAGGTAGTGCCCATGGCTCCTGTCGCTCACTTCGATAGCGGGTAAGAGGGAGTGTTCTCGTTTACTGGGGATGTAATGCGATCTAGATTTCAACCGTGGCACCATTGCGTTCGACCGGGAATCTTGGCTTTGTTTCTCCTGAGCCTGATGACACTTCCTGCTTGTCGATCCAGTAGTCGAGGCTCTGATCGGTTGGCAGAAGATAGCTCAGCCATTGAACAGATCGACAATAGCCTTAGCTTCAACAACATCACCTTGGAGCAAGCTGACGAGAAAGGTCAAGTTGTATGGCAGGTTTTCGCTCGACAGGCCGCGTACAACGAGAGCAAGCAGTATGCAATCGTCCGTGTGCCCAATGGGCAACTGTTTCAGGATGGCAAAGCCATTTATCGAGTGAGATCTCAAACAGGACAGGTGTTTGAGGATGGCGAAAAAATTCTTTTGAAGGGCCAAGTGGAAGCCACCGATCTCCGCACGAAGGCTGTTTTACGAGGTGAAGAAGCAGAGTGGCGACCTCAAGAAGGAATTCTAACCATTCGCAATAATGTTCGAGGTAACCATCCTCAAATACAAATAACTGCACAGGAAGGACGGCTCTATGACCGGGAGCAGCGGATGGAGTTGAAGGGCCAGGTGCTTGCCGTGACGGCCCAAAATCCGGTTCTGGCAGTTCGTACAGATGCGTTGACCTGGTTTATGAAGGAGGAACGAGTCAGTAGCGATCGCCCCACCCAAATTCGCCGCCTCATTCAAAACCGCGTCACCGACATCGCGACTGGACAGAAAGCCGAGGTCAACCTGAAAACTCAGCTGGTAACCCTGCGGCAAAATGCCCAGATTGCTACGTCAGATCCTCTCATGCAAGTCACCAGCAACGAACTATTTTGGGAAGCAGCACAAGGGCTGTTGCGGTCAGAGGTGCCTTTGACTGTGCTGCAACCACAACAACAGATTGCGTTAAGAGCCAATCGGGGTGTCATGAATTTGAACACGCGCCTGGTAGATTTAGCAGGCAATGTGCAAGCTCTGGCTCAGCGCGATCAGTCCTCCTTAAAGTCCGACACTCTAAACTGGAACCTTAATACTCGAGTGTTTCGGGCTAATGGCAATGTAAATTTGCGGCAGACGAACCCGCCGATGGTTGCAAATGGCCCACAGGCTGTTGGCCGTCTTGAGAATCAGACCATTGTGATGAGTGGTGGACGAGTCGTGTCAGAGTTTATTCCCCAATAAACTAATCTCAGTGCCCATTTTGGCGGGCGCGAAGCGCCTGCCAAAATGGGTGTTTTCGAGCGCCGCACGTTGTGCGGCACCCGAAAACACCCTCACAAAAAGTGTTTTATTTGTGATTTTAAGGTGCTTCATTACGGGCAGGATTGCCTAATTCTGCCTGGTAGCTGGGGAGGCGATCGCTCGGCCGAATCTCTGCTGGGAGGGTATCAGGAATTCCCCACTGTCCCGATAGAGTTTGCAACACGCGATCTTGCTGTTGATGCAAGATCGCCAAATCCCCGGCACCAATGTCGATCAAGGTGAACCAGACGAGAGAGCGATCACGCGTTGGCACGACCCCCGCCAGGGAACTGACTCGATCCAGTGTCCCCGTCTTTACGGCTGAGCCCGGAGTCAGTTGACGACGACCAATCGTACCTCGCTCTCGTCCTACCACGGGGAGGAAATCGGCCACCGTCAGTTCATGGGATCGCAACTGCTCCTGCAATGCAATCAGCATCGCTGTTACCCCACGGGGTGAAATGCGGTTTTCTTCTCCTAAGCCTGAACCGTTGATCAATTGCACCTCAGCGACGGGAATGTTGGCGGCAGTCGCAGCCAGTTGAGCGACGGCTGGCCCACCGCCCAATTTCCGTGCCATATCATCCGCAATAAAGTTATTGCTATAGATGTTCATGGCCTTAAGGATTTGAGTCAAGGATAGGGATCGATGGCGCAAGAAAGGCGTCGCCTCAGCTTCAGGCGCAACTTGAATATTTCCGGTAATCGAGAGGCGGGGCCGTGGTGTACCCGTGGGCATTTTGGCAAACTGCTCAGAAATTTCTGACGTCCATAAGTCAGTATTAAAACTTTGCCGCAGCAGTTCACCCGATCGCTGGGGATCACCCTGGAAATTCATGGCAAAATCACCTGTGATGATCAAATTGCCCGTCACTTGGCGAATTCCCCTTTGTTGAAGGGCATTGGCGAGGGCGATCGCCTCCTCCCACACAAACAGGGGATCGCCTCCTCCCTTGACCACCAAATTACCCTGCAAGATTCCACCCGGTTGCAAAGAGCCTTGAATTCCGACTAACGTATCAAACTGGTGGTCTGGCCCCCACGTGCTGAAGGCAGCCAGAGTAGTCGCAATCTTCGTGAGGGATGCAGCAGGAATTGGTACTGTTCCCCGGTGGCTAGCCAGAATCTCATTGCCAGATTGAATCCAGATGCCTTGATTAGCAGCAGGCATTCCCATTGCGGCTAGCGCTTGCAGATGGTAATTGCGAGCAGCGATCGCGATTGTATCGGGCGCATCGACAGGTTCCGGTCCGGGCAGCACCCAGCGGCTCTCAGACCAGGGAGACCAATCCACCGCACGCATTCCTGTGAAACCCTCGCTTTTGGTATTCAGTAATGTCGTTAAAAAGCCAATGGCTAGCAAGTCGAACACGGGGTCTATCTCCCTCAGAGGATTCGCTCCATCGCTATGGTACACAAAAGGTTTGAGATTTTTGGGAAATCGGGAACGGAGATGGAGCGAGGCAGTCGGGGAGCAAGAAGGGCCATTGGAAAAAGGGGTTAGAGGGACTTTAGACTAGTAATGGAGAGGGAGCAGGAGAAGGCGGAGTAGCCCTTCCTTTACTCCCATCTCCTCAACCTCGTGTTTAAGATTTGCGATGACGGGACTCTCTACCGTCATGTTCTCGCCTTTCATATTCCCCCTGCCCGCTGCGTTCCTTTCTCCTATGGCCAGTGCTGATCCCAATCGAGTTTTGCGCCAGATGCCCATTGTTGTCGGCATCCTGGCAGGTACGTTGCTCCTGGTTAACCGTTTAATGACAGCAGATTTAACAGGGTCACAGTCTCGCTCGGATGCGCTGGGTGTGATTTTGAGTGCGTTGCTGATTCTGACGGGGTTGCTGTGGCAGCGAATTCAGCCGCGATCGCCTGACGCTGTTGTTCTGACGGGTACCGAAGGCTTTGAGCTGGATGAAGCATTACCCGATGATGTGCGGACTGAATTGGCATGGGCTTCCCACTTGTTATTGACAAATACAGCAACGCGATCGCTCCTTGTCTGGTACGACAATCGTATTCTGTTACGTCGTGGCATTCTGGGGCCGAAATCGCTCACTCAACCTGGGGCGATAGTACAACGGGCTTTAAAGACACAGAAACCTATTTATCTGGTGAAGTTGCAACTCTATCCCGGCAAAATTGAATTCGACTATTTGCCTGAGAATACTCAGGGGATCATTTGTCAGCCCTTAGGCGATCGCGGCATTCTCATTCTGGGAGCCAATGCCCCACGCAGTTACACCCGGCAGGATGAGATTTGGATTGAGGGTATTGCCGATAAGTTGGATAACTCATTGCGATCGCACCTGTCATTAAACCCAAAAGAAGTCAGCGCTGAACCCTGACTCCTGACACATCCCAATTACGGTTCTGCACGAGATAATGCGAAGAGTAGGTACAAACCCCGCTGCTTCGTAGAAGGGACGCC
This sequence comes from Leptolyngbya sp. FACHB-8, assembly GCF_014695575.1. Classification (GTDB taxonomy): domain Bacteria; phylum Cyanobacteriota; class Cyanobacteriia; order Elainellales; family Elainellaceae; genus Vacuolonema. Next base: position 77,524 of record NZ_JACJOO010000015.1, on the reverse strand, counting down.
ATGATAGCGCTGTATTGGATTCTCATATTAGTCATGCTGGTTGGAATTATCGGGGCCGTGGTGCCTGGAATTCCAGGCCTGGGGTTGATTGCAATTGCGATCGCAATTTGGGGTTTTACAGCGGGTTTCTCGGGCCTATGGATTCCCCTTACCGTTGCGATCGTTGCTCTAGTCTTCACGACCGGCTTAGACTTTCTGGCGACCTATTGGGGTGCCAAAAAGGCGGGAGCGAGCCGCTGGGGTGTCATTGGTTCGATGGTAGGGCTAGTTTTAGGAGTCCTGGGTTTACTCCCTGCTTTACCCGTCGGTGGCCCACTGTTGGGGCTCCTGATTGGCCCGTTATTAGGAGCTATGGTCGGTGAGTTTCTTTATCGACGTGACTTGATGCTGGCAATGAAAGCAGCCGTTGGTATTTTGGTTGGCAACTTGGTAGGGGTTGTGATTCATGTGCTGTTGGCGATCGCCACGGTCATTGTCTTCCTCGCCACAACACTACCAACTGTTCACTAATTTCAAACAACACACTTCACTAACCTCTAAGCCTCAAAGCATGTGAGAGCGGCAGGTATACCTGCCGCTCTCACATGCTTTGAGGCTTAGGCTCATTCAGTTCTCTTATGAGATACATATCTTGTGTCTTTTGGGCGGACAAGATGCCTATTTCACTACCTGTTCCTGCTAGATGGCGTAACCCTATAAAGCCACCTCTCAGCCCAAAGAAGAACCACCATAAAGCCTATTCTTACCTCAGGATGAACTTCCTGCAAGAAGTCTCATTATTGAGCATTAATGCTTATTTTACAGTCAAAATTAAAAGTCAATGTGTTATAAAAGTTTATAAAAGCATTCCTTTGCAATCGCCAAATGATAAGACTTATTACAGATTTTGATGGCCCTATCATGGACGTCTCTGAACGTTACTATCGGGTCTACCAGTATTGTCTAGCAGCAACTCGGCAACCCGATCAGGCCGTACAAACTTTAAGTAAGAAAGATTTTTGGCGGTTAAAGCGATCACAAGTTCCCGAAGTCGAGATTGGGGTCTTCTCTGGCTTAGAGCGGGAACAGGCCAAAGCCTTCGCCAAACTGCGGAAGGAAACAGTACACACAATCCCCTACCTACGCTACGATATGCCGGTTCCTGGAGCTGTTGAAACGCTAGAGCGCGCACAGAGGCTAGGATTTGAACTAACCGTGATGACTATGCGTCGGGTGCGAGAGTTGGATGAGGCGTTTGAGCGGTGTAATCTGGGCCGCTTTTTCAAACCCGAGCGGCGGTTTTGCCTGAGCGATACCTACGTTAAAACTGTCGACGTGAAAGATAAGCCCTTACTGATGCAAAAAGCTCAAGCAGAGCTTCCCCCAGCGCCAACGTGGATGGTTGGAGATACGGAAGCAGATATTGCAGCCGCCAAGAGCGCGGGGATTCCGGTAATTGGCGTACTCTCAGGGATTCGCGATCGCCAGAAGTTACTTGATTACGAGCCCGACTGGATTGCCAGCAACCTGGTAGAAGCTCTGGACATTATTTTGGAGAACATGGGCCTGGGCCAGGTATCGGCATAATATCAAGCTTGCCAAGTATGCTTTAAAACTCCCTCAAAGCCCATTCGCTCGTACGAGCGAATGGGCTTTGAGGGAGTTTTAAAGCAGAACCTAATAGAGGTAAAAGGGGCCTGATACACCAGTCCCCTTTTACCTCTATTTACAAGTGTCGTTAGCGCAGGAAGCTTGAGATGAGCCAGAGCAGCACAAAAGTCACGATCGCTGCAAAGGTATCTTGTGTAAGCCCAAGGCCCAACAATTGCGCTGAAAACAGACCCGCAATCCACAAGCCAACCGTAATACCCACTGTTAGCCCTACCAGGGTTAACAGAAAAGCCCGCGCGAACTTATTCTCTTTACGGTTCAGGAAGTAGAAGCAAAGCCCTGTGCCTAATGCAAGAGCCCCAGCGGGCGATGCTAAACTGATGAATGCTGCCGCCAGAAGCAATCCACCTGGTAACAAGATGTCGTTACGGCTGGGTGTGTCAATCATACGTTGCAACCAATTGGGCGAGGTTGTCGCCGGCTTCGGCACAAAATCTGGGGGTGGTTCTGCCGCCCGCTCAGGGAAACGAATTCGATCAGGTACTTTAATCTTGCCTTCCTGTCGGAGACGCAGCCGATCCATCAGGATCGAATCGTAGGCTGATTCAATAGCCTCGATCCGGCGGCGATCGCCCGCATGCTCCTGCAATAGTTGATTCCGGGCTTCCTGAATAGCCTCAAAGGAAGCTCCTTCCTCAACCCCTAGTTGTTCATAGTGACTTAGATCGCTCATGTGCCGCCTCCAAAAGAACCCCCGCCCTACTCTGGAGCAACGTCCTTATGATTTATACCGAGATACGCAAGCCAGAAAATTTCTGCGATCGCAGGAAATATTTCATCAAAACCGACTAGCCTTTAGTGTAACCGTCCCAACGGGTTTCGCAAAATAAGATCCCCTAAAGATTTCTGGCAAATGCAAGATGGTTTACGTAATTTATGAGGCTAAGACTATTTGCAATGGGATTTATTGTGAAGATAATTGATTTAATGCCTAGCAAAACTTAAGGGTGCACCCTGTTGTCGAGATCGAGCGAAATCAATCGTGATTTTGCAGCAAAGCTAGAATGTGTGTTGGCTGAATTAGAGAATCTGCTCGTTTCTGATTGAGGTAAGTCTTAACTATGGCTACAGCCAAAATCCTCGTAGTTGATGACGACCCCGCCATCCGTACTCTGATCCACCGCTTCCTCACCCGCCATGAATATCAGGTAGAGTCAGCAGAGGATGGGAAGGCTGCCATGGCAAGCTTTGACCAGTTCAACCCCGATCTGGTCATTTTGGACGTCAATCTACCTGATGCCACAGGATACAACCTGTGTCAGGAGATGCAAAACCGCACTGGGGTATTTGTTCTTATGCTCACAAGTCGGGCTGATGAGGCCGACAAAATCCGGGGGTTCTCCCAGGGAGCTGACGACTATCTCACCAAGCCCTTCAGTTTAGGGGAATTGGAAGTGCGCGTTCAAGCTATCCTGAAGCGACAACGTCCCGTTACGGCCGCAGAACAGCAATGTTTGCGGTTTAACGATCTATCCATAGATCCGGTACGTCGCGAGGTGATGTTGAAGGAAGACCCCGTTGTCTTGACGGCACTGGAGTTTGATCTGCTTTACTTCCTGGCGAGCCACCCCGGAAGAGTATGGCGGCGGGCCGAATTGATTCAGAAAGTTTGGGATTATGAATACGTAGGAGACCAGCGTGTTGTAGATGTTCACATCGGCCAGATCCGTAAAAAGATTGAGATTGACACAAGCCAGCCAGCCTTGATCCAGACGGTGCGCGGCGTCGGCTACAAATTTGAAGCCCCCGATGAAGCTGGAGCCGTTGAGGCTGTTCGCTAAGGTAAAGACATCATAGCCCCGTTATTTCCCCTGGCATTTTCACAACCCATTAGACTGACAGCAGCTGCCTCATCAGGATGGAACCTAAGATTTCAAGCCATAGCGGTTAACCTGCTTATATTGAAACCTAGGTGTGGTGCGGTTGCTAATCATAGCCGCGATCGCTGTAGCCATAAAGCTTAAATAAAAGGAGGGCATGAAAACCAAGCCCCATTCTCTCCTTTTATACGTGTGTTCACATCTTGCGCTTGTCTAAAGCATCAGCTCAGAACTCTTATTTTTGTCGTAGTCAAGCAACGATAAAAATAAGAGTTCGCTATTTACGGCGCTTTTCAAACGCTTAAAATCCGGTTGTTTTTGTGGGAGCGCGGCTCCCACAAAAACAACCGTGACTAATTCAAGCGCAAAGCGCTGTATAGCCTTAGCCCGATAGGTTAGGACTTTAGAAGTTATTGAACGTCAGTTCGGGAGAAGCCGAACCGCCCATTATTGCGTGCGCGACGCGCACGCAATAATGTTTTTTTCGAGTGCCGCGCGAAGCGCGCGGCACTCGAAAAAGCCCTTAACCCGAACTGAGGTTATTGAAGGCATTGCTTTCAATAACTTCTGATGTCCTAACCCATCGGGCGATCGCAGCAATCTATAACCATAGAAGAAGGGCTGGTGTTCGCACCAGCCCTTCTTATGGCCCAACAAAAAGGCCACGACTATAAGCCAGTCAACACTATTCAGGCAAGACGGAGAGGGTAAACGGATTACGAACACCCTGATTACGCTCACCAACGAACAAGGAGTAGGTACCCTGCTCCCACACACCTGTCACTTCAATGGCGCCACCGGAAAAATCACTAGCTCGGGCACATTGGCTACGACCACCAGGACCAGTAATCAGCAGAGTACTGGTATTTTGGCTCTGCACCTCAAAACGTAAGGCAGCAAATTGTTCGGACACACGTACGGTCTGTACGGGAGCACCGGGAATGAAACCACAGGAACTTGATTGGGAGCCACCTGAGTTGCCCCGCACGACCACTGTAGAGTTGATGGGAGTCTGCACCTGAGCATAAACGGCACCCGCCAAGGTTAACATCATGGCTAAAGATGCCGGAACACTAACCCATTTCTTCGATAGAAGCTGCTTCCATTTCATGACCTCACCACTCCGTCCGTATACTGGGACACTCCTTAATAGTTGAATCCTAACGAGCCAAAATCGATACCACAGAATTTATATGACAGTTCCTCGAGCGGCTGAATTTTCTATAGTTCAGTGCACTTCGATGACTTGAAGCAAAATGAACATTGAGGCAACTCTGGGTGAGCTGCGTTAGCTCCTCAGCCTACAAATCCTAATCAAGGCTAAAGCCCAAAGGTATACAGAGCATCCATCATCCCGGACTAGTAGGCCACAGCCTAAGTTCGTCACCTATTTTTTGTGTGGGGTGCTTCGCACCCCACACAAAAAATAGGTGATCCATTTACGCCTCAGCGTACTAAGCTCTGGTCCCATGACTCGAGGGGACTCGAAAATTATGGTTGTTGGGGAGCCTCAGGCTCAGCAGGAGCGTTATCAACACTGGGCGCTACAACTGAAGGGCGGGGGTTTGTACGGAACGAGCGAGGAGCTGCCGTTTCAGGAGGTGGAGCCGGGATATCGACGGGTGGAGACATGGGTTTCGTTATTGGAGCAGGTTCAGTCTCAACGACCGCTGCAGAAGAATTAGCGCTTCCTTCATCCTGGATAGGTTCTGGATCAGAAACGGCAGCAGGCTCAGAGACGACCACTGGTGCTTCTTCCCGAGCATTCCTGACAGGTGCAGGTTCATCTAAAGAACTATAGCTATAGTCGGGTTCTGGAAGAGGCTCAGATCGGACAGCAGTACCTGACCCATAATCAATCCGGCGGGGTTCGATAGGTGGCTCTTCTACAGCACGACGTCGTCGTTCTTGCCGATTGGTAGTGGTACGTTGCTGCAATACCTTATCCAAATCCGTTCCTGAGCCGGGAATATCAGAGGCTTTAGAAGCAGGCCATCCATCAATCGGCGGGAATGACTGATCGACATCAACTTTAGGCCCGACAACCGGAACGACTTCAGATAGCGATTTGCCCTGCCGAAGCTGCCAACCAAAGACAGCTCCGGCACAGCCTCCAATTAGAGCAGTAAGCCCCAGAGAAATCGGCAACCAGGAGGGCGATCGCCGCAGTGGAGTAGATACAACCACACGAGTAGTGGACAGTTTACTGCCATTTTTAGTAGAAGTCGGAGATACAACCTGAGTCACTGTTGTCACACTATCCTTCTGAGTCTTTGAGGAGGCGTTGCCATTAGTAGGAACGCCTAAAGGTGTTTCCAGAACGGGAGGTATAGTCACCAGCTGCGGTTGTTTAGGTGGAGCTGTAGCAGCCTCAGTTACAGGGTGATCTTGAATAGGAGTTTCCTGAATAGGAGTTTCCTGAATAGGAGTTTCCTTTAGATCTGGAAGCCACGTTAGGGCAACACTGGGAGGTTTTGCATCAGCGACCATGTCCAGCACGACGAAGGGCTGGCCGAATTCCATGAAGCAATCTAAAACACGAAATGGACCGTCAGAAGGGGCAAGGCTCTGGCGGCGTACCTCAACCATAAAGGACTGCAAGATTTGGGCAGCATCAGGGCGATCGCCTAGGGCTGGCGCTATAGTTTGAATGACAACAGAGATATCCAGGTTACGGTGCTGGGCACGATAGCTGATCCCCGTTTCATCCTGCTCTAGGATGCCCTCAACCCAATAGCGTCCCTCTTGGAGAAAGGTGCCTGCGGTTAACAGCATAAGCCCATATCCAATCCTAAAATTCCCATTAATCCTACCGTGTTTGTGATGGAACAGCTCGGTACAGTAGACAGTCAACCCACAGTCCTAAATCCATACAAAGGGTGTTTATTACCATCCGAAGGCTTTTGAATAAAGTTAATTTTGTGGCAGTTTTTCCATACACGATTAACTCTATCCAAAAGAATATCGAGACGCTATCTTACGCCCCCTTCCGGATCTAATGAGGTACGAGAGAGGGGCTGGGGCTTCATCCTACACTCCTCTCTCCTACACCACTAGAGTTTAGTTTTGAAAAGAGCCGCTTCGTGAGTCCCTTTAAAACTAAACCTCCCAGTTCAAACAGCATGAGGCTATAGAATCCCGCATTCTGTATACGTTTCATAGCCCAGGACTGTGTGAATTGATTCAGTACAGAAGGGTTAGGGGGTAGCGTGTTTCTACACCCCATTCCTTTTGTACTGAACGTACTTACATGCGTTATAGAAACAAGGATTTTAGAACGGAGAAGTAGTTATACAAAAAAGTTGCTGCTCATGACGTATTGGGTCATGAGCAGCAACTTTTTTAAGAGAGCGTAGAATTAACGGGTGATGACGCGCGAGTACTCGTCAAACCATCGTTGGTAGCGGCTCTGAGCAGTCTCGTCTTCTAACACCAAGTCTAACGTCACAGGCTGATCATCTTGAACACTTTGAGGAGCGATCGCCCCCAGAATACTGGCGGCTGTTCCGGGGGTTTCAAACTCCAGATGAACGGTTTCACCAGATGGGCGATCGATAGGCTTTAAGAACAAAGTAGCCCGAATTCGGCGACAGCCTGCACTGGCACTGCGAGCCAGCACCGTGAGGCACCGCACTGCATCCTGTATGGTTTGCAACTGGCCTCGAGCTATATAAGGATCGACCGAGGATTGCCGTTGAAGCGCTGATTCTTGACCATGCAGGTTTGTTTCACCCAAGGGCAACTCAAACAGTGACTGGTTCTCCCCTATCTTTTGCACTACCAGTTTTTCACGCTGCACCGGAATCTCAACCATCTGGGTTTCAATCACCTTACGAATGACTACTTCCCCCAGCTTTACTCGTTTCCGGTTGACAACTAGCTGTTCCTCAAGCAACTGAAAACATTGTTCCCTGGGTGAAACCAGCTCATTGTAATCAAAGTTGGTACGGACTTCCCGTGTTGCAGAATCAACCTGGGATAGTAGGCTGCCATCAATAGAAATTTGGCCTCGCCCCGGGTCTGTATGAGGAGGATCTACGATAAGAGAAAACTGATCCGCGGTTGTCTCGTTAACACCAACAACTTCACCCACGAGATAACCATTGCGGTCATAGACCAGGTTCCCTGTCAAATCCGATCTTGAATTTAAGCGGCCATCCTTCGCTTGCATAGTTCCTCCTTGTAGCTGCGATCGCCCATCTAAAAACAATTTAGAACTTACACATTTCCACCTATTGAACGCGACGAAAAACGCCAAATTCAGTAAACAGAAACGGTTTTAATCTAGAGAAGTTGCATATTCTTTAACTGGGAGGAAACCAATTCTTCATGTAAGTTATGCATGAAAATTGTCTTCTCCAACGACTTATCTAAATGAGATTTGAAAAGCCCTGGAACGTAAACAACCTCCATGCATGAGATGCATGAAAAAATGCTTCAAATCTTGTTATTTTCTGAGGGGGTTAACCCCCTCAGAAAATTTACTTTCTTAAGGGTTAGTAATCAAACCCTTAAGAGTCAGCATCCTACTGGCGCAGGATATCGGGATTACCGTGGGTATCCACATCCAGTTCTTCGCGGCGAACCTGATCCTGTACGTGAACGGTATCCTGCTCTTTTTCCTTACGGAGCGATACTTCTTCCCGTACGACAGCTTGCTTTTCAACGTTGACTTCTTCACCGTATACGTCAACGCGAGCAATTTCCTGATCACGGAAGTCTACATCAGCAGCAGCAACGGGTTGAGAGCCCACGTCACGGCGCTCAATTACAACGCGCTCCCGCTCAACAGGAACATCAGTTTGCACGGCTTTGGTTTCAACGTGCTTACCGAGGCTAACTTCCCCAGCCTTAAACCGATTGCGGTGGGTGATCAAGCGCTCTTCGTACAACCGCAGCGGACCATGGTTGTCTTCTTCGCTCAGACCATAGAAGCCAGGTTCACGATCGTAATCGTATGCCTTAGCATTTACGTTAGCACCGGCATTTACGTTAGCGCCAGCATTCACGTTTGTATTACGCTGCTGTTCCAGCCCTTGCATTGCAGTACTGGAGCTGCCCAGAGTAGCAGATTGATCCTCTAGAGGCTGCATGGGCATGTCTTGACGGCTGATAAACTGCCGACTGGAACGCTGAGATGCTATCGGCTGGTACTGGTTCCGAACATTGGTTTCGTATTTTTCGTCAATGCTCTTGTAGTCTTTGTATTCAGGCAGGTTTTCTACCTGTTCTTTAGACAAACCATTAACGTAAATACGCTCATTGTTGTAATCAAAATTGGCAAGACCAATGGGCAGCAAAACAGTTTTGCCGAAGATCCAAGGACCAGTGTCAACTACAACATATCGAAAACGACCGGACTCATCGACTAACAAATCTTTAACTGACCCAACTTTCTCTTGACCGGGTTCAGTGTAAACAGAGAAGGAATCGATTTTATCCAGCCTGTTATCCCCAGTAGATTCACTGTAGTTGGGATAATATTCTTTAAGTCTGTAGAGAGCCATAATGTTCTTCTACCTCTTGGCATCAACAACTCCCATTCTTCAAAAAAGCCTTTAATTCTTCATCGCTCAATAGATGGATCAGTCTGTTTTCCAAATGCTTACTTATTGATATGAAGCTATAAAACTATAGGGTTAGGCTCTAGAAAACTTATAATCAGAGGTAAAAAACTGTTAAGAAAGCGAGCTTATCCGCTAGATGCTTTGCCTCAAAATGCTATTCAGCATTTCATCCCATAAAGCTCTGGAAAAATTGAATCTTGTACACTCCAAGGTTATAAAAATTGTGTTTTAGGGAACCCATAAATCTACTCCTTTCATAAGGAGTTTTGGCAGCAAAATCTTTTCCTTTCTCTTCCGATCAGAGCGCTTCATCCACAGGGTTTATGAAGCTTTTCTATCAAAACAATAGAAACATTCGCACAACCCTACTGAATATAGATCTAAATAGACCTATGTACGCTGAGGCGGAAATCCATCACCTATGTTTTTGTGTAGGGTGCTTCGCACCCTACACAAAAACATAGGTTGCAAACTTAGGCCGCAGCCTACTAGTTAGGATAAATTGTTTTGACAAGTTGAGTAGGATGCAGCCTTTCAAAACAATCATTTTGGCTCTCATATCTTTTAATATGAAGATGCGCTCTACATTAGAACGTTATTGATTCAATCAGGTTTTCTAAAGTCTTTTTACATGGACAAAGCTCATACAAAAGCAGGGGCTTCAGTAAACCTAGATCAGAGTAAGGGTTGAGGAAATAAGACTCAGAACTTTAGAAACGTTATAGATAGTAGGACTCACACAAACTCATCATGTTTAGTTCATTCTTGTTGTATGTGTTTCGCACACTACACACAACAAGAATACGTAAGCTCTGAAGATTCCATCTATCTTGCCCAGCGATGTTCTAGGCATGTGATTGGGTGTCGTGGAGGAAACACGAAGCGCCCCTTCCATAACCTCCAATCACATGCCTTTTTTCTCAACATCAGGTCCTTGCCTCACTTTTCTTGAGGAAAACGCGATCGCACCAATACCTCAGCCTCATCTGTAGTGGCGATCGCCCCATCTAAAGCCGCCTCTCGCACAGTATCGAGAATGGTTTTGAAGTCCTTTCCGGGCTTATATCCCATACGCTTCAAGTCATTACCATCCAAAAGAGGCTTCATCGGTAGCCACTCGACCAGATAGTGCCAGAGGGTTTGCCGGATGCTACGGCTGCTTCGGGCTGCCACCAACACTAATGAATGGGCGTCGTAGGGGCTGAGCGTATGGAAGATTTGGCTGGGGCGATCGCACTCCGGCAAAGCCTGGGTAATCGTAGCTTCTGTGTCAGCTAAGCTGCGCAGACGTTCAATACTATCAGTAGGAAGTTGCAGTCCTTCAGCGACCATAGCCCGATCAGCCGACTCCAGAGCAGCAATGAGAATTTCGAGTAATACCTGCCAGTGTTCAGCAATTTCTGGGTCTGGAAATTCAGGGCTGGCAAACCGTTTGAGCCAGCGCTCAGCCCGTCGCAGTTGTCGCCACAGATCAGGGGTCATTTGAAGACTGTCATGCAGGCAACGCAATGCGTCTAAATCCGCTAAAGATCGCAAAGCAGCCCGCCAGTAAGGAGCCTCCAGCACCAGCTTCAGTTCCCGTTTGAGCCGGGTTTGCAGGGCAGGGGTATGCTCCATTTCAGCCTGAATGCGCCGATAGATACCGCTGGCGATCGCATGGTGAATATAGCTCTCTGTCTGAGGCTCCAGAGAAAAGCCCAGCCGCACGGCGAAGCGCACAGCCCGATAAATCCGGGTTGGATCTTCAATAAAGCTGTTGGCATGAAGCACCCGAATGCGCCGTTCCCGTAGATCGAGCACCCCACCAAAATAATCCAGCAATTCGCCTCGTCGGGGAGTCGTTAGCCTGACTGCTAAAGCATTGATGGTGAAGTCGCGACGGTACAAATCCTGACGAATTGAGCTGGCTTCCACTTCCGGGTTAGCGGCTGGGTAAGGGTAAAATTCTGTGCGGGCTGTGGCAATGTCTACCCACAGGGAATCTAGCTCGGGGTCTTGATGCCAAAGCAGGGCAGCCGTCTGAAATTTCCCGTGCACCTGAAGTTTTGCATTGGGGTAAAACTCTTGAAGTGCCCGAGCCAATTCCACGCCTGCAGCCTGATCGGCAGAACGATGGAACCCATCCACGACCAGATCAATGTCGTCGAAGAGTAGGGGTTGACTAGCGTTGATGCGTTCTTGATCCATCAACAGCAAGTCGCGGACGGAACCACCCACCAGATACAGCTGCCAGCCTCGCTGCTCGGCCAGTTGGGCTGCCTTCATCAACACCATCCAGAGATTTGGGTTGAGGCGATCGCGCACCATCCCCCACATCACCACTGGCATAGGGCAATCTGCTGGGGCACTCGTCCAATTCCCCGGCTCTCGATCGGAGAGTTCCTGATGCAACTGCCGCAGCACATCCGTGCGGGTCACAATCCCAACCAGTTCCCCCTGCTCTAATACTGGAAATCGTCCAATGTCATAGGTCACCATCAGAGACTCAATCTCGGGCAGCGTCGTGTCGGGGGTAATCGTCTTCAGATTACTGGTCATGTAGCCTTTGACAGGCGCATGGCTAAAACCATGATGCAGAGCAATATCCAGATCCCGCCGGGAAATAATTCCCAACAACTCACCGTGGGCATCCACCACAGACAGACCTGAGTGCCCGTAACGTAGCAAAATCCGCTGAGCTTCTTCAATAGTGGTGTCGGGACGAATTGTGCGCACCGGAGACGACATCAATTCACGTGCCGTCGGGGGGTGGGGAACCTGCTCCCGTACGCCTTTGATCAGTTGGCTCAAGATTTCGCCAGGATTAACCGTGCGCAAGGTCAGCGAGGCCGCTCTTGGATGCCCTCCGCCTCCCAGAGGGCTGAACAGGTCGTGAAGGTTGATGTCAGGGTTCAGGGCAGAACCGCGCGATCGCCCGATTACCGTCATCCGTTCCTCACCATTCTCCATTCGCCCATATCGCGCGCCCAACAGCAGCACATCGCTCTCTGTCAGGTTCGCAACATAGCTGGCCAAGCTCGATAGACCAGGGACGAACTCCGACAACGACAACATGACATAAGACAGGGTAAAGCCGTGAATCGTTTCACTTTGCAGATCCTCCAGCACAGTGCTGAGGATGTCCTGCATATCCAGCGGCAATCCCGGTTCTACGTACTCAGCGATGGCTCGCAGGTTTGCGCCTTGTTCCATCAACCAGGTCAGAGCAGCTGCATCCCGAACCGTTGTGTGGTCATAGGTCAGGGAGCCCGTGTCTACATGGATCCCCAGAGCCATGACGGTTGCTTCAATCGGTGTGATCGTTAGCTCAGCCTGACGCAATTCCTCCACCACAAGCGTGGTCGTGGCTCCCACCGTATCTACGCAAGACTCGGCAGCAACAATATCTCCTGGCTCTTCCAAGTGGTGATCATAGAGGGTGATGGGCACATCGGGCAGTTGCAGCCACTCAGCGGCGACACCCAGGCGTTCACCCCACTGGGTATCCACCACCGTGATGGAATGAATCTGATCCGGATTCACGGCCCGCCGCTCAATCAAGGGATATTCATCCCGGTGCAGCGCCAAAAAGTTTTTTACTCCCGGATGGGAGCCCCCAGTCAGCACAATACGTGCCCCTGGTCGCAGGCGGGACAGGCCCACAGCAGCCCCCAGGGTGTCAAAGTCAGCGGTCGTGTGGCACAGAATCAGATCCATATATCCAGATCTACAGCAAGTTTTAGAACCGACCTAGGCCCGGGCGATCGCGCTCCCATGTCCCACACCCTAAACTCTGTCCAGGATTGCGGGGGCGATCGCAACAAAAATCCAAGCCTTCTTTCACGGGAGAATTGCCCCCAGGGTACCTTTCTTCTTCGACCCGGTAAAACCCACTATTGTTAGAGCTGTATTCATTTTCCTGAGAATCTCATACCGAATCAGAACCAAAATTCTCTGTAGGGGTGCAGTTTAGCCACACCTTCCACAAAAAATCCGGCTCTTATTCAACCTCAGTTCGGGATAAGCTGAAGTGCTCATTTTGGCGTGCGCTTTGCGCACGCCAAAATGAGCGTTTTCGAGTGCCGCGCAACGCGCGGCACTCGAAAACGTCCTTAACCCGAACTGAGGTTATTCAATTGCATTCTTCAGCAGATGGACGCCACGCTGTGCTGCCCATCTCCTTTCTTCAATACCTGACCCTTTAAGTTAGGAGGTTTCTGCATAAGAATTTACCCAGAATGTTGGTGCTTTGCCCGCGAAGCGGGCAAAGCACCAACATTCTGGGGGTAATTTCATTACTGGAAATCTCCTTAACGTAGCCCGAATTTACGCAAGCTCACCCTAACGGCTGCATTTTTGGAGCCTGTTTTACCCATCGTAAAAATGCCCCCACCATCATGGCCAAAATAGAGGTTCCACTCAGGGGAACCCTCATGCCTTAGCTGCGTTTACTGGGGACAATCTATTTAACGAAAATGAATGTGAGTATAGAGGCCAGTTTTTTGATAGCTTAACTAGTGGAGCGATGGACGGTGAGCAGAGATAGGCTTTGCCTCTATTCGGATCCGACTAAATTTGCTTTGTTGGGAAACTGCTGGGAGAACCGCTGATGTTTACAATCCTGTTTCAACTTGCCTTGGCGGCACTGGTTGCCATGTCCTTCATTATGATCGTGGGTGTGCCAGTGGCCTATGCCAGCCCCCGGAACTGGGAACAATCCAAGCGCTTGCTTTATCTTGGCTCTGGAATTTGGGTGGTGCTGGTGTTGCTAGTGGGCGCGTTGAATTATCTGGTAGTGTAATCATCGGCCCAGTTTGGCAGGGAAGGGTTAAATTCCTGACTAGGCTTCCAACCCTTTCTCTGCCAAGCTTGCGACCCTGCGTGTGAGCCTCCCACCAAGTGGAGCCGCAGTGCAGTTTCACTGAGTGTCACAAGAAACAACTATGTTTCTGGAGGAGTAACGATTCATGGCGGTTTTTGAAGGTAATTTTTCCTCGACTGAGCCTCTGCGGTTCGCGATGGTCATTGGTCGTTTTAATGACCTGATCACCAACAAATTGCTGGAGGGTTGTCAGGACTGCCTGAAACGACATGGAGTTGACCCTGATCCCCAGGGACAACAGGTCGATTATGCCTGGGTGCCTGGATGTTTCGAAATTCCGCTAGTGGCCCGGCAGCTGGCTCTGAGCGCTCGTTATGATGCCATCATCTGCCTGGGTGCTGTGATTAAAGGACAAACGCCCCACTTTGATTTTGTGGCGGCCGAAGTTTCTAAAGGTATCGCAGCAGCCTCCTTTCAGACAGGTGTACCCGTCGTGTTTGGCGTTCTAACGACCGATACAATGCAGCAGGCTTTGGAACGGGCTGGCATCAAGAGCAATAAGGGTTGGGATTACGCCATGAATGCTCTAGAAATGGCTAGCCTGATGCGACAGATGCGCTCGCTTCCTGGGTATGACCCTGCGATCGCCGCATCTAGCAACCCTGTTGCGAGTTTGAAGAGTGCTGTCGCCCCCGATTCTCCTTAAAAAAACCTTGACAAGTGCACGGTCAGTTTGGGAGGATAGTAAAGCTGAAGTTTGCGGGTATAGCTCAGCGGTAGAGCGTCACCTTGCCAAGGTGAATGTCGCGCGTTCGAATCGCGTTACCCGCTTGGTTCCCCCAAAACGGGGTTAGAGATGTATGTCATGCATCTTTCACTCCAGGAACCGCTTGAAAACTAAAGAATAAATGCGGGTATAGCTCAGCGGTAGAGCGTCACCTTGCCAAGGTGAATGTCGCGCGTTCGAATCGCGTTACCCGCTTGGTTCCCCAAAGTGGGATTACAAGTGTGTCAAGCATATTTGTATCTCCAGGAGCCTACCGGTGAAAGTTGAAATAGATGCGGGTATAGCTCAGCGGTAGAGCGTCACCTTGCCAAGGTGAATGTCGCGCGTTCGAATCGCGTTACCCGCTTAGGGAAAAGGGATGAGCCTTGCTCATCCCTTTTCTTTTAATTCGTTGAGGTAGCAGGAGAGCGTGAACTCCAGGGATAAATGTAACGGCTTTGTCCAGTTTTTCTCTATCCCCTTGAGCCTTTCGATGGGAATCGTTAGAATCGAACTGACTTAAAGCTGACCGCGTTCGTTTTTTCATCGATAGTTTTCATCTATCCGTTATTAACCCCTTATTTGCTGAAGTGGCTGCCTGTGCAAGCGCAAAAACCTCAGAAGATTGATCTCAACGAAGAATACCCCTGTCCCTGTCGGCGGCGGGGTCAGCTGACTCCAATTGCGCTGACTGAAGCCTTTGGGTGTAACCGCTGTCAGCAGATATTTGTCGTCCAAGACAACGGCCATAGTATTGAGCAACTGTCCACCAACTACCCCTACAAGCGGGTATGGCGCTGGAACGGCTATCAGTGGAATGTGGTAAACCCATCTCTGGGCAAAGGGTACATTCCCCTGACGCTATTGATTATTTTCGGCCTGGTTTTCCTACTCCTGGTCACTACCCTCCAATCGCCGCTGATTTCCAGCGTGACATTTCGGGTGATTGCAGCGCTGGCACTATCGCTTATGCTGGTGTTTATGTTGTGGTTGGCCTGTAGGCGTTAGTCATTGGTATCGGCTCTTGGACTCTGCGCCCGATTTGCTGGAAGTTGTACAACGTGCCCGTGAGGCCGCTAGTGAGCTTGCCCTGGAGAAAGGGGTCAAGCGCAGTGCGGCATTACAGAGCATGGCAAAAGCCTTACTGGAATATCAAGATCACATTCTGGAAGCTAACACCCTCGACCTGGAAGCGAGCCGGGAGATGGCTATCCCAGAGTTGATTTTGGAGTGGTTGCGCTTAACTCCGGAGCGCCTGCACAGTGCAGTTCAAATCTTGCAGCGTCTGGCCGAAACCCCCGATCCCTTTCAACAATTAATCAACGTGTCGCAGCCCCTGTCCCTTGGACAGACTTATGGCCGGCTCATGCCCTTGGGGGTGATTGCCCTCGTATATGAGTCATTTCCGGAGCTTGGGGCGATCGCTGCTGGGATGTGTCTTCGCACGGGTAACAGTCTGGTGCTACGGGGCGGGAGTGAGGCCAGCCAATCGAATCTGGCGATCGCTGAAATCCTACGAACTGCCCTGGAGAATGTGGGCCTACCCACAGGATGCCTGGAACTGCTTCCCCCAGATCAGAAGGACTCCATACGGGAACTGATTACCCAGGACGACAGTATTGACCTGGTTATTCCCTATGGTCGGGCCAGCCTGGTACAGCAGGTTGTAAGGCAAGCAAGTGTACCTGTGCTCAAAACCTCTCTGGGCAACTGCTATCTGTACTGGGCTCCTTCGGGTTCCCTAGACGTCGTGCGTTGGATGATTTTAGACAGCCATCGCAGTGAGCCTGATCCCGTCAATGCCATTGAGAAGGTACTGGTTCACCATCGTCACGACCCCACTACGCTGCAAAGCCTGTGGCGCAGTTTGCGAGAAGAAGGATTTCAGCTGCGGGGGGATGGCGATCTGGTGGCTGACTTTCCTGATCTCGTGATTGCTGAGTCAGAGGATTGGGGCCGTCCCTACCTGAATCAAACTATCGCCTTCCGAGTGGTTGATAGTCCTGAGCAAGGGATTGCCTGGATGAACCGATATAGCAGTGGTCATGCAGATGCCCTGGCCACCGAATCCTATAGCGAAAGCCAACAATTTGCCACTCACCTGAACAGCGCTACGCTGTTTATCAATGCGTCCTCGCGGTTTTATCGCAATCCCCGCCAGGCAACACCAGTCGCGTTGGGGATGTCAAATCAAAAGGGACACCACCGAGGCTTCATTACACTCAATAGTCTGATGACAGTAAAACATGTTGTTCAGGGTTCTGGCATGATTTAGTAGGCTGAGGCCTCAGTTCGCGACCTATGCTTTTGTGTGGGGTGCGAAGCACTCCACACAAAAACATAGGTGATGAATTTCCGCCGCAGCGTACTAGTTACTTTTTGGACAATCGGCTAGTACTTGAGCACACGAACTTTGACAGGTAGGATGTGGCGGGTAAAGCCCGCCACATCCTACCTGTCAAAGTTCGTAACTTAACCTCAGTTCAGGATAAGCTGAAGTGCTCATTTTGGCGTGCGCAAAGCGCACGCCAAAATGAGCGTTTTCGAGTGCCGCGCAACGCGCGGCACTCGAAAACACCCTTAACCCGAACTCAGGTTAACTTATCAAAATCGGTGGGATGAACTACTCGTTGGATGGTGGCCTTAAGCAAGGTACTCAGAGATGAGAGCGACCAGACGCTTTAGACTAACAGGTTTGGTGAGGTAATCAACGGCTCCAGCTTCGATGCAGCGTTCGCGATCGCCCGGCATTGCCAAGGCCGTCAATGCCAGGATAGGAATGCTCCGCAAATCCGCTTCTGCCCGGATTTGGCGAGTCGCTTCTAAACCATCCATCTCCGGCATTTGAATATCCATCAAAATCAAATTGGGCCGATATTGATGAGCCATCTGCACAGCTTCGATCCCATTACGGGCTAATACAACCTCAAACCCATGGGCCTGCAAGTACCCACTCAAGGTGATAATATTCGCTTCGCTATCCTCAGCTAGCAAAATTGTTGGAGCTGTGCTTACCGGCGGAGAAGTTAGCGTTGCAGCCAACTCGTTTGCTTGAGCCGTACCCAAAGCCTGGCTGAGGGTTAGCTGAAACTGTTGGCGCACAATGGGTTTGAGCAAGTAAGCTGCGGCTCCCAATTCCAATGCACAAGAGCGCTCATCCACAACGGAGACAACAATAACTGGGATGTTCTGGGTAGCTGGATTTGTTTTTAATTCTGTCAATACGTCCCAACCCGAACGATCCGGCAGCAAAATATCCAGAATAATGATGTCAGGGCGTAGTTGTATAGCGGCTTCTACGGCTCCGCTGCCTATCGGGTGAATGAGCGTGGCTGCCCCTAATTCTGTTAAGTAGCGAGCAACTTGACTAGCAGCGGCTTCCGAGTCCTCTACGATAAGGACTTGCCGAACATGCTGCGCTAATTCTCCTAAAGGAACCGCTTCCGCTGGCAATTCTGAAGTAGCTGTTCGCGATTGCCACGGCAATGTAACCGTAAAACGGCTGCCTTTTCCTTCTTGGCTTTCCAACGTCACGCTTCCTCCATGCAGTTCTGAAATGCGGCGTACTAGAGCCAGACCCAGGCCTGTCCCGGCATATCGCCTAGAGAGAGAACTGTCCAACTGCACAAAGGGTTGAAAGAGCCGGGGGATATTTTCCTGGGAAATTCCAATACCTGTATCGGTGATGCTAAAGTCAACAGTTTCGCGGAAGGCATCGGCCCGCACTTGCAGTTGGATACTGCCCCCTTCTGGGGTAAATTTGACCGCATTACTTAATAGATTGACGAGCAACTGCCGGATGCGACGTTCATCCACCTCGATCTCAGTTAATTCATCGTCAATTCGACAATGAACCTTGATGCGTTTGTGGTGGGCCTGTTGCTTGACGAAATTCAGGCTGGAATCGCATAGTGCCTGCACACTGACAGGAGCGATCGCCAACTCCATCTTGCCAGATTCGACCTTCGACAAATCGAGGATGTCATTAATCAATTCCAATAAGTGCTTGCCACTTTGCTCAATCGTAGTCAGGTGTTCTCGTTGAGCCGGGGTGAGGGTTCCAAAAATCTCTTCGAGTAAGGCTTCCGAAAGCCCCAAAATAGCGTTGAGAGGGGTTCGCAGCTCATGGCTCATACCGGCCAAAAACTCATCTTTTAAGCGGGCAGCGCGAGCTAATTCTGCATTCGCCAGACTGATGCGTTCGCTACTCAAGCGCACCTGTTCTTCGGCTTGTTTGCGCCGCTTAATATCTCGCGCAATTTTTGACATTCCAATCAGCTCACCCTTCCGATTGCGAATCGGGGAAATCGTCAGGGAAATGTCGATGAGATGGCCCTTCTTGTGCTGTCGTACGGTCTCGAAATGGTCAATGCGATCGCCGTGTTTTAACCGTTCCAAAATTTGCACTTCTTCATGGGAACGATCGGCAGGCAGCAGTTTGGTAATGGATTGGCCTATGATTTCCTGGGCGGAGTAACCATAAATTTCTTCTGCCCCACGGTTCCAGCTATTGATGGTGCCATCTAAAGTCGTACTCAGGATGCCATCACCAGATGATTCAATAATCGCAGCCAACCGGGCATGGCTCTCCTCGGCTCTCTTCCGTTCAGTAATATCATTATTGATCTCTAGAACCTTGAGGGGTTGCCCCTCATCATTGCGCTGTAGAACCCAACGGCTCGCAACCCTAATCAGACCTCCATCCCGGCGTTTATGGGTAAGCTCACCTTCCCAATAGCCATTTGCCAATAGTTCTGCCTCAACCTCGGGCTGAGGTTGAGGAAACTGAGTCTGGAGTAATTGATGAGTCAGCTGCCCCAAAGCTTCTGTCCGAGTCCACCCATACATAAGCTCAGCCCCACGATTCCAAAAGGTAATCACCCCATCAAAATCACGGGCCATGATCGTGTCATGGGCCAGGTCTAATAGATGGGTTTGTTCTTCTAGAATCTGCTGAGTGCGTTGTCGCTCCGTCAGTTCCTGCTGCAACTGATGATTCATTTGGGACAGCTCAGTGGTGCGTTCCAAAACTCGCTTTTCCAACTCCTGGTTGGCTTCCCGCAGGGCAGCTTCAGTTTGGCGCAGAATGTCTTCGGCTCGTTTGCGATCGCTAATATCCGTTAGGAAGGTCAACACAAAGCGCTCGTCTCCAACTTGCACAGCGCTTAATCCTGCTTCGATGGGGAATTCTGATCCATCCTTGCGTTGTGCAAACAGGTTGCCGGCGTGGCCCATGGAACGCCGCATGGGCTGGTTGTAGTATTCAGCTCGAAAATGCTGATGTCCCTGACGAAAACGTTCCGGCATTAAGGATTCAATAGGTTGGCCCAATACCTCGTTGAACGCATAGCCAAAGATTTCTTCGGCCTTCGCATTGAAAATAACAATCTCCCCTTGGGCATTGGAAATAATGACAGCTTCCGAGGCCATTTCAAGGAACGTACGAAATTTGGTTTCGTTCTCTTGCAGTGCAAGGTTAAGATGCTCTTGATACTGGTCCGATTGCTTACGCTCGGTAACATCCTCTGCCAAGACAACGATTTGTTCGGGTACTCCAGTCGGGCCGTTGAGAGAAGCAGAGCGAGCATAGATCCAGCGTAGGGAGCCGTCCGGGCGGATAATGCGGTACTCCTGACGATAGGAGTTTCCCTGCCCTTGGGAGGCGATCGCCTCCATCACCCTATCCCTATCCTCAGGATGCAATGCCTCCATCCACGACAGAGGATTTTCATAAAGACTGGCACACGAACGGCCCCAAACCTGTTCATAGGTTGGGCTAACCTGAAGCAACTGATTACGATTTCCAGAGTAAATAAAAAAAATGTCTTGAACGCTCTCCACCATTCGTGTCAGCCTTTCCTGTTTGGCGATCGTTCCTGCATTAGTCTAACGACAGTCTAAAGCTTGTTGTAAAAGGAAATAATTACAAGTGGCGACGGTGTAATAGGTTCTTATATTTCAACCTGATGATTTCTAGTGGTGCGATATGTTTCACATACCGTACTGAATAAGATGCGTAATTTCTGTAAATATAGCAGTTCTCAACTGAAGGCATTATGGGCCAGTTCATGGGAGAATTGCATACTACCCATAAGCCAATTCTTCATAACTACATCCTCACTATTTTTCTCAAGCCCTTGATTTTGTATATGCGTCGCACAAAATCAAGGGCTTGAGAAAAATAGCGAAAGTATTGTGATAGCAAACATCATTGAAACTCGTTGAAAGGAGAGAAAAAGAAGCAGCCGTAGGTTGCCTCTTTTTACATGGAGTTCTTGACATTCAAACCCATCACAAGAAGACAGGACTGACGCATTTGTGCTGTGGGTGGAATGCTTCACATCCCCACCTACAACACAAATGCGCCAAGCCCAAGAGGAGAAAAAGAGGCAACCTATGGTTGCCTCTTTTTACATGGAGTTCTTGACGCTGATGCAGATGACAAAGGTTAGTAGTCGGCCGAGTTCAGATTTTCTGAACTCGGCCAACCTGATAAGTTTAACGGCCTACGCCAACATATAGGAACCCAGCACTTTCTAGGGTTTCCCGGTTGAGGAAGTTACGGCCATCAATTATCACAGGATTGTTCATCAGCTTAGCCATCTTGGTGTAATCCAGGGTATTAAACTGAGCCCAATCCGTTACCAACACCAGGGCGTCGCAGCCATCGGCCAGACGCTCAGGGTCAGTTTCAACTAGTACATTAGACAGACCATGACGCAGTCCGGTTTGAGAAACCAGGGGGTCATAGGCTTTCACTTTGGTACCAAGACGGGTCAGGTGCTCAATCAAATCCAACGCAGGTGCGTCCCGCATATCATCGGTGTCAGGCTTAAAGGTGAGACCCAGTAAACCGACAGTTTTGCCCTTCAGGATCTTCAGCACTTGCTGGAGTTTCTCCAGAGCAATCAACCGCTGACGCTTGTTGACCGTAACGGCTGCATTTAGCAACTGAGTTTCATAGCCGTAGTCGCTCGCTGTATGAATCAACGCTGCTACGTCTTTGGGGAAGCAAGAACCACCCCAGCCAATTCCGGCTTGCAGGAACTTGCTGCCGATACGGGAATCCAAGCCAATCCCCTTGGCAACCTGCGTGACATCCGCACCAACGCGATCGCAAATATTCGCAATCTCGTTAATAAAGCTAATCTTGGTGGCTAGAAAAGCATTGGACGCGTACTTCACCATCTCTGCCGAACTGAGGTCGGTCACGACCACAGGAACAGTGGGAGCACTCTTGTCTTCAGCAAATTGGCGCGACACGATAGGGGCATACAGCTCCTTCATCATGGCGATCGCCTTCGGGTTGTTGCTACCCAGTACGATGCGATCGGGGTTGAAGGTGTCATACACCGCCGAACCTTCCCGCAGAAACTCAGGGTTACTCACCACGTCAAATTCCGCTTGAGGCTCAGCCAGTGCAGTACCACCACCAGCGCTTACCAGTTCAGCCTGGCGTTCCCGCACGCCATCCAGCACCAGCATCCGTACCCAGTCGCCAGAACCGATGGGTACTGTGGACTTGTTCACAATCACCTTGTAACCACCATTGAGATGGCTACCAATGCCCCGAGCTACAGCTTCCACATAGCGGGTGTCGCTTTCTCCGGTAGGGAGTGGAGGTGTGCCAACGGCGATGAACAGAACTTCACCATGCTCTACACCAGCGGCCAAATCCGTCGAGAATTCAATAGTGCCGCTCTGAATGCAGGAGGTCATCAACTCGGAGAGACCCGGCTCATAAATGGGCGATTGGCCCGACTTCATCAGCTTGACCTTCTCTTCGTTGTTGTCGATGCAGATCACATGATGACCAATGTTGGCCAAGCAAACTCCTGTGACCAAACCTACATACCCAGTTCCGATGACACAAACGCGCATTAGACTGACCTCCTTAACAACAATTAGGACGTAGCGAAGAGGCTTGCGATAGGTTCACAAGCCGGATGAAAACCTTCCCCAAATTAGAGGGCAGATACCGAGCGAGCCGGTACGACCACGCGATCGCCCAACCGCTCCCGGAAATCGTCAATCGTCAGCTTCAGACCTTCCCTTAGGGGAATGGTGGGTTCCCAGCCAAGCCAGGTTCTAGCGCGGGTGATGTCGGGTTGACGACGGCGCGGGTCATCCTGGGGCAGGGGTTCGTACTTAAGAGCGACATCAGGGTTGATCATGTCCTGAATGGTCTGCGCCAATTGCAGAATGGTGTACTCATCGGGGTTACCCAGATTCACAGGGCCCATGTGTTCACCATTCATCAACCGCATCAGTCCTTCCACCAGGTCAGATACATAACAGAAGCTTCGGGTTTGAGAACCATCTCCATACACGGTCAGAGGCTTGCCCTGGAGCGCCTGCACCACCAGATTGCTCACAACCCGACCGTCATTCTCAAGCATCCGAGAGCCATAAGTGT
Organism: Leptolyngbya sp. FACHB-8; assembly: GCF_014695575.1. GTDB lineage: Bacteria > Cyanobacteriota > Cyanobacteriia > Elainellales > Elainellaceae > Vacuolonema. The sequence continues at coordinate 54,504 of NZ_JACJOO010000015.1, read as the reverse complement.
TAAAAATCCGGGCGACACGGATTTCCACATCGTTTTGACGATGGTAGTCAAACGCTAGCGTTTCAGCCACCCGTTTGCCTTCGTCATAACAACTGCGAATACCGATGGTATTGACATTTCCCCGATATTCTTCAGATTGGGGATGAACCTCTGGATCGCCATACACTTCTGAGGTAGACGCCAGCAGAAACCGTGCTTTAACCCGTTTGGCTAACCCCAACATGTTCAGGGTTCCCATAACGTTGGTTTTAATCGTCTTTACTGGGTTGTATTGGTAATGAACGGGGGAGGCCGGGCAAGCCAAATGGTAGATCTGATCGACTTCTAACCGAATGGGTTCCGTAATGTCATGGCGGATCAGCTCAAAGTAGGGGTGCCCTATCCATTTCAGAATGTTGCGCTTATCCCCAGTGTAGAAATTATCCAGGCAGATCACCTCATGGCCTTGTTGCATTAATCGATCGATGAGGTGCGACCCGATGAAGCCTGCGCCGCCAGTAACGAGAATTCGCATAGACCTTCCTAACTAAAGATGTTTCAGGTGCAAGAACCGAAAAGTGCCCCGCCACCGATTGAGGTAGAACGCCCTTCCCATGCATTTGGATTCGGGGCAACGATAGGTGCTGACGTTTTTTTAATAACTTTCGTCTAGCAACTTAACAGAATATAAAAAGAAGGCGAAATCAGAAAATCGAGAGTTTACGGAATCTTTACTTCTGAATGAACCGTTGCTGAAGTTCGAAGAACAATCACAAAGTTTAGAGAGGAATTCTTGATAACAAGCTATTGATAACCAAGCTAAGTTTTGATGAGCATTTTGTCAGAAAAAACTCTAAGCTTTCCACCTAAAAACCTTACAGGACAAAGCTTCTAGAACATCTCAAACAGCAGCACAAGTCGATCAAAAAAGCTTCTCTACCTAAAGACAGAGAAGCTTTTATGTCTAGAAGTATTTGCAATGACCTCAACAATAGAACTGCAATTTCCTTGCGAAATTAGCACCGTAATCTGCGTGTGTGGGAGGTCTAAAACACTACTTCAAGAAAACATTTTTCAAGTAGAGCTACTGAAGTTTTAGAACTGCCATGAACGCTTCTTGGGGCACATCTACGGTGCCAATTGCCTTCAAACGCTTCTTACCCTTGGCTTGTTTCTGGAGCAGTTTTTTCTTCCGAGAAATATCGCCACCGTAGCATTTTGCTAATACATCCTTCCGTAGGGCTGGGATATTTTCGCTAGCGATAACTCGACTCCCAATGGAGGCTTGAATGGGAATCTTAAACTGGTGACGAGGAATCAATTCCTTCAGCTTCTCCACCAGAGCTTTACCCACGTAATAGGCTTTATCCCGATGCACGATGGTAGCCAGGGGGTCAACCGGATCGCCGTTGATCAGAATATCCAGTTTCACTAGAGGGTTTTCTCGGTAACCGATGAGCTGGTACTCCATGCTGGCATAACCGCGCGATCGCGACTTCATCTGGTCAAAGAAGTCTGTCACAACCTCAGCCAATGGCAGCTCATAAGTAATCGTGGTACGGCCCTGAGCCAGGTAACGCATGTCTTTGAAGACACCCCGGCGGCTTTGCCCCAGCTCCATTAAGGTACCGACAAAGCTTTCTGGCGCGATCATCTCGACCTTGACGTAAGGCTCCTCAATTTTTTCGCGATGCTGTGGGTCAGGCAAGTGACTGGGATTGTCAATCATCAGAATTTCCCCGTCAATCTTCGTCACCCGATAAATTACCGATGGAGCTGTTGTGATCAGATCCAGGTTATATTCCCGCTCCAGTCGCTCCTGCACAATTTCCATGTGCAGCAGTCCCAAGAAGCCGCATCGGAAACCAAAGCCCATAGCGCTGGAGGTTTCAGGCTCAAATTGCAGAGCCGCGTCGTTGAGGCGCAGCTTTTCCAGGGCCTCCCGCAGGTCTTCGAACTGCTCCGAGTCCGTTGGAAAGAGGCCACAGAACACCATCGGCTTAGCTTCGGTGTAACCCGGTAGGGGTTCCGCTGCCGGAGTTTTTGCCAGTGTAATGGTATCCCCCACACGGGCGTCTTCCACCGCTTTAATTGAGGCGGCCAGGTAACCCACCTCTCCTGCATGGAGCGAGTCCACTTGGATTTGGGTAGGAGATAGTACGCCTAATTCGTCAATTTCGTACTCCTTGCCGGAGGCCATTAGACGAACACGATCGCCCTTCTGCAACGTTCCATCCATCACCCGGAAGTACACTACTACACCCCGATACGGATCGTAGTAGCTGTCAAAAATCAGCGCCCGCAACGGTTGGCTTACCGTATCCTGAGGCGGTGGCACCAAATGCACAATGGATTCGAGAATGTCTTGAATCCCAATACCTTCTTTAGCAGACGCCAGAATGGCGCCACTGCAGTCAAGGCCAACAATTTCTTCGATTTCTTCTTTGACGCGATCGGGCTCAGCCCCTGGCAGGTCAATTTTGTTCAGAACAGGGATAATCTCGAGGTCATGCTCCAGGGCCAGATAGACATTAGCCAGGGTCTGCGCTTCGACCCCCTGGGAGGCATCCACCACGAGCAACGCCCCTTCGCAGGCCGCGAGAGAGCGGGATACCTCATAGGAGAAATCGACGTGGCCCGGAGTGTCGATCAGGTTGAGGACATACTCTTCGCCATCCAGGCTGCGATAGTTCATGCGAGCAGCCTGAAGCTTGATGGTGATGCCGCGCTCCCGCTCCAGTTCCATATTGTCGAGGAACTGTTCCTTCATATCGCGATCGCTCACGGTACCCGTATATTGCAGCAAGCGATCGGCTAGGGTGGATTTCCCGTGGTCAATGTGAGCGATGATGGAGAAATTGCGAATACGTGAGACAGGTACGTCAGTCATAGTGTTTGGGAGCCAGCCCGGTGGTCATTAAGTCTCTTGGAGCTAGGATGCCGTTTGTTTTTCCCAGCTTAAGATATTGTAATGCCTTCCCCTCTTCCTGATGGAGGGTGGATGGGCTTCCATAAGCCGGAGCAATCAGCCTTTCAAGTCTTAATTCACCCTAACAGTTGGCGCGGGGCATCTCACAATGAAGGGAATAATACGGTTAGGCATGCTTCGGAAAACTCTGGGTGCACGGTCAGGCTCCGAGCTCATCAGGAGAGATGCCTTAATCGGAACTCCATCCCTTGTGGGTCTCTGTTTTCGTTGCTTTAACGACAGCATATTCATGGGATTTGATTTTAGTTAGCCATTAACCATTGATTCTGAGCCAGGAGAAACCTCAATGACCGAGTCCACCGTGCAATCTGAACCCCCGTCCGAGAAAGAATCGCCAACCACCAAAGTCGAAATCTCGGTGCAAATCGATCCCGAATTGCTGGATCAAATCAATCACCTTACCTCTGACCCGAGCAAGGTTATCGAAGTCGCTGTTCGGCAATGGCTTAAGGGGGGTAACCGCCGCGATGACGACCTGACCCGTAGCCTCCGCCGGAACCCACCCGTGCCGCCCCGAGGTGAATGGAACGATTAATCTCCTGATTCTTAAACTGTAGGCTTGAAGAACTGCTTTGATCTGCATCTTCTCAGCACAAGGTGGGAACCCTAAGCTCGTTACTGGAGCAGCAGATTTAGTCAAGTTCTGGCACGTTCTGGGTTGCCTCTCCAGTTTCAATAAACCTCGGTGGTTGATAGCCTCGGTTCCTGCCTGAAGGGGCGAATGGCTGTTCGGCATCCGTTTAGTTTTTGCGGTAGATTGATGGCTGTTCCCAATGAGTTTCTGCCCACCTTCGAGCGATCGCCCCGTATGGTAGCCACCCCCGATGTGGATATATCAGCCTCTTTCACCGACCGATTTCATGTAGCGTTGACGGTCGATGATCGGGGCGTTTACCATTCCTTCTGCTGTACAGGTGCGGAATCTCCTGAGGCAGGTCAGGGTTTTGAACCGTGGCAAGCCTTAATTGGCATGTCCGTCACGGAAGCGCAACAGGCCTTTGTGCCGATGGCAATTGCCCCCTTTCTGGAACGGATTCAGCAATCTCTCAACTTCCTGATTCCCCAGGAATTTTCCTACCCGTTCCGGTACGGTGACAAGTTGCTGTTGTTTCGCCTTAACCTCAGCCCTATTCTGATGCCGGGTATTCCACCCACATTGGTGACGCTGTTAGGGCGATCGCTCTATGAGTGCAGCCGCAGCGAAGCCTGTGAGGCGATCGAACATCTGCCACCCATCACCCCGGGCCAGTTTGCACCCTACTCCAGCCGCTACGAAAAACTCCTCACCCAAATCGCCTGGAATACACGCCGCACCCTTGACCTTGACACCATTCTGGAACAGACTGTCAAAGGGTTGGGGCAATCCCTCAACCTGCATCGCTGCTTGATCTGTCTGTACACTCCGGGGAACGATAGCGTGCGTGTGGTTGCTGAACACAGCCGCCAACCCATCGAATCGTGGCTCAATACCGAACTCCATCTTTCAGAACAAGCTCACCTGACGGAGGCGTTGGAGAACCTCAAGCCCATTCAGGTCACCCCAGTAGAGGTGGAGGAACAGGTGCGATCGCTGCTCGTGGTTGCGACCTGTTATCAGGGCCAGCCGAATGGCTTGATTCTGATGTATACCTCCGATGACTCACCCCGGTTGACCTTGGGAGAAATTGACCTGATTCGTGAGCTATCAGATCAGGTTGGAACTGGGGTAGGACATGCCAAACTATTCGCTGCCAGCCGGAAGTTAGCCACAGATCTTCAGGAAGCAAACGACAGCTTGATGCAACAGCGGCAAGAGTTAGAAACTGCTCGCCGTCAAGCAGAAGAAGCGTCTCGGTTGAAATCCGAGTTTTTGGCCAACACGTCCCACGAACTGAGAACCCCATTAAACGGGATGATCGGATTTCTTAAGCTCGTGCTGGATGGCATGGCAGACACCCCTGAAGAACAACACGAATTTATCAATGAAGCCTACCGCTCAGCCGTTCACCTCCTCAGCATCATCAACGATATCCTCGACATCGCGAAGATTGAGGCGGGCAAGATGCAGTTGGAGCTCAACCCCGTCAGACTTGAGGAACTCCTGACGGATGTGGAGAACTTCACCCGCACCCAGGCTGAACAAAAGCTATTGAAATTTGAAATTCGTATTCCAGCAACTCGCGACCCGGTAATCCTCTATGGCAACTACCAGCGGCTTCTACAAGTCATGCTCAACCTGGTCGGCAACGCAATTAAATTTACCCACGAAGGCGGTATTACGATCGCAGCCGATGTCATTCCCAAGAAGATGGTGGATCAAGAAATGACCACCAAAAAACCCGGTGATACGACTGAAGAGAAAAATGCAGGCATCGTCAAAATTAGCGTGGCCGATACCGGCATTGGAGTTTCCCTGGAGAAGCAAGATCGCCTCTTCCAATCCTTCAGCCAAGTAGACGGCTCCAGGACACGCCAGTACGGCGGCACAGGTCTTGGGCTGACTATCTCCCAGCGTCTAGTCGAAACCATGGGTGGAGTTGTTAACTTCTACAGTATGGGTGAAGGGCTCGGCTCAACGGTTACCTTCACCATCCCCCTCTACCAAGAACCTGTCATTCTTGCAGACCAGGTTGCCGAAGACGCAGACCTACCGCTGGAATTAAGCACTTAAGCTTCTCTAACGGGCTCTAGGAGAGCAGCTTAATTGACTGTAATGTCTAGGTGTGGGGTTATCCCACACTTAAACATTAGACCTTTTACATGAATCAGTTTTTGAGGGCGTGAATCGTTGTGCGGCGAAGTTGCGCAACGATTCACGCTGGAAGTCTATTCAAACCTCAATTCGGGATGAGCCTAAAAGCCCATTGTTGCGTGCGCGAAGCGCACGCAACAATGGGTTTTTTCGAGTGCCACACAACGCGCGGCACTCGAAAAGGCCCTTAACCCGAACTGAGGTTAGCTTATGCAAACAAGAAGTGCCGTAAAGCAATTCTGGCAGCAAATTGTGGTACTTAAGTACTATTAATGGTACACTTGCATTCATTCCCTGGTCGCACTTCATATTCCTGAACATTGAGCGCTGCAAGCGCGAACTCCCCTCAGGTTGAAGCTCTGCCAGTAGTTTTTGGCGTAAGGGCGGTCGGGTTGTTTGTTCCATTTTCTGTCTTTCAGGAGTTGGCTATGCAAGGAACTCAAGAAGAGATACAAGCTATTCAGGCCAGGTTGCAGGCGATTAGTGCTCGCGAGAAATCCTATCGTCCCGCTACGGCCGCTCAAATGGTCGAAATGTTTCCCGCCAGTCGTCCTACCTCTGTGCCAGGGGCATCGGCTCCTCAGGCAGCGACTACCACCGGACTGACCCAGGAACAGCCAACCCTGCAATGGCCGAGTTCGATTCCTACTCCTCCCTTCAAGCCTTCCACCCTTGGAGTTCCTGATCGCTCTACTTCTCCCGTAACCGAGCGAGCCGCCCTCACCCAAATCGATGAAACGTGGCAACAGCTCACAGCTAAAGCAGAACATATCAATCAACTCGCCTCAGCTCAGGAAAATGCTCTGTTGGAGTTGCGGGCGATCGCCCAACGCCTAGAACGTGACTGGCGCGCCACCGGACTGGAGCAATTCCCTTACGCAGACAATACCGGAGACTTTTCGCCTCTCTACCGACAAAGTTCTGCGACCTTGACTTGCGTTGAACGAGACGACGATGGCAACTTCCTCCTCGCCAGCCGCACCTTAGACCTACTCAAAGCAGAACGGGAAGCCCTGCAGATGGCTCAAGTCCTGCGTAAAAAACGGCGGCATCAGTCTACTGACTTTTTGACCCCTGTTGGAGGAATCATCTTAGGTTGGCTCAAGAGCTTGTTCTCCGGTTTCTCTCGGCACCCTTCCCGCAACGGACGCCGGGTGGCTAGCGCAACCGCCACTACCGCTCCTGAAGGATCAGGGACAATATCACTGCCCATTGCAGTCCTTTGGCTTATGGGTTCTACGGTAGCCCGTATGGCTATTGATATTGTGCTGGCATCTCATCCAGGGCTATACCTCCCCGCAGTGCTTCTGATTGCGGCTCCAGCGGCGATCGCCATGTATCGCACAACTGTAGCTCCTGAAACCAGTATCGAATGGGGTTATCGCCTACTGCTCATCATGGTTGGACTATTGCTGGGGGGCCGTTTCTAGAACCGATAAGGCAGCAATTTGCAGTTACCCAGCAGTTTTCAGCAGTTAGGAGGGCTCATCTATGAAGCGCCATACCATTGACACCCCCGGAATGCATCCTTTACTCATGGGCGGCTTGATATTTGCATTTGTGGGTTTGGTGTTTGATTTTCGGGGATTGCTGCCCGGTCGGGCAACACACACCTCCTACGAAGCTTGCCAGGGAGAGGTTAATGCCCAGGTTGCATTATCTCGAGAGCAACTCGCTCAATTGCTGGCAATTCCAGAACGCGATACAAAGGAACGGGTTACGGCGGCCATTGGAACCCCTTATTGCCAGCTTCAGACCCTACAAGTGCGGGCCGGAGTTACAGCGGAGCGGCAGGTTTATCCCCTGGCATTTGATCCAGACACCCGACTGGTAGTTCTTTTCGAAGGCAACGAGTATGCGGGGTATCGGTTCAATTTCCAGTAAGATAATCGCCTGCCTGGTCGGTCTAGCACTTCTTCTGGGAGGATGTACCAACTCCGGTACGGTGTCTGTACGCACTGTGCCAATTCAACAAAACTGGGAACTGCAACCGGGGAAGCAAATTGCCGGGTACCGTGTCGCCAGCGGGCTGGGAGATATTTCCATCGAGGTGAAGGGGGAGCCTGTCTACGCTCCCTTCGATGGGCTACTGCAACCCAATGACATAGAGGGGTGCTATGTGTACACAAGCCCAGATGTACCAGCCTATCTGTTTCGGCTATGCGGGCTAGAACGGCCCCGGGTAGGCGACGTTCAGCAGGGGCAGCCCATGGGAAGAGCACAATTTCTCTCGTTTGCGACCCTGCGACGACAACCAGACGGCAAGTGGACGATGGTAGAACCCGCTAGCGATGTTCTAAACCGGATTCTTAACCCTAACGGTATGACGATGGGAAACGCAGGGTAGCACTTCACAACATGTAGGCTTGCGATCGCCACAATGGGTTTTCAACAAGCCTAAATTTTACTATGCAAATTCATCGTGTTCCTTAGCCGGGGTTTCTTCTCTAGACCGAAGGGATACTTCAATGTTTTTAGTCATTGCCCTGTGGCACCGATAGCCGATGAAACGCCTATCCTTATATCTAGTCAGCTCTCTGGCCGTTGTCCTCTATCCTAATCTGGCTCGGGGCGATGATTTAACCACAGCTTTTCAACTGCCTCCCGTTCCTACACCGCAGCCATCACCTTCTGCAAGGGAGACGGCTGGCAGTCTTCCAATTCCACCGACCGCAGCGGAGGCTCCCATTCAGGGAATCGTGCCTCAGAAACCGTTGCCTCCGCCTCCCCCTCGGCCAGAAGCTGAGGCACCAACTATCACAGCAACCGAATCCACGGCTCCACCAATTTCCCATAATGAGGCATCTAGCCCGCCGGAACCACCACCGACCGATCCAAACGTTGTTAAACCTGTAGAACTATCCTTTGGCCTGGAGGAGGGAGGGCCAACGGTTGCAGTCGCCTCTATTGCGGCACCCGCCCCTGGGGCAGCGATCGTCCAGGGCAGCAATTCAGATCCGCTAGAGCCACTGTTTGAAGGAGGAGCCAACTCTCTAGTTGCACGAGTGGTCGGCAGTGCAGAAGGAACACGTACGGCGGAGGGCCAGCGTACCCCTGCCTTCTACGGCCACCGTGACCCCGGCAACGGAGTTTGGAATTTGGGTAGTTTCTCTTATCAGCATGGAGCCGCGTCCCCTGAAGAAGCCGATGAAAAGCAGTTGAAACGCCTCCGAAAACAAGCGGCGACCCTTCAGGAAAAGGCGGTTCGGGCCGGGATTGACATGTCTCTTGCTGAGCAGCTGAACGGTATTGATCTGGCGAACCAGTCTCCCCGAGCGGCTCTCCACCGAGGGGGATATATTGACCGGCTAGCGGAGTCCCGCCAATTTCAGATGCAAGGGGACGAAGCTATCCTCTGGTCAAGAACCCGTGCATTCTTAGATCCAGATACCCAGAAGTGGAACGCCCCTGGTTTAGGGAATACGGCCCATGGTGTTACCCGCGACCAGGAACGACGGATGCGGGCGATCGCCCGAGCTCTCAACACCTATCAACAACAAGTAACGGCTCAGGCTAACACGAGTAGTTCCCCATACAATCCATCATCTGAAGAACTGGCCACCTTACGCCTACTTAGTTTTGATATATCTCACTGAGACATTGCTATTCCTATACTCCTAGGACTTACACAATAAGAATGCGTAAGTTCTGATTCTCAACACAAACCGATTTCTTAGTGTTTGTAATGTTGATTTAGTCAGAAACCGTAATTTTTCAGCTTGGATTGGTATAAAGTCTTGCACCAGTCAGTTGAAATACGAAGCTTAATAACTGCTTTTTCAATAAATTTTGATTCATTCTTTCCGGATTTTCTAAAATCCAAAAAAGTCAGTTTTTTCCCTTAAGCGGAAGTACCGCCCTACCCAGTTGCAGCTAAGTCCGCCTTGAGGATTCCGCCGTTGAGCGGTTTATTTAGCTGTGATGAAGTGAAGGTGGATTGCCACCTTTGGAGTTCCTGGGCAATCCGGTTTTATTGAGGGAAAAGACCGGTATGAGATTTTGGCCGGATGATCTATTGTTTGATGATCAATGGTACTTGCATAACACGGAAGAGCGCAGAGCTGGGCGATCGCTACAGTCCTCCTGTGACCTTAATGTTTTAGCCAGTTGGCAGCAAGCAATCACGGGTACGGGCGTCATTATCGGCATTGTTGATGATGGAGTCGATTACCTTCACCCCGATCTCAGGGCTAACTATCGGGCAGATTTAGGCATCGATTTAGTTGATGGAGACAATAACCCCATGGCAGAGTCTGACCACGGTGACCTTCATGGCACCAGTGTTGCAGGCATCGCAGCAGGACGAGGCAACAATGGCATGGGGATTACAGGGGTCGCACCCACGGCATCCTTTACAGCTATCCGTTTAACTTCAGGCTGTGTGAGCGATCGCCAGGAAGCTCAGGTCATGAACCATCGGTTTCAATCCATTGCTATTTACAACAACAGTTGGGGCCCAATGGACGGGTACGGCCTCACGGCACCAGGTCCACTATTTCAGGCAGCTTTGGCTCGGGGAGTTCAGCAGGGGCGGAATGGCCTGGGCAGCCTCTACGTTTGGGCCGGGGGCAATGGTCGTCGAGAAGGCGACAATGTCAACTACGATGGCTACGCCAATTCTCGCTATGTGATTGCAGTCGCCGCCATTAATGCGCAGGGGCAGCAGACCGAGTACAGCGAGTCCGGAGCTTGCCTCCTCGTCTCAGCCTTTGGGGATGATGGATATGATCAGGGCATCACCTCAACGGATTTACGACGCTCAGAAGGCTATAACTTTAACGGCCTGGGCATATATGGTGCAAACTATAGCGATTTAAACTACACCAACGATTTTGGTGGCACTTCGGCAGCAGCTCCTATGGTGTCGGGGGTACTGGCACTCATGTTACAGGCCAACCCCAACCTATCCTGGCGGGATGCCCAACACATTCTGGTAGAGACAGCCCGACACAATGACCCTAGCAATACTGATTGGCAACGCAACGGTGCAGGGCGCTGGGTAAATCATAGCTATGGCTTTGGAGCCGTGAATGCAACAGCAGCAGTTAACCTCGCGCGTACCTGGCAACCTGTGGCTTCAGAGCGCTCTAGCGTGGTCTCCCCCGTGCAAGTCAGAGCCTCCATTCCCGAACAACGACAGGGAGCACGCTCAACCATACTCATGGAAGACAACTTGCAAATCGAGCGAGTTGAAGTTGTTTTTAACGCCACCCACACCCGAAGCTCAGATCTGCGTATTGTTCTTACGTCTCCCGATGGTACAGCTTCGGTGTTGGCTAAGACCAACCGTATGGCTCACTTCGGCAGTTACCGCAACTGGGTCTTTACTTCGACTCGCCTGTGGGATGAATGGTCTGCGGGAAACTGGACTCTAACCGTGAGCGATGGTCGCACCGGGCAAAGTGGTGTCTGGAATTCCTGGCAATTGCGGGTGTATGGCATTGGGCAGGGAGAAAGTACAGTCGTGGATAACCGACAGGCAACCTATCGTCAAGATACGCTCACCAGCCGAGGCGATCATCACGTACTAAAAGGGTTTGGGGGCGATGACCGGCTATTGGGGGGTGCAGGCTCTGATTACCTGATGGGAGGAAATGGTGCAGATTTACTGCGGGGCGATTACGGCAGCGATCGCTTAGTGGGCAGCTACGGCAACGATGTTTTGTTGGGTGGCAATGGAACGGATCATCTGCGAGGACAGCAGGGACAGGACTGGCTCCGAGGCGGCAAAGACCGGGACCAACTCTGGGGCGGCGCAGGAGTCGATACCTTTGTCCTGGATGCTGGCAACATGGGCACTGTCGATCGCATTTGGGACTTTCAGGCCGGTGTGGATTGTATCAAAGTGGGTTCAACGCTACAGGGTGGACCTTTGAGCTGGCAACAGAAGGGCAACAACACCCTTCTCAAAGTAGGCCAGCAAGCCCTGGCATGGTTAATGGATGTCAATGCCTCTCAGCTTTCAGGTACAGAGCTCGCATTAGCTTGAGGCAAGTAAAGCGATCGCCCCATTCTAATAAAGTCGTGTGCATTATCAATTCGTTATCAGGATTTGGGTAGTCTTCTGGAAGCCATCCCCGCCCTTCTGCTTCCACACCTATGGCATTCTTTCCCAACGATCCCCTATTTCCCGATCAGTGGTACCTGCGTAATCGAGGTCAGGCTCTCAGTACTGGGCAACCGGGAGGACGAGTGGGTGAGGACATTAACGTCTTACCGGCCTGGAATTTGGGGCTAACAGGGCAGGGCGTGTTAATGGCATTTGTGGATGACGGCGTAGAGATAGGGCACCCCGATTTAGCTCCTAACTACCGCGCTGCCTTTAGTTATGACTTTAATGACGAGGATAGTACCCCCCAAGCTAGACAGGCCAACGAAGATTGGCACGGTACCAGCGTGGCCGGTATCGCGGCCGGTCGAGGGGGCAATGGGGGCGGTATAACGGGTATTGCCCCTTACGCTTCCTTTGCTGCGCTGCGTTTAACAGCGGCGGATACCACCGACGAGCAGGAAGCTCGTGCCCTGAATTACCGTTTCCAGGCGATCGCCATCTACAACAATAGCTGGGGTCCCCCCGATAGGGCGCAGCTTCAGGCTCCAGGACCCCTACTAAGAGCAGCTCTCAGCAGGGGCGTCACCTACGGTCGGGGTGGGCTTGGCAGTATCTACGTATGGGCCGCGGGCAATGGGCGCGAACAGGAGGACAACGCCAACTTTGACGGTTATACCAACTCTCGATATGTCATTTCAGTCGCAGCCCTTGACCATAAGGGTCAGTTTTCTCCCTATAGCGAGCCAGGAGCCTGCATTTTAGTTTCGGCCTACGGGGACGACTATATTACAGGAATTGCCACAACCGACCTGCTGGGCAACTCCGGCTATAACCCCGATATCGGCTTCAGCACGGCTCCAAATTACAGCAATCACAATTACACCAATAATTTCAATGGCACCTCAGCGGCCACCCCTATGGTGTCAGGGGTGGTAGCCCTCATGTTGCAAGCAAACCCTAACCTGACCTGGCGGGATGTGCAGCACATTCTGGTACAAACAGCCCGGCAAAATGACCCGGCCAACGAAGATTGGCAGTTGAATGGAGCCGGTCATTTGATCAACCACAATTACGGCTTTGGGGTTGTAAATGCAGGAGCCGCAGTGCAACGGGCTCAAACCTGGCAGCGAGTTGCCCGTGAAGTTTCCTTCCGTTCTCCTGTTCTCCTGGAAAACCGCTCGATCTTCGATAATGGCACCGCCCTTAGCTCGACCTTTACCCTGGAGGACAATGTGCGGATCGAGCGGGTCGAACTGGTGTTTGATGCCGATCACGCTCAATCGAGTGATCTTCAAATCGAGCTATTTAGCCCAGATGGGACACCGTCAATTTTGGCGCCAGCGGGGTTTCGTCCTAACCAAGGAACTTATAATAACTGGGCGTTTACCTCCACCCGCCACTGGGATGAGCAGGCCGCAGGCACCTGGACGCTACAGGTCAGAGATCAAATGTCTCTGAATGAAGGGGTTTGGAATTCCTGGCAACTGCGGGTATATGGCACACGAACATTTCTAGCTACCGATCGCGCCGATACGCTCCGAGGAAGTGCCCGCATTGATGCGATCGCCGGCAAAGAGGGCAACGATATCTTGTACGGATTGGCAGGCCGCGATCGCCTGCTAGGCGGAACAGGGGCGGATACCCTGTCAGGGGGACTGGGGGGTGATCGGCTCTACGGTAGCTTTAGCACGGATATCCTCAGTGGAGGAGACGGTAACGATTCGCTTTATGGCGAACAAGGCAACGATAAATTGCGGGGAGGGAACGGGCACGACCTGCTCGTTGGAAGTACGGGCGCAGATACCCTGGTGGGTGGCGCTGGGGCTGACATCTTTAAGTTAGAGCGCTTCCTGAGCCCAGATCGAATTCTGGACTTTGCCGATGGCATTGATCGTCTGGGCATCTCCCCTACCCTGCAAACTGCCAATTTTAGCTTTACAGACCAGAGCAACGGCACGATGATCCGGCTCGGTGGCCAAAAGCTAGCGTTTTTAGTTGGGATCCAGAGCAGTCAAATCAGTGGGGCAGACTTCACTGCTTATTCCCCTTCAACGTGAAGGCTTACGCATGTGGGTGGTGTACGTCGCACACCACCCACATGCGTAAGCCCTAATGAAAATGTGTCTAATGTTCTACATCCTGCTGAGGGGAGGGCCTCAACTCACGCACCCTACCAACTGGGTGGGCTATGTCGAACTTTGAGTCTTACCGCCAGTAGCGGCGACCCGTCAGAAACACCCCGACAATCATGCCCATGAGAGTGGACTCGTCAAGGGTCACCAGGGAAAACCCAGGCAGGAGCTGACGAATAAACGTGACCAGAATCAGGCAGCCGATCAGAGCCCATAGCACACCGCTATTGATGATAATTTCGGGACGGAGGGTTTCTAAAAGCCAGACGGCGATCGCCCCAACTCCTACCCCAATCGCAACAATCATCAATAGACCCAGGGGAGGCGTGAACAACAGTTGCAAGACCTGCTCGAAATTAGAAACCTGAATCAAAATGCCGAGCAGCATCTCAATACCGAAGATGATGACCAGCGTCATGGCGGCGATCAGCAGCAACGGGACCCAGGGCAAAGAGCGCAAGCGTTGAAAGGGATTTCGCATCGATTCTGCAACCGAAGATTCAGATTATGCCACCACTCTAACGGACTGCTGGCTTACCGTCAGCACCTCCTGGCGAGCCCAACGATCGGCTGCGAGAATATCATCCAGGCTGGGCTGGGAGTGGTTGTCGGCCTGGTGGCGATCGCACACCGTCTCAATCAAGCGGGGAATATCAAGAAACGCAATCTTTTCCTGCAAGAACAGCTCAACGGCCTGCTCATTCGCAGCGTTCAACACGGCTGGCATGGAGCCACCGGCACGCCCTGCGGCATATGCCAGGCGCATACAGGGATATTTCTGATGGTCAGGCTCCCGGAACGTGAGTTGGCCACACTTCACCAGATCCAGCCGTTCCCATTGAGTAGGAATGCGATCGGGGTAAGACATCGCGTAGAGCAGGGGCAGGCGCATGTCGGGCAGACCCAACTGAGCTAACACTGAAGTATCTTCTAGCTCAATCAGAGAATGGATGATGCTTTGAGGATGGATGACAATTTCGATATGGTCGTAGTCCAACCCGAATAAAAAGTGAGCTTCAATCACCTCTAACCCTTTGTTCATCAGGGTGGCTGAGTCGATAGTGATTTTGCGGCCCATGCTCCAGTTGGGGTGCTTCAGGGCGTCAGCTACAGTAACACTGGCCAACTTCTCGACCGGCAGATCACGGAACGCTCCACCCGAGGCTGTGAGGAGAATGCGGCGCAACCCACCTTCAGGTACCCCCTGCAAACATTGGAAGATGGCGGAATGCTCAGAGTCAGCAGGCAGTAACTTTACACCATGCTTTTGAATCAGCGGTAGCACGACAGGGCCACCGGCAATCAGCGTCTCTTTGTTAGCCAGCGCGATGTGCTTGCCTGCTTCGATGGCTGCAATGGTGGGAAGCAGCCCTGCGCAACCAACAATGCCGGTAACGACGGCTTCTGAGTCGCCATAGCGGGCAACTTCGACAATCCCCTCTTCCCCAACTAAGAGCGTGGGGGAATGATCGAGGCCAGCGATCGCCTCGCGCACTGTCTCTAACTGCGTCTCATCGCAGATTGCCACAATCTCGGGGCGAAACTCCCGCACCTGTTGGGCTAATAACTCGGCATTGCGCCCGGCTGCCAACCCAACGACCCGAAACTGATCGGGATACTCGCGCACAATGTCCAGGGTTTGTGTTCCAATTGACCCCGTCGAACCCAACAGTGTAATGGCTTTCACAGTGGCTTTAGAATTCAGCAACCCTAATATAGAACGCCATGGGGATCAGAAACACCCCAAGTTTTTTCAAGTGATATGGAAAGGAGCCATGCAATCCCCTCCCTTGGGGGAAATTAGGCCACTCCAGCCATCACTCTCTTTTGAAGACGCCGCTTCATTGCTTTAGCTGCCAGGGTATAGCCACCATCGGCCCCATCAATGAAATGCACCTGCCGACCGTTACGCTCAAACACGACGCAGGTCATCAAAGCCCGATCGGAAATGTGCAAGCCGTAGACGAGATTGCCGGCCTGAAATTCCCGTTCCAGGTACTCGGTAAGAGCCTGGGTTTGAGCAGCGGTACTGACCAGAACCATGCGTAACATATCGTCAAATTTTTGAAAGTCTGTCGTCGCAATAACTCCTTCCTTGTAGATACCCCAACTTACCGCTCCAACGTTCAATTTGAGGGTCATGAATACCCAGCCCAGCACGTTCTGAGCCCAACTGTTGGCAAGGTAAAGCAAGCGATCGAGAAACGAGAGCGATCGCACCCGTAACTGTGTTTCAACTGCCAACTGCCGAATGTTAAATGTTAAACGCAGACGCTTCGGATGAATCGGGTTGTACTCAGTATCCGTTCCATAAATGCGCCGTAGAGCTTGGATGACACCACCATAGACTTGCTGATGGGAATGAGAACTGTGAGCCGTTGCACCAACCATCAAACTGATAGTTTGACCTGTAGCACTGAAAATGTCTTGCCAACGACATTCAAGCCCTGAAAAATTGGGATCCTTACGACTAATGGCTGAAACTTGATACGGATTGTCGGGAGAATCATCTTTGACCAAATCCGTCGCATAAGTGAGACCTTTGCCGGAAAAATTAGCCTGGGTGTAGTGTTTCGATACAGCAACCTTCGCCACTTTCACGTCGTAGTTTTTAGCCGTTACCACCGATACAGGCACAACACCCACCCGCAAGTCCAATTCAAACCGAGAGCGGGCCAAGCGGCGCAATCCAAGTAAGGCTTCGCGGGCGGCAGCTAACAAGGATGGGGGTACCACAAGGGTCATACCATCTCCCCCAAACACAAAGGGAATATCTAATCCCTTCACTTCATTCAACACAACAGCGATAGAACTGGCCCCCAAAAACGTCACCATTTTGTATTTGCCCTGGGCGATCGCTGGAGTGGAGTTTGTAATATCAGTAATCAGGATGTACCAATCATCCGGAATGGACGTAAAGTTATCGGGATTCACAATATCCCAAAAGCTTTTAAGCGTGGGTAACTCTGCATAAAAGAAATCTGTGACCATTGGATTTGCAGTCTCGTCGAAGGGAGATTGTTTCTTTCAGCAATCCGTAAAACACCCTGATTTCTATCGAAACCACGGACAGAAAGTTATTATCAGCACAAACTCTCTAAATCAGTACAGTTTTGTCAATAGAGATAGTAATCTCTCGTGCAGCGAGCCTTTGAAATTGCGACCTACAGACGACTGATAGCACCCCAAAACTGATAGATTAGTATCCTATCAGAGCAAATCGTATAGTAATCTTGCCTGACATCAATCTTGATTGATATTTTAGCGAACTCATCCCTTCATTTACTTCTGGCCGTAAAGATCTCTACAAAGACAGATTCTGACCCTGCATCAGGCACTAGATGGAGGAGTGTAACTAAAACACTCAAGCCAGTACCTATTTAAGCTATTGGGGGATGAAATTCCTGACAGATCACTGCCTTGTATATTTAGTACGTCCAGATTTCATAGATAGATGTTCCATCATTAAGCAATTTAAGGCGATGAATGTCTCTATAGAGAGGTATTAAAAAATTAGTTATTTAAGCGCTAGCCGAAGGCTTAGAAGGTGTTTGAGGAAGTTGTTGCTTCGTGCCCTTAACCCTAGGACAACAACGGGCAGGTTGCTATTCCTGACAGGATTGTAGAGAATTTTTAAGTTCAGCCATATCAGGAAACCAGAACTCTGTGAAATTCGGTGAGTCTCTTAACAGCGTCATCTTGCACGATGCTCAAACTCAGCAGTGGTTATGGTTCCACGAGCCTGTTCAACTCCATGTAGCGTCTGACATTGAGTCTGTCTCTACAGTTTTAGAAACCGTTGAACGAGAAGCGCACGCTCACCATCTCTATGCCGCTGGCTTTGTTGCTTACGAAGCGGCACCTGCCTTTGATTCTGCATTTGTCACAAAGCCTGCGGGTAACTTTCCCCTTGTATGGTTTGGCTTGTATCGGCAACCTGAAATTATTACCCTGCCAGCCATAACCGACGCTGTTATTCCCGAGTTCTCCTGGCAACGCTCCATCTCTGAGGCGGATTATCGCTCAGCACTCGACCACGTTAAGGAGTGCATTCGTCGAGGAGAAACCTATCAGGTCAACTATTCGTTTCGGTTACAGGCACCCGCAGCGTTTGGCTCCGCTACCTCAACAGACCTTACCCCTTGGGCCTTCTTCTTGCACATGATTCGTGCTCAGGGCAGTGGATACGGAGCCTTTGTACAGACGGAGGGCTGGGCGATTGCCTCTGCCTCCCCCGAACTCTTCTTCCAACGAACAGGGCGAGAGTTAATCTCCAAACCGATGAAGGGAACAGCGCCCCGAGGCCTTTGGTTTGAGGATGACCAGGCCCAGGCCGAGGGACTGCGCCACTCCGAGAAAAATCAGGCCGAAAACCTGATGATTGTCGATATGGTACGCAATGACATGGGGCAGATTGCCGACATCGGCAGTGTCACCGTACCCCACTTGTTTGAGGTGGAACAGTACCCAACACTCTGGCAAATGACCAGCACTGTCCGCTGCACCACGGATGCCAGCTTAACAGAGATTTTTCGGGCGCTTTTCCCTGCCGCCTCCATTACAGGTGCTCCCAAGGCCCGAACGATGCAAATTATTGCGGAGCTGGAGACGTCGCCACGCCACATTTACACGGGCACGATTGGGTACATTCGTCCGAATGGCGATGCTCAGTTCAATGTGGCCATTCGGACGGTGTTAAGCGATCGCCCCCAACCTCCCCAGCTCCCTCACGCTGAATACGGCGTCGGCGGTGGCATAGTCTGGGACTCTGAAAAAGCATCCGAGTTCCAAGAATGCTTCACCAAGGCCCGCATCCTTACCCACTGCCCACCCGATTTTGATTTACTGGAGTCCCTGCTTTGGACACCTCAAGACGGATATTTCTTGCTAGAGCAACATCTGCAACGGCTGCTCAAGTCTGCTCGTTATTTTGGTCGTCACGTCGATATTGCCCAGTTGCATCAAGACTGCGCAGCTTTCGTGAAGACCATGCTGCCCCAACCCCATAAAGTGCGCCTGCAGGTTCAACAATCCGGTGAAATTCTGTTACAGGCCCAACCATTAGAACCGTTTAATACCCCTTACAGCCTTCCCCTGGCCCGCTATCCTGTTAATCCAAATCATCCATTTCTCTATCACAAAACAACATATCGGCAGGTTTATCAGCAGGCGATCGCAGCAGCTCGCGCCCAGGATGTGCTGCTATGGAACGATCGCCACGAACTGACTGAATCCTGCATTGCCAACTTGGTTGTGGAATGGGATGGGCAACTCGTGACTCCGCCCCTTTCCTGCGGATTGCTTCCTGGCGTGTATCGATCCTATCTACTGGAGCAAGGAAAGATTGTTGAGCGTGTCGTTCGGGTCGAGGACTTGCCGAAGTGTTCGCGTGTATTTCTGATTAATTCCGTAAGGGGATTGTGGGAAGTTGATTTAGAGCCGTGGAAAAAGGCTCTGTAACACTACCGTTTTTCAAAGGCGCATCGGGCAATTGTTAAACGCTGCATAGCGTTGGTCATGTTTCAAACATGTGGATAGAGTGTGATGAAAGGGGCACTTCATGCCCCTTTCATCACACTCTATCCACATATCTAGAACATTACCAATAGCATTTAATGACGGCTTTGCAAAAATGCGTCAATAGCCGCGTTGCAAGAATCTGGCTCCACCAAATGAGGCCAGTGGTTACCCGGCACAGAGGTAATTTGCAATTGCGTCAGATATTGTCGGTAGGGTCTAATTTGCCATGCCTGGCGATTGAGCCCTTGTTCAGGCAGGATGAGCAGCGTAGGAATATTGACCTTCTCTATCAGTCCGGCCCGTTGTAGAGTGTCTTCAAAGACGCCATTACGAGCCGCGATCGCAAACTTACTGCCCCAAGTGCCATCCGGCTTCTGCTCCATCCCTGCCTTGAATACGTCCT
Source organism: Leptolyngbya sp. FACHB-8 (assembly GCF_014695575.1). Lineage (GTDB taxonomy): Bacteria > Cyanobacteriota > Cyanobacteriia > Elainellales > Elainellaceae > Vacuolonema. The sequence continues at coordinate 34,698 of NZ_JACJOO010000015.1, read as the reverse complement.
GCTGACAAGTGTTCCAGTTGCGATACTGCTTGAGGGTACGAGCGATCGCCTCCGCCTCGTCGTAGTTCTTAAACGGCCCTGTCACCTTCAAAAAGGGCAACGTGCGATAGAACAGTGGGAAAGTTGGACGCAGTAAACTCGGTAGCCGATTCACAAAAAATGGATCAACCAACACTAAACTCTTAATACGTTCTGGATGCTGCCGGGCCCAGATCAACGCGATCTTAGCAGCCCAAGAATGGGCAACCACATGAGCAGCAGGAAGGTGACATTCCGTGACCAACGCTTCGAGGTCAGCGGCGATCGCATCTGAACGGTACTCCGATTCGGGCGGCTTGCTACTTTCGCCATGCCCTCGTAGATCAGGCGCAATACAGTAGAAGCGTTGGCTCAGTTGTTCTGCCAGACGACACCACACCAACGCATGATCCGCCAGGCCATGCAGCAAAAGCACAGGTTCCCCAGTTCCCCATTCCAGATAAGACAAATCCAGCCCAGGAAAATTCAAGCTTTTGCGGTTGGGTTCCATTCGCTCTAGTGCTCTTTGTGCTCACGCTTTACCCTATCCGTTATACCTGGACTGTGGACTAAATCAACGTCAGTTCGCGATAAGCCGAACCGCCCATTATTGCGTGCGCGACGCGCACGCAATAATGGGCTTTTTCGAGTGCCGCGCGAAGCGCGGCACTCGAAAAAGCCCTTAACCCGAACTGAGGTTAAATCAGGTTTTACTGAGCTGAGAAGCTTGCTACGCAAGCTTCTCAGCTCAGTAAAACCCAGAAAGCCCGCCATACAGGGAAGTGCGCTCGCAGAGCGCACTTCCCTGTATGGCGGGCAGAATGAGCCCAAACTCCAGTTATACAGCACTGTGCGGATTGGTTAAGCGTAATTCACGCATCTTCATTGCTGGATTTGGGTTGAATCTGAGCATAGAAAATGCCCAGAAAAACTGCAAATGCATAAATCAACGTGCCAATGCCGTAAGCTGTATTGCCGATCGCATCATCATTTTTGAGTTGCCACAGCATGACGAGGATAAAGTGCCAGTCGTGCAAAACATTTTCACCGCCGAGAAGGGGCAAAGCCTGTTCTTGAGCATCTTTGATGTAAATTGACACATCCCAAAAGTTCTCACCAACCCAACATAAAGCAACGGCTCCGGCATACGATTGGCGCGTGAAGAAGAAGTAACCACTCATGAATGCAGGAACAGCAATTTGCATGGCGGAACCCGCCAGCAGATGAATCAACTGTCCAAACATGCTAAATATCGTATGCCCGGCTTCATGAAAGATGAGATTCACCCCATGAATGAACCCCATCAAGGGGTTCGTACCATTCACAAAATCATCGAAATTGTAATCACGCGCACAAAACAGCCCGTAAAATGCCAGCAAACTAATCAGCGCTAGTTTTGGATAATTAAATTTGAATGTCCATACGGCAGGCGATTTTGGAGCACGAGTTTTTTGGACATTCGCACCCGGTGTCCTTTTTACAGCGGCCACAGCAACGGCCTGGGGTGTAAAAGATGTCATCCACTCAGGTTGGCTAGATTTGGACCTCTGCCCCCGCACTTCAATAACCTGAAAGCGCTGAGTTGACCAGGATGCCAGTTCCCGTTGTAGCAACGTGAGCGCTATCCGCTGATCGGGAAGTGGATCAGCGTGCAAGGTCAAAATCAGGTGCTCATCTTTGAGTTGAACCTGGGTGGTAATTTGCTTGTGGGCAAGCGCTTTGTTGAGAAGTTGGGCGATCGCCCCTTCATCTCCCCATTCGGCCAATCCCTTCAAAAGCCCCCGCTGATGACCGGTAAAGTTCACAATCCAGTCAGGTTCCGCCCCACCCAATTCGCGGGCCATGAGGGTAACCGTCCGAACTCCGGGTATTTGTAGCTTCAACAAACCCCGTACCACAAGCGGCACAAGTTCCTCCTGAGCAGGTGTTGTTGCACTTTCTAGCCCCAGTTTCAGATACCCGTCATCGAACACGACGGTAGTATCGATATGCTGAGCTTGGAGTGCATGATTGAGGAGTTGGGCGATCGCCTCCTCATCCCCCTGCCGGGCCAGTTCCACCAGAGCCGAGGTCATAGCCGTGCCAATTTCTTCAGGAGTTTGCTACTCCCAGCATTCCCCACTCAAAAAGAAATCTTTCGTTTTAACTGGTGCGGCCAAATGGATTGGAAATAAAGGCAGTGCCCTTATCTCCAATCCATGTGGCTCGATTAGCTCAGGCAATACTGCCGCGCTTACGGGCTTCCTTGTAAGAAATGGCCACATTTTTAAGCCCTGCACGAATCATCTGTTGCTCTAACAGGGCGAAGAAACGGGCGCGATCGCCCCCCCGGACTACTGCCTGGTTATGGGCCTCTGCCAGAGCCACAGGATATCCCTGCCCCTTATCGACCTGAGTCATTGTCAGGCTGAGGGCTGCATTGAGCAGTTCTGCATCCTCTGCGACCCAGGCAGGAAACTCAACCCGAGCAATCTCTGAGCCCATGTGGACGTAGCAGAAGTAGGTACGATGGTGATCGTAGTAATCCAAAATTCGAGCGGAACTACGCCAAATTGCACTTCGTTGGCCTGGTTTTAGCACGATGCCCCAGAGGGCTGTGTCGCGCAGAGGTGCAAAGACCTGACAGGGAGCAATGTCCGTTTGACCCGGGCAGTAACTCTGGCAATCCGGCTGATCCTTCGGACAGGTATGAAGCCGCAAAAAGTTAAGCGATTCGCCACTACGAGCTGCACTGAGATAGCCCACCAGAGGCACCCGCAACAGCCGCAATGTTTCCCAGGCATCCAGGATAGGCAGCAAAATGCGATCGCGTGCCTCCGCCGGCAACGGATCAAGAAACCAGTGGGTGAGGGAACCGTCAACCATGGCGAGGGTGGGAGACAGGGAGGCAGGGGGCGGGGGCGATGGCATTGCTTCTGTCTTCTGCCCTCCAGCCCTCTCTTCTACTCTTAGGCTCTCCTGTCTCAGCTCTCTACCTTCCATCTCCGCTGCGGCAAGCTCCGCCAACACCGTTGCTTCAGAAGCCGTCCGACGATAGCCCATCCACTCCTCTGTACTGATGCCCCATTGGCGAGAGCTGTAGAGATCTTCGGGGCGATAGAAAATTTCGGGCAGGCTATCGAGGAGAGGGTGGCGATTTTGACCATAGTGCAGCACAATACGCCCGACATTAATCAGGTAACAGTAGGCGATTTCGTGGTGACTGGGAGCAATTTGTGAACCATCGGTGGCCAGGACAGTATGGTTGGGTGGTGCTGGAGCAAGGGGAATGCAGGTATCCAGAGGTTCTTGAGGAATAGCGGCACTGAAGCCGAGGCGATCGCCCCACATTTGCCGCAGGTTCACCAGTTCGGCCTGCCGTCCTCGGGCTTCTTGTAAAAACTGTTGGGCTCGATCTAGCCGCTGACGGGTAGCCGCGGCTTCATCGTTGAGGTGTTGCCCAATATCTTGCATCTGCCGGGCCAGCTTGACGAGATCCAGCATGGTTCATCCGTATTACTCGCTGTTCAGCAGCATAGCTCAGTTTACGGGTGAAGTACTAGCAATCCCTTCGCCATTTTCTCAAGCCCTTATCGCGCTTTGCGCTTGAATCAGCCACGGTTGTTTTTGTGAGAGCTGCGCGAAGCACGGCTCTCACAAAAACAACCAAGTTCAGGACTTGCGCATTTGTGTTGTAGGTGGGGTGCTTCTCACCCCACCTACAACACAAATACACTACAGATAGCGGGCTTGCGTAAGTCCTGCAAGTTTTAAGCGGTTGAAAAGCGCTGTCAGAATAACAGTAATTCTCCATGGTGAGCTTTAAAGCCTGAAAACCGCTCACCTGGGACGAGCGGTTTTCAGGCTAGATTTGAAGATGAGAATTGCTGGAACAATAGCGAGCCGGTTGATCGGCAACAGCTATTGTATTTACCCGAAGTACTCAGGAGTGAAATTACCATGCAACCCATAAGGAACATGGTGTTTCAGCTTCAGTTTTGCCACGGGCTCTGATAGGTCGCGGGCATCCAAAATCACCAGTTCCGATCGCTCACTATGACCGTTATAAACCAGGGTCAGCAGCCAGCCTTCATCCTCAGCCTTGCTATCGGGGAAGGGAACAAAGACAGGTTCGCTGACATAACCCCAGGGGGCAGCGCTCCAGAGTTGGCGATCGCCCGTCTCAAAGTCAATCTTCAAAATCGCTTGCAGAGGTGCATTTCCCGTAGGGGCATGGGCAGCGCCCATGTAAAGCATTCGGTAAGAACGCCCAACCCGATCGGGGTGGGTCGCGGGAAACTCGCAACAACGCTCTTCCAACAGCTGTCGATTGACAGCACCCGTTTTGGGGTTGATGCGGGAGCGCCACAACTGACCAGGAGCCAGCTCATCAAAGTCCACATCCACAAAGTCCTGATCGGGCTTCAGCTCAGGGAAAAAGCCGTAGCAGATAGAATCCACCACAATTTCTTCACCATCCTCAAAGGCATTGGCGTGATGGAAAACAAAGCCCGCTTCTGTCGGGAAGATCTGCATCGGGCTACCATCCCGAGGTACCACGAGAATATTCGTGGGTTTATCGAGTTGGAAGGTAAGGCATTCTCCAGCACCCTTCATACCTACAGCAAAAGGAAGGGGGTTGAACAGGATGGATGCCTGGAAGAAGATTGCGTGGTTAGGGGTAATGGCGAAGTCGTGCATGAATGCGAAACCGGGGACAGCATGGCGGTGCTGTTCAACAACGGTTCCGGCTTCATCGAGTTCAAACAGGGTGAGAGTAGTGGAAAGCCCAGCTTTGATGGAGAAGTTCACCAAGCGGGGAGCACCCCCAGCGCGATCGCAGACTGGATCAATCCAGGGATGCGCCGAGAAAGAATCTCCCGGCTTTAAGACGCCATCCAGGTACTCCATGCCCAGCGTGTCCAGGGTAGCGGGGTCAAGGCGATGGGGCTCAGCGGCTTCCCAAAGAGCCAGTAGCTTATCGCCCCAATGAATGACGTTGGTATTCGCGATATTCTTCAGGCGGAAGTCGAAAGCGTTAGCCAACCATCCGCCAGGCTTTTGGGTGCCAAACACACCCCGATAAAGAATTTTTTGAGCCTTTTCTTCGGCAATAAACCCTTCTGTACGCACAAAGCGGTTGCGGAAATGAGCTTTGCCGTCCTTAAAGGCGATCGCACAGATCATCCCATCCCCATCGAAGGGATGACGGTAGCGCTGACCGCCTCTCTCTAGCAAACCTGGGCCATTGCGAAACAGCGTACCGTGGAGTTGCAGAGGAATTTCCCCTTCCACTTCATCAATGGTGTAATCAAGCTCCTCGGTGAGGGAGCGATAGCCCGTGCGCCATTCATCGCGGGTATAAGGGTTCTTAGGGGCACTCAGAAAGGGAGTTACGGTTTCCATGGATGTAGCAAGGTTAGGGAGTAAACAGCCGTGTTATGAGGATGGAAAAGTTGCGCTCGTCACAGGGGCGATCGCCGTTAAACGGCAGGCTAAACGTCAAGGGGTTGTCAATCGAAGGACTTAACCTTCGTCACGTTGGCCAACACCTGTCGGAATGCCAGGGCCAAAAGCCAGAGAATTAGCTTCCACCGGGCCATCCGGGTGCAGAGGTGCTACGCCCGACCCCGCCAGCTTCATTTCGTCACCTGAATGAATGGTGTAATTCTCCGAATCCTGTGCTGGAATTAGCCCCAGGAAGGGAAAGGGCAGCAGGGTGGAAAGGTTGGTGAGCACGACCAGCAACCAAAGGTTCGTGAAATTGGATTCGCTGATGTGCAACCAGTGCATCATGCCAGCGCCCAGTTCGTAGGACAGCAACCCAGCCAGGTTTGTTACTGACATTAGCAGGGCAAACAAGGTAGCTTCTACTCCCGGAGGGCAGAGCCGCGCCGCTAATACCAACACCGGCATGTAAGCAATCTGCCCCATGACCGTCAGAATTAAGCTGTCGCCCAGACTGAACCAGTGGTCATCAATACCGAGGGCTCGATTCGCATGGGTCACCAGCAGCAGCATGGTCATTCCCAGAGCCGAAGAAATCACCATCGTCCAGGCAAAGAGCTTGCGGAACGAAACGGCTCGGAAGAACCGTTGGAACGTCCAAATTCCAACCAGCGAGGCGAGGCTGGTGACCAGCCGCACCCGTCCTAAAAACTCCGAGGAGAAGCCGAGCTCGTTGGTAGTGAAGTAGAAGAAGGCTGATTCCGCCGTAGGGGTGGCTTGCCACAGAAAGAGAAAAGTGGTGGGCATCCAGATAGACTTTTGCCGCACAGCTCCCCACAGGCTCTTCACCTGCTCGCGCACAGCCCCCCAATCGCTCCCCCGATCAACCCGTGGCTCTTGGATGGCCCAGGCCACCATGGAAACCAGCAACGGAAAGCTAGCGGTGATCGCAAATAGGGTATTCGGGCTGAACCTTTCTAGTAGAGAGCCGCTGAAATAGGCTGTAATCAGACCGCCCAGGGCAGAGGTTCCCCAGCACAAAGCTTGCAGCGAGCCAGCGTCACTGACGGATTCGGTGCGGGCCCGCTCAACGACGAGGGAATCGACAATGACGTCACTGACGGCGATCGCCAGAGAGCTGAGGGCGATCGCTAACCCAGCCGCCCAGGCAGAATGCACGACCGTTGCCATGGCAATCCAGGCGGCGGAACCCAACAACCCTGACAAGATGAGGTAGGGGCGACGTCGATACCCAAACAGTGGCAAGCCATCCGACAGGAAACCAAACAGCGGCTTCACCATCCAGGGAATTGCGGCTACCCCTAGCAGGGCTGACATCTGGGCCGGTGTTAACCCCAGGTCATCTTTCAAGAAGAAGCTGACGGCCAACCGGGCCAGCCCAAGAATCCCCTGTACGAAGTAGACCAGAAGAATGGCCATCAACTCAGGGGTAGGTTCATTACCGAAGAAAACCCGATTGGTCAGGGAAGTCTTCAGATCCGACAAGCGGAGTGAAGCTGTCATAGAGAGAAGCGACGAAAATGGACAGGCAGTTTCAAAAAGTTTTATTAAGAAATGTAAGACTTTTCACTATGATAGCGCTCTCCCTTAATTGAGCAAGAAAGCCCAGCAGAATGAATTGTTTCAATCAGGACTTACGTATTTGTGTTGTAGGTGGGGACTTTGCACCTTACCTACAACACAAATACGCTAGCTATAGCGGACTTGCGTAAGTCCTGCCGAATTAAGCCCGGTTGAATCAGGTAGATGGAAGTCATCTATTGTGCTTCCTCCCTCCATCGGACAAAACGGGCCAACATCAGGGCTGTCATAGGTGCATTGAAATTATTCGAGAGAATTCGCTACGACTATAGGGAGAAACACCGCAAAGACAACGAAACAAGCAACGATCGCCTTATTGCTAAGCCTATGATGCCCCGATTCTTTTCGAACCCTCTTCCTGGCACTGCCATTGTGGCTCTGAGCAGTCTTGCGTTCCTGATGGGCGGCTGTGATACCACGACCACTGACCAGTATCAGGCATCTGCCATTGTGACGTACACCTGGCAGGTGGACTACATACGCCAGGGTGGAGGGAGCGATCGCCCACCCCGTATCGAAAAATTTGCCTCCACATCCCTGGAGAATAAGAATGGGCAGCGGCCTGAGAATGCCGTCACTGGCCCCGATGACAAAGGGCTCTGGTGGCCCGACTCACCCCCACGGCCTACGGTGGACGAGATGGAAGATCGGAAAAAGAATCAAGAAATCATTGGCGATCCGCGTCTACAGAAGAACGTGGAATATCAAATCACCTACCGAGTGCCAGGAGAAGCCAACCGTACTTTGCCCACTCGCTACGATGTCTACCGCCAAGTGGTCAAGGCTTACGAAGAGCGCGTTCCCCTGGAATTTGTCACGGATGCGAACGAATCAATCGTGACTCAAGCGAAACGAATCTCGAAGTAATATGACCTCCCGTTGAAGAACCCTAATATGCAGGGGTGTGGCTCATCACTGCGTATTGATATGACGGCTCAAAAGCCAAGACACCCGGTGTTTTTCGAAACACCGGGTGTCTATCAAACGAAGCACCAAATTGCTTAGTCGATATAGCCCATCAGCAATTCGCCGTCTTCCAGTTCATTGTCTGCAATGGGGCGACCACCGGGTAGCAGGGGGGCATCCATTAGACGAGCATCGCTGGCGAAGATGGGGCGACCGCCAGGCAGGGTTAGATCATCCCGAATCACGATTTCGCTGGTGAAGATAGGACGGCCACCGGGGATGGTGGTGTCAGCAACCTGAATGTGGCTAGCCTGAATGGGGCGATCGTTGAGGATGGTTCCGAAAATTTCCATATGGCTAGCAGCAATAGGACGAACACCCGCAACAGAAATGCTTTCCGCTACTTCAATCTGGCCAGGGCCAACAGGACGGTTCCAGATTGAACCGGACGGTTGCATTTCAGCATTTTTAGCGACGGCTAGAGCCGATGTTTCCTTCGCTTCAGTCTTGGTCACGGTTTCCTCCGGAGTGGGTGATGGTGCTTTGGTTGCAGGTGCTCCTGATGAGCCATTTGAATGATTAGCTTCTGTTTTTGTCTCGGCCACAGTCTCCTCCTTTGCAGCAGTTTTCGAGCTGCGCGCCCGTCGTCTGCTGGTTTCAGCGCCTTCCATGGGTCGCTCCCTCGTGCGTTTTCAAAACGGAACCTCCGGCGCACTTACACGAGCACCGAGAAGTCAGAATATCCCAACTGCCAGTTATCACAAGCGCTTATAAATCAGCCGGATGGCTTTTGATTAAATACAGGCCCAACAAGGGCCAGAGTGATCTGATTATACGGGCAAACTGGCTAGCGTAAATTTCGGGCAGGGGTTGAATTTACCTGATTTTTTTAATAACTAATTCCAATATCTTGAATCAGTTCAAGGTATCTAACCTCGATTCGGGATAAAACCAAGTGCCCATTTTGGCAGACGATCTGTGCAATCAAAATAGGCTTTTTCGAGGGGCGTTCAAGGCATGCCCCTCGAAAAAGCCCTGAACTCGACTCAGGTTATCTAGGAGGCTTATGAAATCTGTTAGGATAGCGCACTCATGCGATGTGCAGCAGTTTTTAACCCGCTACATATTGCATCAGCACGCAAAGCTAGCCTCTTAAAGCTTCCTTAAAATAAATTTATTCTTGATTGCATTTTGTAACTTTTATGCCGTGGGAATTTTGTTAAGACACAGGTATACCGCGTCTGTGCCCTAACAGAATGAATATATTGGCTGCCTAATTAGTACAGGAATCCGCACTCAACCGCTCTGTCGGGTCGGGCAGACTTTGCGTATAACAGAGGATAAGGATAAGAGTGGATAGCCATGCAAAAGGTCGAACAGGAAGTGATTGTGGAACCCTCGCGTCAGTTCTACAGCCAGGAGGAAGTGCACGAGATTTTGGAATTGGCGATCGCCCGTCAGGCAGAGAATGCCAATCAGACCGAACTGACCCGTGCCCAACTGCTCGAAATTGCTGAAGATATGGGCATTCCCATCACCGAACTGACCGTGGCTGAGCGTGACTGGGAGATTAACAAAGGGGAATCTCGCGAACGGCAAGCATTTGACCAGTTTCGGCGCGATCGCTTCCGCCACCGCTTTGTCCGTTATTTAATTGTGAATGGAGCACTTGGAGGCATTGCCCTGCTCAGTACAGGTAGCCCGCTGGGAGTGCCGTTGATCGCCTTGTTCTGGGGTATGTTCGTGGCCCTGGATGCATGGAATACGTTTTGGTCTCAGGGGAGCGATCGCTACGAGCGCGCTTTTGAGAAATGGCGGCGGCGCAAGCTCTGGCGGCGCACAATCAACAATTTTATGGAACGGCTGATGCCTCGTTAAGGCAGTTTGACGTGAGAACCGCTTGTGATAGCACAGCATTAGCAGGGCTTGATGCAGTGTGAAAACTTTTTGCTGCCTGCTGAGCTCAAACAGAGCAGATGAGAAGCAGCTCGCGCATTTGAAATGAGACCCTCCTGTGTGAATCGTTGCGCGGCTTCGCCGCGCAACGATTCACACCCTCAAAAACTGATTCATGCACGAGATCTAGTGAACTTGTTAAGCTGAAGGTTGTCCAATTCCTTTACAAACCGGACACTCATTTTTGCGCGCCGTTGCCCGGTGGGTCTACTCTACACCTCCTGGAACGCCCCGTTGAAAGGTTTGCTCAACCGACAGGGTGTCTGAATTGAATGATGATCCGGCCCGACGCTGGTCTGCTGGGGCGACATTCAACTCATCGTGTTCCACCTTATTCCTCCACACTTGTGCCTGAGTCTTCTTCCCCAAAACGACGCTTAGTCGTTGTTTGCCAAAACCGTTCCTGCCTCCGCAGTGGCTCCGATGCTGTGCTGGCCGCCTTGCAAGCTGCGGCCCCGTCTGGTACATTTGTTCAGGCGACGGGTTGTTTGGGGCAATGTGGTGCTGGGCCAATGGTGCTGGTCAATCCCGATGGCATCTGGTATTGCCAGGTGGATGTCGCCGATGTGCCCGAGATCGTATCGGAGCATTTTGAGGGCGATCGCCCTGTTCAACGGCGATTGCACCCCCGATTTCACCCGCGTTTCGATGCCTCCAGCTATAATTCCTGAGCCTGCCTTCTGACCCTTTCCTGCCGCGTCCATGCAGATTCTCTCCGTCACGCTTCAGAACTTCAAGGCGCACCGCGATCGCTTCATTGCGTTCCAGCCCGGAACGAATGCTATTTGTGGAGAAAATGGAGCCGGAAAGACCAGCATTTTGGAGGCAATCGCCTGGACGCTGTTCAATCATCGGGGCAATTATCGAACCGAAGATCTGATTCGCAACGGAACGGGTAGCGCGCAGGCCCGCGTTGCCTTCATCTCCAGCCGTGATGGTCGGACCTATGAGGTAGAACGTTGCACCTCCAAGGGGTACACCCTGTATGACCCGCAATTGGGTCAGCGATTGGAGTATCACAAGATCGAAGAGGACGTGTTGCCCTGGCTGCGAGAGCACATGGGTGTTGCACCGGGTACTGACCTGGCGCGGCTGTTTGCCAACACGATTGGCGTTCCTCAAGGAACTTTTACAGCAGACTTTTTGAAAGCTCCCGAAGACCGCAAAAAGGTGTTTGACAGCATCCTCAAGGTAGAGGAGTACAAGCAAGTCAACCAGGAAATGTTGAGCCTGGAAAAGTATGCCAGAGCCCGGGTCGATGAACTGGAGCAGGCGATCGCCCGCTATGACACCGAGCTTCAAGCGCTGGAACCGATCCAGACCCGTGTAACAACTCTGCGCGAAGAGTTAGCGGCAAATGAAGCAACCCTGGCTCAGTTGCAGGCAGAATTGGCCGGGTTACGTCAACAGCACGACCATCTGAGTGCACAAGCAGCACAGGTGCAAGCACTCGTGGCTCAGCAGCAGCAAATGGCGGCGCAGATGGAAGGGAAACGCCAGGCGATCGCTCTCTTAGAAACGGCTGTCAAAGACACGAAACTTCGCATTCAGCAATGTGAGGCAAGCCGTGCTGACTACTTAGCCTACGGGGAGCTGCAACAGACTATCCAGCACCTCGACCAGCAGTTGCAGGAACGCAGCAAGATCCAGCGACAACGAGATTCCTTCCAAAAGCAGTTGGCTACACAAAATGCCGAGATTGCACGGCTTGCCTCCCGTATGGAGCAACTTGCCCGCTACGCCGAAGAACTGGAAACCTTACAACCCTACGTAGCCCAGCAAACCCGTCTGGAGCAACAGCAGGAAGCCCTGGCAGTTGCCCTGCAAGAAGTGGGCGCTGCTCGAGCAGAAATGGATGCCCTCACCCGCCAGTTGACCAAACTCCAGAACCAGCAGAAACGGCTGAGCCAGGATGTAGGGCGGCTACAAACCCTGGCTCCCCAGGTACAACGGATTGCCGGGTTGGAACAACGGCGCGATCGCCTGCAATCCCAACTCAGCCGCATTGAGGCAGCCCGACAATTTGAAGCCGAACTACGACAACTCGTAATGGAAGGGGAGGGGCGGCGCGATCGCCATCAAATTCAGGTCAAGCAAGCCCAGGCAATTCTAAAGCAGATTCAGCAGTCAGTGCCACTACTGTCTTCCGCGTCTGTCGAGTCAGCTCTAGAGGCGGTGCAGGCGGGTGTTGAGTTAAATACTGAATTGCTAGATACCCTGCACGAAATTCTAGTGGACCTGGCTCAGCAGATTAATGTGGAACACCTCAACCACGAGTTGCACAGCCTGGGGCAACAGATCACGATCGCTCGTCAGCAGGCTGCCGATTACAGCACTCTTCCCCAAAAATCCTCCGATTTAGTTCAACTAACCCAGGAAGTCGGCCACCTCAAAAATCAATTGGAGGGGTTACAAGCCTCCTTAGAGGAGGAAAAGATGCTGCAGGGGCAACAGGCGCAACTGGTGGCGAACCTTAAGCAGTTAAATAACCCGAGAGGCCGCTGTAGCTTGTTGGCCGATGAATTGAAGCAGCAGTCAATGCTGAAAACCCAGCAGGCAATCGCCACGGAAAAAATCACATCCCTCTCCACCGCATTAACAGAGCTAGAATCCCAACTCCAACGCTTCACAGATCTGGAACAGCATCTCACCCAACAGCGGGCCAAGCTCCAGAAACACCAGGAGGGTTATCTGGCCTATCGGCAGAATGAACCTGCGATCGCCCAACTGCCTCACCAAGAGGCCGATCTGCAAAACGCCATTGCCACCCTGCAAACCTTAGAAGTGCACTATGCCGAGTTAAAGCAGGAGAGCGATCGCCTCGCGGTTGGCTTCGACCCTCTGGCCCTCAAGACTGTGGAGGCTCTCTACGCTGAAACCCAACGAAAGGCTGACCAGATCAGCGGAGCCTTGCCGCCCCAACGCACCCTGATTGCCGAGTTAGAAGATCAACTCAAAAAGCTTCAGGAGATCCAGGCAAGACGGGATTTGACTCGCAAAGACCTGAAGCAACGGGAGCAGAACCACAAGTTCATTCGATTCGCCCGCAAAGCTTATAAGGAAGCTGGCCCTCGCATTACCGAACGCTACTTGCAAAGTATTTCCCGGGAAGCCGATCGCCTGTTCCGCGAGTTGCTAAATCGCCCTAATGTAGCTCTGGAATGGACACGTGAGTATGAGATTCGCGTACAGGAAGCTCAACATACCCGCCGATTTACAAATCTCTCCGGTGGCGAGCAGATGTGTGCAGCCCTGGCAGTGCGGCTCGCTCTACTGCGGGTATTAGCAGACATTGATGTAGCGTTCTTTGATGAGCCGACGACGAATATGGACCGACAGAGACGAGTGAGTCTGGCAGAGGCGATCGCTAATATCAAATCCTTCCAACAAATTTTCGTCATCAGCCACGACGACACCTTCGAAAGCGTCACCGAAAACGTCATTGTTCTGAAACGAGAAGCATCCTAATCGTTACTCGATCTTAAAAGCTAAAACGCCCTTATTAAGGGCGTTTTAGCTTTATCAGGACTTACGCGTGTATGTTGTGAATGGTGTACGAAGCACGCCGCTCACAACACAATGCACTAGTACGCTGAGGCGGAAATCCATCACCCATGTTTTTGTGTAGGGTGCTTCCCACCCTACACAAAAACATGGGTTGCGAACTTAGGCCGCAGCCTGCTAGGTACAGTAGACGCGCGTGAACCCCAGTTATGTAAAGAGCTTAGCGGCGTCTTCTACCACCACGGAAGCTAGGACGCGGAGCCGATCGGCGGGAACCGGAACCGGAGCCGAAGGAGGGCCGATTCCGCTCGGCCTGGCGGTTGTTACGACGCAAGTTGCTGTTGCCAACACCACTACCTGAAGGACGGTTACGGTTAGTCCGCGAGCCAGTACCCACGCTGGGAGTGCGGGAGGTGCCAACAGTCGAGCGCAGTCGCCCACTTGTACGCAATTGGCGGTTCCGATATTCAGCAGGGGGTGCCTGGTAGCGGGACTGATAACGCGAAACGGCTTCGTTGTAGTTGCGGCCATAACCGCCATAACCCACCAGGGCTACACCCGGCCGATAAACCGGCGGCATGTAGTACTGTGGCCGGAAAAGTAAGCTGCCGATCGCCTGTCCTGCTAGTGCTCCAGCAAACGGAGACCAGAAGCTTGGCTCTCGGCGAACAATGACAACTTCTTCCTGCCCAGTTTGAGAATTAGTTTGGGTTTCGGTGACGTTGTGAACGTATTCAATCCGAAAATCTGATGTTAGATACAGCGCAGGTTGCCCATTCTCGACCCGCAGTTCACTGGATTTGCCAGCGGAAATTTCTTCATCTGTCAGCCGGGCCAAGGGTAAGTTTTCGCTACGAAACATGGACTGTCCAGGCTGCGTATTCAGTAACACCAGAGTATACTCACCGGTGCTGTCATCATAGGTGGCCTGCTGCAAAGGGTAAGTACCATCCGCAATAGAGTTAGTAGGAGCAGGTGCTGTTGTTTGCTCCTGCGGCGGTTGTGCCGTGGGATAAGTATCAACGGTCGAGCAGGCGACAGAAGTCCATAGGAGAGACAGCGCCATTAAGGAAGCAGAGAGTTTACGTATCATCATGGTTAGGGGGAAAAGCGTGATGAATCAGAAAAATTAGAGTGGAATGAGCTCAGGGAAGTTTTCAATCAGTTGATCAGATGTCAGTTCATCCCCTAATTGCGCTGGAGAAAAATGGATCTGAATTGCCCTTAAAACTCCCCGGTAGTGCAGATTGATGAGAGCTTTCAAACCAGCCTTTAGAGCGGTGATGTCGGCCAGATTGTCTTCTAATTCAGGGACTTCGCCCTCTAAAGCGACGGCAATCATAACAACTACATTCTGCGTCACCGGAATTGCGAAATCTTCCTGGCCATCGGAGAGGAAATCTGTCGCACTACCATACCGTGTGGCCGAATCAGTAAAGAGTTCTTCCACATAATCTCCGGCTTCGCCCTCGTCCCAAAGAACGTCGCCTTCGTTGGCGGCTGAGCGCCAAAAGGTCTCATATTCCAGCAGGCTTTCACAAACTCGCACGAGTTGCTCACCCAACACGCGCATATCGCCTTCTGCGTCGATCGCCTCCTGCCCCGCCTGATTGAGCACGCCCAACAGAGGTGCAACTTCTCGACCCGCAAGATGTATAAAAATACGACACACGACAAAACGTGTCTGCCCTGTGAACTGATTGAAGCGATCGCGCAAACTCATAGCGATTCAAGTTGCCTAAATAAAGCGCACAACTTTAAATTTTAAAGAGTGGAGTGGGCGATCGCCTTAAGCTAAAGGGCGATTAATGGTGTGATTTCCGTAATGGTTTAGGTAGAGATTTATTCTCTTCCTCCGGGCTTGGAAGTTCGACGTCTTTGAAACACGCCTTGAGAAGTAATTCCTAGCTTTTTACTGGAACCTTTTGCAGCTTGGGAATCTGGATAATGAACTCCGTGCCTCCACCTTGTGTAGCGGCACACTCTAGTTTGCCATTATGTTTTTCAGTAATGATTTGATGGCTGATAGACATCCCGATACCAGTTCCCTTTCCTACAGGTTTTGTAGTGAAGAATGGATCGAAAATGTATTTGCGCACCGATTCAGTCATTCCTATTCCATTGTCAGCAACCGCGATTTGAATCCCTTCTGAACCATTCATTGAAGTGCGAATGGTAATGCATCCGGGGTTTTCTTTATTTTCCTGGTGTGTCCGTTTAGCACTTAGTTCTTCCAATGCATCAATAGCATTTGCCAGGATATTCATAAACACCTGGTTGAGCTGTCCGGCGTAACACTCAACTAAAGGTAAATGTGCATAGTCTCGAATCACTTCAATCTCTGGACGTTCGGGTTTTGCTTTCAAACGATGTTGCAGAATTAGCAAAGTACTGTCGATGCCTTGATGAACATCAACTGCTTTGAACTCCGATTCATCCATCCGGGAAAAGTTACGCAGCGATAAAACGATATGACGGATGCGATCGGTACCTACCTTCATGGAATCTAGCATTCTGGGTAAATCGTCCTGTAAGAATTCCAGATCTAGTTCTTCTTCAGTAGCTTGAATTTCAGCAGAAGGATTGGGATAGGCGGCCTGATAACATTCCACCAAACGCATCAAATCACAGGCGTACTCCTGCACATAGATTAGATTACCGTGGATGAAATTTACGGGGTTATTGATCTCATGGGCAACTCCAGCCACCAGTTGGCCCAGGCTAGACATTTTTTCTGCTTGAATGAGCTGAGACTGGGTTTGCTCTAACTCCTTAAAGCTCTGAATGATTTCGACTTGAGCCTGTTGAAGTTGTTGGTTCTTCTGAGCTAATTCCTGAGATTGGCCTTCTATTCGATGCGCTTGCTTAAAACGCTTACCAATGAGTGAAGCAATGATGCCTGCGAACGTAATTCCCAGCAAAGTACTGATGATGACCAGTACTTTTAAGTTAAACAATGCGCTTCTTAAAGCTTGAGAATGGTTGTCTAATAATTGCTCTTGACGAGAGTTAAAGTCACTATAGTTACGATCTACCTCATTCATGCGGACAAGAGGTATCTGGGCAGTTGCCTCTTCAATACGTTGCTGTTTAAGTAGTTCAAAAACCTCTCGGGCAAGCTGATCATGCAGCTCTCCCTCAGCGATAATATGCAGCAAACGCTCTCGCTGTTGAGGCTCTTCCACGGTAGTTTTCAGGAAATCAGCTTCTTCCTGAAAAGCCACAAACCCTTCATTATAAGATTGTAAATAGCTTGAATCTTGAGGGAAGAGTACTTGCCCCCGAACATTTCTCACCATCCTTGAGAGACCATAGATCATCTCGTTCATGGCTTGTATAGTCGATTGCTCCGATTGAGCTGCCTCCGATAGCTTTGTTACCCGCTCAACCGTTGTGTAAACGGCGATCGCCGATATACCTGACAAAAGAACCGGAATTGCATAGAAGGTCAACAATTTATAACCGAACTTAAACCGCCGTGCCACGCTCTAGCCTGTCTACAAGTTGTAATAATGTTGATTTTCCTTGAGTATTCCCGTGAATCCAGCACGAATCACTACCAGATAATATTTAGTATTTTCAGTTTCGAATATTAATATCACGGCGTGTTAACTATTGATCATTACTTATACCGTTTTTATATGAAGCTGCACAGAATGAGAGTTGCGGCGGGTACCCGCCGCAACTCTCATTCTGTGCAGCTTCACATTGATTTGGTATTACAGTAAAAAGTAGTGTAATACTTTGCGTCACTTTTCAGCACAATTATTTAACCTTGCTTGATACAGAAGTATATTTCTCAACAGAAGCCTCAAGGAAACTAATAATTCATCTCAAATTATTTAAGTAGTTAAAATTGGGTTGTGCAACAGCGTTTTGCGTCATCGTTTACTGTAGTAATTCAAAGGATTTCACATCGTATGGCGATGGCTAGTCGAGGATTACTGTACATAAAGCGAACATAGCCAAAGCTCATTTCTGATACTTCTCGTTGTAGCGTATAACGGTTAGCAGTCACAAAGATTCTGTTACCAGGTGCAGGGAACGGTGCGTTTTTCCTCATTGCTCTGGACCGCAAGTTCGATAATACGAATAGTATCTCTTGCTTCTTCAGGTTCAACAGCCAGTTCAGCTCTCCCACTCATAGCATGCACCAGGTTTTCATAGTAGGCCTGATAGCATCCAGGAAGGGTTTCGATATGTCCTTCAAAGTGCAGGCCCTGAATCTGAGTGATGAGGTTTCCCCAGTGCTCCTTCGGTTCTGTACCCCAATCGACTTCTAAAGGGGTATGGCCTTGTTTCAACGCGTTTTCTTGAGGGTCATAGCCATATTTAATAAATGACCCCTCTGTACCATGCAGAATAAACCGTGGACAAGGCTCTCGCACGAGCATTCCCGCCTTCAGGGTGACCTTTAGCTGGTCATAATGCAGGATTAACTCAAAATTATCATCTGCACTCCCTCCATCCCGCTGTACACGAATGTCTGCAGTAACCATGCTGGGCAAACCAAACAACACTTGAGCCTGATCAATTAGGTGGGAGCCAAGGTCAAACAGGATGCCGCTTCCTTCCCCGCTCTTTTCCTTCCAGGCGTTAGGTCTTATATAATTTCTAAAACGATCAAAGTGAGATTCATACTCGACTAAACGGCCTAAGAGTTTATTCTCTAACAACCTCTTGACAGTTAGGAAATCCCCATCCCATCGTCGATTGTGATTAACGCTGATAATTTTGCCTTGCTGACGAGCTAGTTTAATGAGCACCTGTGCCTGCTTTGAGCTAGCTGTGAAAGGCTTTTCAACAACCACATGTTTCCCGGCTAGTAAGGATTTTTGAGCTAGATCAAAATGTGATGCATTGGGCGTTGTAATTACTACCACATCGATCGCGCTATCTTCTAGAAGAGTTTCAATGTGGCGAACGACCTCAACATCGGGATAGCGAGTTTGAGATTCATTACTGTGCCTTTCAACAACGGTTTTCAGACGAAGCTCTGGCACCGCTTGAATCAGAGGCGCATGAAAGACACGAGCCGCACTCCCATAGCCAACCAAACCTACATTGATTTCCTTGCCCATGGTGCACCGACCTAAAAAATCATTCTTTCCCCACAGTAGAGTGAGTCATTAAAAATTGAATCTCCGTTTTGACAGGAAATTCCATACTCACACCTTGTACTTTACTAAAAACCAAAAACCGGGTTTTCCCATTGTGATGGCGACGCGCCACAACGGGAGAATCTCATTTTTAGAGAGTTTCATTTTTTGCCCTGTACTAAGAGTATTTCTACAGGATCAGGACTTACGCAAGTCCGCTATATCTAGAGCATTTATGTTGTAGCTGGGGTGCTTCGCACCCCAGCTACAACATAAATGCATAAGTCCTGATGATTTGTGAAATGTTTTTGAGAGGGGTCGGTATACCCACTCCTCTCAAAAAACATTTCGGATGCCTAGTATTGCCTCAAAACCAGCCCCTGATTTTGCGACCCCAACCCTATATCGCAATTCAGACCTGAGTTCTGAGGGCACGATGTGAAGAAAGCTATATGAAGTAACCGCCCCATTCTGAAAGTCCTGTGGCATCATGCCAGAGGAACGGAGTCATCATTTTTGGATTGCTATGGTTCAGGCTACTGTTACCCAAACTCTGTACGTTAACCCGGTCAGCGGCGATGATCGCGGCAGTGGAAGCCAGTCAGCTCCCTACAAGACCCTCACCCGAGCGTTACGGCGGGCAACTTCAGGCACGTTGATTCGACTGGTGCCGGGACGCTATGGGGCAGCTAACGGTGAAACGTTTCCTCTGGAACTTGGAGCGGGAGTGCAAATCTTTGGCGAACTTGCCAACCGGGGCCAGAGCGTCGTGTTTGAAGGCGGCGGCGACTTCCTCAGCCCCATCTTTGCACGGCAGAATACTGCCCTCCGGATGGGAAATGGGGCAACAGTGCAGGGAATTACAGTGACAAATCGCAATCCTCGTGGCACTGGAATTTGGGTAGAAGACGGGGCGGGGGCGATCGCCAACTGCACCTTCCTTAACTGCGGTCGCGAAGGCATCCTCACTACAGGCAACGCCAACGTAAGCATCACTGACAGTACCTTTCAAGGGAATGCAGCCAGTGGGATTTCCCTCACCCGCAACAGCAAAGGAGAACTTCGCCGCAACCTGTTTCAGCAGACCGGCTATGGCATTGCCATTAGTGACACTGCAGCTCCGCTACTAACAGAAAACCGTGTTATCAACAACCGGGCTGGCATCGTCATTTCTGGCTCAGCTCGACCCGTATTGCGGAATAATCAGGTAGAGGGAAACCAGGCTGATGGCCTCGTTGTCATGAACAACGCGGTCCCAGATTTAGGACAACCTCAAGATCCCGCAGGCAATATTTTCCGTCGGAATGGCGAATCAGATGTTCGTAATGCCAGTGCGGCTCCATTGCTATCGGTCGGAAACGACCTCAGCCCTACTCGCGTTAACGTTAACATCAGTGGCAGTAGCCAGGGAGTTGAATTTCAGGCTAGCGAAGTCAACGAGCAAATCCGTACCGTGATTCCCCGCCCGGTTCCGGCTCCCCCGACCGAACAACCACCCGTAACGCCACCCCCACCGACCACCCCTCCACCTACCCAGCCTTCTCCAGGTACCCTGCCTGACGTCGTTGGGCACTGGGCTGAGCCCTTCATCCGAGCCCTGGTAGAACGGAGCCTGATTGGGGGTTACCCCGATGGCACCTTTAAACCCGAAATCAGCATCAACCGAGCACAGTATGCCGCTCTGATTGCACGTGCTTTCACCTTACCCGATCGCCGTTCCAGCTCCAGTTTTGTGGATGTGCCTGCCAACTTCTGGGCGGCGGAGGCGATCGCTAAGGCCGAGGCCATGGGTTTCATTGTTGGATTTCCCGATGGCACCTTCCGGCCCACCCAAAATCTCACCCGTGTGCAAGCCACCGTTTCCCTGGTCGGCGGATTAGAGCTGAGCGGTAGCACTCCCGAAACTCTGAATGTATATCGCGATCGCGCCGAAATTCCGACTTACGCGACAGTACCTGTGGCGATCGCCACGCAAAAACGTCTGGTCGTGAATCATCCTGACCCCAGCCGCTTTGAACCGCTAATCGACATCACTCGCGCGGAAATTGCAGTGATGATTTACCAGGCTTTGGTGGCAACGGGAAAGGCCCGGGCAATCGGTTCACCCTACATAGTCATGCCGAGCGCCGCCGCTGTTTCCTTTTCAGATGTTCGCAGCCACTGGGGCGAAGACTTCGTGCGGGGTTTGGCCAGCCAGGGTTTCATTAGCGGCTTTGAAGATGGTCGCTTTCAGCCGGATGGCCCAATTACGAGGGCACAGTATGCAGCCATCATGGTCAATGCTTTCAATCCGGTCCCAGAACGGGCTGTGATGCCATTCAGCGATGTCCCCGAAAATCACTGGGCGGCGACAGCAATTCAACGAGCCTACCGAGGACGGCTACTTTCAGGCAACGCCGATGGCACCTTCCGGCCTGACCAAAACATCCTCCGAATTGAGGTCATCCTATCTCTGGTGAATGGCTTGAAGCTGCCTACCGGCGCTCCTACACTGGTCGAGCGATATCGCGATCGCGACACCATTCCTTCCGTTGCCCATACCTCCGTTGCCAGCGCCACTGCCAACAACCTGGTGGTTAGCTACCCTGATGTGACACAGCTCAATCCCACAAGGGCAGCCACCCGCGCCGAGGTTTCAGCCATGGTATATCAAGCCCTGGTGTACTGGGGGCGATCGCCTGCCATCCCCTCACCTTACATCGTTACACCAACTACCACTCCGCCCGATTCGGGTACCCCGACCTCATCATCGGACACTACGCCGCTAATCGTGATCGATCCTGGCCATGGGGGTACGGATACAGGCTCCATCGGCCTGAACTATTTGCTTGAAAAAAACGTGAATCTAGCAATTGCGCTTGAAACCGCTCGCATTCTTCAAGAATTCAAATTCCGAGTGTTGCTAACCCGAAAGGATGATCGTGTGCTCGCATTGGAGGAGCGAGTAGCGATCGCAGAACAGGCTAAGGCTGATCTATTCATCAGCATTCATGCCAACTCAGCGGGCAGTGATCACCCCGAGGTCAATGGGACTGAAACCTATCACTATCCCAATTCTACCGAAGGTGCTGAGTTGGCCCAGTCGATTCACAACAATATTACACAGGCGATAGAGACAACGAATCGAGGTGTAAAGACAGCCAATTTTTTAGTGTTAAGGCAAACCACAATGCCAGCGGTGTTGGTAGAAACCGGGTTTGTGACGGGGGCAGCGGATGCCCCACGACTGGCAAATCCTACGTTTCAGAATACAGTGGCACGGGCGATCGCCGTCGGAGCGTTCCAATTTCTAGAAGACCCCGTTGGGTAGCACAGCCTTAGCAAACGGCTGTATCCCGATTGTATAAGTGCGTTTGGCATTACCTATCGGGCTCTCACAACTGGGGTGCAGCCTAATAATTGTGCGTAAAAATTCTGAATATTGGAATATTCAAGTTGATAGAATGCCAATTTCTACTGATAAATTCCTTATTTTTTTAGAGTAAGTGCTGCCATTTTTCTTAAAGTCTTTAACTCAAGATACTAGAGAAATATAAAATCCAAAATATTGCTTGAACAAGCTATGACACACTAAAGCAATAAATTAACGCCCGTAAAAACACATACTATTTGCATTTTCAAGTTACTAAAATGCCTGATTTTACCGAAAAATTCCTTGCTTCTTAAAGTAAGTATTGCTGAAATTTTTCAGCTTAAAATAGAAATAAAATTAAAGAAAAAGGATTGGTAAAGCTATCGAGTTTGACAGTGAGCGAGCTGTTTCATTGGGTATATTAATGAAGTGAGAAGTTCATGGGTAACTACACAAGCGTAGAGATTGCTCTGAAAGATCACTGCTGAAATTTAAGCGGCTCAGCGCTCCTCTCATCCTCCTGAGACATGAGAAAACTGAATCCTCAGCCTCATGTCACAGAAGCATAAGAGGTAAATACTGCTTATATCAGCAAAAAATTTAGAGCATTCTTCAATGCCTAATTCTATTTGGTTAAGCCATGCCCAACTCATTCACTTCATGCTCTGTAACGTACAGTTGCCCTATTTCCCAATGTGGCTCTCAAACCCTTACACAACTTCGGAAATTATTTGAAAAGTGCTGAGAAACATTCATTTTTTATTAGGTAATACCCATAAAAAATGAATGTTTCTTCATGCTCTCGCAAAGGTGCTCGTGGTGATCGTCCTCAGTAGTTCTTTAGATAGCGATCGCATATCGAATTCCTTCTCATCTGGATCTTCTAGATAGTGAACTCTCGGTTCACCTGGCTTTGCCACGAGACTTTCTATTTCAGTGTAGTTATTCAATAAATTCCAGCATGATTTGCTCGGCTCTGACTCCGTCCAGAAGCCGCTCACTGCAGCTGCCTTACGCTGTTTCTAACAATGCGTCATTGGCATTGCACCAGCGGCTTGATAGTAGGTCTCCTCCTAGGTGGAATGACTTATGCTTCCCTCCGCCTTGTGGCCAGAGGCAATGTAACTGAAGAATGGCTCAAAAGCTGATGACCTGACAAGAACATGTGCCTGCCTCAACAACATCTAACTGCAGTGCCACATTCAGTACAACTCACAGCTTGATGTAATAGCTCACCCGCCCATAAGTAACAGCATTTCTAGGGCGATCGCAAACTTTGCAACCCATAAAAGGATACTCTCATGGCATTACCTGGTGTTAGTACTCTCTTCAATTTCAACGGCACTGCTACCTCTCTAAGCACTAATGAAGTTCGGCTCACTGAGGATGTAGGAAGTCAAAGTGGCTCAGTCTTTTCTAAAACCCGTATTGACGTTACCACCAACTGGACCCTTTCATTTGAAGTCTACTTGGGCACCAATGATAGAGGTGCAGACGGCATTGGTTTCGTACTTCATAATGACCCGCGTGGTGCATCCGCAATTGGTTCTACTGGCGCAGGCTTAGGTATCGCAGGTGTTCAGAACGCTTTTGGGATTGAATTTGACACTTTTCAAAATACTGGCGATCCCGCTGCAGATCACACAACCTTTGTCGACCCAGACACCAATACCCAAAATTTATCCACCCTAAAGACATTAAGTAATATTGAAGATGGTCAATACCATACCGTTGTCGTCAATTGGACTGCTAGCACACAAACTCTGAGCTATACATTTGATGGCGTCGCAATGTCGTCGCAAAGTGGGCTAGGTAACCAATTTGGGACAAACCCCTCTTCAGTCTACTGGGGTTTTGGTGCTGGAACGGGAGGTTCCACAAATGAACACCGCGTTAGACTACTAGACTTTACGGGGACTTTGTATGACGGGTCTGGCAGTGTTATTGATACAACGCCTCCCAATGCACCTAGCATCACAGGTTCGCCGCTGACCAATGATACGACTCCTACCCTTAGCGGTACAGCAGAACCGGGGTCTACTGTCAGAATTTATGACGGTGGAGCACATATTGCCTCTGTCGTCGCTACGGATGGTAACTGGTCTTATACTCCGTTGGCCCCATTGTCCCAAAATCTCCATAGCTTTACCGTTCGAGCTGCCGATGCGGCTGGAAACATCTCTGCTGCATCCAATCCCCTGAATGTCAGCATTGATGCGACTCCTCCTGGAATCCCTGTCTTTACAGGTCAGGCTCATACCAACGACACCACTCCTGCTCTAAGCGGTCTAGCGGAACCCGATGCCGTAGTGGAAATCTTTGATGAGCAAGGTGGTTCGCTGGGTACTGTAACGGCAAGTGGAAGCGGTAGTTGGTCCTTCCCTATTACTACGACTTTGAGCGAGGGGGGGCATGTTTTTACGGCTCAAGCAAGAGATGCGGCTGGAAATCCTTCAAGCCCATCCAATCTATTCCTCCTCACTGTTGATCTAACAAACCCTAATGCGCCGACCATCCAAAGTTCTGCCGAGACGAATGATACAACTCCCGAACTCAGGGGGTTAACGGAACCCGGTGCAACGGTAGCAATTTTCGATGGTGATATGCCCTTGGGAACGACCACGGCTGATGAAGCTGGCCGCTGGTTCTTCAGCCCGAGTGAAAGGTTGAATGATGGCTCCTATCCCTTTAAAGCCAAAGTAACGGATCTTGCAGGTAACTCTTCAGGTTTCTCCGAATTTATAACCGTTTCCATTGATGGAACGGCTCCGGGTGCACCCACGCTCTCAGGGAATGCCAATACCAACGACACCACACCTGGACTTAGCGGCTTAGCAGAAGCCGGAGCTACAGTGAATGTTTTTGATGGTGATAACTGGATTGGCTCGACTGTTGCGGATGTGTCGGGTAACTGGTCCTTCTCTCCCACAGAGGCACTGTCTACTGGCCCGCATACCTTTAAGGTTAAGGCAACGGATGGCTTTAACAATACCTCAGATTTCTCTATCCCCCTCACAGTCACGGTCGACGTGTCTGCCCCCGCTGCCCCCACTCTCAAAGGCGCCACACGAACCAACGACAACATACCTACCCTCAGCGGTAACGCAGAATCTGGGGCTACGGTAGAAATCTTTGACGGAAATACCTCCCTTGGTACTGTGATTGCCGTTGATGGCCAATGGAGCTTTGCCCCTGATGCCGCTCTCAACGATGGAAACCATACCTTCACAGTGAAAGTCACGGATGCGGCTGGAAATATCTCAGAAGCATCCAATTCCTTAACAACGCAGATTGACAGTACTCGCCCTGCGACACCAACCTTGACGGGAGCAGCTCTAACCAATGACACGACTCCCGAACTGAGCGGCACTGCAGAGGCAGGAGCAGTAGTCGGTATTTTTGAGGGCGGCCTATCTGAGGACGGCACACTTCTTGGCACCGCGACAGCCGATAGCACGGGGCACTGGTCTTTCTCACCCACCGAATCACTGGCAGCAGGGCCGCATACCTTCATCGTCCTATCCAGGGATAGCTTCATAAATGTCTCAGAACCATCCTCTCCTCTAGAGATGATGATTGATGTAGCGGTTCCCAGTGTGCCAACCCTTACAGGGGCGGCCCGGACAAACGATACGACCCCTACCCTAAGCGGTGATGCAGAAAGCGGTGCAACGGTAGAAATCTTTGATGGAGATGTCTCTCTTGGTACGGTTGTAGCGGCTGATGGCCGCTGGTCATTTACCCCAGGCACAGCCTTAAACAATGGCTCCCATAGATTCACAGCTAAGGCGACTGATGCGGCTGGCAATACGTCTGAGGCATCTGCCCCGTTGACGGCAGAAATTGATGGAACAGCCCCCACAGCTCCCACCCTCACCGGAACTGCATTTACCAATGACACAACTCCCGACCTGAGTGGTGAAGCCGAAGCAGGCTCTAACTTGGAGATTTTTAACGGTTCAACCTCCCTGGGAACTGTTGTAGTCGGTGATGCAGGGCACTGGTCCTTCTCACCCAGCACGCCCCTCGACCAAGGTACCTATACGTTCACGGCACAGGCAACGGATACCTTTGGTAATATATCCGCCACCTCTATTCCTCTAGCGGTCACCATTGACACGATGGCCCCAGAGGTTCCTGCTTTCACAGGCGATCCATCCAGGTACAACAACTTGCCGACCTTCACGGGCACAGGAGAAGCCTCCGCCACCCTGCAAATCCTTCGTGGAACAACTGTCCTGGGTACAACAACTGTAGACGATACAGGCCATTGGACGTTTACGCCCGCAAACCCACTGGTTGCAGGACAGTACACACTGACCTGCCGAGCCATTGATGCAGCAGGCAACATGAGTGGTGAATCGGCTCCCCTATCATTCAACGTCTTCCCCTGGGGTGTGACACCATTTGACGACGTCGTTACTGGAACCGCAAACGCAGATGTGATCTCTTCCCTCGCTGGAGATGATGTCATTTACGGCCTGGGTGGTGATGATCAACTAGTTGGTGAGGAAAATAATGACCGTCTATACGGCGGTGAAGGCAACGATAGCTTGCTAGGCCGTTCAGGGGACGATCGCCTAGAGGGCGGCCTTGGTAACGACGTCCTCACGGGCGGAACGGGCTCTGACACCCTACTGGGTGATGAGGGACGCGATCGCCTGAGCGGTGACACGGAGAATGATCGCCTCGATGGTGGCAACAATGACGACACCCTTTTTGGCGGAACGGGCTCTGACACTCTGCTGGGCGGGGCCGGGAACGATCTGCTGGCAGGTAACCGAGATGACGATCGCCTGTACGGTGGAGATGGCACAGATACCCTCTTCGGTGGCTATGGTGCTGACAACCTATTCGGTGGAGCGGGTAACGACCACCTGCAAGGGAATGGCGATAACGACCTCCTGGATGGTGGAATTGATCACGATACCCTCTTCGGTGGCAACGGAGACGATACCCTGATCGGCGGTACCGGCAACGATAACCTATACGGTCAGATCGGCAATGACACTCTTCTAGGTGGTAACGGAAATGACGTGATGGATGGCGGTCCTGGTCTAGATGTGCTGACAACGGGTGCCGGTAGCGACACGATTATCGTTTATCCCAAGGAAGGTCTCAATCAAGTCACAGACTTTGCGGATGGGATGGACCGCATTAAACTGGGTGGCAGCCTGATCTTTGGTCAACTGTCAATTCAACAACGCCAGCGTGATGTGTTAATCTCCCGTGGTGATGAGCAGCTCTTGTTGCTGCAAAACATGACAGTCGGACAAATCACTCGGGCAGACTTCACCTAAATGCTCTCCAGGATTGAGCATTGAATGCAGCTCAATCCTTAGTAAACAAAGTTGCCATACCCAAAGAGACACTGGAAGTTTTTGCGAACTCCCAGTGTCTCTTTGGGTATGGCAGCTCAGTTCAATTTCTCAAATGCTATGATTCCCACAACAAAATGACACTGAGGTACCCTTCCAGTGCTGGATGTACGGGATTTTTTCAATGCAACAAACCCCAGCCGAACGTTGAATGTGGAGAATGCGGGCGATCGCGAACTCTACATCGATTTCTCCGCTGTGCGCGGTGGGCAAATCATCCAGGAACTGAAGGACAACATCAGCTTTTTCTCGCCCAATGCGCCAACCTGCACGTTATTCACCGGGCACATCGGTTGTGGCAAATCTACCGAACTACTGCGGCTGAAGAAAGAGCTAGAAGAAGAGGGCTTCCACGTCATTTACTTTGAGTCAGATGATGACCTGGAAATGGCGGATGTGGACATTGGCGATGTCTTGCTGGCGATCGCCCGCCGCGTTAGTCAGAGCCTGGAATCTCTGCAACTGGCAGAGCCAAAGGGACTCAAATCCATCCTTCAAGGGGCTGCAAAAATCCTGACGACGGAAATTGAATTTGTGGGTGCAGAGGCGGAAGTAGCTGGTATGGGAGCTTCCGTCAATGGGGATGGCGAGTTTTCCCTATCCCTGGGAATTGGTAAGCTCACGGCAAAGGCGAAGAATGATTCGACCTTACGCGATCGCCTCAACAACTACCTGGGGCCACAGAAGAACAAGCTGGTGGAAGCAATCAATACAGAATTGCTGGAGCCGGCGATCGCCCGTCTGAAGCAACTTGGGAAAGTTGGATTGGTGGTGATTGTAGATAACTTGGATCGCATCGACAATCGCCCCAAAGCTCACGGACGGCCTCAACAGGAATATTTGTTTATTGACCAGAGTGATTGCCTAAAGAATCTGCACTGCCATTTGGTCTACACGATGCCCTTGGCACTGAAGTTTTCCAACCAGTACGGGATGCTCACCCAACGTTTTCCTGAAGACCCGAAGGTACTGCCGATGGTACCTGTTCAGTTTCAGGATGGGCAGCCCTGCGAAGAGGGGTTGGGCCTATTGCGACGGATGGTACTAGCACGAGCTTTTCCGGGTATGACAGACAAAGATCGATTTGCCAATCTAACCCAAATATTTGATAGCCTCGAATCACTGGATTATCTGTGTTGCATGAGCGGAGGCCATGTACGGGATCTGTTGCGGATCTTGAATGCGTGGATTAAAAAGGGAGGGAAAACCCTGCCATTAAAGCGATCGCAACTAGACGATGTCATCCGTTCTTACCGCAATGAGATGACGATGCATATTTCTGATCCAGAATGGGAACTCTTGCGACGGGTGCGTCAACGTAAAAAGGTGAGCGGCGATGATGATTATCAGACGATGATTAGCAGTCGGCTGGTATTCGAGTATCGCGATCGCGGGGAGTCGTGGTTTGATGTGAATCCGATTTTGCTGAACTCTAAAGAGCTACAGGCATGAATGACGCGCCTTTGGATGAGATTGAGATTCGCAACCGCGAAGCCCTGGAGGAGTTAGCGCAGACAATCGAATGGTCTGTGGGGGAATTTCATCTACTGTTGGCGCGTTGCAATTATGGAAATGTGCGATCGCATCTGATCACCCGTTTGCAAGAAATCTGTCCGGTTCGCATCCAGGTCGTCACCCTTACCAACGAGGCCGAAAAGCTCTACACCACCATTCGGGAAGCAATGACTGACCAAGATCCTGAAGCGGTTTTGGTCATTGGTTTTGAGCATGTTCGTGATTTAGACAAACTATTTGCCGCCGCAGATTCAGCGCGGGAGGAGTTCCGCAAAAACTTTGCTTTTCCGCTGGTCTTCTGGTTGGACGACAGCCAGTTCAACGGCTTCAAAAACCGCGCCCCTAATTTTGAGAGTTGGGCTCCGGTGGATACCCCGGTGTTTGCGATCGCCCCCTTCGCCATTCTGCAATCTCTAGAACAGGGGTGTCATGCCATCTTCAAAGCTGCTTTCAACCCAGAGGAGAAGGATTTGCCCGATGCCATTGGCCGCATCACTCACCTGGGCGACTTGCAACGTTCAGAGCTCCCCAACGCACTGCAATTCCTCGAAGATCAGGGCATTGGCCTACGCGCCGATCTCCAGGCAGATCTGGACTTTATTCAGGGTTGCCACCTGTCCCGCCGTAACAGTGCAACTTTGGAAGCGCTTGAAGCGGCAATTGAATTTTTTCAAAACACCATCATCCACTACCGCACTTACCTCCCCACTATTCTTGTCGCTCCTAATGCGCCCGTCCCGCAGTCCCTGTCCAATTTGAAACTGGGTCTTGCCCTATTTTTTCTGGGCCGTTGCCAATTTCAACAGATTGATCTGGCTCGCCGCACTAGCTATCTGCCTTACAAGCAAGCGGATTGGGAAGTAGCGCGGGCCTCTCTGACAGAGGCAGTGTTGCTGTTTGACCAGTGCGATCGCCCTGACATGAGCGCCAAAATCATCCTGCGATTACTGCGTACCTTACGTCGACTGGAGGATTGGGGTGCCCTGGAGGAAATGTCGCGACGGGCAATTTCTCTGCATGCGACCTACGATATGCCCACAAGGGCTGGAGAACCCTATGGTTTTCTGGCCGAGGCTGCGCTAGATCGAAAGCAATGGGCTCAGGCTCGGGACTATGCGCAGCAGGCGTTACAGGTGATCGCCCCCCTCGGTTGGCCGTATCACTGGCCAGAAGGCTTGTACCTCTCCTTTCAGGCGCGAGCCGAGGCAGAAATGGGCAACGTGGAGGAGGCGATCGCCCTGTTAGAACAAGCACAGGAGCTGGGCGATCGCGGCCACCCCACCACCTACTGCCGCACCCTGGAAGCATTGCGGGAGTTGTATTGGCAACAAAAACGCTACCTGGATGCTTTTAAGCTAAAACAAGCTCGTCTGGAAGTAGAGAAAATCGCCGGGATCCGTGCCTTTGTGGGAGCAGGTCGCCTGGGTGCCCAGGCACGACTTCTGACAGAAGCCAACAATCCTGACGACTTGGCTCCAGAAATTCGTGTATCTGGGCGCCAGTTGGATTTACAACGGCTGTTGGAACGGATTGGACGTAATGATTTCAAGCTGACAGTGATTCACGGTTCATCCGGTGTCGGCAAAAGTTCGCTGATGAATGCAGGGTTGATTCCGACGCTGAAGGGCCGGGCGATCGGCACCCGTGAGAATCGCGTGGTACTGGTGCGAAAGTATACGGATTGGACTGGTGATTTATCTGTGCAAGCAGCAGAAGTTCTTGCTGTACGTTCTTCACAGTTACCAGAACCACTTACCTCAACTCTCAATCAAGCGTTCTTCACGGTTGTCTCTGCTAAATCCTCTAACCATGCTCAAGCAGATTCACAGCCTGAGCTTCAAAAGCGAATGTTAGATTATGTTCTCCAGCAGTTGAGAGAATGTGACAACCAGAATCTCCGGCCTATTCTCATCTTTGATCAATTTGAAGAATTCTTCTTTGCAAATCCGAATGCGATCGATCGCCGTCGTTTTTTCGAATTTTTAGGTGACTGTTTACAGATCCCATTCATTAATGTGATTCTTTCACTTCGCGAGGATTACATTCACTACTTACTAGAAGCGAATAAGGTTAAAGGTTTAGGGGCAATCGGCAGTGATATTCTCAGCAACAATGTGTTGTATGGTTTGGGCAACTTTTCCCCCACCGATGCAAAGGCCATTATTGAGGATTTGACAAGGCGATCGCGCCTCTACTTGGAACCCGAGCTCATCAACGCGTTAGTCAACGACCTCGCCGGAGAACTTCAAGAAGTTCGTCCCATCGAACTACAAGTCGTTGGAACCCAGCTGGAAACCGAAGGGATTCACACTCTGGCCGACTACCACGCTCTTGGCCCCAAACCCAAAGAAGAACTTGTCACCCGCTACCTTCAAGAAGTCGTACAAGACTGTGGCGAGGAATATGCCGCCCTGTCAGCCCGCGTCCTCTACGAACTCACCGACGAACGCGGCACCCGCCCGCTTAAAACCCGCCCAGAACTCCTACGAGAACTGGAAACCGCTGATTTCCCCTTACCGGCTCCACCAACTGACCTATCCACTCACCCAATCAAGCATTTTAAGGACTCCCTGGACTACGTGCTACGTATGCTTTCCGGCTCTGGTCTTGTGACGTACCTGCCAGAACAACCCGATGATCGCTACCAGCTCATCCATGACTACATCGCCGAAGCAATACGTAAAAAATATGCACCCGGCAGACAAGGGCTGTTGAAGCCATTCGAGCAATCTGAAACTCTGTCCCTAAAATCTGAAGTTCAACAGGCAACCTTAGCCGAACGTCAGGACCATGATGAGCAAACACAAAAAACGACCGAAACTCTTGAAGAAGCACATAAGCTACGTTTCAAGGCCGAACGACGGTTAAAGATAGCTTCTGGAGTATTGGGTCTATCTCTATTAAGCCTGCTTCTGGCTTTAGTCGTGTCAATGGCTATGGTTTCTAAAGAAAGGAAGCAAGAAGCTCAAGCAAACAATATCAGAAGCCAGCAGCGTTTCTGAAGCGGACTTCAGCAATTCTCATTATGAGCTTCAAAGCCGAGAGTTCGCGCCCGACGGGCGCGAACTCTCGGCTTTGAAGCCTGAAAACCACTCGCTACAGGCCCGCAGTTTTCGGGCTGGATTCCAAAATGAGAATTGCTGACAATTCCTGAAAAAACTTGATTCCCTCGTTTTTTGTCCATAAAGTAATAAGACCCATGTACGAAAGGTCACACTTTCTGCGATAGTTCATGGATGAATCCTCTCCTGCGGAGCGTTATCTGCATCGGCTATGCTACGTTGTTTGCCACCTGAGCCCTTGAAAGCGGGCGATCTGCTACGAGTCGTCATTCCCAGTGGGGCCGTGCGAGAGGTAGAAATGTTCAACAAAGGCGTGGAGATCTGGCGATCCCACGGCTTTCGAGTCGAGGTGCCCCACGGGTTTGACCGTCGTTGGGGATACTTGGGCGGTAAGGATGACGAGCGGCGGCGACAGCTTCAGGAAGCATGGGATGATCCTGCATGCCGGGGAGTGCTGTGTGCCCGAGGTGGCTACGGCAGTATGCGGTTATTAGAAGCCTGGGATTGGGGCGATCGCCCTAACAAATGGATGATTGGGTTTTCTGATATCACCAGCTTGCTGTGGAGCCTCAGTCTATGTGGTGTTTCTGGAGTACATGGGCCATTGCTCACCACTCTTGCGAAGGAACCGGGGTGGTCAATACAACGATTGTTTGACTGGGTGGAGGGGGGATCGCTTTTACCCATCCAGGGCAAAACCTGGGTGAACGGACAAGCTGAGGGGCGATTGCTCCCGGCTAACTTGACCGTAGCGACCCATCTGCTCCATACGCCCCTGCAACCTGATCTGGATGGCGTGATCCTCGCCATTGAAGATGTGACAGAAGCACCCTACCGCGTCGATCGAATGTTAACCCATTGGCGATTGACTGGCTTACTGAAACAGGTCAAGGGTATTGCTGTAGGGCGCTTTAGTCAGTGTGAGCCACCCCCTAATGTTCCCAGCTTTACGGTGGAGGGGGTATTGCGCGATCGCCTTGAAGACCTGGGTATCCCGGTAGTGGCGGAGTTGCCTTTTGGTCATGATGGCCCTAATGCGGCATTACCGGTGGGTGTTCCAGTGCGGATAGATGGGGATAGTGGCAAGTTAGTTTTTCTGTAATTTTTGAGGATAGGTATCCAGGGTTGGCGATTACCTGGGTAGGAAAAGGCTGGCTATGGTGGGTGAATGCCTAGTGTAGTAGGCTCGTTGCTCACTGAGCCTGAGCCTGAATAGGCAATCCCTTATACCTGTTACATTTCTGCTAATCGGGATTGAGGGTGAGGGCTTTCCTAAGGGCTGCGCGTTGCACAACCATTAGGAAAGCCCATTTTTGCGTACACAAGGCACGTAAAACAATAGGTGATCCAGCTTGTCCCGAAGATGTTTTAGAGAATTTGAGTGAACAGCTTATCTTAACTGAGGTAAAGGCACGCTCCCTTCCCATTCACCATTTCCTCTCACTCACGGCACAATAGACCTGAGACACCCGCCTTCACTCCGTGAACCCCTAAGCCCCTACTCCTTCAACCATCCACCCATCTACTCACTCACTCGTGACCCAACCCGAAGCCCTCCAAAACCTTCTCGAAGCCGTTGCATCTGGCGCAGTCAGTCCCGAAACGGCTTTCTCCAAGCTCAAGAATCTCGACTTTGAACCGGTATCAGATTTTGCCAACATCGACCACCATCGGGCTTTGCGAACGGGTTTTCCGGAGGTGATCTGGGGACCTGGGAAAACTCCGGAGCAGATTAGCCAGATTATTCACACCATGCGGCCCCGGACGCCGGTAATTATGGCAACACGGATAGAGCCGGAGGTCTATCAGCAGGTGCGATCGCAAATTCCCGACTTACTCTATTTCGCGACCGCCCGTATTTGTGCCCTAATCCAGTCACCAACGGATTCATCAGGGATGCCCAAACCCCAGCATTCTGGCACTATCACCTTGATTTCGGCGGGAACGGCTGATCTGCCCGTAGCGGAAGAAGCCGCTATCACGGCTGAATTGTCAGGATTCCGTGTGCAGCGGTTGTGGGATGTGGGGGTAGCTGGAATTCATCGTCTGCTCAGCAACCGTCACCGGCTGCAAGCGGCGGATGTCCTGATCGTGGTGGCCGGAATGGAAGGAGCGTTGCCCAGTGTAGTCGCAGGCTTAGCAAGCTGCCCAGTGATTGCAGTGCCCACTAGTGTGGGTTATGGAGCCAGTTTCGGAGGGTTGGCGCCATTGCTAACAATGCTGAATTCCTGCGCAGCAGGGATCGGTGTGGTGAATATTGACAATGGGTTTGGGGCAGCGGTGCTGGCAGGGCAAATTCTGCGGACGGCAGAGCGGATTGGGCGATCGCCCTCTGCTTAACCCACTTGTTTATTTAACCTGATACCAAACAAATATGAAGCTGCGCCAAACTAGAAGAGTCCTCTTTGAGGTGATGGGCGATGACAGGACGTCCTTTTCAAGTCACGGTGACGGAGAGCCTGGAGCAGTTAGAGAAATCGTTGCACCACGCTCGTAGCGTGAGCCAAAAAGAACGCTTACAGATGCTGGTGTGGTTGAAGCAGGGAGAGGTGAGCAACCGAAGTGAGCTAGCAGAGCGCTGCAACCGAGACAAGGCAACAATTACTCGCTGGATGAGCCGTTATCGGCAAGGGGGACTAAGCGCCTTGCTGACAAAGGGCACCGCCCCCGGTGCGGCTCGAAAAATTCAAGGAGAGGCCCTGGAGAAGCTGAAAGCTCGATTAGCCCAACCGGAGGGGTTTCACAGTTACATCGAGATCCAACAATGGTTACAGCAAAGCTGTCAGTTGACGGTGGAGTATGGCACGCTCTACCGGGTGGTGCGCTACGAACTGAAGGCGAAACTGAAAGTGCCTCGTCCTCGAGCCCTTCAACAAGAC
>NZ_JACJOO010000014.1 GCF_014695575.1 Leptolyngbya sp. FACHB-8 | reverse complement strand
AACACCGTTTGAGTGGGGTGGCAAGCGAGCGGCACGACGACAACGAGCGCGATCTAAACGACCTAAGCATCGATTAGGAGGGTCTGGGGCTGTAACCCAGTCCTTGGTGGCCTGAAATGCTCCACCTGAAATGGCAATACTCACGCCAGATGACCCACTAGTATGCTGAGGCGGAAATCCATCACCTATGTTTTTGTGTGGAGTGCTTCGCACCTCACACAAAAACATAGGTTGCGAACTTAGGCCGCAGCCTACTAGATATGCGTGGTTCAGTAGGGCTAATTTGTTGGATTCTAGAAACCCGGTGTTTTAAAGACACCGGGTTTCTGGATCTTATTTCGAATTTCGTGCCCGTCGTGTACGAAAAATTAACTTCTCAAACCGCCTCTGAAATTTCTTGGAAAAGAAAGTACCCAAATGGGTGAGTGCCAGATATTTAATTTCAATGTAGTATGTGTAATACATTGTCGGAAATCCAATATATTTCCGCTGTGAATGTGTACAGCCGATGGGAGGCTACCATGGCGACTTTGAGCAATTTCTGCCGCCAATCCCTTAGCAGCGATACAGAATTGGAGGCGATCGCTGACCTCTATAACCTTTGCGCTACTGTTGATGAGCTGGATGGCGGTACTTCCGCTAGTGAACTTCAGGAGGATTTCAACGACCCCTGCTTTGACCGTGATCAGGATCTTCAGGTATGGCGCGATCGCGATGAAACCCTACAAGCCGTTGCGACTCTCTGGCGGCCTATCTCTGCGAATAATCGTGAAGGATACTTGCACTTCTTTGTGCATCCCGATGCCCGAGGACAAGGGCTAGAAAACGATATTTTGGCATGGGCTGAACAGCGATTGCGGCTGCTTTCCACGGAGCCATCCCAAGCTGTTGAATTGCGAATGGGCTGCCGAGATACATTTGTTGAACGCATCGCTCAGTATGAGCAGTTTGGCTGTTCGCCGGTACGGTACTTCTTTCGAATGCGGCGATCGCTCATCGAACCTGTTCCAGAACCTCAGCTACCTGACGGATTTTACATTCGACAGGTTGACCCTGAAGTGGATGCAGAAGCCTGGGTGGAGATGTTTAATCAGTCCTTCATCGACCACTGGAACCACCATCCGATGACTCTGGAGGAGTATCGCTACTACACCAGCATGTCGAACTATGATGCTTCGATGGATTTTGTTGCCGTTTCTCCAGACGGTACCCTGGCCGCGTTCTGCTATGCCCAGATCGATATGCAGGAAAATGCGCGATCGGGTCAACAAGAAGGCTGGATCAATTTACTGGGAACGCGTCGGGGTTTTCGTCGGCAGGGGTTAGGTCGCGCCATGCTACTAGCAGGTCTGCACCGGCTGGTCGCTGCGGGTATGAATAGTGCTTTGCTGGGCGTTGATGTAGATAATCCTAACGGTGCACTAGGCTTGTATCGCTCTGCTGGGTTTGAAGAGTTCCGCCGCTTCATCACATTCCATAAACGAGTGTGTTAATTGCGACATTTAGCTACATCAGAAGGGTCACAAAAAGAGTTACAGGTGAATATCACTGAAATAAGCGAAATCTGAGTACCTAGATTCCCGGTTTTTCTAAAAAACCGGGAATCTAAATCTTTTACATCAGTGCCATTCAGTTACAACTTATTAAATTTCGATACTAGGGCTAAAATAACCTCAGTTCGGGTTAAGGGCTTTTTCGAGTGCCGCGCGAAGCGCGGCACTCGAAAAAGCCCATTATTGCGTGTGCAACGCGCACGCAATAATGGGCGGTTCGGCTTATCCCGAACTGACGTTAGGGCTAAAATATTAACGATGTAGATGTGATCAAAAAGCCTGTACCAGAAGGAGAGATTAAATGAAATTCTGCTTCTCCCCCTTCGATACAAACTATGATGACAACTATGTGTGTGATGGGTATTATCCGTCACACATAGCATTCATGAAGATGTCCTGATTTAATCACGTAAAGCATCTCCAGTTTCAGCATCAAACCAGTGCATATCTTGTGGGGGAAAGGTGAGGTGCAGTTGTTGACCGGTGGGATGGCGATCGGGGGTGAGCAGTAGACGCAGAGTTGGTTGCCCTTCGATATCGGGGACGCGAACACTCACCAGGTTGTGCATACCCAGGTTTTCTACCAGGAAGATTTCGCCGGAGACGGTGGCGCGATCGCCCTGCGCCACCTGCACATGTTCTGGGCGAATTCCCAACACGATGCGGCGGGTACTGGGTGGGACGGCTCGAGGCAAGGGAATGCGAGAGTGCCCCAAAATTGCGGTCTGTCCCTCGCAGGGCAACATCAGGAAGTTCATTTGAGGGCTGCCGACAAATCCGGCGACAAAACGATTGGCCGGATGGGTGTAGATGCGGTGAGGTGTATCTAACTGCTGTAAATGGCCCTCGCTGAGAATAGCAACTTTAGTAGATAACGTCATCGCCTCGGTCTGGTCGTGGGTTACGTATACGACAGGAGCCTGTTGATGTTCAAAGAGTTGCTTCAGCTCAGCGCGCACATTCTCCCGCAACAGGGCATCCAGGTTACTCAGAGGTTCGTCTAAGAGAAATACAGAGGGGCGGCGAACCAGGGCTCGGGCGACGGCTACCCGCTGTCGTTGCCCCCCCGAAAGCTGGCTAGGACGACGGTTTAGCAGAGGTTGCAGCCCCAAGAAATTCCCCACTTCTTGAATCCGCTCCTCAATCTCATGACGAGGAACTTTGCGCAGTTTGAGACCCGAAGCAATGTTTTCGGCCACCGTCATATGTGGGTAGAGGGCGTAGCTCTGAAACACCATAGACATGTTGCGATCGCCCGGTCCCAAACGCGTTACGTCCTTACCCTCTAACAACACCTGCCCCCGAGTTGGCTGCTCCAGACCTGCAATCATCCGCAACACCGTCGATTTACCGCAGCCCGATGGCCCCAACAGAGTGAGAAATTCTCCCCGATCGACGCTGAGATCGAGGTTTTTGACCGGGATGACCGTTGGGCTAAAGGTTTTGTTAAGGCCCCGCAGTTCCAGGGTGGAACGCGTGGCGGTAGCGGAGTGGGTGGGCTTAGATTCAATGCTGGTCATTTTTTTAAGGGGTAATTGATAACGGGTAATGGTTTGGTTTCTCAGGCGTGGAGCACATGAAAAAAAGTTGGCTAGCCTTTGACCGCCCCCGAGGTAAGGCCTTTAATGATTTGGCGCTGAAACAGGAGGACGAGGGCAACGAGGGGGAGCGTGCCAACTACGGTGGCAGCAGCAATGGGGCCGTAAGGGATTTCAAAAATGGAGGCTCCACCAATTTGGGAGGCCGCAACGGGAACGGTTTTCATAGACTCCTCGGTGATAAAGGTGAGGGCGAAGATGAACTCGTTCCAGGCCGAGATAAAGGTGAGAATTCCCGTGGTGGCGAGAGCGGGGAGTGTAAGGGGAAGAACGATGTGGAGCAGTAGACCAACGGTGCTGTAGCCATCAACCTTAGCGGAGTCTTCCAAATCCTTGGGTAATTGTTGGAAGAAGCTACGCATAACCAGAATCGTCAGCGGCAAGTTGATCGCCGCATAGGGCAGAATCAACGCCAGATAGTTATTGCCCAGGTTGAGAGCCTGCACAACGTTGAGTAAACCCAGGAATAGAAGGATCGGGGGAAATAGGGTGACGATGAGAATTCCGGCCAGAATGATGCGTTGGCCCTGTAACCGCAACCGGGCCAGTGCGTAAGCTGCCGGGGCTCCCAGCCCCAGAGCCAGGATTGTGGAAAGCAAGGCCACCAGCAAGCTATTGAACATATAGTTCAAAAACGGTCGCCGCACAAACAGTTCCCGATAATGATCCAGGGTGAACTCGCGAGGCAGGTACACCGTAGGGATAGCTGAGATGTCGGGGTTGGTTTTGACGGAGGTCAGTAACTGCCACAACACGGGAGCCAGACAGAAGAGCACAACCAGAATGACGCTGAGAGGGAGGAGCCAGCGGCGGGTGGAGTGGGTGGTTTGGGTGGGTGCGGTGGCAGTGGTAGTCATGGGGGTAGCGTTAGGGTGCAGACAGGGGTGGATGAGTGGATAGGGTTAGGGGGCAGCGCTGGTCTTGGCGCGGGAGCGGTTGAGGAAGAAGGCAGCGATCGCCACAGCCAGCACGAGCAGCAGGAATGTGACGACGACGAGAGCGGCTCCGTAACCAAAGTCGAGGTAGCGCATCACCGTGGCGTAAATGTATAGAGAGACGGTTTCCGTCGCACCACCGGGACCACCGCCAGTCATAACAGCGATCAGGTCGAAGATGCCGAAGGACTGGGCAAATCGGAATACGAGGGCGATGACAATCTGGGGCATCAGCAGGGGGAGGGTGATGCGTTGGAAGCTCTGCCAGGGAGTTGCCCCGTCGATTCGGTGAGCTTCGTAGAGGTCGTCGGGAATGGATTGCAGGCCTGCCAGGAGCAGGATGCTGATGAAGGGGGTCGTTTTCCAGACATCCGCGATGATGACGGCCATCATCGCTAGATTGGGGTTGCCTAACCAGTTGATGCCCTGGTCAATCAGCCCAACTCGGCGTAACAGGTCGTTGACGACACCATACTGATCATTAAAAATCCAGGCCCAAGCC
Source organism: Leptolyngbya sp. FACHB-8 (assembly GCF_014695575.1). Taxonomy (GTDB): domain Bacteria; phylum Cyanobacteriota; class Cyanobacteriia; order Elainellales; family Elainellaceae; genus Vacuolonema. The sequence goes on along the minus strand of NZ_JACJOO010000014.1, from coordinate 30,200 downwards.
AGAGCGATCAGGGCAGTGGGCAAGGCCCAGGGCAGGATGGCAATGGTACGAACGATGTTACGGCCACGGAAAGCTTGATTGAGAACGAGGGCGATCGCCAACCCCAACACAAATTCCAGAAGGACCGATACGACGGTGAATACCGTTGTGTTGCCCAGGGTCTGCCAAAAACGTCCATCCTGCATCATGCGGCCATAGTTTTCTAGACCGGAGAATTGAGGTTGGAGTTCAGTACCCAGGTTTTGGGTGTAGAAACTTTGCCAGAAGGCGCGCCCGATGGGAAAAGCGAATACCGCGATGAGGAGCAGGAGGGCAGGGAGTAAGAGCAGCCAGCCAATGCGGCGATCGCGCTGCACAATGACATCGGTATTAGTAGCCTGGGTCATCCCCGTGCCTCCTGTGCTGAACTGAGTCGTCCCAGTAAACTGCGAGTTTCACTGGCAGCGGTTTGCATGGCATCTTCTGGGGCCATGCGGCCTGAGAAGACGGCACTGAGATAGCGCTGTAAAATGTCAGAGGCTTGAGCATACTGAGCAATTGAAGGCCGCAGCACCGTCTTTTCGAACACCTGTGCCATCTCGGCGTAATGGGGAAATTCGGCTAGAATTTCGGGGTCTTCGTACAGTGAACGTAGGCTGGGCAGATAGCCTTTCAATGCATTAATGCGCTGCACCCGTTCGCTCGTGAAGTATTGCAGCACCCGCCAGGCTTCCTCGGGGTGCGGGGTGGAACTGAGAATACCCCATCCCCATCCACCCAGACAACTTCCAGGTTGGCCACCTGGCATACTGAGCATGGGGCGAATGCCGACTTTATTACGCACGGCTGACTCTTCCGAGTTCAGCAGTGGTATGGCATAGGGCCAGTTGCGCATAAAGGCCGCTCCACCACTTTGAAACAGACGGCGTACTTCTTCTTCCTGATAGGTGGTAACGCCGCCCGGTGACACTCCTTGGCGAACAGTGCCCCGCAGGAAATTCACAGCGTTGATGGCTTCGGGTTGATCCAGCCCAACCTCCAGGGTTTCGGGGTTAATCCAATAACCACCAAAGCCTGACAACACTTCTACAAACATGGCAGCAACCCCTTCGTACTGCCGCCCTTGCCAGAGATAGCCCCAATCCACACCGGTCTTTTGTTGCAGGGTTTTAGAGACCTCTAGTAAATCGGTGAACGTTTGGGGCTGTTGAAGCCCGGCTTCTTGTAGTAAGTCTTTGCGGTAGAACAAAACACCAGCATCTGTGCGCCAGGGAATGCGGTAGAGCTTGTCCTGGTAGCGTCCGGCTTCAATGCTGGTTTCGAGGTGTTGGGCTAGTTCCTGGGGAGTGGCGCGATCGCTCAAATCCATCAACCACCCTGCCGCTGCAAATTTAGCGGTCCACACCACATCCAGGTTGATCAAGTCGTAGGGAGAGCTACCCAACAACAAGGCGGAGGTGTATAAATCCTCGACTAAGTTGGTAGCATTTGGCCCTTCCACCATGCGAATACGAATGTCGGGGTTTTCTCGCTCAAACTCCTCGATTAAGGGAGCAAAAAGCGGTGTCTCCGGCGCCAGCATGAGGAAACGAATTTCGACAGGTTGCTGAGAGAAAACCGGCAGTAGAACTAGAAAGCAGGTTAAACATCCAATCAGCGCAGCAATCCAAACCCGGAGAGAACGCGATCGCAGATGTACTTGCCACTGAGAACTGTTATGTCTAAGAAGTTTCTTGAAAAGCATCATAATATTAGGAATTTAGAGCTTTTTTGATTAGCTTTCAAACCTCTATGCGTCTCTCATTGTCATCTATCTAAAGTGTGAATCAATCAAAAATTCATACTTTAACTTCACGCTTTGTCAATAACAATTCATTAATTCAGATGATACAAATGGTAAGGCGATCGCACTTATAAACTTTAGAGAACTTAAAGTGTAGGGTTTGTATTGCTATTAAATATTGGCATTACAGATAAATAATGTAAGAAGCCATAGTTTCTAAAGAAATACAACTCCTTATACCGTTTTTATATGAAGCTGCACAGAATGAGGGTGGGGGCGCATACGCGCCCCCACCCTCATTCTGTGCAGCTTCATATTGATTTAGTATTACATTGCAAATTAGTACTTTAGATAGTGTCCAGATCCTGTTTTTCGGTTTGTTAAAACTAGCTTTTCAAAAGTATTCCACAAGCCATGTATGATCCTATATTTTGCTAATCCAATAACCTGAAGGGTATTTCAATTTACTGTGATCCGTTTCGCTAACTTAACGCTACTTCGTGCGATTAATCGCATTTATATTAGAAGCCGCAGTTCTTTCAAGAACTGCGGCTTCTAATATTATTGATTGAAATTGCAAATAGCCAATTGACTAGCTTACAATTCCATCTTCTTTTGCCATCGCCAGCATCAGGTCAGCAACGCGGCAGGAGTAACCCCACTCGTTGTCATACCAGGCGACCACTTTGAAAAAGTTGGAATTCAGCTCGATACCTGCTCCCGCATCAAAAATGCTGGAGTGGCTGTCGGTGATGAAGTCTGAAGAAACCACTTCTTCATCGGTGTAACCCAAAATACCCTGGAGCTCGCCTTCCGCAGCACTTTTCATCGCGGCACAAATTTCGGCGTAGCTTGTGGCTTTCTCCGTCTTAAAGGTGAGGTCAACCGCTGATACATCGAGAGTCGGAACGCGGAAGGCCATCCCCGTCAGCTTACCTTTAAGGGCAGGTAGCACCAAAGTTACTGCCTTCGCTGCCCCGGTAGAGGACGGAATAATGTTTTGGGATGCTGCACGACCGCCCCGCCAGTCTTTTTTACTGGGGCCATCAACAGTGGGCTGGGTCGCAGTAGCCGAGTGAACAGTTGTCATCAGCCCTTCTGCCAGACCAAAGTTTTCATGGATGACTTTGGCAATGGGGGCCAGACAGTTGGTCGTACAGCTGGCATTAGACACAATGGTGTCGCTACCCGGTTCAAACTGTTCTTCGTTGACCCCTACAACCATGGTTCGTACTTTGTCAGGGTCTTTTGTAGGAGCCGAAATAATTACCCGCTTAGCTCCCGCGGTGATGTGCTTGGATGCACCCTCATGGGTCGTAAACAGGCCCGTCGATTCCACAACATAATCAACGTTGAGCTTACCCCAGGGAAGTTCCTCAGGATTGCGTACAGCAAACGTGGGAACAAAGACACCATCCACAACAATGCCATCGTCTTTGGCTTCAACGGTGCCCTTGTAGCGTTTGTGGGTAGTGTCGTATTTCAACAGGTAAGCCAAGTTGTCGGGGGGTACCAGGTCATTGATTCCGACGATTTCGATGTTGGGATTTTGGAAGCAGGCTCGGAATACGAGGCGGCCAATGCGGCCAAAGCCATTGATACCAACTCTAAGGGCCATGGTGAAACTCCTTTCATACGTGCTACTGCCCACGGTAGGGCATGTTCTGGCAATCCCAATGGGATCACAGGCTTTATTAAGGTCTTCGAATTAGCCTAGCGTGGAAGATTGACCAAAACGCAAGGGTATCTGTTGTCAAGTAGGAAATATGTCGATAGACGGGTTGAGTAGCCCATCAACATAGAGTAAAGATGCGTAAATTGCCTACTCTGTATCATTCTTTCTCATGGGGGCAAACTTTCAGCTCTGAATACCCGCTTAAGGAACAGAGTTCTCGTGTGAAGTGAAGAGCGGGTAACACGCCAATCACCAGTTCAGCTGTGGTGTAGATACAGCAGCCTGGCAACACATGACCTCCCAATGTTTGCCCGGTAGAGTTTGCGATCGCCATATGATAATGCGATCCCGCTACCCCCATGACCCCAGTCAACGACACAATTTCAAACGGTCCCTGATAGGTAGTGCCGTTGAGTTGGCCAGCTAGCCGCAGAGTTGCCCGCGTCAAACTTCCGACACAGGTCAGCACACAGGCCGCCTTCCACTGTTTTTTCTGCACCAGGGCATCCAGTTCTAACCGCAGGTCTTGTCCTGGGCAGAGGCGGAGGGCGATCGCGTGGAGGGGCGTTGGGAGCATGGTCAGGGGTAAGTTTCAAATAGGTGTGGTGAAAGGGGCATTTCGTGCCCCTTGACGTCTAGAGCACTATCGCCCCTCCATCTGCCCTCGGCTCCGACGCTGCTATGAGCGCTTCTCCAGAGCGGAGCACTATCTGGCCTTTACCAAAAAACTCGACGCCTCCAGTGACTTTGACCGCGTGACCGCGATCGCTCAACCCGCTAGTGACGAAGCGGGGAACGGTTTGTTCTAGCAGTACAGTGTTCCCCTCCAGGAAGCGCCATCGAGGGGCGTCCAGGGCGGCCTGGGGATTGAGGTGATAGTCGGTCATATTGACGACGACCTGCACATGTCCCTGGGGTTGCATGGGTGCCCCCATAACACCAAACGGGCCAACGGGTTGCCCATCTCGCGTAAGAAAGCCAGGGATGATGGTGTGGAAGGGACGCTTGCCCGGCGCAAATTGGTTGGGATGATTGGCCATCAGGGTAAAACCAGAGCCACGGTTGTGTAGCGCAATGCCAGTGCCCGGAACGAGAATGCCGCTACCAAAGCCCTCAAAGTTGGATTGAATGAGCGACACCATGAGTTCGCCATCGGCGGCAGCCAGGTAGACAGTGCCACCTTTGGGCAGACCGGGGTTTGCCAGGGGAATCGCGGTGTCTTGAATCAGGGCACGGCGATCGCTGGCATAACCCTTATCCAACATCTGCTCGACCGATATGGCCATGTGAGTGGGGTCGGCCACATGGCGATACACATCGGCAAAGGCAAGCTTCATAGCTTCAATTTGCAGGTGGAAGCTTTCGATGGAGTCTCGGGGGTATCGGGCCAGGTCAAATCCCTCAAGAATATTCAAGGCCATCAAAGCGGCAATGCCCTGGCCGTTGGGGGGAATTTCCCAAACCGTGAGATCACGATAGGTGGTGCTAATGGGATCAACCCAATCAGGTTGATGGTTAGCGTAGTCTTCGAGAGTGAGGAAGCCACCTGTATCGGCAGCAAATTGGGTGATTTTTTCAGCCAGTTTGCCCTGATAGAAACTCTCGCCCCCTGTTTCAGCCAGTTCCCGTAGGGTTGCGGCATGGCCTGGGCTACGCCAAATTTCCCCTGCTCTGGGTGCGCGATCGCCCGCAAAAAACACCTGCTTAAACGCTTCAAACTCCTGACCTTGCAGCGACAGAAATAGCGGCTCGGCCCGCTTCCAGGCACGAGCCGTTTCGGGGGAAACGGGGTAGCCTTCCTCAGCGAACCGAATGGCGGGTTCAAACAATTTCTCAAACGGCAACTTGCCCCACCGCTCCCATAAAGCACGCCAGCTGGAGATAGCGCCTGATACGGTCACGGGTAGCCAGCCGTACAATGGCACCTGAGAGTGTTCTTCAAAAGCAGCTAGGGAGAGATTCTGAGCACTTTTCCCGGAGGCATTCAGGCCATGAAGCGCTCCATCCCAGACGATGGCAAAGGCGTCAGAGCCAATGCCATTGGAGGTGGGTTCGACGACAGTGAGGGCGATCGCCATGGCCACCGCTGCATCCACGGCATTGCCCCCGGCACAAATCATTTCGAGCCCGGCTGTCGTGGCCAGAGGTTGGCTAGTAGCCAGGGCGCAGCGCTTCCCCATCACCACTCGCCGCCCTGATGGATAGGGGTACACTGTCAAGTTTTCAACGTTCACGACACAACCCTCCAAGCAACCGTCCAATCATTTCACGGCACTTGCGATTTCGCTATGGTTTGCACGTTTAATTCATGCTGTCGCTGGCCAAAGGAACCAAAATTCCCTCATACCGTTTTTTATGAAGCTGCACAGAATAGTGTGGGACGCTATGCGTCCCACACTATTCTGTGCAGCTTCACATTGATTGGGTATCAGTACAGGGCAATAGCAAAAAAATCTGAGTTTTACAGGTAACAAAGCACCGACTTACGCTTTTTCGTAGTGGACTGGCGTAAGCCTGGGGTTTGTTTGAAAGCCATTTTTTCGTGCGCTTTGTCCCCGAAAAAATGACTTTCAAACAGATGCCTGTAACTCGCTAGAGTAGAGCGTGGTCTGTTTTGAGAAATTCGTCATGGTTGGGGTTTTGTATGGGGTTGGTGCTGGGCCAGGGGATCCTGAACTGATTACGGTCAAGGGACTGCGGTTGTTGCAACAGGCTCCGGTGGTGGCCTTTCCGGCAGGGTTACATGGAAAGCCAGGGGTTGCCCAGCAGATCGTTGCACCCTGGATTCAGCCAGGGCAGCAAGAGTTACCCCTGGAATTTCCCTATGTTCAAGAGGACGATGTGTTAGAGCATGCCTGGAAAACGGCTGCGGAAACCGTTTGGGATTTTTTACGTCTGGGAAAGGATGTGGTGTTTGTGTCAGAAGGGGATGTGAGTTTTTACAGCACCTTCACCTATCTGGCGCAGACCTTGCAACAGTTCCACCCAGAAGCACAGGTGGAAACGGTGCCTGGGATTTCATCTCCCATGGCGGCGGCAGCAGCACTGGGAGTTCCTCTAACCGTGCGATCGCAACGCCTCACCATCCTCCCGGCCCTCTACACTGTTGCAGATTTGGAAACGGCGATCGCCCACTCCGAGGTTATTGTTCTAATGAAGGTAAGCTCAGTTTACGAACAGGTGTGGCAGGTGTTGCAACGGCATCAGCTCTTGCAATCTAGCTATGTGGTCGAACGAGCCACACAGCCCAACCAGGTAATTTATGCAGATTTGAGCGATCGCCCCCACTTGAAACTGCCGTATTTCTCCCTGCTGATTGTGCAGGTGGCTTGAAGTAGAGACAGAGGGTACGAAATAAGCGAACTATGCAAGGTCATCAGTACAATGAACTCTTTTGCAGGGCGAAGTTTTCGAGGAAGTTCTCGCCCCCAGCAGAATTAAGTTGCTCGAAGGCTTCATCCCGAAAGTTCCTCGAACCCCCTGCTTCTCCACTCCCCTGCTATCCTTTGTAAAGATCGACCCGTATCTTTGACGGCTATGACCTACACGGACACATCCCACTCCTCCCTATACTCGCGCCCCCTATGGAACGACCCTATGTTTTGGGGGGTTGTGGGTTCGCTGGGATTCCATGTGTTGTTTTGGGCGGTGGCGCCGTTTCTACCAGCAAGCGATCGCCGCAGCGAGTCAGAAATTCAGCGGCCCGTCGAGTTGGTCGAGCTATCCCCGGCCGAGAAAGAGCGCCTGCCTGACTTTCTAACCAATGACGTGCCCCTGCCTGAAGTGGCTCCTTCATCCTCACTGCCGGTTCCTCAAAATACGCCCCTAACGCAGGGACCAGGCCGTCCCCAGGTGCGCTTCTCGCCCATTTTGCCGCCATTTTTTGTACCGCCGCCACCGCCTGAGGTGTCTTCCTCCTATCGCCCCAGTTTCCGCCAACCAACACGCGTGCAGATTCCGGATCGAACGGCTGCCCGACCTCCAGCATCCCCTCCGGCCAGTCCTCCAGCATCTCCTCCGGCCAGTCCTCCAGCATCCCCTCCGGCATCCCCTCCAGCTAGTCCACCCTCCAGCCCTCCTGCCAATTCAGCTCAGCAGCCACCAACGGGGGAAACTCCGGCTAATCCACCGGATAATCCGTCTCAACCCGCTACTAATAGCGGGCGGCCTCGCTTCAATCGACCAAACTATACACGCCAAACCCCATCTTCTCAACTGGCTACTGCTCGGCGGGCTCAAACAGAACAGCCAGAGCTCTTCGCATACAACGGAACGGGTACTACCGCTAATGAACGAACTCAGGCGGATGTGGACTGGTTAACAGAGTCACTCACTCTAGTGGGTGAGGATTACGACCCCAGCATCTATGATCCGGACAGCGAAGATTTTCCGCTGGTTGAAATTGCTGCTCCTTACCCTGAAGAAGCGTGTATTCAACGGTTGGAGGGTACAGCCATTGTTGGGTTAGTGGTTGGGCCTGACGGTAAGCCTCTGGAGGAGTCTACACCAGCGATTATTCAGAGTTCAGGTTACGGGTTTTTGAATGAGCAAGCCAAGCAAATTGCTCAGGATCACAACTTTGAGGCAAAAGATAAACGCCTTGCCTATCGAGTCGTCGTCACCTTTACACCTGATCCGGATGTTTGCGAGCCCTACTTGGAAAGGTTAGAAAATGGGCCATCCAATAATGCCCCGAGTGATGCTGGCTAGGGCGTGTTTTAAGGCTGGTTCAAAGGGACGGTTTTTCGTGCGCGAAGCACGTGTGGAAACAACGACCTTTAAAGCAGTTCCTGGTATTTTCCTGGTTCTAGACCGTTAAACCTAAAGTTTGACGTTGAGAGCAGATTTGGATTTGCGATCCCAAAAAAATTCCGTTCTTGTAGCGGGAATATAGGAAGGTAGAACGTGTTTTAGAAGTGCCTGAAGGAGTTGTTTTTGCGTGTACAAAACGCACGGAAAAATACCCCTTTAAAACAGGCCCTAGTGTAGAGTGATAGGGTTGATCTGGGAAGGCCTGTAACAGGGTCAGGGTAGGAATGAGTGGCACATGGGTGAGGCTAAATTTCAGAATAGGCGATTCCCGGGACGACAAAACCGATCGCCTGCTGCAACGGTCAGTCGTCGGCGGATACCCGCTATTAGGCGAAAGAAGAGCCGTAGAATTCAATGGCTGCTCAAAGTTTTTCTCATATTGATAGTGTGCGGTTTGGCCTATTGGCAGGTGCGCTCCTGGGTATTGAAGCCTCAAGCCATTTTGGTGCTGGGAGGTTCTCCCGATCGCGAAGCCTATGCTGCAGAATTTGCTCAGGCTCATCCCGACTTGCCCATCTGGGTTTCCTCCGGTAGCCCCGAAGAGTATTCCACCTGGCTCTTCACTGAAGAGTATGGTATTGATCTCGAACGGCTTCACCTGGACTATCGGGCTGTGGATACCGTCACGAACTTCACCAGCCTAGTGGATGAATTTGATATGCAGAATATCCACAGCTTGTACTTGGTGACGTCCGACTACCACATGCGGCGAGCCCAAGTAATTGGCACCATTGTGTTCGGCAGCCGTGGTATTGAATTTCAACCGTTGCCCGTACCCACTGAGAAGCCCTCTGAGCCCTGGAACAAGGTGGCCCGAGATGCTGCGCGATCGCTGCTCTGGGTTGCTACCGGTCATACAGGGGCATCCTTAGGACATCGCTACCGGGCCGGTCAACTACAGGCTCCCAAAATTCACAAATAAATTCGTAGCTATGTTGGGGGGGAGTGCTTTACACCTCCCCCTGTTCGAATTTGTAGATATGTTGGACGAGGAAAGCGCTTTGCACTCCTCTTCTTCGAATTCGTAACTACGTTGGAGAGGGGGAGCGCTAAGCACTCCCCCTCTTTGAATTAGATTTGATATCAATGTGGAATGGTCAAGCTCGATTCAGCCAGCTCGACTTGATTAGGCAACGTCTTGAATTAGCACATAAGGCTGTAAGATCAGCGCATTGAAGCGCTTACCGGGAGACTTACTCCAAACATGAAGTTGATCGCGTGTGGGTTTAACCAGCAAGCGCTCATCAATCCATCGTTGTACATGAGTGGTGTTATCACTGGCGATCGCTACGCCTACATCTAGCAGATCGAGTTGGGAAGAAACCATGACCAGTGCATCGCGCTCCGCATGGGGTGCGAGCCAATCCCATTCTGCTTCGCCCATTCGGCCTGCCAGTTCTGCCTGCAAATCTTGCATCCGCCCAAAACCTATTTTTCGGATATCCACAAAATATCTTACCGTTTGCACTGTTTCCCACAGTCCTGCCCAGGACAGAAAAGTAAGACTTTATGGAAACGTCCAAATTTTGTAAATCCTGGCATAAGTTGCAGCATGTTTCTGTTCTGTGGACGAGGCAGATGGTGTATGCCTCACCCATAAAACGGGTTTTGGTGGTCGAGCCGGTAAGAACTCACGCTTTTTCAAGGTAAACAAAAAAGCTCATTGACAGACCACTGTTATTTGAACGTGCGCAAGCGCACGTTCAAATAATAAATCTGAGTTCGGGTTAAGGGTGTTTTCGAGTGCCGCGCGTTGCGCGGCACTCGAAAACACTCATTTTGGTGTGCGAGAGCGCACACCAAAATGAGCACTTCAGCTTATCCCGAACTGAGGTTGATAAAAACAGGTTCTAGTTTGATATTAGAGGGCAAAGTCTTGGTCGAAGGCTTGTCGAGTCATAGGCTGGGAAACCATAGCCCCTTCGCCACCTAAAGTTTCTAGGGGTGTTCCGTTCACGGAGATCCAGACATTCGCATTGGGGTCGAGAGTGGTGGCCGTGTATATGACCTGCCCCAGACGGCCCACCATAGACGCACTGCCACCGCCAGTGGTAAACGCCTGGTTTAAATCGACATGGATTCCATCGGGACGAATCTCCAGAGAATTAATGCGAGTTTCGGCTGGAATAGTGGAGGCAACGCTTGCTTGAGAGGTTGTCTCTGGCCCTTTCAGGAGATGGTCAAACGACTGTTGAAGCAAAGCCTCAGGAGGTTGATTCGCCTCGATAGAAATGGGTGATGGTACGACCTCCAGATGGGTGCCCGTGTCTTTCACCCAGTAAACTGACACCGATCGCATCTCAGCCCTGGCAGCAGAACCCGAGGAAGCGGTATCGGACTGAGTAGGAGATTGAACAACGGGTTCCTTACCGACATCAGATGCACCCGTGGGGTCCGCAGGCATGACCGTTTCAGTGTCCGGAGGGGTAACGGTAGCTTTACGGGTGCTGAGGGTTTGCCATGTCCACCACGCGGTTGCACTGCCCGTTGCCACGACTACGGCAGCCAGAGTTGTCACAGCACCCAGGGGTAATCTGGAGCGAAATTGGCGTTTTGGAGAGGATTCGAGCGAATGATGCTGAAGTGGTTCGTCGTTCATATAGTTCTCCTCAGGTTGAAATGCAACCAGGAAGACTCAGCTACCCAATGGGGCGACAGGGGTGGCGGGGTCTTGAGTTTGTGACTACAACAGCACCCCACATATTTCCGGAAGCCCAACGTTGTTTGAAAAGAAGGACTGAATTTCTAGGGCGCTAGATGTATTAGAAGCCCGTGTCTGCTAAGCCTATTCAAGGGGTGTTACGTTCGGGTGCAACCCTGACCCAGGCGGCGATCGCGACCTGATCGTCTTCTACCTCTAATTGTAGCAACCGTACCAAAATCTCCTCGCCCCCCAGCGTCTGCAGATCTACTACGCCCCCCTGCGTTAAGGCCTGTAGCAACTCAGCAGGTACCGCTACCCCTTCCACCGACACAGCCGGGTCAATTAAGCGCACCCTTCGGCTTCCATCAATGGCAAAGCCCGACTCCAATTCAATCGGGATCTGTCGCCGATTGCGGCGTTCTTGAAGGGTAACTTGAAACCGCAGGCGATCGCCTCTGCCATCCCCCTGGGAATCGCCCTCTAAAAGCTGAATCTGAGGATTGAGCAGCGTGTAGCGCTCCATCCCGATTGAGGCCGCACCCGGCACCTGCACACTGGCATCCTCCAGCCACTCGGTAACGACCGGAGACTGCAATGCTTGATTCAAATCTTCTTCTGTTAGCACGAGTTGGATACCCGCCTCCAGGGGTCCCTTCAGCTCCACGGTGCCATCCCGCAACTCCCCTGGATCAAGAGCTACGCCCTCGGCTTCCAGGTTCAGTTCTTCAATTCGGACCCCTTCCAAAGGCACGATCCCTTCTCCGGCCACCCGCACCCGCTGCACCCGTCCCTGTGCCAGCCGATAGCTAGGAGCATTGTCAATGCGCACATCCAGGTCTTCGGCAGACTCCAGCCGCTGGCGTAGGGCGTCTGCTGCCAGGCGATCGGCTACAAATCCCACCGGAGAGACCAGGCCCATCAAAGTGATTAGAAGCAGGGTCAGAAATTCCATAAACAGACTTAGCAAGAGAGACGTAGGGCAAGTCTAGCATTTGGTTATGAGAGGCTCTGCTCTCCCACCCACGGGTTGCAATAGACTTCCATGAACTGTTTTTTGAGGTTCTAGAAGGTTGGGCAACTTCGCTGCACAACAGTCCTAATGAAGCCAGAAATCCAAAGAAACAACAGCAATTCTCATTATGAGCTTCAAATCCGAGAGTTCGTGCCCTACGGGCACGAACTCTCGGATTTGAAGTCGGAAAACCGCTCGCCCTAGGCGAGCGGTTTTCCGACTGGATTCCAAAATGAGAATTGCTGAAGAAACAACGTGTGCTGTGCTTTCGGATTTACCTCTGATTTGCGCTCCTGATCACCAAGATGGGGTATGAGTGGAAGACGTTCCGTTTCACCTAGCCATCTCTGCATGAATTCCTCGACACTGCCCACCATTCCCACCTGCGCCTGGTCTCGTCCCATTGGCCTGGGTTGGGAGAAGCCCTATACCGTTCGCTACGCCAGCAACCTGGACGATGGGCCATTTCACGGGATGCCCCTGGGTGGTTTTGGGGCTGGGTGTATCGGGCGATCGCACCGAGGTGACTTTAACCTCTGGCACATTGACGCTGGGGAGCATGTATTCAAATCCATTCCGGCCTGTCAGTTCAGTATTTTCGAGCAGGGGGGCGATCGCACCCAGGCTTACGCGCTCAGCACGGAAGCCGCTGAGGATGGTTCCCTCGCCAGTTGGAATTGGTACCCTGCGACAACGTCAGCCGGGGTTGTTGCAAAGACTGAGGATCAGGGGGATGGCACTGGGATGTACCAGGCACTCTATCCTCGCAGCTGGTTCACCTATGAAAAGGTGCTTCAGGCTCAGGTGACCTGCGAGCAGTTTTCGCCCATCCTGCCTCACAATTATCAGGAAACCAGCTACCCGCTCGCCATATTTTTGTGGACAGCTCACAACCCCACAGACCAACCCCTGACCCTTAGTCTTGCCCTCACCTGGCAAAACTTGGTGGGCTGGTTTACGAACACGCTGGCCGCTCCCGAAGTGCGTGTGCGGGATGATGGCAGCCCAGTTTACGAGTACCAACCGCCTCTAGGAGACAGCACGGGCAACTTTACGGAATGGGTGCAGGACGGGCCACTCGTGGGCTGTGTTATGCGTCGTCGCCGCCTGGATGGGCAGGAGGTCAAAGAGGGTGAGGGAGAGTGGGCGATCGCGACCCATCTTCATCCCACTGACGAACTGTTTTACCACACCCGCTGGAACCCGGCCGGGGATGGGGCAGAGCTGTGGCGACCCTTCTCTCAGGATGGCTCTCTACCCAACGTTCATGACGCTACACCCGCAGGAGAAGGGGAGCAGGTCGGGTGTGCGATCGCCCTCCGCTTTACCCTGGCCCCAGGTGAAACCCGCCAGATTCCCTTTGTGCTGTCCTGGGATTTTCCGGTCATGGAGTTTGCCAAGGGGGTGACTTACTTTCGGCGATATACCGACTTCTTTGAACGGAATGGCGAGAATAGCTGGGCGATCGCCCGTCTGGGGCTGGTTCACTGGCAGGATTGGCAGCAGCAAATTCAGCAATGGCAACAGCCTATTTTGAGCCGTACTGACTTATCGGACACGTTCAAGATGGGCCTGTTCAACGAGTTGTATGACCTGACCGATGGTGCAACCTTGTGGAGTGCCGCCAGCGATCGCGACCCAGTCGGCCAATTCGCTGTGGTGGAATGCCTGGACTACCGCTGGTACGAAAGCCTGGATGTGCGCCTCTATGGTTCTTTCGCGCTCCTGCATCTGTTTCCCGAGTTGGAAAAGGCGGTGATGCGAGCCTTTGCTCGCTCGATTCCCGCAGAGGATGCCCGCCTGCGCAAAATCGGCTACTACTTCACCCAGGGGCAAGAGAGCCCCGATGTGCCCCGCAAGGTTGCCAACGCGACTCCTCACGACTTGGGGGCTCCGAACGAGCACCCCTGGGAGCGGACCAACTACACCAGCTACCAGGACTGCAACCTTTGGAAAGACCTGGGCAGTGACTTTGTGCTGCTGGTCTACCGCGATTTTGTGATGACGGGGGGGAGCGATCGCGCTTTCTTACAGGAGTGCTGGCCCGCTATCGTCGCGGCTCTGGATTACCTCAAAAGCTTTGACCTGGATGGTGATGGCATCCCTGAAAACTCCGGTGCGCCAGATCAGACCTTTGATGATTGGCGCATGCAGGGGATTAGTGCCTACTGTGGTGGGCTGTGGATTGCAGCCCTGGAAACCGCGATCGCCATTGCGAAGGAATTGGACTCTGAGCCTGCCGAGATGAGCCGTTGGAAGGACTGGCTGGCCCAATCCCGCGCGATTTATCACGATGCCCTCTGGAATGGCTCCTACTATCGTTTGGATACGGGCAGTGGCTCCGATGTGGTGATGGCAGATCAGCTCTGCGGTCAGTTCTACGCGCGCCTGCTGAATCTGCCCCATGTAGTGCCTGAGGATTGTGCGCGATCGGCCCTCAAGACGGTGTATGACACTTGCTTCCTCAAATTTCATGGAGGCCAGTTTGGGGCAGCCAATGGCTTGCGACCGGACGGTTCTCCGGTGAATCCCAATGACACCCACCCCCTGGAGGTTTGGACGGGCATTAACTTCGGTTTGGCGGCGTTCCTTATTCAGATGGGCTTGCGGGATGAGGGCATGCGGTTGACAGAAACCGTGGTGCAGCAGGTGTATGATAACGGGCTTCAGTTCCGTACCCCAGAGGCGATTACGTCGGTCGGAACGTTTCGAGCCAGCCACTACCTGCGGGCGATGGCCATCTGGGCGGTATATGAACTGTGGGGAGCCGGATAGCGGTGGGAAAGGCGTTGGCGATCGCCCGGAAATGAAAGGGTCAATTTTTCGGGTGCGACGCGTACGAAAAAATACCCTTTAAAGCAGACCCTGAAGCAGGCCCTGGCAAAATCCGGTGCAGACTGCTCAGAATCGTAGAATAAAAAGTGGGTAACCCCCTGGGTTTAAGAGTGGCAACTGTCTGCCGACGAAGGGGATACCTCCTGGCCCATCGTCTTGCTACCCCTACTGTTGCCATGTATCTGACGGAGCGCGATCGCGACACCATCCGCCAACTCATTACCCAACAACTGGATGCCTTCCAGCGGGATGATGCCGCCGCCGCCTTTGCCTTTGCCAGCCCCAGTATTCAGGCCCAGTTTGGTGATCCTGAGACCTTCATGAAAATGGTCAAGACGGCCTACGTGGCCGTTTACCGCCCTCGCTCGGTGCTATTTGAGGGCATTGTGGATATGGAAGGTCTACCCGCCCAAACAGTGGTGCTGATGTCGCCGCATGGTCAAATTGTGCGTGCTATTTACATCATGCAGCGGCAGCCAGACGGCGACTGGCGCATTCATGGCTGCATGTTGGAGCCGTTTGGCAATGGGGTAGAGTAATTTTCTTGTTTTTTATTGCTGTTGATGGGGAATCGATTCCCCTATCAAGAGTATGGAATTCTCAAGTTAAATGATGAAGGCGATCGCATCCCCCACAACTAGCGCTATCATTCGCCCATAGCAAGCGATAGGGTAGGACGCACTTGGCGCAGCGACAGAAGACGAAAACACCAATGGCAGCCACAAGGCGCTCTCCTCGGGTGCTGGTCGTACTCAATGGCAAAGGCGGGGTGGGCAAAACCACCACATCGGTCAACCTGGCTGCTAGTTTGGCTGAGAATCACCGGGTTTTGCTGGTTGATTCTGACCCGCAAAAATCGGCAACCTGGTGGTTTGAGCGCCGCTCTAAAGACCTGGGGTTTGACCTGGCCCAGGAAACAGATCCAGTTTTGCTTCAGGAATTGCGGCAACTGTCAGATTATTCTGTTGTGGTAGTAGATACTCCGCCGGCCTTAGCATCGGATGCGATAAGGACGGTGGTTCCTGCCGCCGACTATCTGGTATTGCCCACTCCCCCGGCCCCGATGGATTTGACGGCATTGATCGAAACCGTGCGAGAAGCCGTCATTCCCACCGGAGTTAGTTATCGGGTCTTGCTAACACGGGTCGATCCCCGTAGCCTGGGAGAAGCCCTGGAGGCACAAAAGACTCTAATGGAGTTAGGTATCCCGGCCTGCCATGCCTTTGTACGTGCCTATAAAGCCCATGAACGGGCTGCCCTGGATGGGATGTCAGTGTTGCAATGGCGTGGTAAAAATGCACGGGAAGCCGAAGCCGACTACCGGCGGGTAGCAGAAGAAATTCAGCGAGATTGGAGGGACTAATGGCAACGCGAAAACGACTGTCGGATCTTCTGCGGGAGGAAGCGCAGCGACCCGGCAATGAGGAGGATACAACGGAAAAACCCCCGGCTAAGCCTGCAGCTAGCCGGTCTAAGGCCAAGGGAATGGCCCGACCCGCTGCATCCAAGTCTGCCGCCAAGCCAGAGGCGACCCCTGAAGCTCCTCCGGCAGAGCAAGATGGTCACGGCGAGGTTGCTGCGCTGCAGGAAACCCTCGCGGATCTTCAGTCGAAACTGGAGGAAGCCCAGACCCAGGAAGGTATTCTGCAACGCCAGATTGAAACGCTGCAAAAGGATTTATCGGAACGGGACGCCACTGTCCAGAAGCTCCAGGCAGATCTGCGGAGTTCCGACCAGCTGCGCAAAGAGCTGGAGGATGCCAAACAAATGATTCGGGGATTGACGGAGCAACGACAGGCCGAAGAAACCGCCCGTAAAGCCGCTCCCCCTGCCCCCCCGGCTGCGCCGCCCGCGCCCTTAGCACAGCAGCCACCGGCTGCTCCCCCAGCACCAGCCGAGCCGCCTCCAGGGACGCTGCGACGGCAAGTTCAGGTCAGTGCTTCAACCGAGTTATGGCGTGTCTTGCAGCACCCGGTTGCAATTGAAATTCCCTCCACTCAGCTCAGCAATGATGACATTGGCTGGGTCGATTAGCAGTCTGTTAAGGATTTTTTGAGGGTCATTGAGCCCTCAAAAAATCTTTGATTTTAACGTTTGAGTGTCGAGTTTTTGGCACTTAAAATTTGGCAAGGTAACCCTATGCTGCAATTTCAACCGCCCGGGTTTGAGCAGGGGGCGATCGCCACTACCCTCGGCGTCATGGCCTGCTATCGCAATACGGGGGCACTCTGGCATCCACCCCAGAGTGCCCCAACACTTGTGTTTCTCCATAGCCTGGGAGGCGGATCTTCGGCCTACGAGTGGTCGAAATTTTATCCGGCGCTGGCAAATCGCTTTCCCATCTGCGCACCAGATTTGGTTGGTTGGGGTCAATCAACCCATTTGCAGCGCGACTACCAACCTGAAGACTATTTCCTGCAACTAACGGAATTGCTGGAGTCCGTTGCCTCAGAGCCACCCATTGTTTTTGCCACGTCCCTAACTGGGGGGTTGGCGATACGACTTGCCATCCGGCGACCCGAGTTATTTCGGCAGCTCATTCTGGTATGCCCGTCAGGCTTCAGCGACTTTGGTGAAAGCTATGCTCAAAACATGGCGGCTCAGTTGGCGCGTACCCCTGGACTCAACCAGGCCATTTACTCCCTGGGAGCCGCGAACGAACTGGCAATCCGCAACTTTATGGAGCGGTTTCTCTTTGCCCGCACCGATCGCATTACCCCTGAAATGGTCGCAGCTTATCTGGCCTCTGCACAGCAACTCAATGCCGAATACAGTGCCCTGGCTTCTCTACGGGGAGACCTGTGCTTTGATCTGGCCCGCTATATGCCCGATCTAACGGTACCAACAGTTCTGGTATGGGGTGAACGGGCCTGGTTCTCAACCCTACCCCAGGGGCAACGGCTGGCGGCGTTGAATCCGAAGACGATTCAAGGTTTCTGTACGATCGCCCAATCCGGTGTTCTCCCCCATTTAGAGACCCCTGAGTTAGTCCTCTCAGCTGTCCAGCCCTATTTGCCTTAAAACCTGCTGTAACCGCTACAGTTTCGTGTCCTTCAGACAAACACATCAACAGTTTACAGCGGAGGGAACTGAGCATCTCCCATCTGCTTCTGCCCTGACAAAAATAGCGATCGCTATACAATGGCAGTTACAAATGGCTCATCCACCCGTATTATTCCTATGCTCGTAGTTTGTACTAAAACTTAAAACCTGGTGCTGTCATCATTTTGTGCTGGCAAGACTGGGTTTTAGGGTTCTTGTGCAAATCATGAGTGTGGCTTGACTGCTTGTGCTCTCCTCTGGTTGCTCCTATGACCAACGGTAACGGTAACGGTAACACTCCCACCTCCCCAGAAAATCGCTTAAACCGCTTTGACACGCAATTGTGGCACCGCTTTGTGGCGATCGCCCAACCCTATTGGTATCCCACCGAGCGCAATGGCGGAAAGGTGTTCTTTGTCCTCATTGCACTTTTGATTCTGTTCCTATTCGCGACTCTAGCCATTGTTGTGGCCGCGATTACCTTGTTGTTGCAGCTGCTCTTCCCAGAGTTTATGGGACAAACGGCCGGGGGGATGGTTAGCATTAGTCGCGGGATCTTTAGCCCACCATTTATCTTTGTGGTGTTGGCCGGGCTTCTAATTCCAGCACTCGGATTTTTTGCCGCTCGGGGAAACGTGTTACCCCGCTGGAAGCAGTGGGCCTTTCTCGTGTTGCTGTTGGCATTGTCCCTCTCCGTTAGTGGCATGAACGTGATGATCAGCTATGTGGGGAACTACTTCACCACAGCGCTGTCAGAACGAGATGCCCCTACCTTCTGGCGATTTTTTATTGTCTATGCCGGGGTTTTTGCGATTGCCACTCCCTTTGTTGTCTACTACCAGTACACAGAGGGCTTGCTTGGGCTACGCTGGCGGGATTGGATGACGGGTAAGTTTTTGGGGCGTTACTTCGCCGATCGCGCCTACTATGACATCAACAGCAACAGTGAAATCGATAACCCAGACCAGCGGATTTCTCAGGATATTCGCGCCTTTACAGAAAACAGTCTGTCGTTTTTCCTGATCTTCCTGGGGGCGTTCATCGACGTCTTGTCGTTTACCGGAATCCTGCTATCAAAATCTGGTTTTCTGGCGATTTTCCTGGTAGGCTACGCCATTTTTGGTACAGGCGTCATTGCCGTTTTAGGACGTCGGCTAATTGCCCTGAACTTCAATCAGCTCAGGAAAGAGGCCGACTTCCGTTATGGACTGGTGCATGTTCGGGATAATGCTGAATCCATCGCCTTTTACCAGGGTGAGGATCAAGAAGTTGGACAACTACGACGGCGCTTTGTTGAAGTTCTACGGAACTACAATTTCCTGATCGGTTGGCAGCGAAATTTGGCCTTCTTCCGTACTCCCTATCGTTACGCCACTTACATTCTGCCGTCTATTATTCTGGCTCCCAAATACTTTGCAGGCGAGATTCAGTTCGGGGATATTAGTCAGGCGAACTTTGCTTTTGCCCAAATTTTTGAAGCCTTTGCCCTAGTGGTGACACAAATCAACCGGCTCAGCGAATTTGCGGCTGGGGTTAACCGTCTAGAAACCTTTGCTGTAGTACTCAACGAGCAAGAAGAGGAGCGCGCAGATACCACAGCGGAAATTCAAACCGTAGAGGACGATCGAATTGCATTGGAAGGGGTTACTCTACTAACCCCCCGTAGCCAGCGAATGCTAGTGCAGAACTTAAGCGCCACGCTACAGGCGGGCCAGGGTCTTGTGATCGTTGGCCCCAGCGGAGCGGGGAAGAGTTCCCTGTTGCGGGCGATCGCTGGGCTTTGGAACAGTGGAGATGGACGCATTGTACGGCCTGGTCTCACGGAGATGATGTTCCTACCCCAACGGCCCTACATGCTACTGGGAACTCTACGTGATCAGTTGCTGTATCCGAATCTGGTGGATGCCACCGTGAATAACGATGACTTCCATGCAGCACTGCAACAGGTTAACTTAAAGGATTTACCCGACCGAGTCGGGGGTTTTGATGTGGAACTGGACTGGGCAACCGTCCTTTCTCTAGGAGAACAACAACGGCTTGCGTTTGCCCGTTTACTCTTAACTAATCCTCGTTATGCGGTACTGGATGAAGCGACCAGCGCTCTAGATCTAGGTAATGAACAACGGCTCTATGATCAGTTGAAGAGTAAGGATACAACCTTTATCAGTGTCGGCCATCGGCCAAGCTTACTCAAATATCACAATTATGTGTTGGAGCTACACGGCGATGGTACCTGGAAGATGTCACCTTTAGAGAACTATCAAGTGGATGCCAATGTATTTTCCTGAACGGCGTTGATGCAGCGATTGGATGCCAGAAAATACCTGGAAGCGTGATTAGCAGAGGAAGTTTACTTTTCTTCTGCGGGAGCAGCAACCTGGTTAATGAAAATGGCACAAGCAGCACCATAACCGGCAAACAGGAGAAGTGCGACGAACATACGAGACTCCTTAGTCAAATGTGTTAGAAGGGAACGTTTTCGATAAGAGCTAAACACTGCTCTTACCTTCACCTTAGGAGCTTACCCAAAGATCGACATCACCCGATTAGGGGTACCTACGGAGCGGTGGATCGACCTCAAGAAGTATTAAGCTTGTCAGGCAATGATCCCCGGCTCCTGTCATCTGCCTTTTGATAGATGGAGATTTAACAAAACTTAACTTTAGACGGAGTTCCTATCAGCATTTATGCTCCAAAACGTCGCAAAATCAGGCTTCTTGGTGGGTATAAAGACCTATTAAGTCTGGTTAAAATTTTCTGGCAAGCTCATCGTTAACGGTTACTCTTTCGAGAGATAGACTAATGCCTTCATCACAAAGTATTAGTCTGTTGCATAAATTTATGGTTGAGCTTGTTGGTTATATCTAAAGCCTGTGGATGGGGTGTGATAGGAAGGGGCACTTCTGCCCCTTCCATCACACCCCATCCACAGGTCTGAACCCCAGGAAATTGAATTTGGTTGCAGCAAAAGGAGAGTGTGGAGGATAATTCTAAACTCTCCTGTTGCTACAACCGCTGGGTATTGCAATCATGAGTAGGACTGACGCAAGTTCACCATACGTAGAGCATTTTTGTTGTGTGGGGTGGGCGACGCCCACCCCACACAACAAAAATGCGTAAGCTTTGATGAGGTGAAATGGTTCATTTCGCATGGTGCATTTACCGACGCACCTTTCGTCAGCCATTGCAGACCCATCATGGGGTATGGCGGGAACGGCAGGGCATTGTGATACGGCTAGAAGATGAAAACGGTCGAGTTGGTTTTGGTGAAATTGCTCCGTTGCCCTGGTTTGGCAGCGAAACATTAGAGGACGCAGAAACGCTTTGTCGCGGTCTGGGCGATCGCCTCTCCCCTCCCACGCTTGCGGCTATTCCCAGTACCCATCCTGCCTGTCAGTTTGGCCTGGCGATCGCCTGGGAAACGCTGTGTCATCCCCTTGAGCTGGTTCCATCGTCACTTCCCTGTGCATTGTTACCTACTGGACTAGCAGCCTTCACGGCCTGGCAACCCTATTGGGAAAGCGATTACCGCACCTTTAAGTGGAAGATTGGTGTGGCTCCTGTAGTGGAGGAAATTGCAACCTTGAGAAACTTGCTGGCTGAGCTGCCCCAAGAGGCTAGCCTCCGTTTGGATGCGAATGGAGGCTTGTCTCTGGAAGAGGCTGAGCAGTGGCTTGATGCTTGTGCTGACTACCCCCAAATTGAATTTTTAGAGCAGCCGCTCTCGGCCCATCAGGTAGAGGCGATGCAGAAATTGGGCGATCGCTTTCCCACCCCCATTGCCTTGGATGAGTCTGTGGCGACCCTGGCTGACCTGAAGCGTTATTATCACCAGGGCTGGCGTGGGGTATTTGTGGTGAAGGCAGCGATCGCTGGCTTCCCGCAGGATTTACAAACTTTTTGCCAGAAGCACCGTCCTGCTGTGGTACTATCCTCCGTGTTCGAAACGGCGATCGCTCACCAATATCTCACCCATCGCCTTTTGCCGAACCTCCCTTACCCCCAGCGCGTTCCCGGCCTGGGTACCCAGCGCTGGTTCCCCAACGACGGGTTCCACAGCTCCGACCCCGCAACCCTATGGCATCGCCTCTCCTCCAACACGCCCTAGACCGCGATTGGCTCATCGGCCTCGACCCAAATCACTTTAGAACGCAGTTTCACAAACGACTGGTGGAACTGACCGCGCTCCCTACTTCCAGCTCCATCCTCCTGGCCGAAGCGGATTCTGCTGCTTTCCTCGCCAGCTTTCTTGCCACCGTTGCGGCCCACCATACCGCTATCCTGGGTAACCCTCACTGGTCCCCTCGGGAATGGGAGCAGGCGCTTGACCTCACCCGCCCCACCCATACGCTGACTGACACCTCTGTTCCTGCACTGCCGCACCCCCTTGCCCCCTTACTACTTCCGACTCCCCACATCCTGATTCCTACGGGCGGCACTTCTGGACAAATCCGCTTTGCCACGCACACCTGGAGCACCCTTGGCGCTTCTGTTTGGGGCTTTCAACAATTCTTCGAATGCTCGCCTATTCACTCCTGCTGCGTGTTGCCCCTTTACCATGTCAGCGGGTTGATGCAGGTACTGCGATCGCTCCTTACCCAGGGCACCCTCGCTATTCATCCCTTCAAATCTTTGGAAGCTGGTGTGCTGCCAACCTTTGACCCAGCAGGTTTTTTCCTATCTCTGGTGCCGACCCAATTACAACGGTTGATTCAGCGACCTGAAACGATTTCCTGGCTCCAGCAGTTTGGCACGATTCTCCTGGGTGGTGCCCCGCCCTGGCCGGCACTCCTAGAACAGGCTCACCATCATGGGCTTCGCCTTGCTCCTACCTATGGCATGACGGAAACGGCCTCCCAGGTTGCTACTCAAAAGCCCGACGATTTCTTGTTGCATAAAAGTGGGTATCAAATTCTTCCTCACGCTCAGATAACGCTTGAGTCGGGGATTGTTCACATCCAAGCGAAGTCCCTCGCTCTTGGATATTTCCCCAAATCTTTCAAAAACGGTGAGGCTTTCAAAACGGATGATGTTGGTTGTATAGATGAGGTTGGGCGCTTACACTTGAGGGGACGCGCCAGCGACAAAATTATTACGGGTGGCGAGAATGTATTTCCAGCTGAAGTGGAAGCGGCTATTCGTGCAACGGGATTAGTCGAGGATGTAGCAGTGATAGGGGTCGGCGATCGCCATTGGGGTGAAGCAATTACAGCCATCTATGTTCCCGCCCCTTCCACGGTCACCCCAACCCAAATCCTTGCCTCTCTTGCCCCTCACCTCAGCCGCTTCAAACACCCAAAACATTGGATTCCTGTACTAACCCTGCCCCGCACCCCTCAGGGGAAACTCAATCGCGCTGCTCTTGAGGCGATCGCCCAACGACACATAGAAGGGAAGCAAGAATCCCAGTTAAGCAAATAGGCTGGTCACTCCAAACTGATATGAAGCTGCCATTCTGAGCAGTTTTCACATAAAAAACCTCAGTTCGGGATAAGCTGCAGTGCTCATTTTGGCGTGCGCAAAGCGCACGCCAAAATGAGCATTTTCGAGTGCCGCGAAACGCGCGGCACTCGAAAACGCCCTTAACCCGAACTCAGGTTAAAAACGGTGTCACTTCAATTTGAGATAACCAAAGTACCCCTTTTTACATGCTCTTCACACCCTATCTCTAGATTTACAGCAATTCTCATTTTGAAATCCAAACCGAAAATAGCCCGCCTTCGGCGGGCTATTTTCGAGCTTCAAAGCTGAGAGTTCGTGCCCTTCGGGCACGAACTCTCAGCTTTGAAGCTCATACTGAGAATTGCTGCTAGATTTAGGACACTACCCATTTCCCCTATATGACGCTAATCTATTCGTTAGACTGGAAAAGAACGTTTAAGCACAACCGATTATGGCTCTGATTGCGAATTCCCTGGCGTATTTTCTTCAGATTTACTTTGTTCTGATTATCATTCGGGTTCTGCTGAGCTGGTTCCCGAATATTAACTGGTACAGCCAACCCTTCACCACTCTGAGCCAGTTGGTTGACCCCTACCTTAATCTATTCCGTCGTGTCATCCCCCCAATTGGGGGTATTGACTTGTCTCCCATCCTGGCAATTTTTGTTCTGCAGTTCCTAACTCAGGCTGTTGCTTCCGCAGCGGCTATGACTGCCTACACGTCCTATTGATAGATGTCTGAAGACAGGAGCGGATGGTGAGCCAAAGCTGGCTAGAATCGCTGCTATTGTCTTTGCCAGGTTTCGCTATTACCGTATAGATAAGCAGATAAGTTAGGGTATTCCATACCTGATTTATCTGCTTATTTGCTGTTTGGTTGCCACTATACTTACGTTCAACTTTGTTGCACTATAGCGGTATTCAAGTTGATTAAGTACAGAAGGGAATGTGTGGCACCACACACTCCCTTCTGTACTTAATCAACTCACACAGTGCTGTATAGCCTTCTCTATTTTGGTGTTGCTGAATGAGGGCTATGAGTGGAATGGAAAACTACGGTTTCTCATTCTATTTTATCCCTCCCTCATGTCTCCTCTCAGCAACAAGCTATCTTTGAATTTTCGGGTTGCTTGGGTGGATGATATGAGTACGTTTTTCAGAAGTTTTAGCTGCTGCCATAAGCCAATAGTGAATTTTGGCTGGGCAGAAGCTGATCCTGTTACTGCAATCAGCCCTCGACGAATGGCTTCCTGCCAACAATCTTCCATGGAGTAACTATGGTTACTGCCCAAGAGTGCTGCATCGTACTCTTCCATCAGAATGTCGTCAGGCAGGTAAAACAGGTCAGACATGGGGCCAAAGCGGCCTTCTGCAGCATATTGCGCTTTCAAGCTATCGATGGTAGACCTGGAGATCATCATAAGTAGGATCAGGGAGTTGCTGATCTAAGATTAGATTCTCGTGATGAAATAGCTGTGAAATGGCTTTTATTTGCATTCTTCAGCTGAGCGACTCTTTCGTAAATACCCTCAGTTCAGAATAGGCTGAAGCGTGCATTTTTATATGCGAAGTCCACTCGAAAACGCCCTTCATGTGAACTCAGGTCAACTAAAATTCGTGCTTGTGTTGAAAGGCCATCGTGCAGCTAGCCTTCAACAGATTTGATATTAGAACCTATACCCCTTTCCCATCTAACCGGGCACAAGAAGGGGTGTGGAACTTTGTCCCATACCCCTCCCTCAGGCCTTATTAGATTGGAAAATGCTGTATTACTGAATTGTAAATTTAATGTCGTCGGCACTTTCTGCTAGTTTTTGATCATTGCTGTTGTAAGCTTCAACGACCCAACGATAAGTACCTTTTGGTAAAAGCTGATCAAGCGCAAAGCTTGTACCCTCAACACGCTCATTGATGTAATTGGCAGTGACACTAACATCTTCGGGATAGATGCTAAATCGGTAATAGGCGGCATCAGGGTATGCATCCCAGCGTAGTTCTAAATTCTGAGCGCTAACCTTTGCAGCAGCAGCAGGATTCACCAGCTTCAAATCAACCTTGAAAAGGTTTGTGGGATCAATAAAGAGGGTTTTATCAGCGGTAACATTGTACTCAGTTGCACTAATGCCTGCTACTCCCGTTGTTGCAAAGATATAGGAATCTGTATTGAAAACACGTGTTAATAGAGCTTGGTACGTCCTTGGCTCTACGTTTTTAACGACATAGTAGCCATCTTTGCCAGTTTTAGCTGTATAGCTTTTCCCATCACAGCCGCCAACGAATTGATTGAAGGTTTCACATAGTTTGACCTCGATATTCTCAACAAGTTTTTCATTGTAGAAGACTTGCCCCTGTACATTTCCTGTCCCGATTGCAGGCTTCACTTTTTCAACCTGTTCGTTAGCAGCGGCACTTACACTGGGGGATGAATCGCCGGCATCTGCTTGAGAGCCCGTACTATTATTGCAACTTACCAACGTCATAGTTGCTGCGATACAAACACAGGCAGCTAAATACTTTACGACCATCAAATTGCTAATCTTTTTCATAGCTGAACTAACAAACAATCACAACAGATTCTTGAGCGGGTACATCCCACTTTTGCAGATTGAAAACCCAGTTTTGTTAATGTGGCGGGCGAAGCCCGCCACATTAACAAAACTGGGATGCACCCTTCTTGAGCGGACACTAAAGTAGACAGAATAGATCCGCAAGGTCTCCGATTTTATCTGCTATATCTTAATAATTTTCTTCTGCTTAATTACATTTAACGCTGTCGTTATAGGTGAGGTGCCACGTTTGAATATGAGCGCCTACTTGTAGCATTTCTAACTAATTTATGAAATTGATTTTGAAAGATGAAGTGGGCGCAAGAAAATACTGGTAATTATAAGTAGCTCAGCCTATTTAAATATAAAACCCAAAAAAATATGCCGTTTGTGAAGCAGAGAGCATAGCCTTTGGGTCTTATATTTAATTACAATCACCTACTTCTTAAGAACTGGCTTGAAAAGCGCCGGAAATAGTTTTAGATAAGAACACTAGGCAGATTAAATATATAAATTGCATAGCCGCTCGCTAGAGTACGTAATACTGTCTTTAAAGCAATTTTGGGTACTCTGACTGCCTTAAGCTCTACTGCTGTTTCGATAATGGAAATCTTTTTTATTTGGCTATAGCCATTTTGTAGAAAGACTGCTTCAGGATGGTCGGCAGTAAACTTAAAAGTTGTTCCCACATCTGCAATCTTTTTATGAAATGATTTACTGAATTTTTCGAAAAAGTTCCTACTCATAAGATCACAAATAAGCTTATGTGTTGGAAAGAGGCGGCGTAATATTTGAAGCGATTGATCGATTGCTTCCTCCTCTAAGTACATTAAAACGCCTTCTATGACGACCACCACTGAATTATTATTTAAGAATGGGGAAAGTTTCTCTTCGAGCGATTCGCTTGAAAAGTCTATGGAGATGCGGTGAAGCTCATTCTCGCAATTTGAAGCAGGTAGGCGCTCATTCTTGTACGCAATTACTTGCGGTTCATCGAGTTCTATCCAGGTGCCCCCTTGAATTCGGTAAGCACGGCTATCAAATCCTGCGCCAATAATCACAATGTGTAGATTAGGATTTGCGAGAAGTTCTTGACGTAAGAAATCATCAATAATGCGGTGTCGAGTGGCGTTGGAGGCATTGGGAGCTGTTTCGTCTTTAAAGGCTTCGAAAATTTTTAATCCATCTTCATTCATAAAGGCTTCAGCATAGATGTCACCGCATATAGGATTATTATGTTTAGCATCTTGCATTCGTACGCCACAACAATAAAAGGCTGTCTTTGAAATTGGTTTCATAGCTTCTCGGTTCTGTTTTCACTAGTAGTACTCGATGACTTAACTTTGCCTATATTTGAAGATGGGATGCGGAGTACTCTCCATCTTCAAATATGAGTTAATTGCCATTACGTAGTATTAGCGCCAATCGTCTAATACAAAAACGTCCGGGCGGTTGTAACCAGGGTCATTGGGCTTGTGCATAACTAAACCTACAATTTCCGTACGAAAACGTCGAGCGACCATTTTGGAATAGGCTACATCACGATTGGTATTTACTCCAGCAACAAGACGCGGCATGGATCGAGTAGCTTCATAAACTTCACATGAATTGAGTAACTGTTCAAATTGTTCGCCAGCCTGTTTTCCTGGGTGTACTGCTCCAAACTTGATGTAACACGCATCGCTACCTGCTTCGCTGGATGCTCCACACTGACAAATAGCAAAACCTACTAGGCTTGTTCCATCCCCCGAAGAACAGTGTCGCCTAAATTTTGAGTGTGAACGGCTTGAATTTCTCGGGACAAATCTAGCCCAGAATAAATAGCATCGGTGAGCTGAAAACACTCCCTGAGACAGTGAGATTGTTGTTGTGGATCGAGATCTGAATATTTTGTTACGGGGAAGCTCTGCTGGCTTAACGCAATTGGTTTTGCCATAACAAAGGTTAGAAAGCGTGGGTAGAAGCCAAACTTCTGATAAAGCGCGTGATGCTTTGAACTATTGGGAAAAGTAAATAATCCTGCCTGTCGCGTTTCCCATTGGGAAAATTGAGCGATCGCCGCCTCAATTAAACGTTGAGCAACACCTTACCCCCAGAAGTAAGGGTGGACGGTCAACGGCCCAAAGGTGCTAACACTACCCCAAGAAGCGGCTATATTAGAACCAACCAGTTGCCCATCAACCTCAGCATCAAATGCCGCTGTTGGATCAATCTGCCACCGAGGTTAAATATAGCTGGCATTACCGCCAAACTCAGTAGGCTTTGGCAATCCAATAAAAGTGCCGAAGGCAAGCCGAAAGATATGGTCAGCCTCTGCTAACTCATTCTCTTGAAGGAGCCGAATTGAGATATTCACAACGGCATTCCTTGCTGAAAGTACTCAAAGTTTACCAATTCATCTTTGTAAGCTTGAAACAATAAATTTAATCTTTACTAAGACGGGCAACTCAATTAAACGTAAAATTACAGCGCTTTGCGCTTGAATAAAATGCAGTTATTTTTGTGAGAGCCTCGCGGAGCGAGGCTCTCACAAAAATAACTTGTGCCTCATAGACTTGAAAAGTGCTGTATAAAAAGCTATGCTGTCTGCGAAACCAGCAACATGATTTTTTAGGCTTGATAACTTATCTTTGATTGCCAACAGTATGGAAGTGAATAAACGCTGCAGTTAGGCCCAAGAAGCTCCTCTGAAATCTCTGAGACAGAATCAATGTTTTCAGAAGGGAATTATTACTTTATTGCTGACACTAAATCGTGCTTTAAAACTTTTTCAAAGGTTGATTTTTGTGGATTTCGCATATAGAAAACAAGTATGAGATTCAAGACGCTACACTGCTCTTAGCGTAGATGATGTAGCGCTTTGGATTTTGTGTTTGATTTAGTTGATCTACTTAGAAAGTCAGTAAGTATCAACAGCAATTACGCAGAATATATTCTCAGGAAATTTACTGTTTTTTTCACAATGGGGGAAGTGCGAGCGATCGCCCTCACTTCCCTTAAGAGCCACTAAAAAGCACCCTTCTGTTTTTTAGTCTTAGAAAGAAGATGTGAGTATAGCAATAGGATCAGTATTTTTGCTATGCCTCCACCAGCCTTATGAAGTTGTTTCTCTGAAGCGCCAGTATCGATTTGAGCGGTATGATAGAAGATTCTCAGGTAATTGCTGCTTGAGCATCTACGGCGTGTCAACGAGCTGTACAAATGGATGTTGATTACATCTATCAGTTGGAGCAACGGGTCAGTCAGCTTGCTCTGGAACTCCATCAAACTAAGACCCAACTTCAACTGGAGAAGCAAGACCGCCTTCAGGCTGAATCTGCTTTACGTGAAAGTAAAGAACTGCGGCAACAGATTCTCGACTCTATTGATGCGGGTATTGCCTTTGTTAATGCCGAATTACGCTACCAATTTGTGAATCGATTTTACGAAGTTCGTTTCAACCGGCCTCGGGAAAGCATTCTCAATAAATATGTTTGGGATGTCATTGGTTCTAAAGCTTATGCTTCTATAAAGAGCCATATTGATCGTGTCTTAATAGGGGAACCTCAAAGTTTTGAATTTGAAATGACCTATCTTGATGGTCAGTGCGTCTATCTCAGTAGTTGTTTGACTCCAGCCTTTGATACCAGTAACCAAATTATTGGCTACTACTTGTTTGTCTTTGACATTACTGAACGCCGTCGCTTAGAGCAATCTCTTCAGGCAGCCAATGCTGAATTAGAACAACTAGTAACCTTGGATGGTTTAACTCACGTAGCAAATCGACGGAAGTTTGATGATTATCTGGCACAAGTGTGGCGAAACTCTGTAACAAGCCAGGAACCACTCTCGCTGATTATGTTTGATATTGACTCTTTCAAACGCTACAACGATTACTACGGTCATCAAACGGGGGATCTTTGCTTAATTAAGATTGCCCAGGTGGTTCAAGCAACTGTTAAACGGGCAACGGATCTAGTTGCACGCTATGGGGGTGAGGAGTTTGCGGTCATTCTACCGGATACCCACTTGTCTGGTGCAGTTGCGATCGCTGAGCAGATCCAGCAAGCTATAAAAGCATTGGCAATACCCCATGCGTGCTCAGACGTTAGCACAGTCGTCTCCATTAGTTTGGGGATTGCGAGTATTGCCTCTACAAAAACTGGGTCACCCCAAAAACTTATTGCTGCCGCAGATCGGGCCTTATATGCTGCTAAACTGCAGGGACGAAATTGCTACACCACTGGCACTGAGTAATTCAGCTACAGCCATTCAGGTTACAGTGGTTCGCTAGAATTAGTTTTTCTTGCTCCTTATATTTTTCATCTGCTAAAACAACGGCGTTGCACAGTAGAGAATGATTTAAGTAAATACTGGAATCCGATGATGCTTGAGATAGTAAATGAGTAACTGGACTGAGAGGGTTAACATCTCGACCGACTTGGAGTAACA
>NZ_JACJOO010000013.1 GCF_014695575.1 Leptolyngbya sp. FACHB-8 | reverse complement strand
AACACCGTTTGAGTGGGGTGGCAAGCGAGCGGCACGACGACAACGAGCGCGATCTAAACGACCTAAGCATCGATTAGGAGGGTCTGGGGCTGTAACCCAGTCCTTGGTGGCCTGAAATGCTCCACCTGAAATGGCAATACTCACGCCAGATGACCCACTAGTAGGTTATTCTCAGGATATCAACATTATGAGTTGTCCGAAGTGTGGTGCGGTTACCTACAAGTCGATCAGTGGAGCAGACATCTGCCCATCCTGTGGATTTGGCTCAGCTTATATGGCTCAGCAAGCTGCCAAGAGACAACAGGCAATTGACGAATTTAAGCGGCTAACAGAAACCAAACCAGATAAGTCATTTGTTAACGGTTCATGGACACTGCATATCCATTACTGGGCGCGTCGTACAAAGAACGAGGGGCAGTATGGTGTGCTTCTTCATCAAGGTGCAGTAGTTGAGCCTCAACAAATTGGTGAAGTCATCGAAACAGATTTAGGGAAGTTAAAGTATTACTGCCATCTTGAAGATGAGAAACCAACCTGGGAACCTTCAGGCTGGAACTTTGCAGATCCCAGCAAGATTCACTCATCGTTGGGCAAAACAGTTGAAGAATTTGCCGTCAACCACATGGATAACAAGACTGATTATTATAAGAAATTGGAAGATGATGAAATGAGATAAAAAGCCTGTTGCACACTAACCCAGCCAAAATTGGTTGATGCCCCCAACAAGCTGTCTGCGGCAGGTAAAGGGAATTGTTAGATCAGTCTAGATATCTCAAATATAGTTGAATAAGGGGCTTGCAAAGTATGTCAGAAACAAGCAGATTTCCTTCCATTGCCAAATTGGAAAGACGAATGCGCCCAGGAGGCTACTCTACACAAGGATTTCTTGGGCCGATCGAATCACTTCAAGTTGTTATAGCGCGTGACCAAGAAACTCTTGAGAATTTAGGTGTTTCACATGAAGAAATTGCTGAAGCTTTGGAAAACATATTGCAAGTGGTAAAGGAGCAAATAAGCCAATTATTACAGTTTAGACAACGCGGAGAAAAAGTACAGGAATATAGGAAAAGGGGAGAGGAGTATAGTGCAAGAAGTGTCCATATTCCCGACTTATATCATCATGAATCTATTCCTAGTTTCTCCTTAGAAAATCTGCCCAGCGTTGATCAGGGTTACTTAGTAGGGAATAAGTTTCACGTTTTCATCGCCCAGTATCGCGGTTTGCAAGAGTGCCCATGGGAATGTGAACATGAAGAATGGAGTAGCTTTGACTTCCTCCTTCTAAATCGTGAAATAGGTGAATACGTGACCGGCCCTGGTATGATTGTTCACCTACTGCGTAAACATCATTTTTTTGAGGGCTTAGAAAGCCCGTATCGAGTAGACCCTGCAAGAGCCGTTCGAGTTCTGGGTCTTGGTTCTAACACAACTATTAAGTGAAGTAAGCGATCGCAATCTAACTACTTTGATGTAGCAAGAGCAGGCCCCTTGGGTCGAATATAAAGGTATTGCAGCGCTTTCTGAGTGAGCGGCTAAAATACAACTCTTCAACCATCTGCAACTAAAGAATAGCGTGTCTATAACATGACCATCAAAAGCAGCCCGTTACTGAATAGAGCTATAAAATGGGGTGCGGAACTGCAGTACCGCACCCCATTTTATAGCTCTCAGCAACACCAAAAGCAGTTGGCTTCTGTCATGTTGCGTCAAGCCATTTGCCACGTCATTTCCTGACCTGCCCGTAAGGGCACGAGCCCGGATTCCGTAAATGGAACTTCATCGGGAACGCGCCACGTCGTTCTGGTCAACGTAATCTGTTCAGTATTGCGTGGGAGTTGATAAAAATCTGGCCCATAAAAGCTGGCGAACGCTTCAAGTTTATCCAGTGCATCAACGCTCTCAAACGCTTCTGCATACAGCTCCATCGCGTGCAGAGCCGAATAGCAACCCGCGCAGCCACAGGAACTCTCTTTGCCATCGCGAGGATGGGGGGCGCTATCGGTACCCAGAAAAAACTTCGGATGGCCAGAGGTCGCCGCTTGCAAAAGTGCGAGACGATGCTCCTCACGTTTCAAGATTGGCAGGCAGTAGAAATGGGGTCGAATGCCACCTTGAAATAGAATGTTGCGGTTAAACAGGAGATGTTGTGGGGTGATCGTTGCCGCAATATTGTTGGCAGACAAAACGTACTGCACCGCATCCGAGGTAGTGGCGTGTTCAAGCACCACGCGCAGGTTCGGAAATCGCTGCTTGAGGGGAATCAGATGTCGCTCGATAAACACTTTCTCGCGATCGAACATATCAACATCTTGATCCGTCACCTCCCCATGCAGTAGTAAAGGCATGTCTACCTGCTGCATCGCTTCAAAGACGCGATCGCACTGACGAATGTCCGTCACACCGAAATCTGAATTGGTCGTTGCACCCGCTGGGTAGTACTTGACCGCTTTAACAAACTGAGCTTCTTTAGCCGCGATAATTTCTTCAGGGCTCGTGTTGTCAGTCAGGTAGAGCGTCATCAATGGCTCAAACCGTTGGCCATCTGGAATGGCTGCGAGGATGCGATCGCGATAGGCCGCAGCATCAGCCACCGAGCGGATTGGGGGCTTCAAATTCGGCATGACAATAGCGCGGGCAAACTGACGCACCGTATGGGGTAGAACCGCTTTCAGTGCCGCACCGTCGCGTAGATGTAGATGCCAGTCGTCAGGTCGAGTTATCGTAAGCTTTTGCATGTTTCAAGTATAAAACCGCTCGTGCTTCAACAAGGCAGACACATGTTAATAACAGCAATTCTCATTTTGGAATCCAACCCGAAAATAGCCCGCCTTCGGCGGGCTATTTTCGGGCTTCAAAGCTGAGAGTTCCTGCCCGAAGGGCAGGAACTCTCAGCTTTGAAGCTCATACTGAGAATTGCTGTGTTAATAACGGCTATGCACACCGGCTATGGAATACTGAGCTGACTTGCTGCCGCTTATCCTGGTTGCAAGTTCGTTTTACAAATCTCATGCAAATTAGAAGCGCATTGCCATCCGATAGTACAACTATCGCAGAATTACTCACCTCATTGGACTATCCGGGCACTGAAGCATTCATTGATACCAGGATCAAGCAACTGCTTTCGCATCCCGATGCGGTTCTTTTGGTGGCAGCAGAAGGTTCTGCAGTTCTCGGATTTGTCTCACTGCACTTTATTCCCCAGATAGCGCTAGAAGGAGACTTTTGCCGCATCAGCTACTTCTGCGTGGCAGAGACGGCGCGCAGCCAAGGCATTGGTGCCATGCTGGAAGCCGAAATTACTGCTCAGGCCCAACAGCGTCGGTGCGATCGCATCGAAGTTCACTGTCACAGCCGCAGAGAGGCCGCCCACAGGTTTTATCACCGCCAAGGATATACGGAATCCCCTAAATACCTGATGAAGTCCCTCAAAGAAACCTACTAGTACGCTGAGGCGGAAATCCATCACCTATGTTTTGTGTGGGGTGCGAAGCACCCCACACAAAACATAGGTTGTGAACTTAGGCCGCAGCCTACTAGGTGCTTGCGGTAGACTCACCCTCGCTCCATCCCTGAGCCCGAAAGCTATGCCACAGAGAGCGCATCATGCAACGTGACATCACCGCCAGACCCATCACAAACTTTGTCAGCGGGCACCTCGATCTAACTCAGGAGGAGTTCGATACTCATTACCGCCCACGCCTGGACGAAGCCTTGGCTCACGGCGATTCATTTATAATCGGTGATGCTCAGGGTGCCGACATCCTGGCCCAGAATTACTTGTTTGGTAAAACAACGGCAGTAGTGGTTTATCACATGTTTACCAGCCCACGAAACAATGCCGGATTCAACATGCGCGGTGGCTTCAAAACCGACGCAGAACGAGACGCACAAATGACTGCGGATTCGGATCAGGATATTGCCTGGGTTCGGCCCGGACGTAAGAATTCTGGAACTCAGAAGAACATCGATCGCAGAACTCAGAACAGCGGGCCAGCCCCTTCCAGATCCAAAAACTAATTGTGCCGTCGCTCAGCAACGGCACAATTAGTTTTTGGATCCGAGTTTTTCGGATTTACCCGACCGTCCCAGGGCGTGGGAAGCTTGGCAAATCTACCGACGCAAGGGAATCAATTTTTTTGAGGGGCCGAAATGGGTAGACAATTGGAGCCGGAGAAGTCCCGTTAGGGTTTTGTGGGGAAACCGGGGGAATGGGCTGAGACCGGGTAGCTGCATTCTTTTGCTGGAACACCTCAGACGGCATAGAAAGCTGAGGCTTGGGAGTAGGATCTTTCACCCGTGGAGGCGGGACGAACTGCCCAACGTCCTCTGCCTGACTGGCGCGGACAACATCCTCAGGCGAAACTTCAACCAAGCGGGCGAGATCCTGCCAAACATCCTCCTCTGCGGTAGGGTCTGCTACCGGATCCTGCCGCAATAAATTCGTAAGCACAGATTTTAACTCTTCTGCTGCCGCTTGCAGAGCACCAGACGATGCCTGAAGCTCGGGATCGGCGTGTCCAGTTGACTCGATTGGAAGCTGCAAAGGCGGGATGGGAGACCCATCTATCAAGGGGGTGTACGGCTCGGGGGCGGGGGCGATCGCCGCACTTTGAGCCGCGTTAGGCTGATTCGGAAGCGGTAAGGGTTGCCCCCGCAGCACATCTAGCTTGGAAGGCAAGCTGGCATTGTCACCGGACGACCAGGGCTGAATCTGACGTACCTTTGGCGACAACGGCGGCGCAGGAATCACTCCAGGAATAGGTTCCACTACCGAAGCATTAGCCGCCGACATATCCGGCAGATCGAAGGGTGGCGTGGAAACTTCTAGGCACCGTTCTAGCGCAGCCTTGAACTGAAGGGTATAGCGCTGTTGTCGCTGCAAGCGCACCTGTAGGTCACGGTTCACCTGTTCACGTTGAGCTAACTGTTGGGCTTGCTCTTGCAGTCGTTGTTGCAACTGGGCATAGTTGCTTTCCAGATGGGTGATATGGTCCTGGTTGCTATTTAACTGCTCTGAGAGAGTTTCGATTAGCACCTGCTGCCGCTGGCTGGCCTGATGAGCGCTTTCCAATTCTTGAAAGAGCTGGGTGACCTGCTCAGCCGAGATCAAGGGGCTTGCTGAGGTGGGAGCGACTTGCCCGAAGTCCGTCCTCTGGCTATGTTCTAGAGCATCCTCTAAGTGGGCAACCCGATCGAGCAGAGCACTGTTACATTGATTGAGTTCCTGAATCAAGCTGATGAGCTCGTTCACGTCAGGGGCGTGCTCCGAAGGCTCCTCAACAACCTGAGCCTGGGGAGCGGGCATGGCGACAGCGGGCGCTTGAGGCGGAATTGTGCGCACCGACCAGTTGGGCAGGTCGATGGGAGGACTGGGTTGAGCCCCTGGAGGTGGTGCTTTAGCAGCCGTGGCCTGTTCCAAATCGCTAACCCGCATGGCTTGAGGCGGATCTACGGGATGCCAGTCCTGCTCTGCGATCGCGGGAAACTCTCCCTCAGAAACCGAAGCTGAATCAGTTTCGGCAG
The DNA here is from genome assembly GCF_014695575.1 of Leptolyngbya sp. FACHB-8. Lineage (GTDB taxonomy): Bacteria > Cyanobacteriota > Cyanobacteriia > Elainellales > Elainellaceae > Vacuolonema. The sequence goes on along the minus strand of NZ_JACJOO010000013.1, from coordinate 19,598 downwards.
CTTCGGAGAACTCTTCCCAGCCGGAGTACCAACTTGCAGCGTTCTGGTTGGGCTGAGAGGAATCCGAACGGTTTTCAGCAGGATAGTTTTCGCTCATAGTTTAGGAGGTGCCATGAATTAGCAGAACTGAACCAGCGCAGAGGCTCTAAAGCGATTAATGAATATACAAAGGATAGCGATTGCACCCGAAATATTCACGCAATTTGTAGATTTTTAGATGCGAACGAAATAGGTTTTCCAGAGCAATTCGACTGTAGCGCTCAAGGAGCAAAACGATTCTACATTTAGTAGCACAGAATTGAGCTTATTCCGCTACCTCATATCCCTTTTCGATCAGATAAGGGATACACGGAACAAAATTCTACTCCATCCTTATATCCGTTCTGATTAAGAATAATCGGGAACGATTGGGTTGATGGGCGATCGCCATCCAGAATGTTGTTGGGACAGGTGTGTGAAGCACATCTTCCTCAACAACCCTCCACAACAGACTTGTCGAGCTTAGGAGATTTCCAGCAATGGAATTACTCCCCGGATGTTGGTGCTCTGCCCGCTTCGCGGGCAGAGCACCAACATCCGGGGTAAATTCTTATGGAGAAACCTCCTTATGCCATGGAACACCTCAGCTCAGGCATTCCCAAAGTAGTTCTTTGTGCAGCAGGGCACGATCCACTAGAGAGCTGCGTTGCTCTGGCAGAAGGGCATCTCCGTTGGCATAGACTTCGAGCCAGGCATGGGTGATTTTGGCAGGGCTATCAGGAATTTCATCCAGCGTCCACCCGGCCAAATTTAGCTCCTCCATCAACCGAGAGACCTTGGGATCATAGCTGAGGGCAAAGCAGCGACACTCGGCGGCAGCGGCCATAATGAGCCCATGCAGCCGCATGGCGATCGCCATCTCCACCCCATGAAACACCCCCATCAACTGCTGCGGATGGGTCAGTTGCAGAATCTCGCTGGGGCCGGGTAAGCGGGGTTGAATGGCCTGGGCGATCGCCAAATCCTGCACCGGGTAAAACGGCACCAGCAGAATACACACCTGGGTTGCCGTTTGAAAATCAATGAGAGCACGGGTGAGAGCTTCCAGGCGAGCTTCAGTGAGTTGAGCATGGGGCCGCAAAATAACGGCCACACGGGGAGCCGGTAAATCCCATAAGCCCGGCACCACCTCCCGATGCAAAGCCCAAACCGGATCGGGGGCGAGGGTTACCGGGATGCCCCAATCACTCAAAAGTTGAGCAGAGGCACCATCGCGCACACTGACTGCCGAACATCGAGCAAAGGTTTGACGAGCCAGCCAACGCGTCGGGGTGCGATGCAAAGGGCCGATACCCTGAGCCCAGGCAATCGTCTTCAGGCCCAAACTCTGGGCCAGAGCCATGAGCCCCCCATAGTACCAGGGGTTGAGCCAGCTGGTGGCATCCTGCATCAGACTCCCGCCACCCCAGATAAACACGTCGGCGCGGCGCAAAGCACGAATAACCTGGGGCAGGGCTTTGCGATCGCACGCCTCCACTTCATAGCGTGACTCCGTCCAGGGCGGATTGCCCGATAGCACCAGCGGCGTCACCGTTGGGGGCAGCATTTGCAGCAACGCCCCCAGCAATGCTTCATCACCGCCATTGCCCATGCCGTAGTAGCCACACAAAACTGCCCGCATCGTTATCTATACACTCGACTTCAAAGTTTTCAGAGCCATCTGTTCAATCGCTATCCTCGGAGGGTGGGCATACGACCCACCCAAAACGCAGGCAGGCAAGATGCCCACCTCACACAGGAGCTATTGACCTGTAAAAGATAACAAGGGGGCTCCTGCTCCTTACAATAGGGCAAAAGGTTTCTCTCGTTGGGTCTTCTCCCCATGCATGTTCTGTCGATTCCCACCTGGATGATTCACATTTCTAGCGTGGTTGAGTGGATCATCGCCATTTGGCTCATCTGGAGCTATGCCGAAATCACGCAAAACCGCTCCTGGCGCGTGCTGTCTTACGGCATGCTGCCAGCTCTGGTCAGTGCAATGTGTGCCTGTACCTGGCACTTCTACGACAACGCCCCTGAACTCTCCTGGCTAGTCACCGTTCAGGCAGCAATGACCCTAGTCGGCAATATCACGCTGTGCCTGGCAGCCTGGTGGATCTGGCGGCGATCGCCCTCCCGCCAAGCCTGAAGCATAACAAAACCTCAATTCGGAATAAGCCCCAAAAGGGCTTTTTCAAGGGGTACACAATGTGCGCCCCTTGAAAAAGCCCTTAACCCGACACCACCCAAACCTGATCGAAATCCACGGATGCAGCAGCTCGCACCTCCCATGCCAAACCTCCTTGCCGAGGGGGACTGGGGAACGGGAAGCCATTCCCCAGTTGGGAGATTTGGAGGGCAACGCGCCTCCAAGCGAGATCGTTGCAGCTACCAACTATCTCCGAAAGATCTCCTGCATGAATCGATTTTGTGAGGGTGTGAATTGTTGCACAGCAAAGCCGCGCAACAATTCACGCAGGAAGTCCAATGCGGTTAGTGACAAACCCGCCAGGAAACTACTGCCCAACCGCCGCAGGCATATACACATCACAAACAGCGATCTCGCGCCCATCAATCACTTTGAAATTTCGACCTATACCGGTTTGCGGGTCGATCATGCCACCTTCCCCACCAAAGATACCCTCCCGACGCCCCATGATGACTTCCCACTCCATCGCCACATCGGCTGCGTTTTTATACACGCAAATGGTTTCCATGCCGGTTCCTTCAGGAATCTGCTGGTTGAAGGCGAACAACTGCTCAGTGCGGTTGTAGGTTACGCAACTACCTCCCCGCAAACCCCACACTTCCATGCTGGTATCGGCTGAGGCAATGTCAATATTGATGGCTGTACGGTACTCAGCAGGGCTGCAGTCAGCCAGAGCCGCTGCCCAGCAGGATTCATCGTTACAGGCCTCCAGGCTATCCGGACGGGTTTGGCTATCAAAAAACGATGGGGGTTGAGCCAAAGCCCCAGGGGCCACCAGCATCGACAGAAACACAACAAGCCCCCTTAACCCTTGATGCACCCTGCACCGATCGATTGGACTGATACTCATTTCTTCTAGCCCTCATAGGTGCAGGTGATAGATTGCGATTATCCAGGCACACGATCTAGATAGGACGCGTATTTGAGCCTTCAATCTAACCCATGCGATCGCCAACCGCCAGAGGGAAGAGAAAGCTGAAGATTTACACAAGGGAACTCTCCGGGGTACCAGATATCCATAGAATAAGTTGATGGGTCAGGAGATCCAAAAATCAATCGTTCAAGGAGTTGAGGGATGCCTGCCGCTGTTGGTGTCATTCAAACACTGGGGTTTCCGGGGGTGCTTGCTGCCGCCGATGCCATGGTTAAAGCGGGCCGGGTCACACTGGTGTATTTTGGGCTGGCGGAACGGGGCGAATTTTTAGTGGCAGTTCGAGGCAGTACCTCTGAAGTCAAACCCGCTGTGGATGCTGGGGTCGAAGCGGTTACGAAGGTTTACGGTGCAGAATTGGTGGATTATTGGATCATCCCCAATCCTCCCGAAAACCTGGAGGCCACCCTCCCCATCAGCTACACTCCCGAGGTCGAGCCCTTCATGTTTATGTAGGGTTTGTGGTGCGTTCAGGACAGGAAATGAACGCAACTTTAAGGTTTCTAACACAAAGCCGGGCCACAGCCCGGTCAGTTCTAATGACCCCTTCGCTGAATTAGTACGAAGGATTTCACGTTCAGGAGAAAACAATGCCTATTGCGGTCGGAGCACTTGAAACGAAAGGTTTTCCTGCGGTGTTGGCAGCAGCGGATGCCATGGTAAAAGCAGGACGGGTTACCCTTGTGGGCTACATCCGGGCTGGAAGCGCCCGCTTCACCATTATGATCCGGGGTGATGTCTCGGAAGTGAAGCAGGCTATGGATGCCGGCATCGAAGCGGCCCAGAATACCCCCGGCGGTGCCCTGGAAACCTGGGTCATTATCCCTCGCCCCCATGAAAACGTGGAGGTGGTTCTCCCCATCGCCATTGGTAACGATGTTGAGCGTTTCCACTCCACCCTGGGTGGCGGTTTTACCCTTCCTCCGGCAACGCGATAACTGGGTCCCAGGTTTAGGTAGGGCGATCGCCCTACACAATTCCTACATAACAAAGAGGGGGTCGTGCAATGCACGACCCCCTCTTTGTTGTAAAAGCCTTAACGCAGAATGAATTACGTAGCAGCATCAGAAGGAGGTACCGGGTTAGGGTTAAGCCACCTCCCCAAAAAGCGACGGGTCTGCCGCACAAATACGATCCATCCGACGATCACCAGGATGCCTGCCAGCACGGGAACCGTGAGGGCCAGGAGCGTGAGAGCGATCGCCAACCCCAACTCGATCGTAGCCAGCACCGGGTTTGCCAGCCCAGCCGAAGTCGCCGTCAGCAAAATGCGAATGATCCAATTGCCCCCACGGGTGATCCCCGCCGCACCGCCGCCGACCAGCAGCGCAAAAATCCATTGAGCGAGAGGATTCATCGTGTCGGGAGCCGCAGAAGCGGTAATCAGGGTACCTGCCAGCATGGCCAGGGGAAGGGCACCCAGTTCCAGAATGTGATCGAACCAGGGAATGTAGTAGCCCCCGACTTCAATAGCGCTGGCGATCGCAAACAATACCAACGCCTGATCCGACTCCACCCACTGAAAATCATCGGGGATGGGCACATGGCCTAACACCGAAGCGGCACTCAGCATGAGCAATGGTACGAACACTCGAAAGCCAGCGGCAGCGCTCAGGCTAATGCCAAGCATGAGTTCAATTAGCGTATCCAGACTCAACCAGTGTTCCACAAGCGTCCTCCGGCCGGGGTTGGGGCTTTGTGTTCAGTCTAATCGTTGCGCCAGGATGCCGGGGTGTTGTGCCCCCTCGTTTATGCCCGACGACGTAGCAAGTTGCGGAGTTTAGTGACGGCAAGCACGAGAACACCAATGACGAGGAGCCCTGTGAAGAGAGGAAGGGCGATCGCCAACAAAGATAACACCGTCGAAGATCCCAGCTCCATCGTCGCCAGAAGAGGATTGGCTAAGCCCCCAGTTGTAGCCGTAGAAGTCAGGCGAGCGACATCCGTCATGCCTTTCACTAGACCCGCAGCACTGCCTCCAGCAATGATCGCCAGTGTCCACTGGAATAATGGGCTCATTTCTCCGGTCACAGATGCCGTCGTGATGACGCCTGCAACCACCGCGATCGGAGTCGCAATCAAATCGAGTAACTCGTCAATCCAGGGAATATAATAAGCCCCCACCTCCAGCAGGGAGGCAATGGCAAACATGATCAGGGCGGGCACCGTGCCAATCCAGGAGAAACCCTGAGCCAAAGATAAATGACCACTCTGGGCCGCAATACTCATCACAAGAAATGGGACAAACACCCGAAAGCCAGTTGCGGCACTCAGGCTAACGCCCAGCATTGAACTGAGGAGTAACTCCACAACACCCTCCAAATCTGCTCGCTCATTGTAGCGAGGCTGTTCTACTTGCTCGTGCAAATTGATTCAGTCCAGCACTATGGCGTCCATAGGCACCCTAGTGCTGGACTGAATCAATTTGCAACCACTATGAAAGAACTGATCGGACTGGTTATACAAAAGTTCCCGGCTTCCTTGCAGAAACCGGGAGCTTTTGTAATCGTCAGGCCTTACGCAAGCCCGCGATGTCTAGAGCCGAGGCTTAGACTTTCTTCAGCCAGCTGAACATGGCACGCAGATCCTTGCCCACTTCCTCAATGGGATGCTCGGCTTCGCGGCGACGGATCGCGGTGAAGCTGGCATTACCCGACTGGCTCTCCAGAACGAAGTCACGAGCAAATTGACCCGTTTGGATTTCCGACAGAATCTTACGCATTTCAGCGCGAGTTTCGTCGGTGATGATGCGAGGGCCACGGGTGTAGTCACCATACTCAGCGGTGTTGGAGATGCTGTCGCGCATCTTGGCAAGGCCACCTTCAACCACCAGATCCACGATCAGCTTTACTTCGTGCAAGCACTCAAAGTAGGCCAGCTCGGGCTGGTAACCAGCTTCTACGAGAGTTTCAAAACCAGCTTTGATCAGTGCGCTGAGGCCGCCGCACAGTACCACCTGCTCACCAAACAGGTCGGTTTCCGTTTCTTCGCGGAAGGTGGTTTCGAGAATGCCGGCGCGAGTACCACCGATGCCCTTGGCATAGGCCATGGCGCGATCGCGCGCCTGCCCCGTCGCATCCTGGTATACCGCAAACAGGCAGGGCACCCCTTCCCCTTGCTCATAGGTACGGCGTACCAGGTGGCCGGGTCCCTTAGGAGCCACCATCAGCACGTCCACATCAGCGGGGGGAACAATTTGACCAAAGTTAATGTTGAAACCGTGGGCAAACAGCAGCGCCTTACCTGCGCTCAGGTTAGGAGCGATTTCGTTTTTGTAAATGGTTCTCTGCACTTCATCGGGCAGCAGAATCATGATCATGTCAGCTGCGGCAGACGCATCCGCCACGGATTTAACGGGCAACCCTTCGGCTTCGGCTTTTGCCGCAGACTTACTGCCGGGGTACAGACCCACAATCACGTTCACGCCGCTGTCACGCAGGTTGAGGGCATGAGCATGCCCCTGGGAACCGTAACCAATGATGGCGACCGTCTTACCGGCTAATAAGTCAAGATTCGCGTCCGAGTCATAGTACATCCGAGCCATAGGGAAAATTCTCCGTGGAGCAAGCGGTAGTTTTTGTGCAGCCTTTCATCTTACCAGAGTGGTAGAACCATCGGGCAGCTTGGGAAGATTTCCGTGCAGAAATACGCCAGTTTTATGAGCCTGTTCTCCCCCCTGAGGCGTAGGTCCGTGAATAGAATCCACAGAAAATACCGAGAACCCCGTGTGGGAAGGGTGGATACATCAGCACCTCACTCTCCCCACATTGGGTTTTCGGAGAAGCTCCCAGCAAGAGGTTAAGTTCTAAAGATTTTCCTAAGTTTTGTATGGTCAAACTCATTACTTTAGAGGATCAAGTTGTGGCTCTAGACAGCCCCTCCAGCACGACGATCGCCATTCTTTTCCCGCCTTTATGGCAGGGGTGAAGAACCTCGAATTCGACAGGATGGGTTGTACAATGAGGCCATCAATGCCCTACCAAAGGGGTCGTATGTGTAAGAGTGCTTCCCTGCTCTTCATTTACAGACGTTTCGTTAATCGCCTGAGCCGCTCTACCGTTGGTAAGCTAGCCGCCCTAGAACAACCTCAAATACTCAAAGTAAGCTTACCGCTTGGATTGAAAGGCTGTTTCAAAACCCTGCTTGGCCAAGGGCACATCAAATAAACCTTCTGCATTCCTTACGTTCCCGTACGCCTGTGCCTGCTGCTCCTGATCTGGCGATCGCCCTACGCTCTGGCCACCCTCAAGTCTTGGCGTCGAGCGACTGCAACATCTCTGTGGGGCACCAGGCGGTTGAATCAAATGCTCTATTGGCTGTGAACACCCGTAACTGGCATGGCAGTATTACACGGTAGTTGGCTCCCCCAGTCCCTTAATCCTACAGTTCCTCTATCGTCTCAAGTAGAGGAAGCTCCTTCAGAACGGCGATCGCAAGCCTGCTTTTTCCTCTGGGGTGAAATGTGGCGGCGGGTTGATCCCTTACCCGAAGGGGATGGGCAGGTGGCTCATCCGTTTGCGATGGAGTGGCCCGAGTTGCGCTCGATGCTACAAGAGTTGGTGCAATCGCAACAACTGGTTTGGCCCCTAACCGACGTTCCTCTAGAAGACCCTGTGGCCGCGACTCCCCGGCGAGGACGAGGACGTAAAGCCTCAACCGTTGAACCAATCCCGACTCCCGATGCTGCGCGCTGGCAGGCGATCGCCTTTTCCCTTCCGGCCGATCGCATTCAAACCGACGTGGGGGTTGCCTGGCTACCTCGACATTCGGCCCAGGACGTTGACTCCGATCAACCGCCTCCAACCCTGCAAACCTGGCAAGTCTGGGGGATTTGCCTGACCCCGTTGGAAGCCTTTCGTGTCCTCAACGCGCTTCCCCTGGGTTGGGTCAATACTTCAGAATCATTCATGGGGGACGATTTGCGGTTCTGGTCGCACAGTGCCCGCTGGAGCCTGGACCTGTTAGCGCGATCGCGCTTCTTGCCCAGTCTGAAACAGGATGGCATATCGGGGACGGGGCGCTGGCAGGTACTCCTCGATAGCAACGTCGACCAGGAGCGCTTGCAGCAGTTTGTACGCCGCATGCCCGGAGCATGTTGCACCTATCAGCACCGATCAGAGGTTCCCACTGCACCCCGCTTTACCTCACCCCGCTTAATTCTGCTGGATTTTCTCAACCATACGATTGAGGCTCAGGTGCGAGGGGCGATCGGTCACAACACGGTTCCGACGTTGCCGTTCCCTAAAGATTCCGTCGTTTACCAGTGGCTCCAGAGCCTCGGCTCAGAACCTCAGTTGAACGCTGACACCAATCATCTAGAGCGTCTTAGCACCCTGTTGCTCCAGTGGAGCGCCCCGCTGCAACTGCACCTGGCCCAGCAGATTGCCAGCTTTCGCGTTTGCTTATGTCTGCAACCGCCACCTCAGGGAGAAACAACCTGGACGCTGGCCTACGCATTGCAGGCCACCGACGATCCCGAATTTCTGGTCAGCGCTCAGCGTATCTGGAGCAACCCCATCGAACGGCTTACCTACCAGGGCCGTGTGATTGAGCAACCCCAGGAAACCCTATTGGCTGGGTTGGGGCTGGCCTCTCGCCTGTACCCGTTGATTGAGCCCAGCTTATATGACCGCCAACCAGAACTCTGCACGCTTGATCCACGTCAGGCTTACGACTTCATCAAGTCTGGTGCAGCTCGCCTGCAAGACAGTGGCATCGGGGTTGTTTTACCCGCCAGCCTGACCCGTCAGGAAGGTTGGGCCAACCGTTTGGGTCTGAGTGTCAAGGCAGATCCGCCTAAAAAGGGCAAAGGACTGGGGCTGAAAAGCCTGCTCAATTTCCGTTGGGAGCTGACCATTGGGGGCCAAAATCTCAGCAAAGCGGAATTCGATCGCCTCGTTGCTCTCAACACCCCTTTAGTCGAGATTAATGGCGAGTGGGTTGAGTTGCGATCGCAAGACATCAAAGCTGCCCAAACCTTCTTTGAAGGCCGCAAGGATCAGATGTCCCTTTCCCTGGAAGATGCGCTGCGCATCAGCACAGGGGATACCCAAATAATTGAAAAGCTACCTGTATTGAGCTTTGAGGCTTCGGGCGCGTTGCAGGAGTTGATCAACACCCTGACCCAGGGCAACGAAACTATTCAAGATGTTGAACCACCCTCTGATTTTCGGGGGGAATTGCGTCCGTATCAGCTTCGGGGGGTTTCCTGGTTGGCGTTTTTACAACGCTGGGGTTTGGGAGCCTGTCTTGCGGATGACATGGGTCTGGGCAAAACCATTGAATTTATCGCCTTCCTGTTGCACCTGAAAGAACAGGGAGCACTGGAAAAACCGACCCTGCTGGTATGCCCTACCTCTGTATTGGGCAACTGGGAACGGGAGGTTAAACGGTTTGCCCCCAGCCTGAAGGCATTTGTCCACCATGGAGATAAGCGATCGCAAGGCAAAGATTTCCTCAAAACTGTGAAGGGGAAAGACCTGTTGATCACCAGCTACGCCTTGCTCTACCGAGATGAGGCCGACTTAAAGAAGGTGGAATGGCAGAGCGTGGTGCTGGATGAAGCCCAGAACATTAAGAACCCAGAAGCCAAGCAATCTCAGGTGGCCCGACAGCTAGAAGCTGAGTTTAAGGTTGCCCTCACCGGGACTCCCGTGGAGAATCGTCTGTCAGAACTGTGGTCCATTATGGACTTCCTCAACCCTGGCTACCTGGGGCCGCGCAACTTCTTCCAGCGACGATTTGCAGTGCCGATTGAGCGGTATGGAGATACGGACTCGTTGCAGACATTGCGATCGCTCGTTCAACCCTTCATCCTGCGTCGTCTTAAAACCGATCGCACCATCATTCAAGACCTGCCCGCCAAACAGGAGATGACGGTGTTCTGTGGCCTGACCGCTGATCAAGCCGCCCTCTATCAAACACTGGTAGAACAATCGATGCAGCAGATTGATGAAGCTGATGGCATCCAGCGACGAGGGCTCATTTTGGCGCTGCTCACCAAACTAAAGCAGGTCTGTAACCATCCGCTGCTGCTGCAAAAAGAGGCCGTAGAGGATGAAGACGTTAAGGAAATTAATGTCAATACCCTGCCACCTTCGGGTAAGTTGCAACGCTTGCAGGAAATGTTGGAGGAGGTGTTAGCGGAGGGCGATCGCACCCTCATCTTCACCCAGTTTGCTACCTGGGGCAAATGGCTCCAGGCCCATCTGCAGCAGCAGTTCAACCGCGATGTGTTGTTCCTATACGGCGGCAGCAGTAAGAAACAGCGGGAGGCGATGATCGATCGCTTCCAGAATGATCCGCAGGGGCCACGTATTTTCATTCTCTCTCTCAAAGCTGGGGGCGTCGGTCTGAATTTGACCCGCGCCAACCACGTCTTCCACTACGATCGCTGGTGGAACCCTGCTGTGGAAAACCAGGCCACCGATCGCGCTTTCCGCATCGGCCAGACCCGCAACGTGCAGGTTCACAAATTCGTCTGCACCGGCACCTTAGAGGAACGCATTCACGAACTCATCGAAAGCAAAAAAGCTTTAGCTGAGCAAATCGTTGGGACTGGCGAAAACTGGCTCACGGAGCTGAATTCAGATCAACTGCGAAATCTGCTTCTGCTCGATCGCAGTGCTGTCATTGACGATTAACGTCCCTACATAACCCCAGTTTGGGGTAAGGGCTTTTTCGAGGGGCGCGCAAGGCGCGCCCCTCGAAAAAGCCCATTTTGTCGTGCGCTATGCGCACGACAAAATGGGCTTATCCCGAATTGAGGTTACATAGTTGAACCCTTTTGGTGGCATTCCATAACCGTCACCACAAAGGGTTCAACTATGAGCATCCAGAATGATGCAGGTTAACCATACGAAAAAGCGCCCCCTTAGGGGCGCTTTTTTAATCAATCAGTTAAGAATTAACCGTTGATAGCAGGAGCGGTCAGAGCGACAGGAGCAGCCTCACCAGCAGCCAAGTCGAGGGGGAAGTTGTGAGCGTTGCGCTCGTGCATTACTTCCATACCCAGGTTCGCACGGTTCAGAATGTCCGCCCAGGTGTTCACTACCCGACCCTGAGAATCCAGAATCGACTGGTTGAAGTTGAACCCGTTCAGGTTGAACGCCATCGTGCTGATACCCAGCGCGGTGAACCAGATTCCTACTACAGGCCATGCACCCAAGAAGAAGTGCAGTGCGCGAGAGTTGTTGAAAGAAGCGTATTGGAAAATCAGACGACCGAAGTAACCGTGGGCTGCCACGATGTTGTAGGTCTCTTCTTCTTGTCCAAACTTGTAACCATAGTTCTGAGACTCAGTCTCGGTGGTCTCACGCACCAGAGAAGAGGTCACAAGAGAACCGTGCATCGCAGAGAACAGAGAACCACCGAACACACCCGCTACACCCAACATATGGAAGGGGTGCATCAGAATGTTGTGCTCTGCCTGGAACACGAACATGAAGTTGAAGGTACCGGAAATACCCAGGGGCATCCCGTCAGAGAAGGAACCTTGACCGATGGGGTAGATCAGGAACACTGCGGTTGCTGCTGCAACAGGTGCAGAGTAAGCAACGCAGATCCAGGGACGCATACCGAGACGGTAGGACAGTTCCCACTCACGACCCATGTAGCAGAAGACGCCGATCAAGAAGTGGAATACAACCAGTTGGTAGGGACCACCGTTGTAGAGCCACTCATCGAGGGAAGCAGCTTCCCAGATGGGGTAGAAGTGCAGACCAATGGCGTTGGAAGACGGAACAACCGCGCCAGTGATGATGTTATTGCCGTAGAGCAGAGAACCAGCTACAGGCTCACGGATACCGTCGATGTCCACAGGAGGAGCAGCGACGAAGGCAATGATGTAGCAGATGGTGGCGGTGAGCAGGGTGGGGATCATCAGAACGCCGAACCAGCCTACATAGAGGCGGTTGTTGGTGCTGGTGACCCAGTTACAGAACTGCTCCCACACATTGGCGCTCTCGCGCCGCTGAAGGGTAGTCGTCATAATGAGTGCTTCGTTATGTATGAAGAATTGATCCGGGAACAGGCCGGGGTTGCTCTCACGAATGTGAACAATCCGTAACCGTTCTTAATTAAGAGCTTAAGGGGAAAGTTTCGTTTTGTAAAGGGTCTCCGCACATCTTTAAGGGCTTGTTCTGTAGGAGTTGTGAGCTAACACAGCAGAGCAATCCAAGACCTCTATCCAATAACGGATTCATAAACGCAGGACTTACATAGGAGATTTCTGAGAAACAATATCCCCATTATTTGGAAAAAAGGCGCGGCTTCGCCGCGCCTTTTTTCCAAATAATGGGGAAGTTCTTATCTGGAAATCTCCATAGGCGTGTGGCGTGTGGCAGACGAAACCGGCTACACACCACCCAGGCAGTGGTTACAGCGAACTTGCCTAAGCCCCGAAACGGCTAAAATCCGCTCATTCTTGTCAAAGCCTTCTCATAATCTGAAACCCTTGCAATGGGGGCGGGGCATGCAGCCTCGCTATCGCAGGGGTTTCAGATTGTTAAGCTCGGTAAACGAATGCCCCAGAGGCCTTGTGCGTAAAGGTCAGCTATGGGGCATGAAGAATAATTCAGGCTAAAAGACAAGGGAGCCAGGCTATACCCGCCTCCCTTGTGAGGGTTCAGCCGGGAGGCCAGGTCATGGAGCGCCCACCCAGTACATGCAGGTGCAAGTGATCGACGGTCTGCCCGCCGTCTTCCCCGTTGTTAATAACAACCCGGTATCCCTTCTCTAAGCCCAACTGGTCGGCGACCCGTTTTACTGTCATGAGCAGGTGGCCTAGAACTCGGTGGTCTTCGGGGACGGCGTCTGCCAGTTTGGGTAGAGGTTGTTTGGGAACGACGAGCACGTGGACGGGAGCCTGGGGGTTGATATCGCGGAAGGCGATCGCCAGCTCATCTTCATAAATAATGTCGGCGGGGATTTCTCGCTGAATAATGCGGGTGAAGAGCGTTACGCCATCACTCATAATCTGACCCTCATAAACGATTCAGTAGGGTTGTGTGGTGTGCGGTGCCACTACACACAACCAGTTTTATGTTGCAATGCTGAAATTTTAAGGGTTTCCCAGGATTTATGAGTGCCGGGATGAAGGTGGTGTTCTAGGGATGTGGATGGGGTGTAGTGAAAGGGGCACTTCGTCCCCCTTTCACTACACCTCTTTGAAACATAGCCACTTCAGGCTTAAGACGCCAGTGGGGATTTTTCGAGAGCCTGAATGTGTTGGGCGATCGCCTGACTACGGCGTTGAATGCGAGCTAAGCAATCCATTGAACCCTGAGAATCCAGGGGAAACTCTTCGGCAAGGATTTTGTAATTTTCAGCCTGGCGTGCTGTCTGGTAGATCAACCGAAACAGGCTGGGAGAACAGTCTTTAAATGTAGTTCTCCGGCGTTTTCTGGCTTGCCGAGTCACCTCCTGAAGCAATAGCTCCAGTTGGCTTTGTGAGTGACGAATCCGGCTGAGCTGCTGCTGAAGGGATTCCTTACTGGCAGGCAGGCGCAGATAGATGGATTGATTAATGGAGTACAGTTCAGTTAAAACATAACCGAGAGCTTCGGAGTCACTCATACCTGTAACGTGACCTCAGGAAACATCGATGAAAAGTACTATAGGGTTTACAGAGCGGAGCCCGTAGCATCCCTGGAGACAAAACACCAAGATGACGGGCTCTACCAGAACACGTTGCACCCTATACTTCTGTTTATACGTGTTTTTACGGGATACTCCGTAATGGAAGCGAGCTCTTCATAGAAGATTCATTGATTGGTTCTGTAAGTTCACGAGGCTTACAAATTTAGCTCACAGCAGAGCTGGAGCGTCTTATAGGTCGTTGATAGAAAGTCGGTATGGCTGGCGTGATGCGGCGTCTCACCCTTCCGTTCCAGCAAAATTGGCTATGAGTATAAAAAACGGTATTAGGATGTTGACGGTGGATTTTCCTGTTCTTCCATCAGCATAATGATGCCTTGAATAGAGCCTTGCAGGCCGATGAGGGGTGTACAGGTGATGTAACATTGGATACTTCGGCCCCGACGGTTGATGGCAGGTAGGAAGATGCCCGCTCCATCTATGGAGGTGCCAGAGAGGCAGGCGCGGATGGGGTTACGGAGTTGTTCGACGGGGAGGCCAATGTCCAGGTTGAGAAAATTTTGATCGATCGCCTCTTCAGTGCGGATACCCCAGAGGTCTTCGGCCTTGTAGTTCCAGATTTGGACGCGGAGATCGCGATCGACCACGATCACACCACCCTTCAGACTGGCCAGGATGGACTCTAGAAAAGCATTGCTCTGGTTGAGTTCTTCGCTACGGCGCTGGAGTTCGTCGTTGACGGTTTGCATTTCCTCATTGGTGGACTGCAACTCCTCATTCATAGTCTCCAATTCTTCGTTGGTGGATTGGAGTTCTTCGTTGGTGGTTTCTAGTTCTTCGTTGCTGGATTGTAATTCCTCGTTGGTTGTCTCCAACTCCTCATTGGTGGACTGGAGTTCCTCGTAGGCCGTTTCTAGCTCCTGGTTAGCGTACTCCAGTTCCTCTTGTAACCGTTTGTAACGGGTGATCTCGACAAAGTTGATGGAGACGCCCAACACTTGATTGCCTGCATCGAACAGCGGAGTCACTTGTATATCTAGAAAGATTTGCTCGTGTTGAGATTGCCAGGGCACATCGCGAAGGTGTACGGTGCGGCGATCGCCATAAGCCTGGTCAATACACGATCGCAACTCCACGGGGCGGTAGGAGATCTCCAGGTCTTGCAGCGGTCGCCCAATATCTTGAATGGCGAGATTAAAGAGGTTGCGGGCCTGCTCACTGCACAGCACCAGAGAACCCTGAATATCGACCACAATCCGCGCAATGGGGCTGTTATCAAAGGCCAGATCTCGAAGTTTAACCATGTTAGACAAAGGACTCAGCTCCTCGTCATCGCTTTGCTGAGTCATTTTCAACAGTTGATTGCCCAAACGTAGGCGGGGCACGTTGGTAAAAACGTGATATTTCAAGCTAACGGGGGTAAACATAGCTGATTGGCTTAGCAACATTTCAGCTTTGCCCAAAAACAGAAACCCGCCATCCCTCAACGCGAAGTGAAACCGAGACAAAATTCGGGCCTGAGTTTCTGCATTGAAATACATGAGGGTATTGCGACACACCAACAAATCAATTTTGGAGATGGGTGCATCTTGAATCAGATCATGCCGGCCAAAAATTACAGAGCGGCGCAGATCCTTACGAAAGGTGTAGCGGTTATCGTTCTTTTCAAAAAAGTTTTTGACCTGAACTGGCGACAGCCCTTCAATATCTTGAGCAGAATAGGTAGCCGACCGAGCATGGGCCAGAGCTTCCTCATCCACATCGGTTGCGTAAACTTTGACCCGCTCTTGAAATTGGTGAACGCCGAGGGCGTCCGCTAACACCATCGAGACTGTATAGGCTTCTTCCCCCGAAGCACACCCCACACTCCACACCCGAATCGGTTCGCTGCTGTCTTTAGAAGCCAGAATACGGGGGATAATCTCCTCACTGATGTAGTCCCAGAAGGGGCGATCGCGAAAAAATGATGTGACATTAATCAGCAACGTATTGAAGAGTTCATTGAACTCTTCGGGATGCACCTGCAAATAATCGAGATAGTCGTTATACCCAATTATTGAAACAACCTGCATTCGCTTATTAACGCGCCGTATCAGGCTGGAGCGTTTATACCCTGTAAAGTCAAAACCCCGGCTGTTTTTGATGTGGGTCAGTAAGGCTTCGAAATCAGCATCGGGTTGTGTCTCTGTCACGGTAGGGCTCCCTTATAGCCGGCCGATGATGGAAGGTTAGAGTTATCCATCTAAATCGCAAAATCAACTTTACCGCATCGGTTTGAGCTTGGTTAAGAGCATGTTGAGACGGCAACTCTACTAGACGTATCGGACGTCATCCAGCCCATTCTGAATCACAGGTCCGGTGTTGCTTAGCATGGGTTAAAAAATTCTAGAAGGAGTTGAGTTGAATCTTCCTACGCTGCACACACGGCAATAACGTTTCATACCCGCTCTCACACAAGTCTTTAGGAGATTTCCAGTCACGCAATGACCACCATGATGTGGGTGATTTGCCCACGCAGCAAGCAAACCACCCACATCACAGGGAAATTCTTATGCAGAACTCTCATGAATCTTCAGGACTGATCGACGTATGGGATTTTGTTAACTTCTGTTGCATGACCACCTGGCGCACTATGGTGGCATGCTTCTCTGCTTCATCAGCCCGAGTCATAAACTGGTTCTCTGATAGGGAGCGAGCCTGGCTACGGGCATGAGCTGCCAGGCGGCGGGCCAGAGCTGCCTTCTCTTCTAAAGCGCGAAGCGCCGACCACAATGCCCGCTCAACGTCGTTGGTTTGCTCGGCCACTAAGCTGTCCATAGAGTAGGCATGCCCCACGTGACAACGGAACCGAATTAATTCCCCCTCACGCAGTTCCCACAGCACCCCTCCACAATCAGGGCAAGTCATTGGGCTGGGGGAATTGAAATGCTGGCCCTCTTCCCGTTCGGTCTTGTCCTCGGCAACCCGCTCTGCTTCGTGGATCATATCTTCTGGCATGGCGATGGCACCTTCAAGAAATTCTTCAGAAAGCTGAACCAGTTGATGGGCGATCGCTTCAATCGGCAGAATGTAGTCTACATCAACGTTGGCGATCGCACTCCGCACCATGCCATCAAAGGCGACCTCAGCGGGGTCTTGAACGATCGCCAGCCCTCCCTGGGATTTAACCATTGCCAGACCTGCAACGCCATCGTCTAGCGCGCCAGATAGCAGCACCCCGGTAACCCATCGCCCATAGCTGCGGGCAGCCGAGTGAAACAGGGTGTCAATCGCTGGACGGTGGCCGTTTTCCCGAGGCCCCTGGCTAAGACGCATTTGCCCTTTTTGGATCAACAAATGGTAATCAGGAGGGGCAATATAGATATGCCCAGGGCGGATTGATTCACCATCCTGGGGGTGCCGTACTGGTAACTTCCCAACACGGCTCAATATCTTGGGAAGGAAGCTGGTGCTTTGACTCGGAAAGTGAACCACAATGAAAAGGCTGGCCTCTAAGGTTTCAGGTAGATGCTTAGCCAGTTGGGTCAGCATTTCAACACCACCCGCCGATGCTCCAACGACGATGATATTTAGTTTGGCCGGGATGTAGTCAGGCTGAGCATTCAAGGTATCGTCCTGTGGTTTGGTTACTGGCAAGTGAGTAACCGTTATTTTCTAGGAGCCTGTGCAAGCCTCCAGAAGATAACCCATCACCCATTGCGTAGAACCAGTTTATAAAGCTGGAAAAGTTGATTCTTTGTGTAAGTAGCGCCAAAAAACCAATTCAAACAGACTCTTAAGTGATACCAGGTTACAGCCTTATATTCATCATCCCAGGGGAGTTATTCCTCTGTTTCAGTGGGCAACCAGCGGGGCAATTCAACCCGAAAAATAGCCCCTTCCCCTAACCGGCTCTCAACGGTAATACTGCCTTGCATCAGCTCAACAATAGCTTTGCAAATAGACAGCCCCAATCCTGCTCCCCGGTTCTGGCGACTGTTTCGTTGGGAAGCCTGCCAAAATTCTCGGAAGATACGGAGTTGATCTTCGGGAGCAATACCGATGCCCGTGTCACTTACCACGATAGCGATGCGGCCTTCCGGCAACTCCCACAAGTTGACACAGATACTGCCGGTATCGGTGAATTTGATAGCGTTCGATAGAAGGTTCACCACAACCTGACGCAGGCGCAAAATGTCGTTGGTGACCACAAGTGGCTCTGTGGGCAGGCGCAGATGAATTTGTAGCGCTTTTTGATCGGCGAGCGATCGCAACTCATCTACCGTAGACAGCAGCAAATCCCGCAAATCAACAGGCTCAGGATTGAGCGTTAAACGAAATGATTGGAGCCGCGAATGACTCAACATGTCTTCAATGATGGTAAGCAAGCTTCGACCATTATTGACAATGCGCTCAGTAATACTGACAAAACGCCCTTCTCGTTTTTGTTGAAAGTGTTGTTGCAGCAGTTGCGCCAGCCCCAGAATAGCGCTCAAGGGCGTAATCATTTCATGAGAAAGGGCTGCAATAAACTGGGTTTTGAGGTGATCAACTTCTCGTAATTCCAAATTTTGCAGTTGCATCTGGCGCAGTTGCTCTTCAGCTCGTTTTTGAGGCGTGATGTCGCGCACGAGCCAGCGAATGGGGAGTGGCGTTGCCTCTGACGAAGAATTTTGTGAAGCGGGATGCACCATTTCCATGGTTAATGAGGCATCAAATAACGTTTGTCCACGGCTGCAAAGTTTCGCTTGCCAATCTTGCACCCGATGCAGCGTGGGGAGTTGATTGAGCAAACTCAGAAAGGCGTGGCGGTGGTCATCATAGACAAAGCTCACGAGGGGCTTACCGACCATATGGTCAGGTGGCATATTGAAGAGCCGCCCGGCTGCAATGTTTGCCTCCTGTATCAGGCCATAGCCATTGGTAATGAGATAGCCATCTGGGGCAAAATCAAACAAATCTCGATATCGCTGACGCTCCCGCTCTAAATCGGCTTGCACTCCCGTTAGGGCTTCTTGCTGCTGACGTAGCTCTTCATCAGCAACCTGCAATTCTTCTACAGTAGATTGCAACTTCTCTAGGCACTGGACGACGAGTTCAGGCCGTTGACAGGCAGTTTCGGCAATACTCGCAAATAATTGCTGTGCTTCCTGAGAGACCAGGGAGAATTCTTGTGTAGATAGATCTTCTACGTTTCGGTCAATCATACCCATCTGCTCCAACTTCAGAAAACAGCTAGCACTCTACCCAAAAACAAAAGCTACCAAAAAAGAAATAGCTGTCGCCCCTCTAAAGTATGAAGCATTTTATTTAATTTTAGAAACAAGCAAAACAGCCCCGAAAGGTAGTGATAATCATTAATTTTAGAGTCTACAGCTCAGGCCGTAAAGGCAAGTTTGAACACTTTTCCACCCTTTTTAGGCAAATGCATAATGCGCCTTACGGCAGACCTATAAAAGCTACTTTTTTTCTAGGCTAGATCATGCTTCTAGTTCTCAGAAGGATTGATTAGCCTCAATTCAGCGAAAAATGTAGTGCAAAAAACAAGTGATAAACCTAATAGTTTCTATAATTTAGTTCTATCAGGAAGCTTTTTGTCCTCGGGCTATTGATTTATAGAGGATTGAGGCTGTTTAATTCATCATTAATCCTGTCATAAGTTTTCCATTGGGTGACAATGGGTTTGAACCTATTGCATGTAGATAATCCCCAAATAATAATGACAGAGAGAATTTATAAGAAATTTATCTTGCTAGGGCGTGTCATCAATTAGCCCCTCTGTCGGCTTAGAATCAAAAATCTGAGTTTTTGAAGCCAAAGAGGGAGATGTTACTATGGTGCGCCGTTATGGCCTGCGGGATGAGC
>NZ_JACJOO010000012.1 GCF_014695575.1 Leptolyngbya sp. FACHB-8 | reverse complement strand
CGTTGCTCACTACTTGCACACACAACTGGACGCCAAAACCCTGACATTGGTGGGCTTACAAGAGCATTTCCAATTGCTACAACGTCGTCCTATCCAGCAGGTGAACGTCACCCAACACGAACTCTCCAGCTATGACCAACTCCTCAGCCCCCGAGTTAGTGACACACCCCATCAGCCCTTACCAGAGCCTCAGTCTTTACCTCAAGCAACTGCACCTCTCCCATATGCTGGCCCAGTGGGAGGAACTCGAACAACAGGCGATGCAGGAAGGATGGTCGCACGCCCAGTTCTTGCTGGCACTGTGCGAATTGGAGGTGCAACACCGCTGGAATACCCGGCTCAAGCGCGCCCTCAGCGAGGCCCAACTGCCAAACGCAAAAACCCTCTCCAACTTTGAGTGGAGCCATATCCCAAACTTCAATCCGGCTCCACTGATGAACTTGGCGGATGACCCAGGGTGGTTGGAGCGGGGGGAGAACTGTCTGATTTTCGGGGCTTCAGGGGTTGGAAAGACGCATCTAGCCAGTGGTGTGGCCCGTCGTATGGTGGAGTTTGGTAAACGCGTCAAGTTCTTTCCATCCCTCGCCCTGGTACAGTCCCTCCAGCAAGCCAAACTGAATCTAAGCCTACAAGCGGCCCTCAAGAAGTTGGACCGCTTTGATTTGCTCGTGCTGGATGATTTGGGTTATGTCAAAAAGTCCGAAGCAGAAACCAGTGTCCTCTTCGAGTTGATTGCCCATCGTTATGAGCGCAAAAGCTTACTCATCACGGCCAATCAACCCTTCAGTGCCTGGGATACCATCTTTAGCGATTCCATGATGACGGTCGCCGCTGTAGACCGTTTGGTGCATCATGCCTTGATTGTGGAAATCAAAACCGATAGCTATCGCAAACGGGCAGCAACGAACCGTTCTAGTAAGTCCGCCTCCTAGCTTTCTCATAGCGTGTGTCTGGTAAAGGCGATCCTATGGGGTCGTTGAGTCCTGCTGCTGTCACTACGATCTGATGTTGTCGTCGCGATCCGAAATTGTCGTCGCGATCTGATGTTGTCATTTCGATCCGAAATTGTCGTTGCGATCTGATGTTGTCGTTGCGGTCTATGTCTTTAACCCGTCAACTCTGCTGTCGCGACACCTCAACCCGCTTGACATTTGATAAGAAGCCACTGTATTAGCTCGGGGCACGTTGATTGATAACCAACGCCAACCCCTAGCCTTACAGCATGGCCGCATTCTCTCTCAATCTGATCCTGATTGGCCTGTGGTGGAAATTATCACCAACCGGGTTGGACGCTTTGTAGCACCAGGACTCAAACCAGGCCGCTATGAAATCTGGCTATTCGGCAACAATGCGCCAGTGACTACCTTTGAAATTCCAGCTGGAACCACGGGAATTTATAACCTTAATGTATTGGAGACAAGCCCCTAAACAATCTCAGTTTGGGTGAAGGGGGTTTTCGAGTGCTGCCCAGTGCATGGCACTCGAAAACTCCCTTCACCCAAACTGAAGATAAATACAGCGCTTTGCGCTTGAATCAGCCACGGTTATTTTTGTGAGAGCCGCGTTCAGCGCGGCTCTCACAAAAATAACTAGATTTTAAGCGCTTGAGAAGCATTGTAAGTAGGTGGTTACAGTGCTATGCCACTATTCAAAAATGTCTGAATATCTAACTCCTATTTCAGGATTGCTTTTGCAACGCTTTCATCAGTAATCAAACCGTTAATAATGCGGCCCCGAAGGGCACCTAAAATTGCATCCACTTTCTGCTCTGTTCCCGCCACCGCCACCATCAAGCGTTGGGTTGGTTGCTCCAGAGGAAAACTGGCAACTCGCAGATTTGTACTTTTTGAAAGGACAGTCCCGTACTGATCATAAGCCCAGCCACCGATCTCGCCTACCGCGCCCAATTCCATGAGTTGCGTAACTTCTTCATCATTGATAAAACCATTTTGATGAAGCGGGCCATTCCAGATCACCTGACCCACACCCACAAAAGTAATTTTTGCTTGCTCTGCTAAAGTCTTCACCGTCACAAACGATCGCTGGGTTTGTAACAGGTCGCGCTCTTCAGCACTGGTAGCCACAACCGGGGTTGGCACCAGATACACTTGAGAGCCAATTCGGTCTGCCAAGCGCATGACAACCTCATGCCGCCCTGCTCGGCCATACTGTGACATATTGCCAATAATCGAAACAATCTTATGCTGAGGTTGGTGCATTGGTGAAATCTGATCCACCATGGCCCGTAGACTGCGACCCGAAGAAAAAGCCAGAATGTTAGGAGTTTTGCTCGCTAGATAATATTCTAAATGCGTAGCTGCACATACACCGATGCCGCTCACAGCCTCACCATTTCCTGCATCACTCGGTACAACCTCGCAAAGCTTCAACTCAAATTTATCCCGTAGGGCCTCGGCTAAGGCAATACACTCACTCAGGGGATGGTCCAGTCGAAACTTGATAAGCTTCTCACTAACAGCCAAAGCCACTAAGCGTTGGGCAGCTTGCCGGGAAACATTCAACTTCGCAGCAATCTCTTCTTGGGTATTGCTGGCGATGTAATAAAGCCACGCTGCGTGAGCCGCCTGATCGAGTTTGCGATCGCGCCGTTCCATCACTCTTTTTCCCTTCGTTCTTGGCTAGCCTCGTTTGTTCACACTTTGAGCATATGCCCGAGGTCAGGTTTTTTGCCCATATTTATGCCTTTTGATGGATTGCAGTTTTCTGAACATAACGGCTTATTTTGATTGTTTCCCTCAACACTATTTCCTCAGAAACGGGTTACATGCCTGTAACCGCATATACCTTTAGGAGCAGAAGGGCGATTTGCCAATCATTCCTACAACAGCTTGACAGCCCATCCATGAGAAACTGTCATCTAATTAATGCCACCCGTAATTTCTAGGTTAAACCCAGTTATATAGCTAGATTCATCACTCAGTAAAAAAGCTACCCCCTGAGCCACCTCCTCTAAGCTTCCCAGACGGCGCATAGGAACTGAGCCAATCATTTGCTGCTCTACAGTTTTGGGATTGGCGTCAAAGTATTGAGAACCTACAGCAGCCTGTAATTCTGTCTGCCGAGTCCACATCATGCCAGGACCAATCAGGGCAGGGGAGAGGGCGTTGACCCGGATGTTATAGGCCGCTAAATCCTTAGCAGCGGTTTGGGTCATACCGACAACAGCAAATTTGGATGCACCATAGGCCAGCATGTTGGGGGGGCCTGCAACTCCGGCATGGCTAGCCATGTTAACGATCGCCCCACCTCCCATTGCCCGCATGTGTTGCGCTGCCACCTTGAGGACATGAAACACCCCTAACACGTTAATATCCATAACTTTACGAAAGTCATCTTCTGGGTACTCATCTGTTGTTGCAAAGGCTCCCTGAAACCCAGCGTTGTTAAAAACATAATCGATGCGACCCTGTTTTTCGGCAGCTTTGGCAAAGGCCTCGGCCACTGCATCGAACTGAGTCACATCACAACATTGCGTCACAACAGGTATGGAAAATTCTGAGAGTTGCTCTGCAGCGGCAGCCATTTTCTCAGCATTCAAGTCGAGCAGAACAATGGCGGCTCCATCTTTTGCGAAGCGCTGAGCAGTTGCTTTACCAATGTCTCCCGCTCCTCCGGTAATCAAAATGGTCTTGCCTGCGAAGTTGTAGCGTGCGATCGCGACCATCCCTAAGTTCCTCATCAATGAATATATGTTGCAAATGTCCATCGTCTTCTCAGGATTGGGAAGCAGGACGGTATTATTTCAATTATTGAGCAAATGCTCAGCAGAAGAGCAGAGTATCAATATTTGTTAATTTACCTTCTGGTAAAAATAAGGAGCCATAAGATGCTGAAGTTTCGCGCGGCTCGCGTGATTGGCGCTTTTTTAATTGGGATTTTGCTGGTTCAGCTGCATGCCTGCACTTTAGGAGGAGGTCAGCAAGCTGGTGACAACACCACGTTGACCATCGCCACGGTTAACAACAACGACATGGTAATCATGCAAGACCTGTCGGACGAATTTGAAAAAGCTCACCCTAACATTGACCTGAATTGGGTGGTTCTGGAAGAGAACGTGTTGCGCCAACGGGTAACGAATGACATTGCCAACAAGGGTGGGCAATTTGACGTTATGACTATTGGTACTTACGAAACACCTATTTGGGCAAAACAGGGATGGCTTTTGCCTCTAGAGAATTTGCCAGCAGAATATGACACGAATGATCTCCTGCCGCCTGTGAAGGAAGCATTGTCTTACGAGAATCAGCTCTATGCTCTACCTTTCTATGCAGAAAGCTCGATGCTCTATTACCGGAAGGATCTGTTTGAGCAGGCCGGCATTACCGTGCCGGATCAACCAACCTATGCTCAGGTGCGTGAGTGGGCTGACAAAATTAATGATCCTAATAATGGCGTGTATGGCATTTGTCTACGGGGCAAGCCAGGTTGGGGCGAAAACACAGCATACTTTACCACCCTGGTGAATACCTTTGGAGGAAAGTGGTTTGACACCAATTGGCAACCAGCGCTGAATAGCCCTGAATGGAAAGAAGCCCTGAATTACTATGTCGACATCCTCAAGAAGGATGGACCTCCAGGAGCTAGCTCTAACGGCTTTAACGAGAACTTGGCTCTATTCTCGACGGGTAAATGCGGGATGTGGATTGATGCGACTGTAGCGGCAGGTAAGTTAGCCGACCCGAAGGAGTCACAGGTAGCGGATACAGTTGGCTTTGCTAAGGCTCCTGTTGCCGAGTATCCTAATGGCTCGAATTGGCTGTGGGCCTGGTCTTTGGCGGTTCCGTCTTCTACGAAGTCGCCAGAAGCAGCAGAGCAATTTATTGCCTGGGCAACATCCAAGGAGTATGTGCAGTTGGTAGCCCAGGAGCGTGGTTGGGTAGCGGTACCGCCGGGAACACGAAAGTCTACTTACGAAAATCCAGAGTATCAAAAGGCTGCGCCGTTTGCATCAATTGTGTTGAGTTCGATTGAGTCAGCCGATCCCAGTAAGCCGACAGCAGACCCTGTACCTTATAAGGGCATTCAGTTCGTGGCAATTCCTGAGTTTCAGGCGTTAGGAACGCAGGTAGGACAAACGCTAGCCGCAGCTTTGACGGGACAAACGTCGGTGGATCAAGCATTGCAGCAAGCACAGTCGACAGCAGAAGAAACCATGAAGCGAGGCGGATACATCAAGTAATTTATTGGGGTTGACTAAAACCCTCCATAAATTACTAAATTACTCTGGGTAGGGTTGTAGTTGTCATGCTCGAAAGGTGATTAACCCTCAGTTAATCACCTCCTTGAAATGGGGCTGTATTAGAGGTTTAACTTGACCCTATCTCCTGTTGGGGGGCGTGGCTTGTCCCCCAACGCCCCCTC
Organism: Leptolyngbya sp. FACHB-8; assembly: GCF_014695575.1. GTDB lineage: Bacteria > Cyanobacteriota > Cyanobacteriia > Elainellales > Elainellaceae > Vacuolonema. The sequence continues at coordinate 138,229 of NZ_JACJOO010000012.1, read as the reverse complement.
TGCAAGAAGTTGTCGGTGAGCGATAAGTGTAGCGCTTTGCATGGGCGAGCCTTGAATTTAGGTTTTTACACCACTTAAATAGACCTTCTCCGGCTCAAACTATCCAGACATCGGTGCAATTTAACAAAACTGATTTCCCTGCTTCTAGCCTCTGGCTAGACATTGTTACTCGAAAGCTCTACCTCATTTTAGGAGCAGTCTTGAGAATGAAAATTAGTGATTTTGAATGAGCGTTTCACCTTATTCAAATAAGCTTTTTGAGCTTCAGTTTATTTGTTTTTTAGCGTTTGCTTTTTATGTCCTATGGCTTCTACGTTGGCAGTTGAAGGCAAGAAGAAATCCACGTCCAGGCGGCAAGTGGCGACGTTGCCATTGGTCGGCCCATCTATCGTGGTTCTTTTGATCTGGATGATTGTGCCGTTGTTGATGACGATATGGTTTTCGTTGCAACGGTATAACTTGTTAAATCCCACCAACAACGGGTTTGTGGGGGTGGGAAATTATGTAGCTTTGCTGAGTTCGCCAGCATTGTGGATATCTATCTGGAATACGCTGATCTTAGTAGGGGCAGTACTGCTCATCACGATCGGGTTAGGAGTAGTGTTGGCGGTTTTGTTTAATGAAGAGTTTTGGGGACGTGGGGTAGCCCGGTTGTTGGCGATCGCCCCCTTCTTCGTTATGCCGACCGTCAGTGCCCTCATCTGGAAAAACCTGCTGATGCATCCGGTGAATGGATTATTCGCCTACATCACGCGTTCATTGGGGCTAGGGGCAGTTGACTGGTTTGCTCAGTACCCAATGCTGTCGGTCATTCTAATTGTGTCGTGGGAATGGTTACCCTTTGCGTTGCTGATTCTGTTGACGGCGATTCAATCGCTGGACCACGAGCAAGTGGAAGCAGCAAGAATGGATGGCGCGAAGGCAATGGACATTTTTCGGTATATCACCCTGCCGCATTTGGGGCGGGCGATCGCCGTTCTCGCCATGATCGAAACCATCTTTTTCCTCACCATCTTTGCGGAAATTTTCGTTACTACATCCGGAGGACCGGGGTTGGCAACGACGAACTTGGCTTACTTCATCTTTGTCCGGGCCTTATTTGAATTTGATGTGGGTGGTGCATCGGCCGCCGGTTTGATTGCGGTTGTGCTTGCCAACATCGTCGCTATTTTCTTAATGCGTAGCGTTGCCCGCAATGTTGATGCTTAATGGGATATCACCATGACACCAGTGACTCAAACCTCTCCTTCAAAAAATAAAAAGGCAATCCGCCGTCTGGTGGTAACACTGCTCGGATGGTTGGCGGCCGGGCTGCTCTTTTTCCCCATCTTTTGGATGGTACTGACCAGTTTCAAGACTGAAGTGGAAGCAGTTGCCCTGCCGCCGAAGCTATTCTTCCAGCCGACTCTTGAAAACTACGTCACGATTCAGGAGCGAGCCAATTACCTGAATTTTGCGATGAATAGTGTAGTGATTTCCCTTGGTTCTACTATTCTAGCCATCCTCCTGGCGGTTCCTGCGGCCTATGCCATGGCTTTCTTTCCAACAAAAGGAACAAAAGGAACTTTATTGTGGATGTTGTCCACAAAGATGTTACCTCCCGTTGGGGTATTGGTTCCGATTTACCTGATTTTTCGTGATTCGGGGTTGCTGGATACACGCATTGGTCTGGCTATTATCTATACCCTGATTAATCTGCCTATTGTAGTTTGGATGATTTATACCTTCTTTAGAGATGTACCCAAAGACATTCTCGAAGCAGGACGAATGGATGGTGCTTCAACGTGGCAGGAAGTACTCCATGTGTTGTTACCGTTATCATTACCAGGAATTGCTTCAACAGCCTTATTAGCTATCATCCTGTCATGGAATGAAGCGTTCTGGAGCTTGAACCTGACAACATCAAAAGCCGCTCCATTAACCACATTTATTGCATCATTTTCTAGCCCTCAAGGGCTTTTCTGGGCGCAGCTTTCAGCGGCATCGTCGATGGCGATCGCCCCTATTCTCATCTTTGGTTGGTTGAGCCAGCGGCAATTGGTGCGCGGTCTGACCTTTGGTGCTGTGAAGTAATAATTCATCCTAATTTTTGAGAGCATGACGAGGAGCTTTTATGTCTACCGTTACGTTGCGGAACATTCGCAAACAGTACACCGACTTTGATGTGATCAAAGGAATCGATCTGGACATCAACGATCGCGAATTCGTTGTCTTCGTTGGCCCTTCGGGTTGTGGCAAATCAACCCTGCTACGCATGATTGCTGGGTTGGAAGAAATTACATCGGGTGATTTGTTCATTGATGGGGAACGCATGAACGACGTGCCACCCGACAAGCGGGGGTTAGCGATGGTGTTCCAGACCTACGCGTTATATCCTCACATGACGGTAGCGGAGAACATGGCTTTTAGTCTGCGTCTTGCTGGGCTATCTAAAGCCAAGCGCTACGAGCGTGCGCGGGATGTAGCCCGTATCTTGCAACTGGAGCCCTACCTGGAGCGTAAACCCAAGGAGTTATCAGGGGGCCAGCGACAACGGGTTGCGATTGGTCGTGCCCTGGTTCGCAATCCCAAAGTTTTTCTGTTTGATGAACCCTTATCCAACCTGGACGCGGCTCTGCGCGTACAAATGCGGATTGAGTTATCCAGTCTGCATGACAGTCTACAATCCACAATGATCTATGTCACCCACGATCAGGTAGAAGCGATGACCCTGGCGGACAAAATTGTGGTGTTGCAGGGTGGCATCATTGAACAGGTGGGTTCTCCCTTGGAGCTATATCACCGTCCAAGAAATCTATTTGTGGCGGGGTTCATTGGCTCTCCTCGGATGAACTTCTTGCCAGTGACCGTCACGGCGGTCGGTGAAGTGGCAACCCGTGTTGAGTTACCGGGGGGTGAAGTGATTACCTTACCCCTGCAACCTGGGCGCATTGCTGTAGGCGATCGCGCTACTCTCGGCATTCGCCCTGAACACCTTACTCTCGACCATACTCGCGCCACGATGCAAGGTGAGGTCATCGTCGTAGAACGGCTGGGTGGCGAAACTTTTGTCTATGCCAAACTGGCAGGCGGCGATACTATTGTTGTGCAAACGGAGGGCGATCGCCTCATTCGCACCCATGAGCAGATTCCCATTTATGTAGATGGCGATCGTTGTCACCTATTCAATACCCAGGGAGAGGCCATTCCCAAGGCCGAACTTCATCCTCTAATGCACTCCTAACACGCCAGCTCTGCGGTTTCTTGAAGAAGTCGCAGAGCTATTGCCACTCTCCATCTAGATCTGGGATCTTTTGATGGAGGTTAAAGAATTCAATCAGCGATAGAGATGCCTGAAGTTTAGAGTTTCCCTTCCAAGAAGGATTGGGGATAGGCTTTGCTATTTCAGGGACAGAAATTGTGTTAAATACCATTCATTCCAGTCAAGCCTAGCCGATCTCAAGATGCAAGAAAGAGAACTTCGGATTGCAATCTTAAATTCCATAAAGCAATCACAAGTCTAATTCTGCAAGAGCATTGATTCATTTGATAAAACCAGACTTCATTCCAAACAAACACCCTTCAAGTTTCACTGGAGTACCATGAATACTTCAACTCATGCAAACGCCACAATTAAGCTGACTGAAGCATCTTTGTTACGCTTACCAGAACACGTACAAATTCCTCAATACGATCGCCATTCCATCACCGATGGCATTGTTCACATCGGTGTTGGTGGTTTCCACCGCGCACACCAGGCATTATATCTGGACAATTACTTTCATCAAACTTCCGATCATCAGTGGGGGATTTGTGGAGTTGGTTTGCTAGTGTATGACGAACGCATGCGAGATGCGCTGCAATCTCAAGATTGCTTATATACTCTAGTGGAGCGATCGCCTGGTGGGGATCATGCTCGTATCATCGGTTCTATCACCCAATATCTCTTTGCCCCTGATAATCGACAAGCGGTTATTGATGCAATGACCGATGCAAATTGCAAAATTGTTTCCCTCACGATTACCGAGGCAGGCTATTACTACAATGAGGGTACGGGTGAATTAGAGGTAAATCATCCCACAATTCAGCATGATTTACAGCACCCAACCGAACCCATTGGAGCCTTCGGGTACATAACAGCCGCCCTCGATCAGCGTCGTCAGCAAGGTGTTGGCCCCTTCACAGTACTGTCCTGTGACAATTTGCAGGGGAACGGCAATATTGCCCGTAAGATGCTGACCGCGTTCGCAAATTTGCAGAATCCTGAATTGGGTCAGTGGATTTCGGAGAATGTGAGTTTCCCAAATAGCATGGTCGATCGCATCACCCCGGCAACCACTGCTGCGGATGTTCGTATGGTCGCCGAACAATTTGGCATTGACGATGGTTTTCCCGTAGTTGCGGAATCCTTTCTCCAATGGGTTGTGGAAGATGACTTCTGCGCAGGCCGCCCTAATTGGGAAACCGTTGGAGTACAAATGACCGACCGGGTGCATCCCTATGAGCTGATGAAAATTCGCTTGCTGAATGCCAGCCATTTGATGATTGGTTTTCTGGGTACCCTGGCAGGCTACCACTATGTCGATGAGGTCATGGCTGATCCGTTATTTACACAGGCCGTCGACCGTTTGATGGCCGAGGTACAACCAACCCTGGAAGCAGTACCGGGTATTGATCTGGACGACTATAAACGGACGCTCATTGAGCGCTTCTCTAATCCTAAAATTCAGGATCAACTGCCCCGTCTCTGTTTAAATGGAGCGGCAAAGATGCCAAAATTTGTTCTGGGTTCCCTGCGGGATGCGCTGAATCAGGGTGGGGCAATCGATTACCTGGGGCTGACCATTGCCGCCTGGTTCCGCTACCTCAATGGGGTAGATGATCTGGGAAATCCCATTGCCATTGATGACCCCATGGCGCACATTCTCACCGAAAGGGCCCACACGGGTGGCGTCAATCCTCAACCACTGCTTCAGGTCGAAGAAGTATTTGGGGATTTAGCGCAATCGTCCCGTCTGGCGGAGGTTATTGGCCGTGAATTGCGGCATCTGTCTGAATTAGGGGCGAAGGGGGCGATCGCCCATCTGTTAAAACACCCGCATTAGAGTTGAGCACACAGGCTTCCGGATTCTTAGAGAACCCGGAAGCCTCAGTTTCTACAAGGCTAATTGCTTAGGCTGATTGCAATTTATCAAAAATTGCTTCCATGCTGAGTGCAACCCGAGGGCGTATCTCCCGTTTAGATGGCACAGGCAAACGCTCTTCTTCTACAGACTGGCAGCTAATAGAATGGGACAATTCCATGATAGGTTCACAATCGGATGGGGTAGTATCAGACTCAATTGAAATACCCTGAAAGTGTTTCCGTAGAAGGGCTTGAGTCAGGGCATACGCTTTATGCTGATGCGCCTGATCTTGCTCATCCCGCAACCCAAGATATGGGAAGTGATGGACGATGTAACCAAAGAGCATCATGCAGTCATCCATATATTTGCTCGTATCAAGAATGTGGTAGTGCCAAACCTGATCAATCTCGTAAGATGGAACTAACGTCAGTCGAGGATACTTATCAGCTAAGTAGAGGAACCCTAAATAGTGCGCGATCGCCTTTACAGTTTCTTCCTTCGACCATTGGGGGCCATAGTCGTTGTACATGAGTTGATAGGCGATCGGAGATAGATCCAGTTGTTTTGCCTTCTGCATGAAAGATGCAAAGGTTTCAGAGGGGCAGAGCTTAGAGGAACGCATGGGATTCTCCTGATGGGGGTTTAGGAGATGGTTGGGAGTGATTCCTGGAGACACACAGGTTCGACACCCAAACCATTTGTGATTCATATCTCCATCACAACTTCGGGGCATCTGAGTTCATAACTGAGAACAACCGACTTGATAAACTCGGTTATTCTCAGCCTACGATAAGAGACACAAACGGAGAATTACCCGCGAGGGCAATTTTTATGGTTTTCCTAATAGCTACAGCTATCACCAGATCGTTTGGACATAGCAATGTCAGGACTTACGCAAGTCCGCCATATTTAGAGCATGTGTGTGGTGTGCGAAGCACACCACACACATGCGTAAGTCCTGAATGTGCAAGTGCGTTAAGTACAGCAACAGTGGTGTGGTGCACTTCATGTCCCACACCACCGTACTTATCAACGTGAACAGCGCTATAGTGCTATACGGTCAGAATCAAAAGGAGAGAGGCGGGACAACGCCCCACCTCTCTCCTTTGGGTACAAGTTTTAAATTATTCATGGCACGGATAAATCCATGCTGTGCAGCAGATCCGTAGTTTCCTGGGCTTCGGATATCATGCCAAGCTGCGCAAACATACTCAAGGCTTCAGAGGCCCAATGGTGAGCTTCAGCACCATTCCCCTGGCTGTATTCTAGACGCGCCAGTGATCGCATACAGAATGCCGTACGGCAGCGATCGCCACTTTTCTGGGCCACTTGCAAACCTTCTTCCATCCACACTCGGGCATCAGTAACATTGCCCTGCTTCAAGGCCACATCAGCCAGCCAGTCTTTCGTCAGGAAAACAACCCGCCGCCAATCAATCTGTTGGGCTTGCTGGAGAGCTTGCTCAAAGTGGGCTTGTGCTTGAGTAAAATCTTCTGTTTTGTAGGCGATTTCGCCTCGGTAGTAGTGCCGCCGAATTGAGAAGCGCTGGTAGGCGGTCGCCTCTAACTCCGTTTCCTGCACCATCATTTCTGCACGCTGCAACCAGTGCAACGCTTCAACGAAGTCTAAATTCTCAATGTGCCAAACAGCAATGTGAGTCGCCAATTCCACCTGAGTTGCAGGTTGAAGGTATAGGTGGTAGTCCCAGGCTCTCGCGAACAAATCCTTTGCGGATTCCAAATGATGAGGTTGCCCCAACAGCGTTAGTGTCCATGCCCGGTCAAACACCACCTCAGCAACAGTGGGCCAGTCCTGGCGCTGCTCCGCCGCCTGGATCAGCCAATTCGTCCAATCTAAGCGAGTTGCCCAGCAGCTCAGGCGATTTTTGCTATAGCCCTGGGCGTGGCTATAGCAACGGGCTTTACGCCAGAAACGGCAGACCTCCTCATAGCGATCCCCTGCAATGCACCACTCAATCACATCCTGCAGGTTTTCCCATTCCTGTTCCAGAGGGCCATAGTTTTGCCAATCCGTCCAATCCTTGCCACCATAAGTTTCCGCAAAAGTCAAATACCATTCCACCCGACGCTGATGTTGCCGCAATTTGAGGTCAGGGTCGGCATTTAATTGCGCGATCGCATATTCGCGAGTCAGGGGCAACATATCAAAGCGCCCCTCCCTCCCGTTGAGCAGTGAGAGTTGCTGCAACCGCGCCAAGCCCTGGGTTACAGTGGCGGGATCAGCGAGTTCAGCTACATAGGCGAGCGCATCTGTCGCGGCTGAACTTGGAAACAGAGCGGCCGCCAGAAAGAGGGAATAAATTGGCTCATCCCGCAAAGCCATGAGCGAACTCTCGAAATAGAAGCGGGCATAGTCTCCCTGAACCACTGCTTGCACCGAGGATTCCCACGGGTAGCCACTGGCCAGTTGCCCAACAGCATAAATGATAGCAGCGGGAATGCCACTAGTTCGTTGATGTAATTGTTGAGCTTCGTTATCGGTTAGGCGCAGTCCCTTGTTGTGGGACTGGCTCTGAATCAGGTCAACACCACAGGCTGGTGGCAAAGGAGCCAGGGTAACGGAAGGAAACGGGGTTTTGGCTCGGCTCGTCAAAAGGGTTTTAGTCGTGCTGGGCAAATCGTGCAGAAAAGACAAAATAGCAACTTGCTCCTCAACCGTTTCTAGATTGTCAAGGATTAGCAAGGTAGGCTGACGTGAAAGCTGGTGATAGATCTGCGTCAGTTGCTCTTCAAAGGGTTGCAGCAAAACATCCGGGCAGTGCAATGTGTAGGCGATCGCCCGAAACAAATCTTGTAATGTGCGATCGGGTTGAAGCCGGGGCAACAAGCCCGATGAGGTCAGATGATTGGGTTTTGCAGAAGTAAAGATAATGGCGTTGAAAGGCGCTGAGGCAGCTTTCAGGTGATGGGCGATCGCCAGGGCCAAGGTCGTTTTACCAATCCCACCTAACCCCTCAATACTGACGCAGGAGGCGGGATGATCGAAGCTCAGAAAAGCCAGTAGTCGCTCAATCTCTGCCTCCCGCCCAATGAAGGCACTGTCGCTTCCGGCACGCAGGTTATGGTATATCGAACGCTGGCCCAGGAAGGACGGTGAAACCGCAACGGGCTCAACCGTTTGGAGATATTGCTGAAAGACCGATTGCAAATTGCGCTTAGAAACGGGCTGATTGAGCGCTTTCGAGAGCATCTGCCACAATCGAGAGCTGACCTGTTTGATGTAGTCGTAATCGTAGCCGCTGGCCTGGGCAATCATTGGGTAAGATTGGCCCTGCCAAATTTGCCGGAAGACTTTGAGCTGGGTGTCGTTGAGTTGAGCCGTCTGGCCTGATTGGTTCAGAATTTGATGGAGGAGGGCGATCGCCTCATCTGCGGTCATGGGTCAGTTCCGTATAGGGGCTATACCCGTGGTCTGGCTTTGCTAGAACATTGAACGCTTTTATGAGATCCACTGAGGAAATAGAAGTTTACTGAAAGATCTCACCTTTTCTCACTGCACCCCCGGCTATGCACTCTTACTTTAGAGGTAGCTGATATGGCTCAGCTCTGGGTTGTGATCTGAGATTATCCCTGGCTCGCGGGCAATCTTGCCCCAGCTCTGTTCTCTTCTGCCCCTGAAGGGGACACGTGACGGGATACCTATCCTTTCTTCGCCATGTCCAGGAGGAGAGAGGAATAAAGATACGCTTTACAGATTTCTCTTACCGCCTGGGGAGAGAAACTGCAGGGAAGTCTCTGTATGTCTAGCAGAGAGTTCTCTGGCGGGTGGTTGGAGATTGATTGGTTGTGAATATCATCTGCAAACAATCAAATTAGTTCTTGTAGAACATTCCAAGCACCCTCTAGCGGGATGGGATAATCTCAATCTTTATTTGTTTTTTTACATTTGCAAGAATATTCGATCCGTCTAAACCATGATAGAGCCAGAATTTAGATAATGGGCACTGTTTCGTGCTGCCCGTTATCTAAATTCCTACTATGGGTGCAGAATAGGCTTTTCCTACGCAGAATGCAGGTCAACCAGCCACGATCGCCCCTAGCAATTTCAAATTTGCTTCCTGGGCTGCTGTTAAGCCCGATACTCCGCTGATATTCATACCGTCATACGGTCGGGGAGCAATGAGAGATTTCACACAGGCTCCTGTTTCAGGATGCCAGATTTTGATCGTGCCGTCGAAGCTACTACTGAGGATGAGGGGGAGGCGATCGCCACCCTCCAGCGATAATGGCGTAGCTTCATACAACAGAGACAAAATACCACTGCTGTGACCTTGCAGCGTTCTCAGGCATTCCCCTGTAGCGACATCCCAGATCTTGATGGTTTGATCGAAGCTACCACTAATCAGGTGTTGCGCATCAGGGCTAAAGCAAATGGATGTAATCGCTCCCTGATGTCCTCGCAAAGTGCGGAAGCATTCGCCCGTATGGGGATCCCAGAATCGAATCGTTTCATCGTAGCTGCAACTTACAAGAAATTGGCCATCAGGACTGAATCTAGCCTGCCCGATGCGATCGCCATGCCCTTCCAGCACCCGCACACACTCTCCGGTTACGGGGTTCCACAGACGAATTGTCTTATCATGGCTGCTGCTGACAAGGGTATGACCATCCGGGCTATAAGTGACAGAGAGCACAGCGCTGGTATGCCCACATAGGGTTTGCAAGCATTCGCCCGTATGGATATTCCAAATCTTGATAGTCTGGTCATAGCTGCCTGTAGCGAGGGGAAACCCACTGGGATGAAAGGCTACGGCCCAGCCCCAATTTCCGTGCTGTAACGTTTGCAAACACTCGCCTGTGTACCAGTTCCAGAGCTTAATCGTGTGATCAGTATTGGCGGTAACTAGCAGGGAAGCATCTGGCGAAAATGTGAGGCCCCAAATCAAATCAGCCTGCGGTGGCAAGGTTTTGACAATATGTCCAGTTGAGACATCCCAGAGTTTGACGGTTTTATCTTCATGGGCACTGGCTAAAATAGGATGTTTTCCATACCTGGGGACAGAGTGATTGTGGGAGGCCCTCGTGTCCATGTAGCCTAATGGTGGCGTGAGGGCAATGCGAGTTACAGCATTGGCATATCCCTGTACCGTCTTAACACATTGCCCAGTTTTCGCATCCCACAATTTGACGGCATGGTCACCACCACCACTGGCTATAAGCTGCCCATCTGGGCTAAATGCACAGGCCATCAAATGTTTCTGATGCCCATGGAAGGTTCTCAAGCACTGCCCTGTAGCTATATCCCAGAGCTTTAGGGTGCGATCGAAACTGCTACTGGTCAGGTATTGTTCATCCGGGCTAAACGCTGTTTCACTCACCCCGTGCCCATGTCCCTGTAAAAAATGTATGCACTGGCCGCTTTCTAGATCCCAAAGGCGAATACTTAAGTCTAGGCTAGTGCTAGCCAGGTAGCGGCCACTGGCACTGAAACGGAGCATCCGCACATCTCCTGTATGGCCGCTGAGGGTTTGATAGCATTCCCCTGTTTGAATATTCCATAGCTTGATTGTTTGGTCACGCGTGCTGATGGCGATCGCCCGTCCATCAGGACTAAGCGCCGTTGACCGAGCTAGCAGAGTATTGCCTTGAAGGGCTGCAATTTGATATTCCGGATGGTCAACATTCCATAGTTGAATGGCAACAGTCTCATCATACAGAATGCATTGTTCATCGGAGTTAAAGGTAACCGCATTTAAGAGGTTGGCTGGTCCTTTCAAGGTCTGTAAACATTGCCCTGTTTCCATTCCCCAGAGCTTTACAACATAGTCATCACTGGCACTTGCCAGGTTTTTTCCAGTAGGACTGAAGACTAAGGAAAAGACCCAACTTTTATGACCCTGCAACGTCAATAATTTTCGTTGAGTCAACAGATTCCATACATGAACTTCAGTCCGCGCATCACTGATGGCCAGGTACTTTCCGTCTGCACTAAAGGCCACAGCGATAATACCGCCAAACACCTCTGCAAAGGTAGATTGATAAAAGGTAGAACCTGTGAAATCGGTATTTTGCAAAGTGGTATTCGTGAAATAAACCTGAGCGATTACCAAATCCGAAAAATCGCAATTATCTAGGTTTGAACGTAATGCATTTAGCAGGTTAATTACATTTCCAGCCGCGTATCCTGTATAGGATAATGGCTTTCCTCTTAAAGCATTGAGGATTTGATTTAAGAAGAATTCCAACGGAATGGAATCGTGCAGTGTTACAAGCAATTTTTGAATTAAGGGTTGCAGAATAAGCCGAGCCTGGCTATCCCGAATATAATCTTGAGTTTGTGCTTTGAGCAGTGCGTGGCTACGAATAACATCCAAAGTTTGGCTTGTAATTTCGTGATGACATCGATCAATGAAGGTTTGTGTAATGTATTCCATCACTACAGGCTGTTGCGTGTAGCCTAATGAGCTAACTTCAATAAGCGATCGTCCCTGTAAGGATTCCAACGCTTCCAATAGGTTACGCTGCGGCATGGGCGCAATCCAATTTTGCTGCAATTTAGCGAACGAAATCCATTCGCGTTCGATGGCAAGCCAATCCATCACAGCCTGTTCTAAGGGGGAGAGGCGATCGCACTGCTGTTTGAGCAAATCCCAGATGCCGCCATAAACCCCAATGTTCTGTTGCTGAAAGCGGGTAACATCACCATCAAAGGTAGATTGAATGGTGGCCGCTGCAATTTTAAGCGCCAGAGGATTGCCGCGATAGTTCTCCATTAACTGCTCAACCCCAGCAGCCACAGTCAGCCCTTTCGCTTGAAGAATTTGTGCTCCATCTGCACGCGACAACCCGCCGAGTTGCAGCGATCGCGTCGGCCCATCTTCAATCTCCTGGGCTGCTAACTGCCCCAGCCTCTCTCGACTGGTTACCACCAGACAACTTTGATGCCGACCATGGGCAATGCGGTTCAAGAGTTCCTCATATTCGGTGTAACCTTCTCGATAATGGCCAGCCCGCTCTCCACCTTGCAAAAGAGATTCTGCGTTATCCAGGATGAGCAAGTAACGGCGATCGCGCAGAAACTCGATGAGCAAGCTCATCTGATCGGGCAAGCGATCGGGAATGGTCATTGGCTGGGGGTGAGCCAGGGTCTGAAGTAGATTTTTTAGGAGTGTTTCGATGGGAGGCAAGTTTCGTAAACTTCGCCAAACAAAGCCCTCAAAGCGATCCTGAAGTTGCTCGACTAGCTTCACGATCAGAGACGTTTTTCCAACCCCTCCCATACCCAATACAGTTACCAGACGGCAGTGGTCGTGGCAAAGCCAGTCTTCCAGTTGGGACAACTCATCGGCCCGTCCGTAAAATCGGCTGAGTTGGGGAGCTTCCCCCCAATCTTGAAGGCGAAGGCTCTCCTTATAGGGCGGAGCGATCGCCACCTCATCCTCAGAAGCGGCAATCTCCTTCCAGGGGAGCGCAAGTTTTGTACAAATCTCTTCGAAAATAGCCCGATCAACGGGTTTTCCATTAAAAAAATTACTGACGGTAGACAGAGCTACACTCAATTCTTCTGACAATGCTCGCTGGCTCAGGATGCCCTGTTGTTTCAGCGCTACCTTCACGGTACCAATACAATCTGGACTGACTTTGAGCGATCGCGGCATTGCCCCTTCAGGAAACTCTCACAGTGCATGATTCTATCGATAAAACTCAACCCCCATCTCAAGGAGATGAGGGTTGAGTTTTATCGATGATTGAATTCACTATATCAGAGCGTTTTTCAAAAGTTGTTCTTTCCTGTACTTCCTACAGAAAAATGCACATCTTGGAACTGGCTTTTCAAACGCACACTCAGAACCACTTCTGGGGATACGGGCGATCGGGGACCAAATTATTGAAAAGAACTGTGCAACTGACAATGAGTACCGATCCCAGTAGCACAGGCATCAGCACGAAATCCCACGAGACATTATTCATGACACCCAACAAAGCAACTGCCCCTGCCGGCGGATGAACTGTGTGAGTTAGTTGCATCAATTTAATTGCCGTGGCAACCGCTAACGCCATCACCCAGGGATCATGACCCAAAAAATGCACCAAGGTCGCACAGGTGAGGGCTCCAATGAAGTTCCCACACACCACATTGCGAGGTTGCGCTAATGGGCTATCTGGCACCCCAAACACCAACACGGCCGTTGCTCCAAAAGGAGCCGCAATTAATGGATATCCGCTCTGAGCGGTTAGGTATGCCAGAGCCCCAATCCCTAAAAAACTGCCAATGAACGAAAAGAAGATTTGTGCGTAGTTATGGGAGGCGATCGCCCGTTTGGGACGTTTTATGCCTACAGCAGCTATGGGCCGGCTTAGAGTTTCGTCGGAGCCCCGATATCTTCGGTGCTCACGGGCTTGACCTTTATAGGCTCTTAAGAAAGATACTCGTCTCATTCCAGCTAATACGCGGCTTGGGAGCTCTTCTATTAAACAATGTTATAATTCTCTGACAAAGCAAGAAAATGGTATTTTTTGATACAGATTCTAAATGACTTCCATAATGTTTTCTGTACTGAAAGGAGATATTCATCCTGCAGAAAAGCCCTTACGGTAGCATCGAAGGAGATGACAGCCGTTTTCTTGGGTCTTCATGAAGCAGGCAACTCCTGAGCAATTGGTATCCGTTTCGGTCTTCGCTCGGCTGCAACCGGAGCAGTTAGCCCATCTACAACCCCATAGTCATGTACAGCTTTATCAAGCTGGGGAAATTGTGTCCCATGAGGGCGATCGCCTGCCTGCCCGACTCTATGCCCTGTTGGATGGGCTATTACGGATTTCCAAAACGGCAAGCAATGGGAAGGAAACCATTCTGCGTACCCTCTCAAAGGGAGAGATATTTGCGGCTCCAGCACTTTTTGGAGATGGGACTGCTCCTGCAACGGTAACGGCGGAAAGTGATGTGCAGATACTCACCGTAGATCGGGAGGCGTTGCTGGCAGCCATTCAATCCAATCCCGAAATTGCATTGAATATGATGGCAGTGTTTAATCAGCGCCTTCAGCAGTTGCATGAGATGGTGCATGGGCTGGTGTCAGAACGGGCGATCGTACGGGTCGCGCGTTTGATTCAATCCTATGCTAGAGAGCAAGGTGCGGAAGAGGTGAAGCAGGGCATTCGCTTGCAGAGGCACCTGTCTTATTACGAAATTGCCCGTAGTGTGGGTATCACTTACGAGGAATGCGTGCGCTTGTTTAAGCAGCTTCAATCCGTTGCAGCTTATAGCCGGGGTGGCACTATTACGATTTTGGATTGGGATGGGTTAGATGCGATCGCAGGAGGTCGAGGATTAGCGATGCCGCAGTCTTAGGTCATTCTTATCGTGAAAGTGACGGCTTTGCCGTCACTTTCACGATAAGAATGACCGGTTGTTTTATTGGCGTTGTCACAACATCCAATAGGAGCTTGATTTATCTGGGCTCAGACAGGGTTAGTAGAAATGCTAAGTTTTCAGATGCTTTCAGGGCATGAGGTGCATTGGCAGACATGAAAACGAAGACACCAGGTTCCAGGGTAATATCTTCTCCCTCTAGCGTCAAAATACCATTGCCCTCTAGTACCTGCACAACAGCATTTTGTGTTGATGTATGTTCTGCAATATCTGTACCCGCTGCTAGACAAAATAAGGTGTATTGACAGTGCGGAAGCTTAAGCAAAACTTTGCTGACAATTCCTGTTTCAGCGTATTGGATTTTATCTTGAAGTTGATCGCTAAATGATTCGGGAGCATTTAGAAGTGTCATCATTATGTGGCTCCTAGTGACGTTCTGCGTATAGTACGATGTATCCCAATTCTTGTTGATATTGTTTGAAAACATTTCGCATGGCTAAGAGGCGATCGCGAATTGTTTTTTGCGTCAAAGCATTCCAGAAAAATTTCACAGTATCAGCCCAGCCTTCATCCCGAACGATTTGCGCCGGGTCCAGCAATCCCATAGGTCCAGCTTTGTGTTGAACGACGTGTAGACCCGCCGTTTCGTAAGCTTCCATCCAATTCGTTTCTGAAAGGGGGGTGGCGTTGGTCCGAATCGTTTCAGCCAATGCTTTGCGAATTTCATCTTCCCGCCCCTGCACTTGCATTTCATGGGAAAGAAAATGTCCCCCAGGCTTGAGGCGATCGCAAATACCTTGCAGAATTTTGGCTTTGCCGGGTTGCGATTGCATCGTTAAAATCGCTTCTGCCAACACATAATCAAACTGCCCAGGAATGTGTTCCAGGTTAAAGATATTGCCTTCAATTACCTCGACCTGGCCCTCTAGTCCAGCAGCTTTGATGTTGGCACGGGCACGGGCAACGCTTTCCGGATCGCGTTCTACGCCGACAACGCGCACACCATAGCGTTGGGCAAGGGCGATCGCGCTATACCCAAAACTCGACGCTAGCTCCAGTACGGTTTCTCCTGGCTGAAATCCAGCCCACTGAAACAACTGCTCGGTGGCTGCCCGTCCTCCGGGTCGTAGAATTTTCTTACCTGCAGCAGCCATAACCTGGTGGCCCGGTGCCGTTTGGAAGTTGATGTGGGTGTGTGTCATGGCTTGACCTTCGGTGGAGTGCATACCTTTACTTTGTCAAATCCACTCAAAGGAAGCTATGAGCTACCTCATATTGCCAAACTTTTAGAAACACAGAGAACTTACGCAAATCCAATTTATTTAACCTCAACTCGGGATAAGCTAAAGCGCTCGCTAAGATGGATGTTTTCGAGTGCCGCGCGCTGCGCGGCACTCGAAAACATCCTTAACCCGCACTCAGGTTATTTAGTTCATTCTTGTTGTGTGTGGTATGCGAAGCACACCACACACAACAAGAATGCGTTGGTACTGAACACACTCGTTTCTTCCATAGTTCAATCAGTGTCGCTCACCAAGCAGTATTACAATGAATACCGTTCTGACAGGATGCCATGGTATGAGTCTCCAGAGTAAACCTGCCTGGGCAGGAGATGATTTCCTCTCACGCTGCGTTAATTTGCTCATTCAAACCAAGCCAATTTATGCGCTGATGAAGCAGCAGGCTCGGCAAGTATTAATTAAAACTGCTGAGAAAAATGGAGTTCTCTGGCGCAAACATTACGATGAATTAGCCACATCGGGTATTCAGCAGAACATAACTCAGCTCACCAATCCAGACGTGCGCTATCCCGATTATTATCAGGCTCCCTTCCACGCTTACGATCAGGGCAACCTGTGCTGGGATGCTGCCTTCGAGGCCGAGTCTGCCACCTATGCTATGGGCTTGCGGGTCTGGAAGGACGAGCCTTTAACCTGGCAAGACGCGCAGGATCGCCTCCGCAGTAGTTTTCATCATGTCCTGGCCGAGTACATAACATCCCCTGTACAGGATGTGCTGGATATCGGTTGTTCTGTGGGGATTTCAACCCTGGCCCTGCATCGGTTTTACCAGAACCGTCAAGAGAACCCCGTTCGCACTGTGGGGTTGGATCTGTCTCCCTACATGTTGACCGTTGCCCGCCATCGTGACACCCAGGGAGAGATCGCCGAATGGATTCATGGCGATGCCGCCGCAACGGGGCTTCCCGACCAGTCCTTTGATCTAATCACGCTGCAATTTGTCGCCCATGAGCTGCCCCGTCAGCCTGCGATCGCCATCTTCACCGAAGCCCTGCGTCTCCTTCGCCCGGGTGGCCACCTGGCGATCGTCGACAACAACCCCAAATCCCCGGTTATCCAGAACCTTCCTCCCGTGCTGTTCACCTTGATGAAAAGTACAGAACCCTGGTCTGACGACTACTACACCTTTGACATTGAGGCTGCTCTCCAGTCCATCGGCTTCAATTACCTCACCACCGTCCCCAGTGATCCACGCCACCGGACCATCCTGGCGCAGGCTCCGGTCTAAAACTGCTGGTATTGTGGGCTGAAGGGGCACATGATTCCCCTCCAACCCACAATACCTCGGGGAGAAAACCATGAGCTTTGCCAACAAAACTCTTGTGATTACTGGAGCCTCCATGGGAATTGGGCGATCGCTCGCTATCTCCCTGGCTCAGCAAGGCGCCAATCTGGTGCTAGCAGCCCGTACCCAGGAAGCCCTGGAAGATGTGTTAGCCGCTTGTGTGCGACAAGGGGCAAAGGCGATCGCCATTCCTACCGATGTGTCACAGCCAGAGGAGTGTCAGCGGTTGATGGCGGAGGCGATCGCCACCTTCGGTCAGATTGACGGGTTGGTCAACAATGCGGGTATCTCCATGCTGAGCCTCTTTGAAGAGGTGACTGACTTGACGGTTTTCGAGCGTGTTATGCAGGTGAACTACCTAGGCGCTGTGTACTGCACTCATTACGCACTTCCTTACCTGAAGGCTAGCCAGGGGATCGTGGTAGGAATCTCCTCTATCTGTGGCAAAACAGGCATTCCGTTTCGCACCGGATATGTCGCCAGCAAGCACGCCATGCAAGGCTTTTTTGATACCCTCCGCATCGAATTGCAAGGGACCGGAGTAGACGTGCTGGTGGTATCGCCAGGATTTGTCGCAACCGACATTCGCCAACGCGCCTTTGGGGGCGATGGGCAACCCCTCGGACAAAGCCCCCGAGATGAAAGCAAAGGGAATATGTCCGTTGATGAATGTGTGCGCCAAATTCTACAAGCTATGGAGCACCGCAAACGAGACCATATTATGACGCTGAAAGGAAAACTCATTCCCTGGGCCCGGTTGTTCGTACCGGGGTTGATTGATCGGCTCTCGGCACAAGCTGCAGGGTTTGAGGTGGGGAATGGGTAGATCCGTGAAGGTGAGGGTTACCTCACTCTCACCTTCTAAGGAGATTTCCAGATAAGAGCTTCCCCATTATTTGGAAAAAAGGCGCGGCTTCGCCGCGCCTTTTTTCCAAATAATGGGGATATTGTTTCTCAGAAATCTCCTAACATGGGTTGGGTGAAGTATTAGCGCCAGACTATACCTTCTCAGGAAGTGGCAGACACACGACAAATCGCGTGCAGCCCGGTTTTGATGTTACCGAAACCACTCCCCGGTGGCGGTTTTCGACAATACGCCGCACCGCATCCAGGCCTAAACCTGAGCCTTTTCCCATCTCCTTAGTTGTGAAAAAAGGTTCAAAGATACGGGATTGGATTTCATCAGGGATGCCCGTACCCGAATCGATAACCTCTGTGCGAAGGTAGCGACCATCACAACAGGTCTTGATTTCCAGCGTTCCTTTTTCGTCCATAGCCGCGATCGCATTATCAATCAAGTTTGTCCACACCTGATTCAATTCACTGCCATAGGCACAAATTTTGGGAAGGTTGCGATCGTATTGCCGCTTCACTGTAATCCCGTGCTTCAGCTTGAAGGAAAAAAGCTGAAGTGTATCTTCCAGTCCCTCGTGGATGTCAATCAATTGCTTGGCACCCTGATCTAGATGGGAGTAGGATTTCATGGAATGCACCAGGGCTGAAATGCGCTCTGCTCCCCGCAGGCCATTTCTGATCATGGCCATCACATCAAAGGAGAGGGCCAGCCAACGGATGCCCTGATCGCGCAACTCGGTAGGGTCATTGCGCCAACGATCGACCAATCGCTCCAGGGTTGCAACCTCTATGCCTGCACTGGCGAGAGGTTCGGCTAGCTTCCAAGCACCTTTGACTCCATACTCTTCCATCCAGTCCAGCAGGGCATCCTCGCGATCGCTCAACGTCATGGCATCTGCTGAGCCACTCAGCAGCATCTCATAGCCATGATCACGGACTTGATGCCATTCCTTAGTATGCTCCGGATCTACGTTGCGCTGGCCGTAGATCATGCTCATCTGTTCCAGCTCACGCAGGGCAGGGACGACATCTCGCAGCGCTCGTACCAGGGCCGCAGCCGGGTTATTTAATTCATGGGCCAACCCGGCAGAGAGCGTACCCAGGGCTGCCATCTTTTCCCGTCCCCGCAGAAAAGATTCTAGGCCCCGCACCCGTCGTTCCATGACCCGAAAAATACTGCGCTCAAAGCCCCGGCAATTATGCAGCAGGGTGAGAAAGTCACCACAGGGAATCTGGTACAGGTGGCACTCCGTAACCGTGCGCATGGTGACAGGTACAGTCTCCTCCGTCAGGATAGTAATTTCGCCAAAAAAGGCGGGAGCTTCGTGCTGCCCCACCGGCATCTCAATTCCCTCGCTGAGGCGGGTGATGTTGATACGACCACAAACCAGAATGTAGAAGCCATCCGAAGGCGTGCCTTCCTTGACCAACAGAGTTTTGGGAGGCAGATCAAGTTTAGTGGCGCGATCGCACGCCCACTCCAACTGCTCGCGCGGCAACTGCTGGAACGGTTCCAACGTCAACACGTCATCAATACACAGTGTGTTGCCCATAATTAAAGGTTGCTCAAATAACGGTGGACGAACTGCACACAAATACTGCCTTCCCCAACCCCCGAAGCTACCCGTTTAATGGAGCCGTAGCGCACATCCCCAACCGCAAAAATGCCGGGGATATTGGTTTCGAGTAGATAGGGCGATCGCTCATAGGACCAACCTCTAGGGTATTCCCCTTCCTTCGTCAAATCGGGGCCGGTTAGAATGAATCCTCTGTCGTCCCGCTGTACGACACCATCCAGCCACTCGGTATTGGGAACCGCCCCAATGAAGATAAACAGATAGCGGGTCGGCAAAGTTTGAACCTCTCCTGTTTTTGAGTTTTCAATCACCAACGCTTCCAGGTTGCCGTTGCCCTTGACCTCAATCACACTGGAAAACGTCCATACCTCAATATTTTCAGTCGCTTCGATCTGGTCAATTAGATACTGCGACATGCTCTTGGTCAGGGAATCGCCCCGCACCAGCATGACCACTTTGCGGGCGTATCGCGAGAAGTACATAGCCGCCTGCCCCGCCGAGTTCGCCCCACCGACGATATAAACATCTTCATCGGCACATTCCAGGGCTTCTGTCTGAGCTGCACCGTAGTAAACCCCTGCTCCGGTAAACTGGTCAATGCCCGGAATGGCTAACCGTCGCCACGACACCCCCAGGGCCAGAATTACCGCATGACAACTCAGCTCCGCCCCAGATTGCAGCGTGATCATCCGGTAATCATTCTCAATCCGCAGATTCTTCGCCTCCTGGGGCGTTAAGATTTCTACCCCAAAGCGACGAGCCTGAGTGACCGCTCGCCGCGCCAGGTCGCCCCCACTCAACCCAACGGGAAAGCCCAGGTAATTCTCAATCCGGGAACTGGTGCCCGCCTGACCGCCAGGAGCTTCCCGCTCAATCATCACCGTTTTTAGCCCCTCTGAGGCCCCATAGACCGCCGCCGCTAAACCACCGGGGCCGCCGCCAATGATCACCAGGTCGTAGAAAGGTTTGGTCGCCTGAGTCTGGAGGCCAATCCTTTCGGCAATGTCCAGATTTTTGGGGCGCGTCATGTGGGAGCCATCGGAGTACAGCACCAGGGGTAGACAGGGCCCCTCAACCCTGGCATAGTCCAGCAACGTTTTGGCCTCTGGATGCCGCTCAATGTCAAGCCAGCGGTAGGGGATTTGGTTGCGGGTTAAGAAGTCTTTGATCCGGTGTGAGTCGGGAGACCAGCGATCGCCTACGACCCGAATTCCCTGAAACTCAGGGTGGAAGTTCGCTCGCCAATCATCCAACAAATCATCCAGAACGGGGTACAGCCGCTCATCAGGTGGGTCCCAGGGTTTCAGCAAGTAATAGTCAAGACGGGCCACGTTGATAGCACGGATGGCTGCCTCGGTATCGGCGTAGGCCGTCAGCAGCACCCGCTTGCCCTCCGGGAATAACACACTCGCCTGCTCCAAAAACTCCACCCCTGTCATTTGGGGCATGCGTTGGTCTACTAGAAACAGGGCAACCGTATCGTTTCGCAGTTTCAACTCCTGCAACGCATCCAATCCGGCTTTTCCAGAATCAGCGCGGATAATGCGGAACTGCTCAGCATATTGACGGCGCAGGTCACGGGCGATCGCCTGCAACACTTCAGGATCATCATCAACAGCGAGAATGACAGGCTTATTCATGGGGGGTACGTGTAGGGATGGAATAATTTAAGCGGAATTGATCACGAACATAATGTGGCCCCGAACACGGGAGCTAATGAGCCAGCGGGTCATGCAAACCAGAAATGGGAGTTGTACAGAACTATAAGCCATGACGTACCGCAAGGACGGCGGCTTCAACGCGGTGGTTCACCCCAAGCTTATTCAATACTGAGCGGACGTGAGTTTTGATCGTGTTAGGGCTAAGGTAGAGTATGGAAGCAATTTCTGCATTGCTATGACCTTCAGCAATAAGCTTTAACACTTCTAGCTCCCGTGGTGATAGTTCAACTTTCGGCATGAGAATGTCCTTCCTTTTCATCCTGTTAGCGATCCTCCCTCCCCCTGGCTCTGAAAAACGAAGGCAACGCCTGACCCCTGAAAAGCGCGTCCTCTTGATGGTCTGGTCGTCAATAGCAGCCCCCGTTATTGATGAGCACCCCCTCTTGACCGTATGTACGAGAAAAATGAGGACTTGTCTTGTCTAATCTTGCGAATTGAGGGTAAATGTTGCGATCTACTGAGTTTCGTTTGTGAATGAGAGAGTGGAGGGCGATCGCCCTCCACTCCCTCATTCGCTTTTACAGCGCTTTTCAAGCACTGAAATCTGGTTGTTTTTGTGAGAGCCGCGCTCTGCGCGGTTCTCACAAAAACAACCGTGGCTAATTCAAGCGCAAAGCGCTGTAAGAAACACACGGAGTTCTTGCCTATTTCACGGGGCGAAACCGTTTCAGGTTTTACCCAGGCAGAAGCTCAAATGGCAGACGAAAGAGGGGTGCAGGTATAAACGCCTGCACCCCTCTTTCGTCTGCCGTGAGCAGTTGAAGGATCCAATTTATGACACGGTAGATCCGTTGTGGATATTCAGGTTGCGGAATGGGTTACCAGAATCAGATGAAACTGTCGCAATTGCGGATTCTAGTAGCTGTCGCAGCGCGCCAGAACTTCACGGATGCTGCACTCGATCTGCAAATGTCTCAGTCGGCCGTGAGCCATGCGATCGCCATGCTGGAGCAAAACCTGGGTGTCGTCCTCTTTTCTCGGGGGCGGCATGGAGCCAGACTGACTCCCCTTGGCGAACGCATCGTCGAACATGCCCAGGAGATTGTGCATCGAGCCGACGAGATCGCCAAAGAAGCCGAACTTTCAAAAGGTTTAAAGGGTGGTCAGGTCAGAATTGCGTCCTTTCGGAGCATTGCAACGCATATTCTGCCGGGAGCGATCGCCCACTTCCACCAACAGTTTCCCGCCATTTCCGTCAACCTGGCTGAACATGAAGACTACCCCCATGTCGAGCACGCATTGCGAGAGGGCCAGGCAGATATTGGGTTTACCTTTATGCCAGCTAGCGAGGGGTTAGAGGTGTGGGAAGTTATCCGAGATGAGTTTGTTGCCCTTCTACCAATTACTTTTCAACCAGCAGGCTCACAGTTGAGTTGGGAGGAATTGGTCGCTCAGCCGCTGATTATGCCCCCCGTCAACTACATCATGATGCGACAGGTCTATCAACACGCCCAGACTTACGGCTATGCTCTCAAAGTCACTTACGAAGTGGAAACGGATGCGACCATTGTCAGCCTGGTGGCCCAGGGTCTGGGGGCTGCCATCTTACCGAGGCTGGCGGCAGAGCCGATTCCGGCGGCTGTTCGAGCCTACAGCTTACCCGTGCCGTTGGAACGAGTCATCGGGGTGGCAACCCTGGCGGATGCACTATTATCACCAGCTATCTACGCGTTTCTGGACAGCCTCAAAACGACCCAGGTACTCGTGTCATAGACATCCAGCCGTCATGAGGTGGACTGCCCTTCTACAGGTTATAGGCCGAAGGGTTCTGGTAATGACGGTCTTCCAGCCAAACCCGCAGTTCAGAGGCCGAAACACCATGCAGAGCCTGACCTGTCGTGGGGTCATAGCTGTTCCAAACCTCACGTCCTGCAGCATCTTCACTACACCACACATGAGGTTCTGAGGAAACAGAGAGATGGGCGATCGCCGCTTGCCACAGGTTGTTGAGCTGAGCTTTCCAGGCATTGTTACGGCGAGAAGGCTTCTGGAAAATACGTTCCAGGGTTTGCACAGAGTGGAAATGGGATTGCATAACAGGTGCCTCACTGCAGTTCTCTAATAACCTTACTCTACAAAACGGTAGCTAAAGATACAAAAAGCAGCTTGCATAGCTTCCATGAGCAACTTCGATAGATCGCCAGGTTCTAGACCCGTGGATGATTCCCATCAGGA
This sequence comes from Leptolyngbya sp. FACHB-8, assembly GCF_014695575.1. Taxonomy (GTDB): domain Bacteria; phylum Cyanobacteriota; class Cyanobacteriia; order Elainellales; family Elainellaceae; genus Vacuolonema. Next base: position 114,877 of record NZ_JACJOO010000012.1, on the reverse strand, counting down.
TGGAATGGATACATCCAATGGGAATTGTTACGGAAACAGGAGTTCTAGATTTTGACGTGAAATGTGAGTATAAGGGAATGGCATACGCAAAGGTCTAACTTCCGTTATGGGACAACCGATCGCCCCTCTTTCCCTTCCTCCCGGTGAATTTGGCTTGCCGTTCATTGGGGAAACCCTCAGCTTTTTTGGTGATCCCAACTACGCGAAAAAGAAGCACCAGAAATACGGCTCTATTTTCAAAACTCGTTTGTTGGGCCAACCCACTATCTTTGTGCGGGGTTCAGAATTTAACCAGTTCATCCTTACGAACGACAATAAGTATTTCGAAATCAGTTGGCCGCCCAGCACCCGGATGTTGCTCGGTCCCCTTTCGTTGGCATTACAGACAGGCGGTACTCACCAAAGCCGCCGTAAGCTACTGGCGCAGGCCTTCATGCCCCGTGCTCTGTCCGGTTACATTCCGGCTATGCAGGAAATTATTCAAAGCTATACAAAGCGGTGGGCCGAGCAGGGACAACTGGTGTGGTATCCCGAATTGCGAAACTACACCCTGGATGTTGCGTGCAAACTGCTGGTGGGAATTGACCATGGCTCTCAGAGCGAGTTGGGACATCTGTTTGAAACCTGGTGCCAGGGTTTATTTTCAATTCCTTTAGACTTGCCATGGACACAGTTTGGTAAAGCAAAACGAGCACGACACAAGTTGCTGAAACTAATTGAGGAAATTATTCGCGATCGCCAAAAATCTCCCGAATCTGGCACCGATACCCTGGGGCTTTTGCTCCAGGCTCGAGATGATGATGGCAATGGGCTGAGCCTCGAGGAGTTAAAAGACCAAACGCTGCTGTTGTTATTTGCAGGGCATGAAACTTTGACCTCGGCGATCGCCTCCTTCTGCATGCTCATCGCCCAACATCCCCTCGTCTGGGAAAAACTCCGAACCGAACAGCAGTTGTTTGATACAGCCATCCCTACCACCCTGGACAGCCTGAAGCAAATGACGTATCTCGACCAGGTATTGCAGGAGGTGATGCGCCTGATACCTCCTGTTGGAGGTGGTTTTCGCCGCGTGATACAGTCGTGTGAAATGAGTGGCTTTCAGATGCCCGAGGGATGGAATGTCCTGTACGAAATTAATCAGACTCACATGAACCCACTGGAACATGCTGAGCCCGATCGCTTCCAACCCGAGCGCTTTGGAACTACGCAAGCTGGCGTGCAAAGCAAATACAGCTACCTCCCCTTTGGTGGCGGGATTCGCGAATGCTTAGGCAAAGAGTTTGCTCGTCTAGAAATGAAGCTATTTGCAGCACACTTAGTGCGTTACTACACTTGGGAGCTACTGCCAGACCAGGATTTGAGCATGGTCGTCATGCCCACACCACACCCTCGCGATAATCTGCGGGTCACGTTTAGGTCATTAACCAAAACAATTGGTTAACTGAAAGTAAAAGAGGGTAGTGCTCTAATTGGATAAGTGATGGGCTGTGTTTCGCACCCCATTCACTTGCTTTAAACATGGCCGGGCGCTCCGAGTGCTACACCTCTTACATGGAAGGTTTGGACTTTATTTGGTTCCCTCATTAGGAGGACGAAATTTCTCGTGCATATTTCCTACGATGGTGCTGACCAGTGAGGCAGCACGTTACAAACTTTTAGCGAGTTTACCCTCTGAATTTATCAACGTGATTTATTGTTGTTTGCCCGATGTCGCTTCAATATACATGTGAACGCAATGGTCTTCATGTACCCAGGCCAAAGTTGTTGGATGCTAGAAACCCGGTGTTGAAACACCGGGTTTCTGGGCTTTTTGAAACGTTAATAATTAAGCTGCATCGCCCAGTCAACATGCTTTGAAAGCATTATCCAAGCTAGTTCATAGAGGAATGCAAAATGTCAGATTCAGAAATGCAATATCGAGAGCTTGGGAGTACGGGTGTCAAGGTTTCCGCCATTGGATTGGGAGGATGGCATCTCAGCCTCAAGCATGTTGATGAGGAACTCGCAATTCGCATTGTTCGGAGTGCGATCGATCGTGGCATCACCTTCATGGATAATTGCTGGGATTACAACGAAGGGACCAGTGAGCAGCGGATGGGGAAAGCGCTGAAAGAGGGTTATCGCGATCGCATCTTCCTCATGACGAAGCTGGATGGACGTTCTAAAAAGGAAGCCGCGAAACAACTAGACGAGTCGTTACAACGCTTGCAAGTTGACCACGTTGATCTGGTGCAATATCACGAGGTACTGCGGTTTGAGGACCCTCACCGTATTTTTGATGAAGAGGGAGCCCATGCAGCCCTCATGGAGGCACAGCAAGCCGGAAAAATACGCTTCATTGGTTTTACAGGGCACAAAGACCCCATGATTCACCTGCACATGCTGGAGGTAGCTGACTATTACAACTTCCGGTTTGACACGGTGCAGATGCCGTTGAATGTGATGGATGCGCACTACCGCAGCTTTGCAAAACTGGTACTGCCTGAGTTGGTGAAGCGCAATATTGGCGTACTGGGCATGAAAAGTATGGCAAATGGAATTCTGTTACGTTCCAATACCGTCACACCTATTGAGTGCCTTCACTATGCTCTCAATTTACCCACCTCTGTCGTGATTACAGGGATGGATTCGATGGAGTTAGTTGACCAGGCGTTTGAAGCCATTCACGCATTCCAACCGATGACCGATGAGCAGGTACAGGCATTACTCGCAAAAACCGCAGAAGCAGGAGCCCACGGCGAGTTTGAGCCCTTCAAAACTTCCTCAATTTTTGATGGTACGGCCCAAAATCCGGATTGGTTAGGCGAAGAACCTGAGCGACTTCAGCAATTGATGTCAGCAGCAGGTTGATATAGCGCTGTGCGCATAGATTAATTACGATGGGGTGGGGCACGAAGTGCCCCACCCCATCGTTGCTGTACTTAACGCACTTGCATATTGTTGTTATATTATCCGGTCTATTTGATTAGACTGGCGATCGCCTCCACCAACATGACTGGGTCTACAGGTTTTGGAATGTGTCGTTGAAAGCCAGCCTGCATCGCCTGTTGATAGTCAATTTCCCCAGCATAGGCCGTGAGGGCGATCGCTGGAATATCCCCGCCCAGTTCTGGCGGCAAGGCTCTCACCTGGCGCAGGAGCATATAGCCATCCATCTCGGGCATACCAATGTCGCTGAGTAGGATGTCAGGCTTGTTCTGAGTGAGAGCGACCAGTACCTCGTCTGCCGATGTCACCGCTGTGACCTGAGCTCCATGCTGCTCAATTAGGAAGGCGACAAACTCGCGGGTATCCGTGTCGTCGTCAACAATCAGTATCTGAACACCGCTTAGATCCAGGGGTGCATCTAGCTGTCTGCTATCCCTATGGTTTTGGGAGTCGGTTTTTATCAGAGGCAATTTCACCGTGAAGCTTGCCCCCATGCCTTCGCCGGGGCTTTCGGCCCGAATGGAACCGCCATGCAGCTCAACCAGATGCCGTACGATCGCCAGCCCCAAACCTAGCCCGCCAAATTTACGAGTTGTCGCACCATCGGCCTGACGGAAATAATCAAACACGTGGGGCAGAAAATCCGGCGCAATCCCCTGCCCAGTATCACTAACCGTCATGAAGACGTGGTTGCTTTGGTGCTCCACCTGAATCGTGACCTGGCCACCTTCGGGGGTAAACTTCACCGCATTGGACAGCAGGTTCCACACCACCTGTTGCAACCGTGTGGAATCTCCAGAAACCCATTCCTCATTCCCGTCAAAATTTGCTTGCAAGTGAATTGTTTTGGCCTCTGCCGCCAATCGCACTGTTTCCATAGCAGCCCGAATAACAGGCAACAAATTGACGGGAGCTACGTGAAGACTGAGTTTGCCTTGGAGGATGCGCGACACATCCAGAAGATCTTCAATTAATTCAGACTGGAGTTTGGCGTTGCGTTGAATAGTAGCCAGGGCTTGAGCCGTCTTAGCTTCATCTAATTTCTTCTTTTGTAGCAGGTCTGACCAGCCAAGAATGGGATTGAGGGGCGATCGCAACTCATGAGATAGCACCGCTAAAAACTCATCCTTGATTCGATTAGAGGCCTGTGCTTCTTCCCGGGCCACTTCTGCGGCTGAACGGGCCTGTTGCTCCGCTTCATATAATCGCGCATTTTCGATAGCCACTGATGCCATTTGTGCCAACTGCACCAGAATCGTTTCATCCGTTTCAGTAAACTCTCCCTCAAAGCGGTCTGAGAGTTGAATTAACCCAATGTTCTGTCCATCTCGCCCCACTAGAGGAGCCGCCAACCATCCCCCCCGCATAGGGGGATGCTTTGCCCCTGATGGGCCAAAGTTGTTCCAGTGGGGATGTGCTTCCAACTCGGCCTGGGTCATGCGGATAGAACGATTCGTGTGGCATACGCAGGCATAAATTCCAGAACCATCAGGCTTTTCATCATAATTCCGCCACTGGGCGTATTTTTCTGACATGTAGATTGCGTTGATAGCCTGTGCCCAGTTTTCGTTAATCGTCATACTTGTGACAGACTGGTGCGTTCCAATGATGGAAGCTGCCTGATCGTTAATGACTTGCAACACCTGTTCAACAGAAAGAGCCGAATTAATTGCTAGAGCTGCATCAGCTAACCCTTGCAATTGTGTCAGATACCGATATTCTTGGGCTAATAGGTGTTCGCGTTCAGCTTCTGCCCGTTTCCGTTCAGTAATATTGAGAACAGTACCAATCAATCGCGTTTTTGTCCCTGCCGCATTGAAAAAGGTTTTTCCTCGTGTAGCGATCCATCGTTCGATACCATCCTCAATACCGATCACGCGATATTCAATATTAATCTCCCCGCCATCTTCAGAACTGACCGCAGCCTGTATTACTTGGTGAATGCGATCGCGGTCCAAAGGGTGTAATGCTGCCAGGAAAATATCATAATTGACCTCGGCCTCAGGCGGTAGCCCAAACATCGCTTTACATTGCTCATCCCAGGTCAACGCTCCAGTTAGCAGGTTAAGCTCCCATGCGCCTAAAGCGGCTGACTTCAGGGTAAGACGCAAACGCTCCTCATTCTCTCGCAGGGCTTCCTCGGCCTGTTTTCGCTCCGTAATATCCGTAAGCGTTCCAATCCACTCCCGAATTTCACCCGTATCATCCAGAATCGGCACTCCGCGCCCAATACCATAGCGGTACTGACCATCTCGATGCTGGAAACGATATTCCACTTCGTAAGGGAATTTGTTCTGCAGGGCCTCACTCCAAACAGCAAGGGTACGCTCTCGGTCGTCGGGATGCACCTTGTCAAACCATCCCCAGCCCTGATATTCCTCCGGTGTTTGCCCAGTAAACTCTTCCCAGGCAGGTGCCGACACGAGCGACCCCTCACCGGTTGCAATCCAAACAATCGAGGACGTCACCGTAACAAGCGACCGATACCGTTCTTCACTTAACCGCACGGCAGCTTCAGCTAGCCTACGCTCGGTAATGTCCTCCACAATGCCCGCTGTCCGATAAGGCTCACCCCGCTCGTTGTGAACCGGGAAGACGCGGTCATGCACCCAACGAATCTCACCATTAGGACGAACAATGCGAAATTCCTGATCAAACTCAGCACGGGCAAGACCAGGCAGCGCTCGCTGAATCCGTTCTTGATCATCGGGATGCACAGCCTCTAGCCAGGAACGCGTATTTTCGTACAGGCTCTGACAGGAGCGCCCCCAAATCCGTTCGTAGGCCGTGTTGACATACACAATGTGCCCAGGCGAAGACTCACTAAAGCCCTCGCTCATGAAAAAGACAGTATTGATATTTTCAGTCAGCTGACGAACGCGTTCCTCGCTTTCGCGCAAGGCTTGTTCAGATCTTTTGCGATCGCTCACGTCCTGAAAATAAAGGGCTAGCCCTTCAGCAGATGGATAGGCATGCACTTCAAGCCAGGTGCCAAGCGCTGGGTTAAAGTCCTCATACACAACCGCAACTTGTTCCGTTACAGCCCGGTGTAGCTCATGATAGGACAGCGTTCCCACACGATTGGGAAATACGTCTTCCCAGACCTGTTTACCGAGCAATTCTTCACGGGTTTTATGCAAAATTTTGGTAGCGTGTTCGTTCACAAAGGTATACCGCCATTCGCGATCGAAGGCGACGAAAGCATCTGTAATGCTGTCCAAAATCAGGCTGATCTTTTCTCGCCCAGATTCCGCTTCTCGCCGCAATTGTTGTTCATAACGGGCAACCTCCTGACGCATTTGAGCCAGCTTCAACGTCGCTTCAATGCGCACCAAAAGTTCCCGGGCTGAAAAGGGTTTTATCAAGTAATCATCAGCTCCAGCTTCCAGCCCTTCCATGCGGGCTTCTTCTCCGGCCCGGGCTGATAGCAAAATGATGGGCAACTCTTTCGTGGCTGGCTCTGCCCTTAGCCTACGAAGCAACTCAAAGCCATCCATACCTGGCATCATCACATCGGTTAATACCAGGTCAGGCAATTGCTGGTAGATAGCAGCCAGGGCAGCAACTCCATTGCCAACCGCCTCCACGGTGTACCGCTGGCCTAATAGGCGCTTAACATAGTCGCGCATGTCGGCGTTGTCGTCAGCCAGAAGAATCTTGGGAAGCGGGAGGTTGGGTGCTGGAGAGGAAAGGGAACTGGGTGAATGGGCGGGTGGATGTTCGTCGACCCGTTCAGGCCACGCATCTACGCGTCCATTGGCGTCTGGGAACCAGCGCAGGGCTTCTTCGACGTAGGGAGTGGCTCTGGTCGATGATAAGGTGCGGCTTGTCGTGGAAGGAGCGGATGGAGAGCGATCGCCCTCCAAGCGGAGGCGATCGCTCGGCAAGTGCGCCCAGCCCGTAGGAATAGCCACCGTAAAGCAGGTGCCCTGCCCCACAATACTGTTTACTGTAATCGTGCCACCCTGCAGGCGCACAAGTTCCTGTACCAGAGATAGGCCGATGCCCGAGCCTTCGTAGGTACGACCCTGAGCACCCTGCACCCGGTGGAATCGTTCAAAAATGTGGGGAAGTTCTTCGGCGGAAATACCCGTCCCAGTATCTTGGATAGTTAATGCAATGTGATCTCCATAAGGGTGTAGAAGAACGGCGATCTCCCCGTGAAGCGTGAATTTAAAGGCATTGGAGAGTAGATTCAGCACAATCTTCTCCCACATATCCCGATCAACGTAAATCGGTTCCGGCAGAGGAGAACAATCCACCCGCAAGCACAAACCCGCCCGTTCAATCGCCGAGCGAAATACTCCTGCCAGATCCCGCGTTAACTCGGCCAGATCCGTCGGCTCGTACACAGCCTCGATCCGTCCGGCTTCAATGCGGGAGAAATCTAGTAGGGTATTGACCAGTTTCTGTAACCGTAGGGCATTGCGCTGCACCAGTTGGAGGCGATCGCGCTGCTCACCATCCTGGGTCTCTTGCAGGGCTTCTTCTATGGGGCCGAGCATTAACGTCAGGGGAGTCCGAAACTCATGACTAACGTTTGAGAAGAACACTGTTTTGGCGCGATCCAACTCGGCCAGTTGCTCGGCGCGTTGTCGTTCTTCTTCGTAGGAACGGGCATTAGCGAGTGCGGTGGCCGTTTGGCTGGCAATCTGCCCCAAAAAGTCTCGATAGCGCTCATCTAATCGACGTCGTGGGCTTACGACTGCCACCATGACCCCGGCAACTTTGGTCTGTCCCATCAAAGCAATGGGGAGTACCATCGCTTCCTCAGGGGGTTCCGGCCAGGGGCTTCCCGGCAATGCTCCAAAGCGGGCCATCACATCACCGACCACCTGTGGCTGAGCCGTTCGGACGCAGCGAGCAATGGGCCAGCCCTTGGGATTGTCAGATGCATCCAAGTCTATCCGATCTGGAGCAACACTGGTGTTCAAGGGAAACGGGCTCCCATTGCAGAGCTGGGCGCATCCCTTCTCTAAATCAACCTGATAGAAGAGAAACAATGGAATATCAATTGAAGCTGACTGAAGGGCTTCGGCAATCAAGGTATAGGCATCCTCAGTCGTCTTAGCAGTACCCGTACGAGATGCCACCTCGTGCAGAAGTTGGGCCCGGCGATCGTTCAAAACCCGATACGTGGTTTCGCTCACCACGTTAAAAATGCCATCAACGCCGCCCCCTTCCCCCTGGATCGGGTTAAACGTGTAATCAAAGAAGCATTCTTCGGTATAGCCGTAACGGTGCATAGCCAGCAACTCGTCACTATGGAAGGTGCCTTCTCCCGTTGAAAAAACCTTCTCAAATTCAGGGCCAATCTCATCCCAGATTTCAGGCCACACTTCACATCCAGGTTGCCCTAGAGATGCAGGGTGTTTATCCCCCACAATCGGTCGCCAGGCATCGTTGTAGAGCAGTAGACATTGCGGGCCCCAATAAATCGCAATGGGAAAACGGGAGTTCAGACAAATACTCAGGGCCGATCGCAAGCTCTGAGGCCACCGATCAACAGGGCCAAAGGGTGTTTCGGCCCAATCCATAGACCGCATTAAAGCCCCCATCTCTCCACCGCCTGAGAAGAGGTTTTTTGCGATCGCCACTCCATCCTGAGCCACCGTCTTGCTCCTATCGAAAATCTTGGGCTAACAAATCCTGACCCCCAAGCCATTGCGTTGCCTTGGGCAAAGACACCTAGTGCAGCGTTTCCCCAATCTGCTTAAAGGCTAGAGCATACTTTAGAGATGCCTGGATAAGCTGTTTTTTCGGGTGCTTTGCACATTTAAAGGGACTTAAAACAGAGTGTCAGAGATAGACAACGATACGACTTTTCTTATGGGGGCTGCACAGCACGCAATGGCACTTCAGGATTTACCATCAACTTTTCCTGGGCAAGGGTGAGTTGTTGTCATAATTTATGAATTAGAGTAGCTATTTCCAATGGCATAGGAATGATATTACGACAACATCTCTGTCGTTATGGGTATGACAAGAGATCGGCACAGTTTGACAATACGACAAAGGGCATAGGCTTTGTCTCTACCTAGAGTATGGGTTATGAGTAGCGCTTTCCATAGGCTACAAGTCAATCACTACGTGTAGAGCCCTGTACTAAAATCCAAAGCCGTAAGAGCCATATTCCCTTCAAAGGGTGTGAAGGAAAGGCATATAGTGCCCTTTTCTCCCATCCCCTGAACCTATCCATCATCAGTTGTTCTTCTCCAGGAATAGCTGAAACCGTTGCTTCAGTAGGATGTTGTTCGGGGGCGATCGCCTTCTAATAGCTAACAGATGGAGTAATTTTTTGCGTGGATTTCCCACCCATCTCACAGCATCCTTATACTGCAAGCACCATGGAAGAACGAGACGTGACCGATAGCCAGGGCACAACCTGGACCTGTGTACAGGCCTATAGTGGCCTTTCGGATGATGCTGCCCAGGTGAAGGGTAACGAGAATAAGTACTGGGTGGTTTGTACCCCCAGTGGAGGTGCCCAATCGGTTCGAATCCAATTAGAGAACGATTGGCAACATGCTTGCTCCGATGAAACATTGCTGAATCAAATCGCCACTGCCCAAAGCGATTAAGCAAGCTGCAATCAGGGACGCACCACCGATTGCTGATTACCCATTAAACACCAATGATTCAAGATACCTATGCTGTGGCTGTCAACGCCTTTCAACGGTTTGCGATCGCCGCTGAAGCCATTGCTGCCACCACCAAACGACTTACCAAAGCTGCCATTCTGGGAGATTACTTCAATACCCTATCTGACAATGATTTGCGGCTAGCAGCCCGGTATTTTGCAGGCTCTCCCTTTCCGCTATTTGACCAGCGGGTTTTGCAGGTCGGTGGCTCGGCTCTGATGACGGCTCTGGTCGTGGTGAGTGGAGAAGATCCAGAGCGGTTACAGACGGAACTCGTGCAGCGAGGCGATTTAGGGGATGTGGCTGCCAGTGTGCTGGATGATGTTGATACGCCAATTCTGCTGTTGTCAGAGGTGGAGTCAACGCTGGCAACGTTGGTAGAAACGCGCGGCAACAAGAAAAAGGTGGATGTCATTATCAGCCTGTTACGGCGCGCGACCTCTCTGGAAGCCAAGTATCTTATCAAGTTGATGGCAGGAGATTTGCGCATTGGGTTGCGGGAAGGGGCCGTGGAGGATGCGATCGCCCGCCTCGCTCAGCAAAATGTGGCCCGCATTCAGTGGGTCAACATGCTGACGGGTGATATTGGTGAAACGGCAGTGCTGGCCCGCCATGACCAGCTAGACACCGCTCACATGCGGCTGTTCCACCCGATCAAATTCATGCTGGCAAGCCCGGTAGACGACCTGGCTGAAATCACTCAACGCATGCCCGAAGGCTTTGCGGTAGAAGATAAGTATGACGGTATTCGAGCCCAGGCCCACATTGCCCCCGCTAGTTCTGACAAAAATCCGTTACTCCATGGGGCAACCTTCGCAGGCATTCGCGTTGCGCTCTTCTCCCGTACCCTGGATGAGATCACCCTTGCATTTCCAGATCTGGTGCAGCCATTAGCCTCAATGAAACGGGATGCTTTTGGCATGGGAGCGGATGCTGGGTTAATTCTGGATGGGGAAATCGTGCCCTACCAAAACGGCCGCATTCTCCCGTTTCAGGAGTTACAGAAGCGCCTGGGGCGTAAGACGTTGACCGACGACTTGTTGAAATCGGTACCCGTGGCGTTTGTCGCCTACGATATTCTGTACCGAAACGGGCAGGTGCTGATTGAGGAACCCTACGAAGTGCGCCAGGCCATGTTGGAATCGCTGGGGTTGGAGTCTCCCACGGTACAACGGGTTGTCTCCCAACGGTTCTACAACGCGGAGGCGCTGGATGCAGAGTTCCAGGCGGCGCGCGATCGCGGGAATGAAGGGCTGATGGTCAAAGCGTTGCAATCGACCTACAAACCGGGGAAACGCGGCAAAGATTGGCTAAAGGTAAAGCGGGCGATCGCCACCCTAGACGTTGTCATCACCGCCGCCGAAGTGGGCACGGGCAAACGGAGCCGATTCCTCTCAGACTACACCTTTGCCGTGCGGGCCAGTGAGGATGATCCAACTCTGCTGAATGTCGGGAAAGCCTATTCAGGTCTAACCGATGCTGAAGTGCAGGAACTTTCCGATTGGCTGAAAGCCCATACGATTCAGGAGTTTGCCCACGGGCGTGTGCGTACCGTGGAACCCAGGGTTGTCCTGGAGGTAACGTTCGATCGGGTGCAGCCCTCTAAGCGTCACAAGAGCGGCTATGCGCTGCGGTTTCCCCGCATCCTTCGTATCCGCCATGATAAACCCCCGGAAGAGGCTGACACCCTTGAGACGGTACGCCAACTCGCTGCCCAGATGGGGAGTGAAGATGTCGAGCCAGAACCTTAGGAGTGGCTGAGCGGAACGATCGCCCTTCCGCTCATCTACAAAAGAAACTGTGAGTTGCTTGAGAGAGGAACTGTTGTAAGCGGCCTTGAAGATGAACATTCCAGATTTAAACAGCGCATGTCAGGCGTTTAAAACGTTTGTCGATCGCATTTCTACAAACGCACCCGTCACAGGGGCTTACGATTCTGATGCCGATGGCGTAACGGCGGGTGTTGTATGGCAGCGAGCATTCGAACGCGCAGGGTTCGCGCGTATCCATCCTGTCATCCCTGACCGCGAACGCAACGTCTGGACGGAGGCAAACCGCGATCGTATTGCCTCTACCCAGCCGGAATTCCTCTTTGTTATGGATTTGGGTAGCGGCTCCGAAGCCGTTCTAGATGGCGTCCCGACCTGCTTTATCGACCATCACCATCCTGAAGGAGTACCTGATGGAGATACACTCATCAGTGCCTATACCTGGGATCCCATTCCCAACACTTCCTGGCTTGTTTGGCAGCTCTGTCAATCCATTGCTGATGTATCAGATTTAGATTGGATTGCAGCCATTGGAACCTTGAGTGACCTGGGCGATCGTGCTCCCTTCGACCTACTCACTCAGGCCAAACGCAAGTACACGGCCAAGTATCTCAAAGAAGCCACCGCTTTGATCAACGCGTCCCGTCGTGCCTCCCACTATCAACCAGAAGCGGCAGTTGCCGCGCTATTAAATCATTCGGATCCCAAGTCCCTGGTCAACTCCAACTCCTCGGAAGTGGTTCAACTGCGCCAGGCCCGCGAGGAGGTGAAACACGCCCTGGAGGAAGCCCGTAAGGTCGCTCCTATCTTTGCGGGTAAGGTAGCGTTACTCCAACTGAACTCTCCCTGCCAGATACATCCACTGATCGCCCAGAGCTGGCGTAGCCGTCTCCCTGGCTATGTCGTCATTGCTGCCAATGAAGGTTATATACCCAATCGCATCAATTTCTCAGCCCGTTCCAATTCCATCAACGTGCTGGAATTTTTGCGATCGCACCCCCTGAGCGGCGGTGAAGGCAACTATGCAAATGGCCATGACCAGGCATCGGGTGGAAGCTTGCCGCGCGATCGCTGGCAACAATTGCTCACTCAACTCGGCTTCTCAAAAGCGTAGGCATATTTAATTTGAGTTCCAAGATGCCTGTTTTTGCGTGTGCTTCGCACACGCAAAAACAGGCATCTTAACTTGCTCGAAACTAGATTATTCAGCACCAGAGTTAAGGATTAGGAGGTAGGGTTTTGCCCCACCTCTCTCCCTTTTTTAACCTCGGTTCGGGTTAAGGGTGTTTTCGAGTGCCGCGCGTTGTGCGGCACTCGAAAACACCCTTAACCCGAACTCAGTTTTTTTACAAGCTATCTAGCGATCGTTAGAGGCAAGGAAAGCACTGCAGTTGTACCAAACCCTAACTCACTGTTGAGTGTAACTTGCCCATTATGTAGCTCAGCTGCCCGTCTGACGATTGCCAGCCCAAGACCAATGCCAGGAGTACCGGGGATGGAATTGGCATTACTGGCCCGGTAGTATCCATCAAAAACGCTCTCCAGCTCATCGGACGGAATTCCAATACCGGTATCTCTGATGTAAAACACAATGGTTTGCAACTCGTTTTGCTGTTCACAACTGAGTTCCAATTGAATCGAATCAGCGTTAGGCGCGTAACGAATAGCATTCAGCACTAGATGAGTCAGCATCAGTTGAACCAAACTAATGTCAACCGAAACTGGCGAAGAGAGACGGAAGGAATTGACAAACTCTAACTGTTGTGGTTCTGCCAACTGTTGAAGATTAGCGATCAGCTCTTCACAAACAGCGACTAGATCCGTCGGTGCAGGTTGAAATGGAATGGAACCTGCCTCTAGCGCAGCATAAATTAAGGCATTATCCAGGGTTTTGGTAATGCGATCGACACCCGCATAAATGCGCTGAAACCGTAGGGATTGTGTATCTTGGTCAGACGGGTAACCTTCTATCAGTTCAGCGGATCCCCGAATCGACATCAATGGGGTGCGAAACTCATGGGAAACCGAAGGTAACAATCGAGCCTGAAGCTGGCGAAGATAAGCTTCTTGCTCACGGGTTTGCTCCAATTCAGCGGATTGTTCCGCAACTTTGCTTTCTAACGTAGCGTTCGCCTGGGCGAGTGCTCTCTGGGCCTGGTACAGCAGAGCTTCGACTTGCTTCTGCCGGATAGCATAACGGATTGTACGCTCCAGGTTAGCAGGGCTAATTTCATCCTTTGCCAAAAAATTAGCTGCGCCCATTTCCATCGCTTGCAAATCAATGTCACGATTTGCCACTCCCGTCAGGAGAATAATGGGAGGCTGAGGCCCATAGGATAGCGCCTGTTGCAGAACCTCTAGCCCGTTACGTTCTCCCAGATAGTAGTTTAGTAGGCAGGCATCGTAAGAACCGGGTGCATCTTGGGACTCATCAGCTTTACGAGTGAGGCTAGAGATAGCCTCTTCATAGGTTGCAGCCCATTCCACTTCAAATTGAAGCTCCCGTACAATTGCCAGCATTTCACGCACAGCAATGTAATCATCTTCATTGTCCTCAACAAACAGAATTTTAATGGGCTGACGACTCATGAACTCACGCCTGAACAATTATTCCTTCTGATGGGGAGTGGATTGCCTAATATGGACTGCCTCCAAGAATGGATATGATTGTAAAACCTTTACGCCCATTCACAAAAACTATGCCATAGCGATCGCTTCAGTACTCATCCATAAAGTTTAAAGGTTTAATGGTGTATTTTGTACTTCCAGCACATCTGTATTCTATACCCACCGTCATTTTTATCATGAGTTAGGCAGATTTCATAAAGGATAAAGGTCTTAATCTTCCAGACTCATCTCAAATCCAGTTGAATAACGAATACGGAATGGTAATTCAGGATACACATCCTGATTACAGTTATTCAACAATTGCTATCGCCGTTGGTTAGGACATTGGGAGCTATTAAAGGCAATGCCTTCAATAGCTCCCAATGTCCTAACCAACTGAGCCAAGGCTATAGAAGTCACTTCAAGTAGTTTCAAGATGCGGTAAAGTAGGTGGTTATGTTTAGACTTAAAATCCAAAGTGTTGTCTCTCTCCCCAGACGGTCAATACGGCACTTTGGGTCTTACGTTGAGTGGCTTAAAGCCTGGATGTTTTGTGGTAAGAGGAGCTTTAGCGATCGCTACTGAACAAGTTTGAATGAAGTTTGCGGGGTAGGCAAGCCCGACCAAACCAGTATTGGTCAAGGCTGTCTGCCAGTTCAAAAATCTCTTGAATCGTTTGTGGCTTGCTAATATAAGAATTCGCTCCCAACTCATAGGCACGGTAGACATCTTCAACAGCATTAGAGGTGGTAACCACGACAATGGGAATGGCTTTCCAATCTGGATGTTTCTTTAACGCTTCTAGAACTTCAAACCCGTTCCTGCGCGGCATTCGAAGATCCAATAGGATGAGATCAGGCCGCGGAAAGCTGTCTGACTGCGTATACGTTCCCTGATGAGCCAGAAAATCTATAACCTCTTCCCCATCTTCAACCAGAAAGAGTTGCACATGGGGTCGATGGCTCCAGGCGTGCTGCATCAATAGGCGGTCATCTGGATTATCTTCAGCAACTAGCAGAACGTTTTGCAACATAACACTCGTGGCCATTAGAGAGCTAGACGCGAATTGAGCGAGGCAATGTCAGGGTGAAGGTTGATCCCTGACCAGGAGTACCGTGAGCTTCAATTGTGCCCCCATGCCGTTCCACAATCCTTCTACAGATAGCCAGGCCTATACCGGTTCCCTCATACTGACTGCGGCCCTGTAAACGTTCAAAGGCTCCAAAGATGCGATCGCGATATTTTGGATCAAACCCAATGCCATTGTCCTCTATGCAAAGCACATAATTTTGCGTACTTCCCAGATTCGCACTATTCTGTGGTAACAGATTCTCCCTGACATAAATTCTTACCAAAGGCGGAGCAGTTCCGTGAAACTTTAAAGCGTTACTGATCAGATTTTGGAAAAGTTGAATCATCTGGATGGGATCGGCTTGAATGGTCGGCAGAGTTCCTACCTGAATTTGGCCTGCGGTCAGCCGAATTTGCTCTTCAAGATTAGCAATGACCTGATCTATTACCCGATTTAAGTCAACCGATGTGAAGGGGGTTGTTGCGGTCGATATGCGGGAGAGTTGAAGTAAGTCGTCAATCATTAACTGCATCCGCTGTGTTGCTCTCCCGATGCGGTTCAGATAGTCCTTGCCTTCCTCCTGCAAAGATTCAGCACACGTTAACTGGAGCAGGGTACTAAAGTTTCGTACCGTTCGTAAAGGCTCCTTCAAATCGTGAGAAGCCAGGAAGGCAAAGTTTTCCAACTCCTTGTTGCTTTTCTGGAGTTGCACATTCAGTTCGTGCAAGCGTTGTTCTGCCAGTTTGCGATCGTTAATATCCAACAGAATGCCAATGGATCGCAGTAATTGACCAGTCTCATCGTAAATGCCTTGAGCCCGTGACATCACCCAACGGATGGAGCCATCGTCATGCACGACTCGATATTCCACGGTATACTCCGTCTGTTTCTCAATCGAGTCTGAGAACTGGTGAACCACCCAATCCAAATCATCTGGATGAACATGACTCCGCCAAACTGCATAAATCAGTTCGCCCTTCACTTGCCGCGTATCGAAGGTTGAACCTAGTAGCCTGAAGAATTGTTCATTACAGATCACTTCACCACTGGGAAAATGCCAATCCCAGCATCCAATATGAGTAAAATCAAGGGCCAATCGGAGGCGCTCTTCGCTTGTATGTAATGCGTCTTGAGTTTGTATCTGACTGTTGTAAGCCGGAAGTAAACGATCATTCAGGTCAACTAATTCAGCAGTGCGTTCTACAACACGTTGCTCTAACTCACTATTTAATTCCTGCAATGCAATTTCTGTTTGCTTCTGCTGGGTAATGTCAATCAAAATCCCTAGCATCCGAACAGCTTCACCGTTGGAATTGCGAAAAATCCTTCCAATTCCAGCAGCCCATTGCAATGCCTGGGTACCAATGAGCCGAAACTCAACCCTAATATTGGACGATCCATCAGTCAAGCATTGCAATGTTTGCTCTTTCACTTTGTCGCGATCGTCAGGATGAATACACTGTAGCCAGTTGTCCAAGCTGGGGGTAATAGCAGGGTCAAGCTCTAAAAGCTGGTAGAACTCAGGCGACCAGAATGCTGTGTTCGTGGTAATGTTCCAATCCCACACTGCCGAGTTACTAGCAGATTGAGCCAAGCTCAATCGGGCTTCACTAGCACGCAGCGCCAGTAATGTCATCTGCCTATCCAAGGTAGCCGTTCCCTTATGAGGGCTGTTTTCAACCAACCGAACTAATGGTTGTTCTGGATCTGCCGTCATACGGTCGGTGATGTCCCGCGTCACCATGACAACTTCCAAAACATGCCCCTGAGCGTCTTTAATGGGGTACAAAAGTATATCAACCCAACGGGGACGACCCGGCCGCCCCAGCGTAGAGGGATCATGGAAAAAGGGAACCAGGGAAACATGCTCCCCAGCAAACGCACGCATGACCTCGAGTCGCTGACCGTCCATCTCAACAAAGGGATCCTGCAAGATGTTGTACCCTACTAGTGCCTGTGCTGGGGCATTCCAAATCTCTTCTCCGGCCCGATTGACGGCAATCACCTGACCATCCGGGGCAAAGCGTATTTGGCCCTCGGGGGTTTGATCAAACATCAACTGAAAGCGTATCTCTGCCTGTTGTCGCTGGGTCTGTTCTTTGAGGAGATGGGCATGAAGTTCGGCTTGCTCAATGGCGATTGCCAGTTGAGTCGCCACCTGTTGCATCAAATCAATTTCCCGTTCCTGCCATCGGTGCGCATTTGCACAGTGATGGGCAATCAATAGCCCCCACAGTTTGCTGTGATGAATCAGCGGAACCACCAGATTTGCCTGGATCTGAAATTGCGACAGCATCTCCCGATGACAGGGCTGAATAGCGGCGGTATGAAGATCCTCAATACGGCTCACCCGACCATGAAAATAGGCTTGAACCAAGTCACCTTTAAAGCAGGACTCATCAATCACTCTACCGATCAAGGATGTCCATTCGCCCCCCACCGACTCCATCACAACCTGCCCGCTCCAGTCGGGGTTGAAGCGGTAAAGCAGTACTCGATCGCTTCGTAGGAGTGAGCGAAGTTCATGAACGGCTGTCTGAAGAATTTCATCGAGATTCAGGGCTTGGCGAATCCGCTGCGCCATCGTCGCGACGAGTCGTTGTTGTTCCTGCTGCCACGCCAATTCTCGCTTCAGCCTACTTTGCGCCAGAACATGATGCACACATTGAGATAGACTCTCCGCCGTTATCCGGCTCTTATCCAGATAGGTCTGAGCCCCTTGATTCATCGCTTCAAGTGCAACATCTATGCTTCCTGAATCGACTAGCAGTGCAACTGGCAGCACGGTTTCTTGACTTTGCTGTTTCAACGCCTCTAAAAACTCTAGCCCATTCAGGTCGGGAAGCATGTCATTCAGCAGGATCACATCTACCGCATTATGCTCACACCAGACCAGAGCATCTTTCCCTTTTTCGCATTCAATAATTTTATAGGAGTGGCGATCGTCCTGATTTAGAAGGAGTTGATAGAGCGCTCGATCAGTGGGAGAGGCATCGATCAGTAACAGGATCATCGGATCTGGCATAGATAGCAGCAGGGAACGACCATTAGGTTAAGCAGCACTGGGTTCAGGGGAGCAGACCCAAAATTTCTAGGAAACCTGAGGATCTGAGTACAGCCTTTGTGTAACTCAGTGCCACTTAAACATGGCTTTCTGTCTCCAAATAGGAAACATTTAGTGTATGAAACACCTCATGTCTGGTACATTCCGGTGCTACAAAACACTAATTTTTTCCTCAAATTTTAGATTACCTGGGAACAAGAGAATTCGTTTACCAGGATGGTCATGCTTTAAATATGGGATTGGTTGTTATGGAAGAAGCGCAAAACGCCCCTTCCATAACAAGCAACCACATATCTAGAACAACCCTAGTAGGGCTTACGCCATGATAACGGGTGTGGTAGATGGAAATCTACCCCATCCGTTACCATGACGTAGTCTTATTTGCAGAAGCGATGAAATTAGGTATTAGGCTTCTCGTTCAAGGATGGGTAGAGAGAGCATAGCGGTTGTCCCTACCCCTAATTCACTCCTGAGGGTGACGTGGCCGCCATGAAGTTCAGTAGCTCGCTTAACGATCGCCAACCCTACACCAATGCCCGGTGTACCCGAAATTAAGTCGGCATTCGTAGCCCGGTAGTATGCATCAAAGACTTTATTCAGTTCATCTGATGGAATTCCAATACCCGTATCTTTCACCTCAAAAACAATACTTTGGCCCTCTGGTTGCGGCTTACAGCCCAGTTCTAACTGGATAACACGGCTGTCAGGTGCATAGCGGATTGCGTTTAAAACCAGCTGGGTCAAAATGAGTTGAACGACATTCACATGCAAATGCACCACCTTGGCCGAATCCATGTGATTGATAAATTCAAGCTGCTGCTGTTTCCCCAGGAACTGTTGCAGGTTAGCGACAAGTTCTTTGCAAAGCCATTCAGGATCAACGGATACCGGTCTAAAGGGGATGGAACCAGCCTCTAACGCTGCATGAATCATCGCATTATCTAGCGATTGAGTAATGCGATCGACACTGGCATAAATCTTTTGAAACCGCTGAGATTGAGTATCTTCATCCGACGGGAACTCCTCTATCAGTTCAGCAGCTCCCTGAATCGACATCAATGGGGTGCGGAACTCGTGGGAAACCGAGGATAGCAGCCGCGCTTGCAGTTTACGCAAATAGGCTTCTTGCTCACGAGTATGTTCCAGTTCTGCGGACTGCTCGGCAACTCTACTCTTCAACGTAGCATTCGCCTGGGCCAACATCTCCTGAGATTGGTGTAACCGGGTTTCTGCTTGTTTTTGCCGGATAGCATAACGAATCGTTCGTTCTAAGCTAGTCGGGCTAATCTCATCCTTTGCCAGAAAAGCGGCTGCACCTAGCTCTAAGGCTTGCTGATCAACATCACGCGCCCCCTGCCCTGTGAGCAGAATGATCGGGGGATGATGACCCATGAAGAGCGCTTTCTGCAAAATTTCTAGCCCGTTATGCTCCCCCAGATGATAGTCCAGTAGGCAGGCATTATAGTGATAGGTGGGATCTTGTGGCTTGTTTTGTTGATAACCCAAATGGGTCAAAGCTGCTTCATAGGTTGCCACCCATACCACCTCAAATTCAGGTTCTCGCGCAGTTGCCAGCATTGCACGAACAGCAATGTAATCATCTTCGTTGTCTTCAACGAAAAGAATTTTGAGGTGTTGAAGCTCCATTAATGGGTCCCTGAACTATTGTTTTTGCTTACCAAGAACAGGCAAAAATACTGATACAAGCCAGTTCGACATTTAACTTTTCCTTAGAATGCCCAAATTAGACAAAAATTATTGGGGCTTGCTAAAAGGTAGGCAAAATCAACTTTTCAGGCTCTGTCTCGTACTGTGCGGTAAACAGGCTTTTGAGAACCAGTAATGATTAAGAACTTCCGCCAGTTCCAGGATTTCCTGAATGGTTTGAGGCTTGATGATGTAAGAGTTAGCTCCTAACTCATAGGCCCGATCAATATCAGTAGCCGCATCAGAGGTCGTGACTACTACCGTCGGAATAGATTTCCACTCGGGGGCAGTTTTCAAGTCTTTCAGAACCTCAAAACCGTTCTTTCGTGGCATTCGGAGGTCAAGCAGGATGAGATTGGGGCGGGGGAAGACATCAGCTTGAGCATACTTTCCCTGGTGAGCAAGAAAATTCATCAGCTCTTCTCCATCTTCAACCAGGAAAAGTTGAATGTGGGGTATACAACTCCAGGCACGCTCAATCAATAAGCGATCGTCTGGATTATCTTCAGCAATTAACAAAACGTTTCCATGCATGGGACTGTTGCCATCGGGAAGCTTAAGCGTCGGTTAATTGAGGCAAAGTCAGGATAAACGTTGCACCCTGACCAGGGATACTGTGAGCTTCAATAGTACCGCCATGGCGCTCTACAATTTTTTTGCAGATTGCCAAACCAATACCCGTTCCTTCATACTCACTACGACCATGCAGACGCTCAAAAGCACCAAAGATGCGATCGCAATACTGCGGATCAAATCCGATGCCGTTGTCTTCTACACACAGCCGATAGTATTGAGTATTCCCACAATCTTTTCTACCCAATGATCCTAAATTTTGATCTCCATAAACGTTTACAACAGGTGGACTTGCTCCATGAAACTTTAAAGCATTGCTGACCAAATTTTGAAGCAGTTGGGTCATCTGGCCCGGGTCTGCCTCAATTGTCGGTAGGGTACCAACTCGGATCTGCCCACCTGTACGCTGAGCTTGCTCCTGAAGATTAGCGATAACCTGCTCCATCACCTGATTCAGATTAACGGACACGAAGGGGGCTGTTGTGGTTGCCACCCTGGAAAGCCGTAACAGATCATCGATCAATGCCTGCATGCGTTGGGTTGCCTTGTCGATGCGAGCCAAATAGTCTTTACCCTCGTCATTCAGGGCCTTACCACAGGTTAATTGAAGCAATGTGCTGAAGTTACGCACTGTTCGTAAGGGTTCTTTCAAATCGTGAGAGGCAATGAAGGCAAAGCTTTCTAGCTCTCGATTACTTTCTTGAAGTTGAGCGTTGAGTTGATACAGTTGCTGTTCTGCTTGTTTCAGACCCGTAATATCTTCGATTTGGGCAACAAAATACAGAGGTTGTTCTTGAATATCTCGAACGAGCGACATGCTCAGAATTGTCCAAACAATGTGCCCCTGTTTGTGGAAATATCGCTTCTCTAATTGACATGTAGAATGCTCATTATTCAGCAGTTGTTGAACGTAGGCTTGGTAGCGATCGCGATCTTCTGGGTGTGTTATGGGCTGACAATCCATGCCCAAAAGCTCTGCTTCGGAGTAGCCCAACATTTTACAGAGGGAATCGTTAACCTGAAGCATAGCCCCAGCAGGAGAAATGAGGACCATACCAATGGCGGCATCTTCAAAGGCACTGCGGAACTTCACCTCACTTTGTTCTAAGGCAGCATTCGATCGTTGTTGCTCAATCTCGCTGCCAACCCACTGGCTCATCAGCTTTAATATTTGCTGATCGATCTTTTTGAAAGGCTTCGCTACAGGTTGGCGACTGCAAAAATACAAAACACCATAACTTTCATTGGACACCTGAACGCGCATACCGATGTAGCTTTCCATGCCAGAGGTGGTATAGCCCGGATGCTCGCACCACTGGGATTGACTCGCATGTTCGATGCAGATGGGTTCTGGGGAGTTTAAGGTTTCTAGACAATACGCTTGCCGAAGATCAAGCACCTTGCCTACCATCACGGGTTCATTAGGGGTCCTGGCAGCAACGATGTGGTAATCGTAACCGACAGCACAGGCTAAGAAGCCATAATCCAAATCAAATTGGTGACTCCCAAACTCGAACAACTGCTCAAGGCGTTGTTCAAAACTAAGGCCAGGAACAGTCGTGATGTAAGATAACGTCCGGAGTGCAGCTTCACTCGCTTGCATATCAAGTTCTGCCTGTTTGCGATCGCTAATATCTAACAGGAGGCAGCCCAGAGCATCGGGGCGATCGCTCCCCTGAATAATGGGGAAGTAGGAGACCAACCAATGTTTGATAACATCCGGTTGAGCAGGGGCAGCGGCTGCCATCTCTAAATTAATGACGGGTTGTCGAGTGGTCAGGACTCCTCGTGTTATGACTTCAACAGCAGCAGCAATATCTGGAATGCTATCGACAACGCGTTCACCCACAAGGTTCTCGACAGACTGTCCATTTACAGCAGCTAGCGTTTCATTAACCTTCACGTACCGTAAATCGTTGTCGATAATGCAAAAGCCAATATTTGCGGTAGACGTAGCCTCAAAAAAAGCATTTAAGAGGCGTTCACTGGCTTGAAGTTCGGCAGTTTGTGCCGCAACCCGTTCTTCTAAAGACTCGTTTACCCGTTGCAATGCTTGTTCGGCTTGTTTAAGGCTGGTGATATCGTGAACAATTCCACAGCATCGATAAACCTCACCGGCCTCATTCCTAATCGGAAAGTTTTTGTCAATGACCCAGCTAATCGAGCCATCAGGACGGACAACTCGATATTCATTCTGGTAAAACTGCGTTGCTCTTGCAGCCCCACTCGCCAAAAATCCTTCTCGATCGTCCGGATGAATTGCGTCTACAAACGATTTTGGATCTGCATACAGGCTTTCACAGCTTCGTCCCCAAACCTTTTCGTAGGCAGAGTTAATGTAGAGAACCCCATTGATTTCAGGCTCACTAATCCAAAAAACATCATTAGTGTTTTCTGCTAACTGGCGAAACTTCTCCTCACTTTGGCGCAATAATTCAAGCGATCGCGTTTGCTCAATCACGCTCCAGAGGCGCGACACAACATCTTGCATTAACACAATTTCATCCTCTTGCCACTGACGGCCTGTTCGAGTACTACCCGTAAGAGTCGCAACCCAATAACCCGCATGGGCACAAGAAACGGCAATCAATGCGCCAATATTTAATTGCTGATAGAACTTGGCTTTAGACGCCGTATGAGAATCGGTTAAGACATCAGCAATGACAATAGGCTGACCTGATGCATGAAGGGCTTGCAGCTCCAGAGGAATAACGTCTGCTAATGAATACATGCCTGCATGGCTAGGAAGATCCGGTTGTCGCCAATCCTGATTAATCACTACAACGTTATGTTTGTTATCAACTTCACACCATAAACAACGGTCAAGATCTAAATATGCGCCCAAACTGCTAACAACTTCCCATTGCATCGCTTTGATATCAGAAAGTTGCCGCAGCCGCCGCTCTAATTGATTGAGAAATTGCTCGTTCAGTCGCGCTCGTTGGCGCTCAGTAATATCCTCAGAGAAGATAATGATGCCACCAATCGTATTGTCGGGGTGATACCAGGGATGAATTTCCCTTCTGATCCATTGTTTCAGGCCATCGGGTTGCACGAAGAAATCTGCTTCGCAATAATCAATAGCTCCAGCCAAACATCGTTGATGCGTTTGTTTCCAGCGTTCAGGAAGTTCGGGAAAAACATCGTAATGAGACTGCCCAATTAAGGCTTCAAGCGGTTCCGTACGAAAATCATTCACCCATCGCTGGCTGGCTGTGACATACCGCATTTCACAGTCCAACATGGCAATTCTGACAGGAGCGTGTTTGATGAGTAGCCTGAATTTCTCCTCACTTTCTCGCAGAGAGTGCTCAGCCTGTTTACGGGCAGTAATGTCTCGGTTAATTTCCAAAATCAGCGTAGGTTGGCCGTGGGTATCACGTATCAGGGAATGGCGGCTCTCTGTAATAATCTTCTGCCCATCCTGCCGCGTATGAATCAGTTCGCCTTCCCAATACCCTTGTTCTAATATGGCCGCATGAATTACTTCGTAGGAAATGGGGAATTGTGTTTGAAATAGAGTATGAGATACGTGATCAGCTACCTGCTCTTTCGTCCATCCATATAAACTCTCGGCTCCCCGATTCCAGAAAGTAATTCTGCCGGAAATGTCATAGGCAATGACGGCATCATAAGCCAGGTCCAATAATTCAGCTTGCTGCCTGAGTAAGGCTTCTGTCTGTTTTTTCTCCCGCAAATCTTGTATGACTGCAGCGATCGCCTCAGGCTGATCGGTCTGTGGGTTGAAGAGCGTAAACGTATTGCACCAAACGGGGAGCTGTTCGCCGGTCTGGAAGTGGCGCATCCTTACTTCTCCCTGCCACTGTCCTCCCGAGAGAACAGCCGGAATAACCTGAGTATAGAAATGCTGGCTTTCTTCAGGAGTTTGGTAGTCCGGAACCATGGTCTGCGTCGTTTTACCGACACCCAAGCCAACAAGTACCTGCCCTGCCGGGTTGATAAAGGTAACTTGCCCATCCAGAGTAGCTGTCCCAATAAAGCTGGGGCTATGCTCAACCAACTGTACTAATCGTTGTTGTTCTTGCTCTAAGGTGATGCGATCGGTAGCATCCCGAATAACCATCACGACTTCCAGAATGCATCCTACCGGGTTTTTGATGGGGTGCATTAGCAGATCAATCCACCGAGAACGACCAGGACGATTGAACTGTGAGGGATCGTGGAAAAAAGGGGGACAGGTGACGGCTTCTCCAGCAAAGGCACGAAGTACTGCCGGCAAATAACCTTCCTGGACAACCGCCGGATCATGCAGGATGTTATAGCCTACGAGCCTGTCTGTT
Organism: Leptolyngbya sp. FACHB-8; assembly: GCF_014695575.1. GTDB lineage: Bacteria > Cyanobacteriota > Cyanobacteriia > Elainellales > Elainellaceae > Vacuolonema. The sequence continues at coordinate 90,215 of NZ_JACJOO010000012.1, read as the reverse complement.
GATATTTCCCAGATTTCCTCCCATGCCCGGTTTGCCGCAATGAAGGAACCATCTGGGGCAAAGCGAACTTTCCCTTCTGGAGATTGTTCAAACACCGCATGGAGAGCGATTTCGCTTTGTTGGTGTTGGATTATTTCCCGTTGGAGATGCTCATAGAGTTTTGCATGTTCAAGGGCGATCGCTGCAACGAGTCGTTGTTGTTCCTGCTGCCATCCTGAATCTCGCATGAACCTGGTTTGCACGAGGACATGGTGTATGCATTGAGACAGGCTTTCCGCTGTAATTTGACGTTTATCCAGATAGTTCTGAGCACCCTGCTGCATCGCCTCAATAACAGCTACAGTGCTGCCTGTGGTTAACAAAACCACAGGCAGCACAGATTCATCCTGCTGTTTTAAGGCCTTCAGAAATGACAGCCCATCCAGATCGGGAAGTGTATCGTCCACCAGAATCACGTCTGCGGTATTGGACTGGCACCAGGCCAGGGCATCCTTCCCTTTCTCAAATTCGGTGATTCTGTAGGAATAGCGCTTATCCTGGCTCAGAAACTGCTGGTAGGTGGCATGATCTGCGGGAAAGCCACCGACCAGCAACAGAGTGAGTGAATCTAGCATGGATAGAGACAGAGAAAAGGCTTCCCTTAGGGTTCCTTTTCTCCATAAAAGAAAAACATTCTGAGCAGGAATGCATGGAAGGAGCTCAGCTCCATTAAACATACAGCGCTTTTCAATCGCTTAAAATCTGGTTGTTTTTGTGAGAGCCGCGCTCAGCGGGGCTCTCGCAAAAACAACCGTGGCTGATTCAAGCGCAAAGTGCTGTAAGACTCAACAGGGATCAAAAAGCTGTGTCGTCCGCGAGGCAGGTGACACAGCTTCTTAGGAGATTTCTGAGAAACAATATCCCCATTATTTGGAAAAAAGGCGCGGCTTCGCCGCGCCTTTTTTCCAAATAATGGGGAAGTTCTTATCTGGAAATCTCCTTAGGTCTTATATTGAATCCAACTACTTACTGAGAGCAGATACACTTGAATTCTTTACTCTCTGCAATTGACGGTAATAGAGACCGGAAAGGGCGATCGCCACTACTCCCAGCAGCAGCCATTCCCCTGGCTCCGGAACGCTAGAAACAGCACTGGCCGGTTCAGGTAACTGCTGATCTTCCACCTCTCGATTAAAGCGGTCCTCCGATTGCTCTAGTTCTCTCAGGCGTTGCCGCTGTTCTTCGTTCACCAGCACGACCATGGAGGAATACGGCGACACAATGCCATAGTCCTTCGTGATAGCGTGAATGGTATCGAGTTCGCTGAGTTGATCGGGTTTTATATAACGGCTGAGGTGAGTTACCCACTGTCGGGCCGCCAATGGCTCAAAGCTGGGATTAGCTGGGGTAGTCTCACTGGCTGGCTGGATAACATACCAGGCATAACCGTCCACCACATTGAGCAGGGATGTACCTTCCCCCTGGCTGGGCTGAGTTCCGAGCCGCTGCATTGCCTCCTGGATGGTAGTCGCCACGTTGCCACCACTATCTTGAATGGCTTGTAGTGTGGCATCGTCATAGGCCGGTTGTAACCCGCCCAGATGAACCAGCCACAAAGGTGCAGGCATTTGAAGCACCGTAGTGTTATCTGCCGTCAGCTCATAACTGCCAGGGTCCGTGATCAATACAATGGCATCGTAGGCCGTCTCACCCTGCAATTGTTGAAACTGGGCCAGCATTTGGCGGGGCTCCAACGTGCCATAAAAAGTTGTCTTTTGGAGCGCCCACCCCTGCAAATTGTCGATGCGTTGGGGAGCCGCAGGAGACATGGCGGTCAAGTACAGGTCACCCTGGTTCTGCTTCAGCAGTACGTTCTGCACCCAATCCATCGTTGCGCTTAACTCGGGCTGGTGGGTTTCCATGCTGCGGGAGCCATCGAGGACGATCGCCAACCGTTTGTTCTGGGGCAATTGGTAGCGATCGCCCTCCAACGGCACTGCCAGCACATGTGCCCCCCAGGGCAAATCAATCTGATGCTGGCTCGGTTTTATGGCCTCTGCTGGAACGCTTGCAGGCAGCCACTCGCTACTCAAATTGACCACTTTACCGTTCACCTGGTGCGGTGTGGTATTGTCCCAGTAAACGTTGCGTTGCTCACTAAGGCGTGGCATCGGCCAGCCACCATCCTGCTGCAACACCTTATAGGTCATCCACAGGTGCATTTCGCCCATACCGCTGGGTGGGATGGGAAAGGCCCGCAGACGATATTGCCGGGGGCCAACCTGCTCCAGCAGGGCCGGGTCAACTCGCCGCTCTACCTCCTCGTTGTAGACCTGCTGAGCAGCTCCTCGGGGTGCAATGGTATAGGGATAAGCAGTGGCGCGATCGCCCGTCTCATTCAGCCAAAGGCCTGTTAATACCGCGCTTTCCGGCAGCGAGAAGAAATAGAGGATTTCCTCCTGGTTCAAGGTTTGATTCTGATAGGTTTCGTGTATCTCTACGTCAGCCCAATCCCCTTGGGGGTTTACCGTCACCTGCTGGTTTGCTAGCCAGACCCGCTGCTCCCCAATGTCAAGTAAGCCCGCTTTTGCCTGCCCGCGGTCAAAGGTCGATTGGATAGCCCGCTTAATTGCAGGTTTCTCAGCTCGTAGAATGGGCGCGTCAAAAAACTGTGCGTAAAGCCCAGCTGCCCTGTCAATGTCGGCCTCGGTGCCCTGGTAGGTAAAGGGAGCCATGACAAAATCATAGGCATCCTGCAACACCTGAGCAATACTCACGGGCAAGGAGAATTGATAGTGATAAATGTCTTTGATCGGTGTGCTTTCAATGTAGGGATAGCGGTAATTTGCTAGATAGGCATTGAGCAAACCCTGGCGAATAATCTCAGATTTTTGGAGTAATATCTGCCGCTCTGCATCGGTTTGAGCCGGTTGTTCCAACAACTTAAACGCCTGATTTTGAGGTTGTTGTTGCAACAGAATAAATAGCCCAAGCACTGACCCAGCAACCGCTATTGTGAATGCACCGACCCATTTGGCGCTATATCGGCTGACCAGGGAAGTGAAGCACTGTCGCCATGACTGCCAATATACGACTGCCATTCCGATGGGCATGGATGCAAACCCAATCACCAACATTGTGAAGGGAAATGCAACGATGGCATACAGGCTCGCGGGAATGAGCGCAATAACAACGATCGCCACAATCGGCGGCACGTAAAAGGCAGTAATGGCCAGCAAGTAACCCACCAACATCAGCATTACCGTATGCCCTGCCAGGTGCCACCACTGCGGCTGAAATTGGGGCTTACTTCCCTGAAATAACCAGTGTGCGAAGGCGATCGCCCCCGCCAAACTCATGCCTAAAATCAACGTATTCGCCGGGGTTAGATCCCGTAGCCAGAAGAAGCGCAGTAGACAAAACGTCAGAAGCGGTGCCTCTACCCCATAGAACAATTGGAAGATGGGAAGCGATCGCCGCGTCTTTGGGACAATCTCTGCCACCGTACAGGTCGTCGGCACCCCCACCAACCCAATAAAGGGCACCAGAAAATCCCAGGGCACGTTGCCATCCATCGCATCGTTGATGATGGCGATGCCCCAAATCAACATTACTCCTAAATAAATCACCAGGAGTAATGAAGTATTGAATAACCAGAAAGCAATTTTAAATAGAAGACTAGAAGATTTGAAGAAGGTCATGGGAAAAAGAAATGGCAGACGGTAATCGGAAATAATAGATAGCGAACGCGAGCCAAAAGTTTTAAATATCGGCGGATGGGGAATTTAGATTTTCACGGATTGTTTCATGAACAGTCTGAAGAAATGACTGAACATTGTCTTGCTGAGCATTTTCCGGGTGGTCAAACACGATGGAAACAAGAACCCAGGAAGATTCCTGTCGCGATACATCCGCCCAAATACGGGTCAAATAATCATCCGTCGTCCGGTGAGCTGACTGAAACCAGTAAGCCGCAGATTGCCGATCGCCATTCAACATTAACCACCGTCCCAAAATCTCAGGGGTCAGTTGCCGCGGTTCCATGTGGCTCACTTCAAAGCCACTGCTGATTAAACACAGTTCAGGTGCATGATGCCCCTGCCAGCTAGAGCTACCAACCATCAGGAGATCGCCACTCAGCCCTTGAAACTGAAAGTGCTGCTTTTGTACGGACGCATTGGAGTGAGCGGCAAAAAAATCCTGTTCGTATGAATTAAGCGGAATGGACACCGTTTGAATGGCAGCAGATAGAGGCACGTGAGCCAGGTCAGGGGGATGGGAGGCGATCGCTCCGGGTCGAGGCAAGAGCGTCAGAGCGATTAAACAAAGAACAATTCCGGCGGGAGCAATTTTGGCTTGGAAAGACGGTTGTAGGGTAAGCGGTTTGGGTACCACAGGCCCTCGATTACGAGGAACCCACTGGAGCAGCCCCCAGGCGATCGCACACACGGCCACAAAGCCGATCACCCCCAGAGGCAGGTGTAGCGTCTCTGCCAGGGCAGGTTGTCCCAGGACGTGCAAAATCCCTACCAGGGTAAATACCCGCACAATATTTGCCAGAATCAGCAGCCCAATATTAGCTAAACAGACTAACAACCAGCGAAGCCCGATTTGCCGCCCTTCGAGCCCGGTGGCGGCTAGTAAGAACAAGGTTCCTGTCCACAAACTTTTGAGGCCGCTGCAAGGTAAATCCACCCGTGCTAGCCCGGTATCCAGCACAATGATGTCTTCCGAGGAAAGCGCCGCAATTTGGAAGTGGTGCAGCAGAAACTCAACGGCATGGGCCGTGAGGATACGACTAGGGAATCCCAAACCTGTGGTGAATTGAACGCTGAAGGGGAGAAGGATGGCGATCGCCACCGCCACAGCTAATCCCCGCCGCCAGATAGCTGGCGCGATATGCAACCCCAGCCAACTATAGGTTCCCAACATCAATAACACCACAGGAACCTGTTCCAGGTTGAGAACCCACTGTGTGGCGATCGCTCCCAGCCCGCAGCCGAAGATCAGCGCTACGGGGGCAACCCGCAGGGTGGGAGTTGGAGACAGCTGCCATTGGCTCGGCTGTCGAAGCATCTGCACCAGCAACACCAGGCCACCCGCCGCCAGCATCAATCCATTTAATAAGGACAGCTCTTGTGCCGCTTGCCATAGCCACTGCACAGATGCTCTGTTGAGGTAAAACCAGCTAAGAACAATGGCTGCGCTCCATGCGATCCCTTGTGGGAATCGTTGCCTCAGCTCACCCCCGACGGTGTCGGCTGATGCGGAACCTGCGTTTACTGCCATACCCTGTTTCTCCTCAGCAAGTGGCTCCGCAGCTTATGTGCCCGATGTAACATATAGTTCTACGGAATATTCTTAGGCGGTAGTGTATCCAAGCTAAGCTTTACTTCAAGTTCAACTCACGGATTTCGGAACGTCAAGAAAAATTAGTGCCTAATAAGTCACTCATTCCGAGGGGGAAACCAATCAGTTTCCCCCTCAAAAAATTACGCTTGTTATAGCTTCAGGCAATCAAGTGAATGAAGCGGACAGAGCCCGCCTCATTCACCTATCAAAATCAGAGCGGTGAACCCAGTAATTCTCATTTTGAAATTAGGCCCGAAAACCGCGCGCCAAAGGCGCGCGGTTTTCGGGCATCAAAGCCAAGAGTTCACGCCCGTAGGGCGTGAACTCTTGGCTTTGATGCCCATACTGAGAATTGCTGCGGTGAACCACGAGCACTTGACAAATTTAAAACCTCAAACCATCATTCTTTCAACACTTTGCGTGAGAGAAATGACAGCTTTGATCAGAGAATTGAGCGATCGCCTCATTCTGATCATCCACACAAGAATTCTTGCGTTTCTTTGAAGCCCACAAACTTATACCAAACCAATCTATAGCAATGTGCAAGTGCGTTAAGTACAGCAACGGTGGTGTGGGGCACGACGTGCCCCACACCACCGTACTTAATCAACGTGCACAGCGCTATAAAGCCGCACAGGATAAGACGTGTAACGCATGCGTGTCATACCTCTCATCCTGTACAGCTTTAGCTAAAAACGGTATTAGAACAGTGAGAAATTGGTTGAAAAAATCAGACCAAAAAGAGAACTATCAAAGTTAAGACTAGATTCTGTTGAGTCACCAAAGCTCAAACCTGCAAAGAGGCTAACACGACTGTTTTCTGTAAGAGCATAAGATAACTGAGCAGTCACTTCGTGATAACTATCGTGGCGCTCTTGTTGTGTAAAGTCTGACAGTACTAATTGATAGCCAAGGCTTGCCTCCAGTCCGGGTTGCAAGTCATACCCAAGACTAAGACCGAAGGTATTAAAGATGCGGTCGCGATCGCTTGGGTCAGTAAAGCTAAATCGCAATTGATAAAATCCATCTAAATACAACCGTGCAGCTAATTGCTCACGATGGGAAAGAGACAAGCGCAGAGAGTTGTCAGTGAGGAATCGGCCACCATTATCCAGGCCAAAAAACTGTTGATTTGACCAACTGGCATCAAGATAGGTATTGGAAAAAATAACCTGTCGGATACCAGCTTGCAATTCAAGGTCTGAATAGTTCAGACCAGATAGGTTGTTGTAAACCGATAGACTCCCTCCCACGGAGCCGAAAAAGTAGGTTCGGGGGCCAAGGCTTGGGGATGCAAACAGGGAAAGCCCCCCCTGAAACACCTGATCATCGATTGGATCAAAATCGTCCAGCAGAATATTGTTACTGCTAAAAAAGCTGAGCCGCCCCAGCAGGAAAACCGTGTCATTTTCCGTTTCGTCAACAGTTTCATCCAGTAGGGGTTGCTCTTGTAAGCGCAGACGCCCCAATTCTGGGTCTCCAGAGGGTTGCTCCCATAAGCGCAGACGCCCCAATTCCGGGTCATCTGAGGGCTGTTCCCATAAGCGAAGTTGGCCCAGTTCAGGATCGATCGTGGGGTCTGAAGGGGATAAAAATTGCTCGGATGATTCGGGAGGTAGGGTTTCGTCAGTTGCCTGCCCGACTACAGAATTATCGGTTGAGTTCTGGGAAGTAACCGCTGAGGATGGGCGCCGACCGTAGCGTGATCTGCTCCGCTCAACGATTGTTTCAGGGGAAGAGAGCCCGACCCAATCTGCTTTTGCTTGCGATCGAATAGCGGTTGACTCGGGTGTCCTCAGTGAGATTGCTCGTAGATCTTTTTCTGAAGGAGTGATTAAAGCATCAATATGAGGGAACAGATTGGCAACAGGTTGAGCCGTTGTAGACGTGGGTTCAACCGGAGCAAAATTCTCAATGAAACAGCATGTAGGACGGGTTAAAGATTCTGCTGTCGTTAAGGGCTCGTTAACCTCTGCATTGGCGGCTTCTGCATGGCTGGCGATCATCCCGAGACAAATCAGCGATTGACCTAAGAGACAGGTTTTAAGCTTCACGGAAGATCACCTCAGACAGCATTCATGACCAGCTAGACGAACAAATGGCATGCTTGACAAGCCGGATTCGCTATGAAATTGTTTCGCGCGCCATTATACGCCTAAAACATTCAGGGTCCGACTATTAATTATTATTTCTGGGTCTACCATTACCATTGCCGTTACCCTGACCTCCGTTGCCATTGCCATTACCGTTGCCAGGGCCCCCATTACCGTTACCCTGACCTCCGTTGCCATTACCGTTGCCAGGGCCCCCATTACCGTTACCCTGACCTCCGTTGCCATTACCGTTGCCAGGGCGTCCATTACCGTTGCCCTGACCTCCATTGCCATTACCGTTACCTGGTCTACCACCATCATTACCAGGTCTGCCATTGCCGTTACCATTGCCATTGCCGTTGCCATTGCCGTTGCCGTTACCAGGCCCGTCATTCCCATTGTCATCATCATTGCCACGACCGGGATTGTCATTACCATTGCCAGGCCTATCATCATCGTCTGAGTTGCCATTCCCACCATTCTCACCATTTCCGCCACGGCCAGGCTGATTACCGCCGCCACGACCATCATTACCCCGGTCAGGTTGATTGTTGTTATCGCGGCCTCGATTTACCCGCCCTGATCGCCCAGGGGAATCGTCTGTATCGCCACGTCGTGGATCACTCGTTGTGCGGTCAATACGGTTTTGCATCGGCTGTCTGCCAGGCCGATCTGCTGGGTGACCTTGGTTCCCTCTCCCTCGACCATTGGGTTGGCCCTGGTTCCCTCTCCCTTGACCATTGGGTTGGCCCTGGTTCCCTCTCCCTTGACCATTCAGCTGCGAAGGATTGTTGCTGAAGCGACCGTCGCCTCGGGAGGGATTATTGCCAGCTTGACCATTAGCACCCGAAGGATTACTACCCGGCACCGCCGGATTGGGGGAACCCGTAACATTGGGAGAACCCGTAGAATTTTCAGGTGGCACGTTCTGGGCAGAGGTTGAGGGGAGCCGAATGAAGTCGGGGGTTTCGATAGCTCCTTCAGTGGGGAGGGCAGGTTGTTGGGCGATCGCCGTATCCATTTCCTCCTGAACCTCGGCAATCCCCTCATCTACAACAGAGGATGCCGGTCCTCCTGCCGCCTCTGGAGCCAACCCTCTCACCAAATCACTGGTTTCATAGAAGGTGCGCAGGTCGAAGTCATAGATTTCGGTGATGCGATCGCCTACAGCCACCGCCATTTGCCCACCCCGCAACGGTTGCCGTTGGGTGCCATCTTCATTCAGTAGTTCAATACCGCTATCCGTGAGAGCACCCACCACAGTTGTATCGGTTTCAGCGATGTAACGAATGAATAAGGCCGACCCTTGGATACCCGCCGTTGCATTGGGAGTACGGACATTCGTACGCCCCTGCCCAGGAGGAATGAGCAGCAAAACCGTACCGTTGGAAAGGCGAAGATCTCGAGTTCCAGCATTGAACCAGAACACAACTCGTTCACCTAATCGCCCCAGAGACCCATCATTGAAGCGGAGTTCAGCAAAAGAACTTTGGGCCGTTGAGACGCCGTTACCTGGCACAATAATATCGGAAACCCGAGCTGAGCGAGGCGATTGATTTTGCTGTAGAACTTGAACCTGGTTTCGCAGGGATTCAACAACAGCGCGGTTGAGAGCCGTTTGGGCTCCGGCCTCCATGGCGAGTAAGAGGGTCGTTGTTAGTGCAGCAAGGGCGGCAGTGATGGTGCGAGAGCGGGAGATCATCTGTGATTTCTAACCTTGGGCAGTGACGATAGTTTGAGAAGTGGATTTCTGGAATCTAATGGCAGCACCCGCAGAACTCAACAGTAACCGATGAACATATTGTAAGAGCGTATAAAAATAGGCTTGTAAAACTTAAGACCTAAATTTCTCAAAAATCTGGCTGTATCCTCTCTTTGCAGAAACTTATTCTTTAACTTCAAATGCTTTCCCTCCTTTCCCTACAACACTTTAAGGGATTTTTCCACATCAGTTAATCTTATTCGGACGCCTTTCAGACACCATAAGTTCCTTACATCCATATCAGTGGATCCTCTGAAGCCAGGGAATATCTCAGGTTCTCATCATGTGCGTGTGTCGGCTTGCATCGGCACCAGACTTCAGACCTCGGATTTTGCCATCCCATTTTGAAAACCCAAAAGGCTCTATCGCCTTACGCAATAAGGTTAGAACAGGTTATTTCTAGAAAGCCCTACGGTGTGGGATTTTCCAAAAATAACCTTCCTGGCTCTGAGCGCATAGCGCTATAAGTACTCAACGGCTTAAGTTCGCCCCTGTTGAAGATAGGTTAATTTCCGCATATGTTTTTAACAAACCGCTAGAGGCTGTTTTCAAGGTCATTTTTTCGGGTGCGTCACGCATAAAAAAATGACCTTTATAGCAATGTGCAAGTGCGTTAAGTACAGCAACGGTGATGTGGGGCACGAAGTGCCCCACATCACCGTACTTAACCAACGTGCACAGCGCTATAAAGCACGTCGAGTAGTGAGCGGCAAGAATCAACCCATATTTGAATATAGGCAAACTTAAGCCGACGTGTAATGAGGTCTGCTTTAAGGTTCTTCTTTGTCTGCGTTGCAGACAAAGAAGAACCTTAAAGCAGACCTCGGATTAGTTAAAGGAACTAACGGTGAGCCCAGTCATCAGGCGAGATGACAGTGGTATCCTCAAACCCCTCCTCTGATTCGTCTGGAATAAGGGTATCGCTGGAGATGAAAAACAGGTTGTCGTCCTCCTCCTCCGATGGAGGAAGGTCAAGAACGTCAGGCTGATAAAAGGGTAGCAAGGCCGCTTGCACAATTTGGGTTGACTGGTAGCGCACAGCAGCATCCGGATGAACCATCAGGTCAACAATGACGGCAAGCTCAGGCGACATATTGGAGACGTGATGCTGCCAGCTCACCGTTCCCGATTTGAGACTGTGATTCAGGGTATGGGGAGCCTGCCCCGTCAGCGCTTCAATGCCAATCATGCCCAGAGCATAAATATCACTGTTAAAGTGAGGCCGTCCTGCTGACTGCTCGGCGGGCATGTATCCCGGCGTACCAACCGAAACTGTAAACCGCGATGCTTCATCGCTCTCGGCTAGTTGGGTCGTAATTTTCTTAGCAACCCCAAAGTCAATCAGAACCAATTTTCCATCCTTATGCCGCCGCATAATATTAGACGGTTTCAAATCTCGATGGATAACTCCCTGGCTATGAACAAATGATAATATCTCCAGCAACTCCATCATGAGCCTGACCACTTGAGGCTGGGACAGTTGGCGCCGGGGTAACAACTCTTGGGATAGGGGGTGGCCCTGAATAAACTCCTGTACCAGATAAAACTCCTCATTCTCCTCAAAGGAAGCCAGGAGTTGTGGAATCTGGTCATGGAGCCCCAGCCGCTCCAGGGTTTCGGCTTCTGTGGCAAAAAGCCGTCGCGCCAACCGTAGAGTGTTTTCATGGGCTCCCAGCATCCGCAATTGCTTCACCACACAGAGTGGGTTACCCGGTCGCTGACGATCTTCAGCGACGTAGGTCTCGCTGAAGCCGCCCGACCCCAGCACCCGCACAATGCGGTAACGCCCCGCCAGAACAGTACCGGATAGAGCTAATTCCCGCTCGCGCAGCAGATCTTGCAAATCGTCCTGTTGGCTAATGATCTCTTGCACGATGGGGGAGGTAACGTACTGTCGCAGGGTATCCCGCAGTTGCCGTTTACGTTTTTGTTCTTTAACAGAACCGACGATTAACTGCGACAGGCCACCCAGGACGATCGCTCCCGCAGGCATTGCCGTCGGCACAATCAAGCGTCCTCCCAGAAACAGGCTGTAGCTGATCCCCGTCCAGGCAACCGCCAGAGCAGCAGCCCAGGCTAACCGCCGTAGGGGTTGAGGATGCCGGCTCAACCACCAAGCGGCTCCGCCCGCCCCGACCAGTACAAACAGCCCGCGCCAACCTGACTCTCCAAACAGGTCTGTGAGAGCTTTGCCCTCCATCAGGGTGGCGATCGCATTGGCATGGATCTCGACCCCTGGCATGGCCTGGGGATAGAGCCAGCTTTTGGCAAAGGGAACAGGATGAAAATCCTGATGCACTGCCGCCGTGGAGCCAATTAGCACGATCTTGTCTTTGAAATACGCGCCAGATTGTAAATAGCCATTCCAGGTAGCCGGATCGAGGACATACCAGAAGGGGATGTGCTCAAAGGTCTGGCTTGGCCCATGGAAAAAAATGAAGTTGCCCGATTGCGGTAGAGTGCGGCGGTGGGCGGCCTGAAGCACAGAAGTGGCGAGCGTCGGTAGCTGTGGCAAAACCCCGGTTTGGAGTTCGGGAGAATCAATGTTGAGTTGCTGCCAATAGCGTTCTCCCAGTTGATGAATACGCCCGTCAGCATCCAGCAGAAAGTTAATGGATCCGATGCAGTTGGGCCGATCACAAAACCGGGGCAGCGGGGTTGTCAGCTCTGTCGTGTATCCCTGGAGCACGTCCGCCTGGGAATATTGGGCAGCTAATATAATTTGCCCCTGGTGGCGCTTAAGGGCATTCTCAAATGTCTGGTCGTCGATCTCACCGTAGCTGCTGGGAGTCGAAAAGATAATATCCAGGGCAATCGCATCGGCTCCTGCGGCCATGAGCTTGTCGATGACAGTAGCATAGGCGGCTCGTTGCCAGGGCCAGGCTTCAATCGGGGCAAGGCTACTATAACGCTGCGGGTCAGCCCGAAAAAATTCTCCCTGACCCAGAGATTCCTCATCAATGGCCAGGATCACCACATCTTTAGAAGGGGCTACTGGCCCCCGCACTTCAAAGAATAACGTTTGTACTTGCCGTTCCACAGATCGAGCAAGGCCCAGATCCAACCCCGTCAGAGCAGCGGCAGTAATGGCCCAAAACGCAGCCAAGGTTCGACCCGAATCACGAAACGGCCGCAACCAACGGGGCCCTAGAGCTGTATCGTTAGGTTGACGGCTATTCGGCCTGGAATTGGAGGAGGGAACAGGGCTGGACAAGGGGCCTCGGTTCATAAGCTTTATCCGTGACCAACGGCGTGGGCAATTTATGTATGCGAGTCAACGGATCACCCATCGGGATTGTAAAAATAGCCATTTACAATCCACTTGGCTCACGTCATCCGTCTGGTTTCTGCGCCCCGTTTTTCGCACCCTATTTAGCAACCAACCATCATAGCGCTTATTTCTCGGTTCATGCGTTTTCTTCTTAAAGAAGATATTTTGCATGGTTTTATCCCGATAGAGCAATGTGCAGTTCGTTGATTAGGTACGGTGGTGTGGGACCCACACCACCGTACCTAATCAACGAACTCAGCGCCATAAAAGGGGAAATCAGGTTGCGGACAATAACCGTGCTGGGGCATGTTTCAAACCTGGGCTGAACCGGGCTTGTGTCTCATTTCAAGGAAATGTCTTCGGTTCGATTCAAGAGTTGGGCGATCGCCGGAATTGCCCTCCAGATACTCAGTTCTCAAGCCAACACCGAAAGCCCTCATTTTTTCACCATAAGATGGTGAAAAAATGAGGGCTTTCGGTGTTGGCGTAACAACATACAGATGTGAGCGTATCTATATTCACACAGCAATTCTCATTTTGGAATCCAACCCGAAAATAGCCCGCCTTCGGCGGGCTATTTTCGGGCTTCAAAGCTGGGAGTTCCTGCCCTTCGGGCAGGAACTCCCAGCTTTGAAGCTCATACTGAGAATTGCTGACATTCACACCTTCCAATTAAAAGCTTTTGAAAAGTGTGATATTTCGTATACCTTAATAGGGCTGCCCACACCGAGCTTGGAGGTCTGCTTCACGTAGGCCGAAGTTTTGTTGGCGACACAGTAATACCTGAGCCGTGCGTTGTTGGGCATAAATACGATGAGCAAACCACCCCAGGGGTGCCCCCAACAGTATGGTGCCCAATCCAACTCCGATTAAGAGACTATTAAACAAATCTCGTCGATGAATTCGATCTCGCTCAGCATGCCGCTCAGCTGAGGCTGTTCGTGTGTCGTGCATTGTGACCATCCGGAAAGACTACTCTTAGCTAACAATGCTGGAAAAAAAATTACATCCTTCCTCGTACCGATGCTGCCTTCTCGCGTAGGGTGGAGATTGAGCTGTACCAAGTATTAGAGATAGAAAGTTAGTCCTTTGTGCAGCTTCATATTGATTAAGGAAGTAAGCGGGCATCATTCAACAGAAAACCCCAAATACTGTGCTACCTGCTTCATAGGCAACACAGTATTTTGGGCTTTCTGTTGAATGGAGTGGAGCTAATCTTGGGCTCTATAAATCCTTCCAGTCGGAATAGGTGGCAAGGCTATTAGACTGTAGACTTTGCAAATCTAATAAGAACAGAATAGATGTATCCGTGTCTGTCTCAGACTCCTGCACGACTGCATGGCTGGCCAGATTTGCAATTTTATGGCGATAAAACTCTGGTAGACGACGGCATTGGGTGAGGGATAAGGGCTGAATTTTGGGTAACCGATCAACCGCTAAACCGCAGCATTGATAAGACGGCAATCGGACAATAAGCAAAAATAAAGCATCCATAGTTTGAGCCATCGTATCCGCTGTGCTGGAGAGCGGAAGAGTACTAGAAGCCTCAACCAGAGCCATGCGTAAATCAAGAATGGGTAATGGCTCCCCTTCAAATAACTGCATGGGTGAACCAGCATGAAACTGGATCAAGTCCCGTTGAGACGACTGAGCCGAACGCCCTTGAACAATGCGAACAATCGCGCCCAATGGCAAAGCAAACCGATAATTCTGTACCTGAAAGGTTAAAGCCTGACAGATTACAGACGGGGAGGAAGCGATCGCAGGCTCCCTGGATAAGGGCGAGGAGGATTTCATCATGCTGGGTAAAAGCTGAATAACGAAGAGAAACGAGCATGAACTGCGGGGCAGAGGGTAATCAATACACCATGGATGGCTCCAGGGTCTGCTCCAGCACCTTCTCCAGGGTGGATAGCAGGCGATCGTCTGTGTAGGGCTTGGTGACATAGCCATTGGCTCCCAACCCAAGGGCCAATTGGCGGTGTTTCTCTGTGGTACGAGAGGTGAGCATGACCACTGGGATCTTAGACAGATCTGGGTGTTGGCGGGAGTAGGCCAAAAACTCAAAGCCATTTAACCGAGGCATTTCAATATCGCACAGCACCAGATCGACGGGATAATGGGTATTCAATTTCTCAATGGCATCCTGACCATCCTGAGCCTGAACAACCCGATACCCTCGCTGTTCCAGGGTCGCTGTTAGCATCTTACGCAGGGTGATAGAGTCATCCACGACCAGCAGGATATAGCGTTTGGGGGATTGGCCTGAGGGTTGTGGCTCGATATGGGTCGGGGCAGCCGTAAGAAGCTTATGGTTAACCTGTGCTGGCAATGGAGTGACAGGGATGAAACGTTGGGAGCCGTTTCTGGGTACTGGACTGACGGTTATGGGTTGGGCTGTTGTGTCTTCGGACTGCAAGAGCACATCTGGGTCAATCGCCAGGGCCATATCGTTATCCCCGAAAATCGTCCCACCGTAAATGTAGTCTGGCGGGTTCATACCCTTGAGGGGCCGGACTACGAGTTCCTGTTCCCCTAAGATACGTTCGACTTGTAGCGCCCATTTTTTTTCTTTACTGTGAAGCAGCAGAATGTAAGGATACTCGGAGTGACCTTGCGGTTTTGAGAAAGCACTCTGCTGATAACGGCGGGAACGGACAACGCGCTCACCCCCCGCCGCGTAAGTTAGCAACTCATCTAGCGATCGCAGGGGAATGAGCGGCTCATAACCGGGTTCAAACACTTGCAGGGCACGACGTTGAGCATGAATTTTATAGGCGTGGGGTTTGGGCAACAAAATACGCTCAATCTGTTGCACAGGCAACGCATACGCGACACTTCCAACCTGACAGACCAACATTTTGGTAATTGAGAATGAAAGCGGAAGCTGAAGGATGAAGGTTGTGCCCTGCTGGGGTCGGGAATAAAGCTGTACTGAGCCACCCATAGCGGTCAGTTGCGATCGCACAATATCCAGCCCCATACCCCGCCCGGATAAGTCGCTGACCTGTTCCCGTGTTGAAAAACCGGGTTTAAACAGGAAGTCAAGGAGCTGGTCATCAGAATAGCGAGCCGCGTTCTCAGAGTTAGCTAAGCCTAGCTTTACAACTCGTTGACGAATGCGATCAATATCAATCCCAACTCCATCATCAGACACTTCGATAATGGTATGACGGCCTTGATTGTACGCTTCAATACGAATCTGTCCTGATTGTTTTTTACCACTCATCTGGCGAGTTTCAGGGGACTCTATTCCATGGTCAAAAGCATTACGGATTAGGTGCAATAGAGGATCATAAAGTTTGTCGGCGATCGCTTTATCAACCTGAACATTACCACCGACCCAGTGAATCTCCGTGGGTTTCTGATGGGTTTTAGTCAACCGTTCTAACATCGATGGAAAACGGTTGAAAATAGTCTCCAGAGGAGCCATCCGCATATTCGTTAAATCATCGCGAATATGGGTTAGAAAGCGCTGCTGTCCCTGAATAGTTCGTTGATTTTGTTTGACTAACTGGCGTACAGTTTCTGCGGTACTTTCCAGAGTTGAGAAGTCAGTTAATGCACCTTGCACCAGGCTATGTAAGCCCGTGTAGTGATCGATTTCCAGGGCATCAAAGGCCGACATTGAAGAGGAGAGGCCCTGAGAGGTTAGGGAGACGGTAGACGATAGCTCTCCCTGCCAGGAGGCAAATCCTGGCGTGGCTTGTGCCGATGCCCGGATAAGCCACTGGTCAGCCCAGGCTTGAATGTTATAAAGCAGCTGTTGATGCCGTTGTAACCCCTGCACCAAACTTTGCACCTGACCACGCAAGCTTTCATTCTGCGTCGTCTGCCGATTCTGGTTGATCAGAAGCTCGCCGGTGAAGTGATTTAAGTTTTCCAGGTGCTTCAGATCGACCCGAATAGGGGTGCTAGTTTTAGGCGTGGTTTCCGTTAGGGCAGCCGAGCCAGACACTTCTATCCCCGGTAATTCGGAGGGATCAGTCGAAGCGCCTGAATAGTTAACAGATTGCTCTGTTATGGAAGACGGAAACGTACCACCTCTTGACGTACCATTAGAAGCAGCTTGTGCATAAGAACCATTCTGTAATACTTTTTCCTGAACAGCGGAGACTAGGTCGGCTAGATCGGATGCCTCGTCGAGTACTTCAACAGCTTGAGAGGACACAGGAGTAACCTCTATCGGCGTGCTCATAGGAGGTGCTGGAATAGAGGTATTCCCCTGAAAAATCTCGTCTTCCAGAGCCGCAATCAAGTCACTCAAATCTGAGTCCGTATCGTCTTCTACCTTAGAGGCGTTCAGATTGGTGGCTAAGGGTGCGGAACAGGCTTCATCCATAATGAGTTCCCCCTCTGTGATACTCAAATAAGTAGGGTCTGTGTCCTCCCAGTCAAAGAGGTCATCAGATTGGGTTTCCATTAATGGTTCTTCCGGTAATGGTTCTTCCAGTAATGGTTCTCCCGATAAGAGTTCTTCCGATAAGAGTTCTTCCAGCAGCTGCCCAGTAGCCCACTGTTGCAGGGCAGCGGATGGGGTACCGCCTTCTGTACGATCGCCCCCCAAAACCAGCTCCCGTCCCCGCGAAAAGTCCTCCAGAGCAATTTGGGCGATCGCCACCGCCTGATCCGGATGAGCGTTGAGGGCCTGTAAGGTAGTCTGGGCGATCGCCCCAAAACCTGGCAGGTTCAAAGATTCGGCAAAACCGAGGAACATTTCTGCCTGACTTTGAAGGGTTTTAGCCAGGGCGATCGCATCCTGGTGATGAATCGCCTGCTTCAGTTTTTCGAGATACTGGGTGACGCCCACTTCAAACATGGATTGCACCATGTCGAACCCTAGTTCCGCGGAGGTCGGGATAGCGGCATTGGGGTCGAAGGCATCACCAAACTTTTCCTGCAATCGGGCGATAATTCCGGCGGCCCGGTTCATAACCTCTGACTCGTCCTCAGTTTCCCCGTGAAGGGCCGCGGCGATGGGGCGGCGCAGACACTCGTAGCCTTCAAACAGAAGGGATTCAACCTCAGCGTCAATTTCCAGGTCAGGGTTGTAGAGCGCCTTAAAGATATCTTCCAGGACATGGGACACCTCCTGGATGGCCCGTTGTCCCACACTGGCGGATGCGCCTTTCAAGGTGTGGGCCACACGCATCAGGTCGTGGATGCAGGCAGTTGTCCGTTCCTGGTGCAAGCTGACTAACTTTTGCTCCAGAGTTTGTAGCAGATCCTGAGCTTCGGTTAGGAAGTAAGCCAGGTTTTCTGCCTGGTACGGATCGGGAGATGACATGGTGAGTGGTGAGTGAGTGGGTAGGGGGGCAGGGAAGTCGGTAGGGGGATGGGGGCAGCGCGCACAGCTTTTGGAAAAACCGGTTTGGTTTCCGCCGTTTAACGACGAAAACCAAACCGTCTAAGCCGCTACTAATTCACCTTGAACTGGTCGACGCTCTTTTGCAGAAGTTCGGCTGTTTGGACGAGGTTCTGGAAGGAGGTGGCGATTTCGGTGGAATCTGTACAGGTTTTGCGGGCGATCGCCGCCACTTCTTCCATCGTCTGTGTGACAGCGTTAGACTGTTGCCCCTGAGCTTGAGCTGAGGCAGTAATGCCCTGGATCAGGTCACGAATTTGGGCGGTAGCGGTGACAATTTCGTTCAGGCTTTGTCGGGTTTGGTTCACCAGATTGGTGCCTTCGACAACCTGTTGAATGCCCAAATCCATCGCCGCTGATACCCCGTTGGTTTCAGCCTGAATTTCCTGCACCAGAGCTTCGATTTCACCCGTTGCTTCGGAGGATTGTTGCGCCAGAGAGCGCACCTCGTCGGCCACCACAGCAAAGCCTCGGCCATACTCTCCAGCGCGGGTAGCCTCGATGGCGGCGTTCAGTGCGAGGAGTTGCGTCTGGGTCGTAAAGTTGCTGATCAGATTCACGACTTTGGAAATCTTTTGAGAAGACTCGCTCAGTCGTTTAATCTTTTTGGTGGTCTCTGAAACTGTTTCCCGAATTGCCAGAATACCGCCCACCGTTAGGTTCATGGCGTTATCTCCGGTCTGCACCGTTTCGTTGGCCCGTTGTACAGCCGCTTCCATACGTTGAGCATTTTGCGTAACGGATTCGGTGGCCTGAGCCATTTCCTCCAGTTTTTGCAGGGCGCGGGTGACCTGGGACAGTTCTTGCTGGGTTTGCTGGCTGAGGTGGGCGATCGCCGTTCCGTTCAATTCTGAGGTTTCCCGCACTCGATCCGTCGCGCCTTTCACCTGGGTTACCAGTTTACGCAGAGCCTGGATCGTGTTGTTGTAGGCATCGGCCACGGTGCCTACGGCATCCTCCGTAACCGGGGCACGTACTGTCAAATCACCCTGTAGAGCAGGACGTACTGCCGTAAGCATTTGCACAATCTGCAGTTGCAGTTGGGTTTTGTCCGCCTTCTCGCGCTCCGCCGCCTCTTGCAATTGCTTGGCTTGCTCTTCTACCTGACGGATGTACTCCGTCTGCTCAAGAGCCACCCCAAGCTGGGGAGCGATTTTTAACATGGCATTGACTTCCGTTTCTGTCCAGGTGCGGGGGCGATCGCACTGGTACACAAATAACAACCCCCAAAGCTCACCCCGCAGGAAAATCGGCACACCAATATACGCCTTTGCCTGAAACTTCTCCAGGCTTTCGAGATAGCAGGACTCAAAGCCCGCTTTATACACATCATCAACCTTACGATACAGCTCACCCCGGCCATAGGCACCGCCCTGAGTTTCCTTAAGATAGGTATCCGTGTCGGGGCGGGCAGGAGAACCATAGGCTTTGACAATGCATCGCTCAGAGCTCATCAGTGAAGTTTTCAGTGTTGGATCTACCGCTTGCTCCTGCATTAGAGCAACCCAGCCAGAACCGACAGATTCGGCAACCACCTCGCCGCTCCAATCCGGGTAGAAGCGGTAGACTAGGACGCGGTTCACCTTCAGCAAACGTCGCACTTCCGTCACCGTCGTCTGGAACGATTGCTGCATGTCAAGAGATTGCCGCAGCTTATAAATAATGCGGCTAATTTCTCGTTCTTGCTCTGTTGCTTCGGCAATCTGGCGATTGCGTTCTTGCAACTCCTTCACCACATCGGCTTGCAGGAGAACGTTGCCAAGCTGCACACCCACCTGGCTCAGAAGATTGATGTCGGCGTCCTCCCAGTGTCGGAAGCCACTGTTCTGATAGGCACCTAACAGCCCCCAGAGAGTATCGCCGTTGAAGATAGGCGCAATCATGTAAGCCTTGGCTTCCCATGTACTCAATAGCTCAACGTGGCAAGGTGCATGCCCCACCGTGTAGATGTTATCGACTCGCAGAGATTGGTTTTGGCGATAGCGTCCGCCCTGGTTTTCTTGAAGGAAAGTATCTTGTACTCGGGCTAAGTCAGTCCCCACCAGCTTCACCCAACCCGGTGCCCGATCTTCTGCAATAAACTCTCCGCTCCAGTCGGGACTGAACTGGTAGACGGCCACACGATCGGCCTTCAGAGCATGGCGTAGATCCTGAGTTGTGGATGCGAGTAAGAGGTTGAGATCAAGATCCTGCCGTTTGAGTCGCTCCACCAGGCGTTGCCCAATCTGCCCGATCACCTGGGTATAGCGAATCGCTTTATCGGCCTGATCTGTCAGCATTTGTTGGAGCAGGGTTTGCTGAAGGGCCAAACTCACAAGCTGACCCAGTTGCACCATGAAATTAATGTCGGTCGCTTCACGCCAGGTCCGGGGTTGCTGGCATTGCTGCGCCACCAGTAAGCCCCAAATTTTGTCTTTGACAAACAGCGGTACTGCCAGGCTTGATTGCAGTTGAAATCGTTCCATTAACTGCTTCTGATAGGGAGACACATCGGTGTGAGTGCCCTGCAAGGTAACCACCTGTTGCCGTTGATAATCCCGTGCTTGTTTCGCCCCAAAATAGAAGACAGGAAGGGACTCCGATTGCATGGGGGTCCAGCCCACCTCCAGGGATTCCATCGCAACGACCCCCTGATCGCCTTCAAAGCGATAAATCAGCGATCGCTCCACATCCAAAAACTGCCGTACGGCTCGTACAGCAATGCTCATGAGCGTATCCATATCGTCCGTCTGGCGAATCTGGTCAGCGATGCGCTGCACATACTGACGGATTTCTTCAAAATGCTCCTGCAAGGAGTCTGATAGATATCCTCCCAAACCCTGATGAATCCCTTGCATCAGATTGGATAAACAATCAACCTCTTGCTTCACATCCGGACGTTGCAGTAATCCTACTTTTTCTAACTCTGTTTTCACCTGAGCCAGGGCTGTTGTCGCGGCTTCAGTATCGTGTTGAAGCTCCATTTCAACGGCATTAAGTGCGGCCCGTAGCCGTCTACGCTCTTGCACCCAGGCCATGTCTTCATCAGGTTCGTTATTCCCCTGGATCAGCGACACCAGGTCACGTTGGGGTAAGCCCAACAGGGCATCATAGGAATTTTCGGAAGCGGTGTTTGTGGAGGAGTGCGAATTATTTTTGGTGTACATACGGATTACGGTGATGGGACTTCAGCAGAAAACGGGAACTGCATATCGCAGAACCACAAAGTAAATGAGAAACAGAACGAAATTGAGTAGGAGATCCTCAACCGTCAGCGCTGGTTCAGCAAGGCGGAGACATTCAGAACAGGCGTGCCGGATTCTTGTAAATAGCCGGATAAATAAGGGGTCAGACGGCTAGGAAACAGGGCTCCATCGAGGCCATGAATTTGGTCGGAGGACTGGGTTTCAATCTCAACCTGGGCATGGGTTACAAATCCAATTGCAGATGCCTGATGCTGAATCACAATGGCTGTTAGTTCCTGTTCTTGGCCCTCAGAGGCACCCAACCCCAACTGGGCATCCAGATCAACCATCCAAAGCATCTCGCCCCGATAATGGTGTACTCCTAACACCGTATCTGGCATATGGGGAACAGGCACAATATTGGCCAGGCGCGTTGTAAAAATAGACTGGATCTCCACAAGGGGAATGAGGACGCTTTCCTCTGTGCTCAAACAACAACGCAGAAAACGCCGTTCCTCAGCAGCTTGATGAATAACAGGAGCCAGAATTTGGGATGATACCCCTGCCCCCTGGGCCAGCCAGTCTGCTACAGAACGGGTTGTCGGGGCGACAGATTGTGTGGGTACCTGCAGTTCTCCTAAAGGATTCAGGGTAATTCTTCGCCCCCATAACGGGTTCGCCTCACCCGTAATCCGCGCATATACATGAACAATTTCAACAGCCTTCAGCTTGAGCACTTCAAGGGCCTGTTGAACCTGAGGCAACAGGATGTCAACCTCGGGCAATGCCAGAGATTCGATCAGCAGCACCAGATAGTTTTCCTTCCAGCGGGCTTGCACTGTGATTCCCTGAGAGCCAAAGTGTTGGTTGAGATGCTGGGCGATGGTTTCCAGATCGACCCATTGTGCTCTCGCCAGGGAGGTTGCGGATGATTCGGGGGCACCCGCAGCGGGTTCGTGCGAGAGAGGGTGATTGGGTAGGGCGATCGCAGAATCCACCATCTCTACCTCCCAATCAATTGCTGAACAGTATTCACAAACTCCTGCTGATTCACTGGCTTGGGTAAATAGGCATCAGCCCCCAACATATTGCCCCACAGCTTGTCTGCATCTGTATCCTTCGTGGAACACATGATGACCGGGATCCCATCCGTCTCTGTGCTAGCTTTTAATTCACGGCAGAGTTCAAAGCCACTTTGTCCTGGCAGAATCACGTCTAACACAATCAGATCTGGCCGTTGCTGATTCAGGTGGTATTGGGCTTCCATACCGTCCCGCGCTAAAACAACATTTAGCCCCACCTGCTGGAGATAGCGGGTAAGAATTTCCGATTCAGTCAGGCTATCTTCTACCAATAAAACGGTCGTCATACAATTCCTCAATTTCTTTGCTCAATGCCGGAATAGTGAAAAGCCCCGCATCGGGTTGTTTTCAAACTGTCTTTAGAGGCTGTTTGAAAAGGTCCGCCAAGGATTAACATTTCAAACAGCTTCTTAAGAAAGATTTGAACAGAGCTTTCAGAGGTTACTCTTCACAGAATTAACCGAAAAAGCACTATTAAAATCTTTTCTGGAGTTGGTAGATGACTTCTATTAGAGACGTTAATCTTTGTCCGCTAAGCCGACAAAAATTAACTTCTCAAACATTCGGTCAGGGAGGGCATTTCATCCGTAGAAATGGGGCAATATCGACGCACCACTTCCATCAACCGTTGGGGGTTAACCGGCTTTGACATAAAATCTGAAGCCCCAACAACCTTAGCCCGCACCCGATCCACAATCCCGTCATTTCCTGTCAAGATAATCACGGGAATATCTTTGAACGCGGAGATTCGCCGAATTTGAGAGCAAATCTCATACCCACTCGCGATTGGCATCACCAGATCAAGAAATACCAAGCTAGGTTTTTCTTCTAGCAACGTGGGAATAGCCTGGAGTGAATCCTGAATACTAATGCAGGGATAGCCCAGTTTAGTTAATACCTGTTCCAATTGCCAGCAAATAACAGGGCTATCATCAATACAAAGAATTTTGGGAAGATTTTGCTCTTTTGATGATAGGGAAGTAGAGTTAATTGGAGAACTGGGCAGTAAATCAGGAACTTGCCGTAGGGTCATTAACCCCTTACGCACCAAAGGATTAAGAAGCTTAGTAAAGCGTAGAACATCTTGCTTTGTCTCGACAGCAATATCTGCCAGAGGCGATTCCCCATCAATGAGATGACTTAAGGTATCGTAAGCTTTTGCTGGAATACAATTTTGTAGCTCCTGAACATTGTCAATGTAAGGAGCCAGGTGAGGGGAATAGTCAGCCAGCTCAGCCTTGCACCAGGACTGCCAGCGTTTGTAAGAGTTGCTAAAAAGTTGCTTCGGGCTGAAGACAGCAATCGGTTCCCCAATCCGTTTAATATCGGCAGAATTGCCTTCCTGGTGATAAGAAGCTCCTGACTGTAAAACATCAAAGAGAACTTCGCCCAGTAGATATTCAAGGAGGGCGATCGCCTGTTCCCGTTGAAGTTTTTCACTTCTCACCAAAGATGTAATAACCCGGTACTCCCAGAAGGGATCGGCATCCGGTTCATCTGGCAGCAATGCATCTGAATAAAGATTGGGGTTATGGTACAAAAAAGCACGCCGCCAACGACGAAATCGATGCCCATTGCTATTAGCCCAAAGCAGGCGGCCAAAGAGAAAGTAGAGGCTCCAGGTATTGTGACCCGTCAGGGAGCTGGTCAGAGAAGCATTGGATTGAACCTGAAGTTCTCCTGTGAAATGCTCATGAATATTGAGCTGAAATTGCCGGACTAATTCCTCAACATTCAAGCGTGTAGTATTTATCATTGCGCCATCTGAGGTTAAAAGAAACTCCAAGCCACATCTTTGTGGACATTATGGTAAACACCCAGATCCCTGATAAAGCCTTTTGCTGAGAATAAACTCAGCGAGATTTGATAAGTATAGAAATACTAAAAGTTAGTATTTAGCGAATCAAGTAAATGGCTGATAGGTACAACTCACGAGTAACAAGAATCGAAGCAACATAACAACCTTTCACTCTCAAAGCGCCACAGACTTAGCTCAATACCTGAGGGTAGATTCCTGAGAAACCTTAGCAGGAAAACTTAATATTACATGTATTATGCGTAAATCTTCCAGGATTTAACTTCGTAAAAACACGGAATCCAGCTTAATATATAAGAAAAATTATTGGCAGCTAAAGTACACGTTTCTACCACGCTTTAACAAAATAGAGAACATAATTGGCGAGTTAAAACGAAATCTTATAAAATAAACGTTCTATGCGATTCTTCTGCAAATTCTTGATCTAGCTGTCTAAGTCTCATTCCTTAGACAGATACAAATACTTTACTTAATGGATAAATAAGGTACGGATCCGATTGGGTGAAGTACGAGCAGCGCACAATGCTCAACTGCTGCGTCTCGCCCATCCGGATGAGAGAACTCGTTCAAATAAATGGGTTTTGTTGCAGAGGAATCGAGTACGCTTACTCCCGCTGGCGAACAGCTCGCAAAATTGCGTTGATCAACTCCTCTGGCTCTACAGGTTTCGTTAGATGCTGTTGGAAACCCGCTCGTAGGGATTGTTCTCGACGGGTTTGACAGGCGTAGGCCGTAAGAGCGATCGCCGGGATCCCTCCTCCAGGGCGTGCCCGCATGTGCTGCAGCAGTTCATATCCATCCTGCTCTGGCATGGCAATATCGCTGAGAAGAATATGGGGTTGAAACTTGGGCAACCGTTCTAGCGCCGACGGAACATTGGTAGCCGTTTGGGCCACAGCACCATGCTCCTCCAGGATGAAGGCTGTCAGGCTCAACATATCGGGTTCATCATCGACCAGCAAAACTCGAATATCGTTGAGAGGATGATGGGGTGGTGGAGCGATGGAGTAAGAGGGCGAGGACGGAACAGGGGAATGATTCATCTTTAACGATTCTGTCCCTTTGCTTCCCAGCAATGGTAATGTCACGGTAAACGTTGTGCCATAGTTTTCACCCTGGCTTTCTGCTGTCACACTCCCTCCGTGCATCTCGACGAGATGTTGAACGATCGCCAACCCTAATCCCAAGCCTTGTTTTGTGGTTGTGTTTTGTTGATCTTGCCGAAATCTCTCAAAAATGTGGGGCAGAAAATCAGCGCTGATGCCTTTGCCAGTGTCGATAACCTGGATTCGGGCATGAGTACCTTGCTGATCCAGCAAAACCTGAATGAACCCGCCCTCTGGGGTAAACTTGATAGCATTTGTGAGGAGATTCAGAACAATCTGTTGCAGCCGGTGAACGTCACCCGAAATCTGTGCACCATTATGTATCTGAGCTTCCAGGTGAAGCTGTTTGGCTTCTGCTGTCGGGCGCACCGTTTCTAGTGCAGTTTCAATGACGTTAACTAAGTTGACTGATGTTGTTGTCAACTGCAATGTACCGCGTACCATACGCGAAATATCCAACAAATCTTCCACCAATTGCACCTGGGCCTGGGTATTGCGAACAATCGTTTCCAGGGCTTTGTGGGTCGTAGCCGGATCAAACTGGCGGGTTTGTAATAGCTTTGCCCATCCCATAATGGCGTTGAGGGGCGATCGCAACTCATGGGCGACCATAGCCACAAAATCATCTTTACTACGACTGGCCGCTTCTGCCTCAGCACGGGCCGATTGCGCCTGGGCAAAAAGCTGTTCTCGTTCCTGTTCCAGTCGTTTTTGCCTGGTAATATCTCGCACCGTTCCGGAGAAGCCAATCACTTCATCTCTGGCATTTTTGATAGGCGAAATCGTGATGGATACATTTACGAGGCCGCCATCTTTGCGTTGCCGTACGGTTTCGAATTGATTAACGTACTTACCCTGCCGAATCGCATCAAGAACCGTGGCTGGCTCATGCGCCCGATTAGCAGGAACGAGAATTGATAAATCTTGTCCTAAAATTTCCGCCCGGGTGTAACCAAAAATGCGTTCGGCGGCTGGATTCCAGCTAATAATCTGGCGATCCAGGGTTAGCCCCATGATGGCGTCTCTGGAGGACTCTACAATTTGAGCCAGGAGGAGGCGATCGCACTCGGCCTGTTTACGCTCAGACACATCTTCAAAAGTGCTCACGGCAGCGACTTGTTGCCCTTGCTGGTCAATGATAGGAGCTGCATTGACTGATAGGGTCGTTATCGTACCGTCTCCCCGACGATAGGACATCTCTTCCGCCTTGACCACCTCTCCTGCCAAGACAGCTCGTGCAATCGGATACTCTTCGGGTTGGTAAGCCTGCCCATCGGCATGAAAGGCACCGTACTGGGTATACCCACTGTAGTCTTCCAATACGTACATCGAGTGACATAACAGGCGAATGGCTTCGTCGTTGTGAAATAGCAGCTTACCGGAAGGTGCTTCGGCGATCGCCACCCCCGAAGGCATCTGTTGCAGAGTCTGCTCTAAGAAGCTGTGTTCCAGTTCCAACTGATGCATCAGTTGTTCGCGTTCGGCTTGCGCTTGCTTTGCTTCAGAAATATCCTGTACGACAACATTGACACCCAGGACATGACCCCTTACATCCTTGAGTGGGTAATAGCTGGCTACCCAGTGTCGCTCAGTCTGAGGCTGTGCTTTGGTTCTACCCTGAATCTCAACATCCAGAACCGGTTCTCCAGACTCAATCACACGCCGATGCAAGGGTTCGAGCGCATCTGCCAGTTCAGGGAGCACTTCCCGGACCGTACGCCCGAGATGCTCGGCAGATGGAACACCGTTAATTTCGGCTAAACGGTCATTGATTCGGACAAACCGCAGATCCGTATCATGAAAACACAATCCGACAGGAGCTGTAGCATAAATGCCTTCTAGCTCGGCAAACTGTCGGCGAATGGTAGCTTCGCGCTCTTGCAACCGCGCTTCGGCTTGCTTCCGCTCCGTGATAACTTCCGAAAATATAATAATGCCACCAATCTCATGGGCATCTGTGCGCCACGGATGAACCTCCCAACGTATCCACATCAAAGAACCATCTGCACGGGAAAAGCAATCCTCCTCGCAGGACTCAATCGCTCCTGCTAGACAACGCTGATGGATGGCCTTCCACTGATCAGGAATATCGGGGAAAATTTCATAGTGAGAGCGACCAACAATGTTTTGATGTTCTACTCCATAACTGGTTAACCAGCGATCGCTCGCCACAATATATTGCATTTCCCGATCAAACATTGCCACCCCGGCTGGCACGTGTTTGATAAATAGCCGCAATTGTTCTTCACGGGTACGCAATTCTGCTTCAATACGGTTGCGTTCGGTAATGTCTAAAAAAGCCCCAACTGTTCCTCGAATTTCATCCTGGGCATTTCGTAGGGGAGTAGCATAGGACAAGAGCTGACGAGCCGTACCATCCGATCGTCGAATCTCAATTTCTGTATCCAGTACATCAACTCCCAATCGAACGGCCACCTGCATGGGCAAATTTTCAGATGGCACTTCCTGTCCATTCTGAAAAACTTGAAACGAAGGTTGTTCCTCTACAGGCGCACTTTTTGAAATATTGTTGCCCACGCTAACCCCCAGCATTTGCCGCATGTAAGCATTGCACTGCATCTCAGCACAGCTGGGATCCAGGGCGATCGCAATGCCAACGGGGGCAATGTCAATGAGGGTTTGCAACTCAGCTACACGATTCGCTAAATCACGATTGAGTTGCTGATACAACTGCAGTTGCGATCGCCCCGTTTCGATAGCCCCTCGTACCGCCTGTTGAAGCTGCTCTGGGGTCAAGGTTTGTTTAACCAAATAGTTGTCGGCTCCAAGCTTAATGGAACGAACAGCGATCGCTGGATCGGCTTCATGGCTGACAATGACGACAGGAGGATGATCCCCCTTCAATTGTTCCTGCAATGCCTGTATAAACTTCAGCCCAGTGCTATCAGATAATGCATTGCTAGTGAGTATTCCATCTACCTGTTGACTCTGGCACAGAGCCAGGGCCGCAGCGGCAGAATCGGATTCTAATACGGTGTAGCAGCAACCAGTATCGGCTAATAAATAGCGACGCAACACATCCCGTTCCGATGCAACGGTCTCAACAAGCAGTACGGTATAGGCCGGGGAATGGGCCGGGGTACTTTGGCGAATAGGTTGCGTTACCATCACAATCCTTGGGTCGTCATAGCAGGCTCAGAAGTATCTTCCTGAGCGGTTAACTGAACCTGAAACGATGCCAAAGCGGTTAAATCTGCATCGGTTTCTAAACGGGCTTGCCATCCATAAGTCGGACTCGCGGCAAAGGTCATACCGCCCTCCTTAAGGGTTTGCAAAACCTGCCGGGCAGTTTCTTGAGCCACTCCCGATAATTGAGCAATTTCTCGAACTGTACGAGGCTGTGACGAATCACAACAGTCAAGAATATTAAGCGCTAATTGATAAGGACGGTCGAGATAGGGCCGAATTTGGGTTTGCAACGTCTGAGGCAGACACCGACGAAACCAAATGAGAAATGGCGTTGCTAATTTGATCTTATCGGTACTGGTTTTATTCACCTAACAAAGCTCCAGGCAGGAGTAACGTATCTAAGTGCTCTATTTAGAAGCACACCAGAAGCATCCCCCGTAGGAGGGAAGTGCCCCCTTCTAGGATGAGAATACCCCTTAGGAGCGAAATCTTTGTATTCTTACGGACGCAGAATTTGAAATTACAAGTTTGTTCACATAAGAGTCACAAGCTCTAGCAAACTCAGCAATTACAATCACTGATCCTAAGGAGGTTATTTTTTCTGCTCTGTAAGCACAAAAAATTAGCCTCCTTAAAAAAACTCAAAACTTACGCATCAATATCAAAGGTACTAGAGAGACTCGCTATCTCTTACATTAATACGCCCTAGTTAGCAGACTTATAAAAGTTCTAAAACTCCCAGGATCATATATTTAATAACCTGTAATTATTTTGACCAGAATAATGGCGAAGTCACCACTCGACCTAAATAATTATAGGTTGATTCATTGGGATCCCTAACATTTAGACTTTTTATGATTCTGTGAAACTGTAATAAAGGCTTGTACTTTTTCCAGCAGTTCTTCAAACACAATAGGCTTACGAATACAATCAGCAATTAATCCAGTTTTATTTCCGAAATTTGGAAATTCTGAGGCACCCGTCACAATCAAGAGGGGCACAAAAGGTTGATTTTGAGATACCCATTGAGCAACTCCATAACCATCCAGGTCCGGCATCATGAGATCAAGGATGACTAAGTCAGGGAGCTGTTGTTCAATTTTTGCGATCGCAGTATATCCCTCAGCTGCTGTTTCGACGAGATAACCTTCACTCTCCAGAAGTAATTTCAGCAAATCTCGATTATCGGCAATATCATCAACAACCAAAACTTTGGGTGTAGGTGTATAAGATCGTGGAGAAGCAGACGTCATCATACTCCCAACCTAGCTCCCTATAAAAATTCTAGATGGTCATATTATGATGTTTGTTTAAACAATAGTTTTCGTTCAAAGGTAAGGTGTGAACTGTTGCTTAAGAAATAAATAATATAATGCTTATCCAAATAAATAGGATGTTCTATACCATCGATTCAATAACATTGTGTGAGTCAATGATCATGACTCAACATCAGATCCAAAAGGCTGTTCCGCCTGCTTTGTAGGTGGAACAGCCTTTTGGATCTGATGGGCTTAAAACATACTTCATCCCCAAAACATGCTGAGATTAGAAGGAACGCTGAAAGCTCACTATAAATCTTGTCCAGCCGTCGTGACTCTCAACAGCGATCGCACCGCTCATGTGCTCCACAAGCTTTTTAACCAGGGCCAAGCCTAAGCCCGTCCCGCCTCGCTTCCAGGGATCTGCATTGGGAATTCGATAAAACTTTTCAAAGATACGGGGTAATTCTTCTGCTGAAATTTCTGCCTGATTGCCAACCGCGATTTGAATAGATGATGAATCTTCGCTATAGTCTGCACTAAAAGCAATCCTACCCTGCGCCGGCGTGTACTTACAAGCATTGTTGAGCAACTCTGTTAAAACCCGCTCTAATCCTTTCAAATCAACCAGGAGTGAAGGGAGATCTGAAGCGATGGACACCTCAAAGGTCTGTTGATGTTCTTGAGCTCGGGCTTTAAAGGGGGTGAGAATAGGTGGTAGCCAATCGTGCAAATCCACAGAGCCAGTCAATTCGTTGACAGGGGAGGTCGTTTCTAGCTGTTGCAAGTCCAGCAGATCGTTCACTAGCATGGCTTCACGATCGCACTCTGCTTCCAAAATTTCCCAATAGCGTTGGGCTCGATCTCCAGATGGCTTGAGTTTCAGCATTCGAATCGCCATTTTCATGTTTGAAACGGGCGTTCGCAGCTCATGGGAGACAGTGCTCAGAAAGTCATCCTTCAGTTGATTGAGCTTTTCTAGTTCTTGAACCTGCGTTTGAGCCGCTTGATAAAGGCGAGCCTGACGGAGGGCGATCGCACAATGATTCGCAACTTGTTGAACCAGGCGTAATTCCTGTTCTTTGAAGCCATACTCCTTATCAATAATCAGCCAAATATCTCCCAGCACCTCATGTTCAACAAACATAGGACAGGCTAACATCGCAACCCACCCACGGATAGGATTTCGGCCGAGATTACAAAATTGAATTGACTGCCCATGCAACAGCGGTTGGTAAATTTCGGGATACTTAGCCAAATGGCAAACATGGCCTTTCATCGGAAAAAGTGGTGGGTTGTATTCATAGCGGATGTGAGAAACCCCCTCTTTCAGGTCGTACAACGCAGCATTACAGGAATTGACCCCCAACCCCATGCCCAATTCCTGTACGGCCGTTTGCAAAATTTGGCTTTCATCCAGGCTATCTCGCACCTTATCTGTGATTCGGCGCAGGGTTGCTTCAAATTCTAAAGCTTGCTCCAGCTGGGCAGTTCGCTCCCGCACTTGCTGTTCCAGGGTGGCCGTAAGCTGTTGGAGTTTGATTTCGGATTCCTTCTGTTGTGTAATATCCATCGTTGTTCCTAGAAAGCGAATAGGCTGCCCCGTTTCACTAAGAACAATTTCACCATTACCCACAACCCATCGAACATTACCGTCCGGACGAACAATGCGATTTTCTAAGGAATAGCTTGTTTTTTGTTCCAGCGATCGCTCTACAGTCTGGTGAACCAGATTCCGATCTTCAGGGTGAACCAGCTCTAAAAACGCTTCGTAAGTTCCGTCAAAAGTACCAGGTACCAGTCCAAACAGCTTCTCATTACTCTCTGTCCAGGTAATGCGATTGGTTTGAAAATCCCAGTCCCAAATACCCATCTGAGCTGCATGAAGAGCTAATCTTAAGCGTTCCTCACTTTGCTGTAAAGCGTGCTCCATCTGTTGCTGCTCGGCAGTTTGCTGACCTTGATTTAGTGCTGAGCGAATAACCAGGGGTAGTTGAGCATAATGTTGGGGAGATTTCGTTAAATAATCATCTAATCCCGATTTCATTGCTTCAACGGCAACCTCCTGGTTACCACTATCGGTCAACATGATGACCGGACAGTTTGGGGTATGAGATTTAACCTCCCTAAGAATTGTCAGTCCATCACTCCAATGAAGATGATAATCCGTTATAACGAGATCAAAATTGCCTCGCTTCACCACCTGATTTAGATGAGCCGCCTCTGTTACCTCCACAATGTGTAGTTCCGAAAACCCGCGTTGCAGTTCACGGGTGATCAGAGAACGATCATCAGGGTTGTCATCAACGAGGAGCAGGCGCAACATTAAAGGCACTTCACAGAGATCACGATTAGGGGACATGGTATGGTTCCCTAATTAAACTCGAATTGGGTGAGTGTTTGGGCACTTCTAAAGGCAGAGCCTTGCCATAAAATCGCTTCACCCCTATCTATCCTCCTATATCCACTTCAATTTTTACAGAAGTGCTATTTCTTTGGTGGGATGCTTACTGCGGTTTTCTCGATCCGATATGCTATAAAAGGGGATATTAATCTTCCTGCATCTCTCACTTCACTAGAGCGGAGGCTGGTTTTAACGATATGTTGAAACAGCACCAAATTGAATGCTGCACAGAGGAATTTCAGCAGACAATATTGCCACTTTGCACTCAGCTTCCATATCAAAATTCGCTTGAAAAGGTTACCTCTTCATATTGAAAGGCATGAAAAGCAACCTTTCACTAGCACTGACGGCTTAAGTTCGCTCATGGTTAAAGGGGTAGGGGGCCTTACAACCCTCCGTCTTCAACCATGGGTTGATTTTCACCCGCTAGTGCTAAACCTCGAAGCAGATTCTTAATGAGCTTAATAGTTTGAGGCTTGAGAACACTTTGGACTAATAATATTGCTCACCCAGGATTCAAACGCTATATCTAGTGTTTTTCGACACCAATACCTTTATACTGTGTCATGGGTAGGTTTCTATGAAAAGCTGCATCCTTCTTCAGTAGCAATACTAGAATAAAGATCATCTGTACTTATCTAGTCGACTTTACCCGTTTGCAACGAGGCCAGACCGTATGATCCAAGAAGTTTTTATAGAAAGTCCCTGGGAAGATGAAAGCATAGCTCGTCAAAGACGAGATGAGCGATACGGAGAGCTGGCTGCCGCTGGGTTAGATTGCCGTCGTGAAAATCTCTATACCGTAGATGGAAGGCGAGTTTTCCTGGTAATCGCTACCCCTGCCGAGGAAGAAGTGCAAATTTCTCCAAGTGCCCGTGATAAGCCCACTGCTCCCCGCCTACGAGCGGGACGTCCTGTCCGTCGTATCCAAGGGTACGAGACACGGTAAGACAGCCATCCCTTGTTCTAAAAAATGAGAGCCTTAATTCTTACCGACGCAAAGCGGCAGTAAAATTAGGGCTCTCATTTTTTAGGATGCATCACTATACTCCTAACGAAAATGACTACAGCTATAACCAAACTTGGAGTTGTTATGAGAGAGGCGCTAAGCGCCCCTCTCATAACAACCAACCACACGTTTAGAACAGCACCTACTCAACAGATTGGATCATGAGACTGATCAATCGGTTGAGATCTAACAAAAATGCCGTTTGGGTGCCCTCCTCGGTCTCAGCGATCGCAACCTGATTTGCAACACCCAGGTAATCCAAATGGCGATAGGAGGTCGGAAGCTCTCGTATGTTTTTGGGAGGCACCTCAACCAGAACTGGAGATTCGTAGAGGGGAATACCCAGGAGGTCAACGTCGGGCGATCGCAACGCGATTAAATAGTTGACCTCTGCCACCGACTGGTTGGAGAGGTAACGGCAGAGATCCAATATGGTAATCTCGTGGTCGTCAATATGAGCAATCCCTGCTAACGTCTTACCGCTACTGTAGATGGTCGTTTTTCCATAAATGTGTTGAATGGAATGGATATGGACTCCAAAGTAAATAGGTAAGTTGCCACTTAACACCTGTTGCCCAAAGTTGAAGAGAATGAGCTTCCGGTTGGGTTGCTGCCGTTCTGAGGAAGGCGTAACTGCACTGGATGGCGAGACAAGGGTTGATGTGGATTGAGGGGGGATCATGGGTGGAGTGATGAATTAGCTGCTGGAGTTAGCTTGAAGAAGTGTGCTGATTTGTGAGAGAAACTGCTGTTCGATATAAGGCTTTGTGAAGTAGTTTGTAGCGCCAAGATGCAGCGCAAGTTTACGGTGTTTTTCACCGGAACGTGACGTCAGCATGATCACTGGAATATTCAGCAGGTCAGGAGCTTGACGGCGATGAGTCAGAAATTCAAAGCCATTCATGGTTGGCATTTCAATATCACAAATAACCAGCCGAATTTGAGGATGTTGATGGAGCTGCTCTAACGCTTCCCGGCCGTCTCGGGCTTGCATGACTTGATAACCAGCTTTCTTTAAGGTAAGCGTGAGCATTTGCCGCATAGTGGCGGCGTCATCCACAATCAGGATAGTGGACGTTGTTTGAACGGGTTGAGCCGAGACTTTGGTAGGGGGGGCGATCGCCGTCAACCGATTACTCTGACGGTGGAGCAGTAGGGTCACCGCATCAACCACAGGAACCACAGAACCATCTCCCAGAATCGTACAACCATACAGATAGGTAGGGGCGGCGAGAGTATCGCTAAAGGGTTTGATAATCAGTTCTTGTTCTGTAATCAGGCGCTCCACCTGTAGGGCAAAGGGTTGATTACCTTGGCGAAGAATGAGCAAGGGGGCTGCCCATTCTTCGGGAGTCGGGACGGAGTTAAAGGACAGATTGGCTTCAACGGTTGGGAGAACGCAGTTAAACGGGAGCAAATCTTGCAAGGAATGGATAGGAATCACTTGGCGTCGCCAATAGAGGAAAGGTTGTGCGCCGGAGGTTTTAATATCACTAGGGTTAGGGTTGACGATTTCCTCAATACTGTCCGAAGGAATGGCAGCCAGGCTCGCCCCCGACCAGGTTAAGAGCAATTTGGAAATACTCAGGGTAAGAGGGATACGGAGGGTAAAAAGGGTTCCCTTTCCCGGTTTGCTGTTGACAGAAATGCTGCCCTTGAGCGATTGAATTTGCGCCCGCACAATATCCAACCCCACACCCCGCCCGGATAGCTCACTGACCTGCGATGCGGTGGAGAAACCGGGTTCAAAAATTAAATTCAATAGACGTTCATTGGAAACCGTTTTGGCTACTTCTGTCGTGAGCAAGCCATTGTCTATCGCTTTTGCCCGAATACGTTCAAAATTAATACCCCGTCCATCATCTTCTATTTCAATAACGGTACGGCTACCTCGATGATAAACCCGAATGTGAATACTTCCCTGCTCAGGTTTACCCTGCTGTTTTCGATCATCACTGGGTTCTATTCCATGGTCAAAGGCATTACGTAACAAATGCAACAGAGGATCGTAGAGCTTTTCCAAAACAACTTTATCAACCAATACTTCAGTTCCTGTCAGTTTAAGGGCAACAGGCTTTTTGTATTGGTAAGATAGCTCTTTAATTTGACGTGGAAAGCGGTTGAGAATGTTACCCAGAGGCAACATTCTGGCCCACATCAGTTCATCCCGCAACACGGTCAAAATTTGCCGCTGTTGCTCTAAACCGCGATCGCTCTGCTCAGCAAACAGGGTCACATCCTCGACAGCTTCATCCAATTGCTGGATAGATTCTGTTGCCTCCTGTAGCAAGTTGTAGACTTCGTTATAGCGATCGAGTTCCAGGGTATCAAACGCAGCCCGGTAGGATAGGTCGGTGCCTTTTTCCAGAATGATCGTGGGTACCGGCGATCGCTCCTGGGTTGCTGCCGAATAATTTTTCTGATAGCGTTCTGGGCTAACAAGCAACTTATTTAGATGTACCTGTAATTGGGTACCAATCGTTAAAAACTTGCCAAAGCGTCGCCGCAGTTCCTGCAAGGTTTCCTGAAGTTGTTCATTCTGCAACGATAAGCTGTTGCGGTTAATGGATAACTCCCCAAGCTGGTTGCTGATCCGTTCCAATTGATCCAGGTTTAGTCGTACAGAAATTTGGTTATTATTCGCCGTGTTTTGTGAGGGTTGGGCGCTATTCGTTTTGGCCGTCGTATTTGTAGCTTTAGTGGGATGAAGTTCAACCGGTGCTGGCTCTGACACAATGGGTAATTGGTCAAAGCTTTGCTGAATAGCAGCGATAGCCGACCCAACTAAATTTGTATGGCCTGTACCTGTTGATCCAACATTGCCCTGTTCATTGCTGGGCTGCTCTTCTGCACGAAGTGACTCTGTAGGAGGTGCCTCTACAAACAGAGCTTCTGGAGAGGATTCGGCTGCCGAGGTAAGTCCTTCCTCTAAAAAAGGCGGAGTGTTGTCAGGAATGAAGCCGCTCTCCAAATCCGTTACAGAGGTGGATAGAACATCGCTCTCGACAGCCTGGAGATCTTCCGCTGCAAAAACACTCTCCAATTCCGTCAACAAATCAGGCTCATCCGAACCAAAGGATGAGGTGTCCTGTAGACTGAAAACGCTTTCTAGATCCACCTCGCTCGCATCAAAGACTGAGGTATCTTGCAAATTGAAAACACTCTCCAAACCCGCATCATTTGGATTAGTAGTTGGAAGACCCTGGATGCTGAAAACGCTTTCCAGATCGACATCACCTGAATTCAAAACTGAGGTTTCCTGAGGGCTGAAAGCGCTATCCACATCCGCATCATCTGCAAAAGTTGGGGCATCTTCTACACCAAAAACACTCTCTAAATCTGTATCATCCGCAAAAGTTGAGGCATCTTCTACACCAAAAACGCTTTCCAGATTTGCATCACCCGAATCAAAGATTGAGGTATCCTCTATACTGAAAACGCTTTCCAGATTTGCATTACCTGAATCAAAAACTGAGGTGTCTTCTATACTAAAAACGCTCTCCAGATTTGCATCATCTGAATCAAAGACTGAGACATCCTGAGTGCTAAAAATGCTCTCCAAACCCGTATCATTTGGATCAAAGGTTGGCATATCCTCCGGATCGAAAACGCTCTCTAGATCCGTATAGGAGCGATCGCCACCTTCATTGGATAGAAAGCTTTCCGTACTGCTGAAGCAAGAATCATCGGGCACCGCATCCCTCAGAGCAGGCATTTCAAACCAGGATGGACCTTCATTAAAAAAGCCCGATGAGCCGAGCCACAGCTCATCGGACGGGATATCGTCAGGCGAGATGGGGTCTTCCTCCCCCTTGCTCTGAACAAAGCTTTGTAGAGCAGGGGAGGGGGTACCTCCTTGGGAGCGATCGCCCCCCAGAACCGCATGGTGTGCCGCCTTAAAGTTTTCCATTGCAATGGGAAACAACTCACTGGCACGATTGGGCTCCGCTTCCAGGGCAGCCAAAATGAGATGGGCAATCTGAGTCAGTCCGGGTAAATTAAAGAGTTCCGCAATTCCCTCAAACACCTCCGCCTGGGCACGCAGTTCACCTCCAATGAGTTGCTCATCCCCTTCGATTGATTCCAACCGCTCCAAAGCCTGGGCAACATCCGTTTCAAAGATGTTTTTGACGATATCAATTCCCATTTCAGCCACACTGGGCAGATGGTCTTCGCCAGTAATAAAGTCGGCCAGTCGCTCCTGGAGTTCGGCAAAAATGGGCTCAGCAGCCGTGAGGGCTGACTCCCCCTCCTCCCAGCGATCGCCTAACTGAATAGCTTCTAGCAGGGGATTACGAAGGCAATCATACGCTTGTAGGAAGAGCCGTTCTAAAGCTTCATCGACTTGCAAATCAGAGTTATAGAGACAACGAAAGTAATCTTCTAGCCGATGAGCGATGGTCTTAATCGCCTCTAAACCGACGTTGGCCGAACCCCCTTTAATGGTGTGGGCAGCTCGCATCAAGGCATGAACCCGTTCAACTGTACACTCCTGACGAATCTCCAGCAGTTCGGCTTCAATAATTTGCAACAGCTCAGGCGCTTCCTGCACAAAGAAAAGAAATGCTTCATCGCGGATGTCGGGATGGATTGCCATAGAGTCGCTCTGGTTCAGCTTTACTTGAAGCGGCCTTTCAAAAGTTTTGTGTCAGGTCTTCAATTTCACAAAAACTCTTAAATTTAGTTTTTGTGACCTTTTCAGAGTTTTTGTGGAAGCGAAAATCCCACAAAAACCCTGAAATTTAATTTTTAGTGTCCGATAGTCAACCCCTAAAAATTGACGTGGCACTAAGACGTGTTTGAGAACTGGCTGAAAAGCTCATTTTTGTGACACAAAGTGCACAAAAAAGTGACCTTTCAAGCAGATCCTAGTTCAACTTAAATTGTGAAACCGTAGTCTGGAGGTCTTGAGCCACACTTAACAAATCCTGGAAGGTTTCCAGTAGTGTGCTAGCCCGAACCGATGTATTGTTTGCTAGCCCTGCCACACTTGTAATGGTTTCAGATACCAGCGCTGAGTTTTCAGACTGGGCGATCGCCGCTTCTGTAATCGTCTGTACCAGCTGGCTAATCTGTTCACTCGCTTTCGCAATCTGATTCAAGCTCTGGCGAGTTTCTTCAACGAGTTGCGTCCCCGTAACAACCTGCTGTGTCCCTTCTTCCATTGCGGAGACCACTTCGTTGGTTTCCGTCTGAATGCTAGCCACCAACTGTTCAATTTCTGCGGTTGCTTTCGCGGATTGACGAGCCAGAGAGCGCACTTCGTCAGCAACCACTGCAAAGCCTCGGCCTTCTTCCCCAGCACGGGCGGCCTCAATGGATGCGTTCAACGCCAGCAAGTTGGTTTGTGCAGCAAAGGTGCCAATCAGGTTCACCACCTTGGAAATCTTTTGAGACGATTCCCCTAACTGTTTCACCTTCTTCGCCGTTTCTGCCACCGTCTCTCGAATTGCCATAATTCCTTCAACAGTACGGTTCATAGCAGCATCGCCCTGGATTACTGTTTCATTAGCAATACGTACCGCCTGTTGTGCTTCTTGAGCTCCCTGGGCCACCATCTGAATGGAACGGCTCATTTCTTCAATTCGATTGAGAGCTTGTTGTACTGAGTTTGCTTGTTGTTGTGCATCCCCTGTTAATTCGGTTAGGGAATCCTGGTTCTCCTCAGCAGCATGGGCTACCCGTACAGCTACCGATTGCACTTGAGCCACAATCCGTTTCAAACTGCTGATCGTTGCGTTGTAGGAGTCAGCGATCGTACCAATTTCATCTTCAGTCACGTTTGCTCGAATGGTCAGATCCCCTTCTCGAAGAGGGCTTACTTCCATCAGCAATTCCAAAGCTCGGTTTTGTAGAAATTCTTTAGCCTCCTGCTGTTGTCTTGCATATTCCGTTTGTTGTCGAGCCGCTTCCATTTGAGCGTTTAATTGTTCTCTAGCGGCTTCTTCCTGGCTCCTGAGCAGCTCTTTAACCCGTACGACCAGATTGTTGAAGGTTTGTGCCAGGGTTTGGCTTTCAATCGTTCCTTGTACCTGAGCTTGAATGTCAAGATCGCCCTCTGCTACCTGGCTTGCAGTATACGCCAGCTCACCCAGCGGTTGTGACAAACGACGTGCTAACACAATCACAGCGGCAACTGCAATGGCCGCCAAAATAGGAACCAAACTAATAAAAATCAGAGACAGTTGCCGCGCAGCGGTGGATAGCGCCTCTTCATCTACCGAGAGAACCATAATCCAATCGGTGCCAGGAATACTGGATAACTGCACCTCTCGTCCATCCGTTACAAAGGGTTCAGATAGAATAATTTCGGAGGACTTGGCTGAATTGGCTAAGGTTTGGCGGAAAGCATTGACCTTGCCCAAAACAGTATTGCCACCAATAATGCCTGTCTGTGTAATCACCCCAGTTTTGTCAATGGTTCTAAAAACTTCGTTTTTATCACTGAGAAACTGCAAGATGGGATCGCCCTTCTGACCCAGCGTTTCATGGAGCTGTTGGTTTCGAGCGGTCAAACTCTGATCAAAAACATCCGCTTCAACAATTCCACTTAAAACACCGACAAATCCATTTGTGCTGGGATCTGTCAGTATCATGCTGATCTCCATCCCTTCGGTTACCAGAGCCGTTCCATCTGTGACTGGACTGGTAATGTAAACACCTTTTTGTTTAGTTTGTTGCCACCACCCCTGGTCTGCATTGTAGAAGGCTTTAGGTAGACGGCTGGCTGCAACACTCATACCTTGACGGTTGGTAAAGAAGACTTTAGACAAACTGTCTTGTCTTTCCAAAACTTGTAAATACTGACTTAGAGCTGTACCTGATTGTAGGGTTCTCGTAGCTCTAAAACGGTATTCAAGCTGTGAAGCAGGAACTCGTGTGAGTCTTTGCGCGTCAACCTGTGTAGACGCTACACGTGCTGTTCCGTATATGAGCGGATTAACCGCGATGGATGACATCAATTCCAATTTGCGATTAATCTCTTTTGCAACAAGATCGGAGTTGTTGCTTGCCCTTGCTCTTAGTTCCTGGAGACTTCGATTAAAGGTATTTTGATAGGCAAAAACACTAGCAGCAATACCGCTAATAGCCAGGGGAATCAACGCCACTGGCAATACCGTGAGGAGCAACTGCCGCCGGAGGGTTAATCCCTTGAGTTGGGAAGCCTCCTCAATCGGGCCATCTGGTGGATCGTTCAAATTGTGATCCAAGAGATCATCCTCTGGCTCTTGCAGATGCTTAGAACGAGGGGGGGGAGGGGGGGGGACAGGCCGTAGTGGTGCGGGGGATGATTTTCCGTTGGGAGCCTTTGCAACGGATGCATTAATATTTTGAGTCATAGGTAAATCGGGGAGATGAGGAACAGTACCGGCACGGGCGCTGACTTTTGATGCGCTATGTGCATGGAAGACAAACTATAGGGAGGCAAGCCCCGATGAAACAGCAGAACCGAACGGCTGCCCCTCAAACAGGGGAGTTATGTCCAGGGCTAAAAGCATTTCACCATCGGTGCCGAGGGTGTAGCCTCTTAGAAAGGGAACCAGATGAGGTGTAATAACCGCAGGTGGAGGTGAGGCAATATCGGATGGATCACACCAGTGCAAATCATCCACCGTGCGCACAGCCAACCCCAAGCGTGCTGATGAACCCGATCGTTGAGGTTGTGCCACCAGAACCATGTAGGATGACAGCACCGTTGAGTGTTGATGGAGCGATCGCACCCCCAATAATTGCCCCATGTCGACAATCCAGAGAATCTCACCACGCCAGTTGTAAACCCCCAACACCCAGGCAGGCATATCGGGAATCGGGACAACTTGAGCAGACGCCAGGGTTAACACCTCCGTCAGTTGTTCGACGGGTAGCATGGCGTGGGTGCGATCGTCGACGGGGAAGCGAAGAAACTGTAAGGTTCCCCGCTGTGATTGATCAACCTGCGTTAAATATTCCAGCTGATTAAGCATCAACGGAATAACAAACTGTTCTGACATCTGGCCCCCAGGTGGGAATAGATAAGCCCATATGGTAGAAAAGCACCCTGGGGAAAGGATTTGAAAAGTTGATTGACTACATACCTTGTGCAGGAGCAATCATTCTGGCACTTTTCAAACATCTCCAATAAGTGGCCATTGCTAGAGGTTGGGTTAAGAGACAGCGAAACCCA
The DNA here is from genome assembly GCF_014695575.1 of Leptolyngbya sp. FACHB-8. GTDB lineage: Bacteria > Cyanobacteriota > Cyanobacteriia > Elainellales > Elainellaceae > Vacuolonema. The sequence continues at coordinate 49,239 of NZ_JACJOO010000012.1, read as the reverse complement.
ACTAGAACGCACTACTGTCGGGTTTCACGGTCTCTTAACCCAACCTACCCAGATAGCCAAAATGTACAAGCAGGATAGGCATTGCCCAGCATCTACTACACGATCTACTAATATTTCAACCTACAGAAGTTAGGTGGGCAATGCCCACCTAACTCAAAATTCGACTAAATTAGTTTTTGAACGCTTCTGATCAGTTCATCAGTGTCAATGGGTTTGGCAAGATAAACATCGGCTCCCTGCTGCATACCCCAATATTTATCCATCTTGCCCCCTTTTGTGGAGCACATAATGATAGGAATTTTCTGAGTGGCATCTTCCTCTTTCAAATCACGGCAAAGTTCAAAACCACTGCGATCGGGCAACACCACATCTAATACAATGAGATCTGGTTTTTGCGCGGCAATACGCGCCTTTGCCTCTTCTTCACTACCAGCTGTAACCACTGAAAATCCAGCCTGCTGAAGTGAACTCTTAGCTACTTGTAGATCAGTCATAGAATCATCAATGACAAGAATCGTACCCATATTATCCCTCCCAAGATAGACGATTAGGTGATTTCCAGTAATTACAAAAACTCGATAATAGAATACCCAAAGAAGCGGCAAAAACTACAATAGCTTTTGCACAGTTTTGAGTAATTCTTCTGTTTGAATTGGCTTTGCAATATATGCATCAGCACCCTGCTGCAAGCCCCAATACCTATCCATCTTAGTACTTTTGCTTGAACACATTACAACAGGAATTTTCTTGGTTTTTTCTTCACCTTTTAGGGCACGGCATAGCTCGAAACCACTACGATCAGGTAATACAACATCAAGGACAATCAAATCGGGTTTTTGATTAGCAATTTGTGCTTTTGCCTCCTGTTCACTACGAGCTGTCACGACTAAAAAACCTGCCTGCTGCAAAGAAATTTGAGTGATATGAAGGTCAGTCATAGAATCATCAACAATTAGAATTGTGTTCATCATAGGTCTCTGTTCACAGCTGACTTCTTTAATAACAAGGGTTGTGCATCTTCCTCAAGAAGGTATTTATTAAGAGCTGCCATTAACTGGGTATAGTTAACACTTTTACTTAAAAAGTCAGTTGCTCCCACTAACTTCGCACGCACACGATCGACGATGCCATCATTACCTGTGAGGATAACAATCGGCGTTTCACGAAAAGCAGATATACGACGAAGCTGACTGCAAATCTCATAGCCATTTGTGTTGGGCATCAGGAGATCGAGCAAAATCAGTTGTGGTTTCTGAGTTAATAGGGTTGGAATAGCCCGTAGTGGATCTTGAATGGCAAGAAACCGATAACCTGCTCGTGTCACTACTTTTTCAAGGGTATTGCAAACCCAGGCACTGTCATCAACACAGACAACTAGCGCTTGCTTTGGCTTCGGAACCTGAGCAGGTTCGGGTTGGCTAGCTCGTGGGGGGATGACAGGAGGCAAGGATTTTGGAATAGTAGGAGGCAGGAAGTCAGGCAGATCCACTAGCTCAATGATGCCTGTTTGTATGTAAGGAAGGAGCGATCGCATTACATCAATGGGCGATCGGTTTGTCATCGTAACGGCATCCCAGAGGGTACGTTGCCCATTAAAGAGCTCAATCAACGTTTTATAAACTTTGGACGAGGTATCCTGCTTCAATCTTTCGCTATCCCGAATCACGGGTGCAAGATTCATTGAGTAGATCTCAAGATGGGCCTCCTGCCATCGCTTCCAGAGAGGACGTTGGTGTTCTAATAATTGGGCTGGATCGATGAGCCCTAATTGCTTCTGAATGAGCAGATCTGTTTGCATCCTATGTTTGATCGGTTCATGATGAGCAACATCAAAGAAGATTTCACTCAAGATCCCATGAATAACTTTGGAGACCTGGGCCGGAGTCAAATAGGACCTTCTGACTAGATACAGAAGAAACTCATACTCCCAGCAAGATACAGAATCATGGTCAATTTCTCCCTGCAACTTCCTTACAGCATCCGAAGTCAGTTCATCTGATGCTTTGAAGAGGTGGCGGTAAAGCCTCCTGACGGAATGCTGCCCCCCGGTACCGTAGAGCAAACGCCCTAAAAATATGTAGAACGTCCACTGCTCATCGCCGTCACTAGAAAGCAACAGCTGACCTGTGAATTGCTTCTTTTTTAGCGTAACGAGCGACTCAAAAGTGTAAGACATTACCGCCAACTGCTTGCTAAGGGATACACAACGTTTCACGAAGATGCAGGAATCACTGACGTCACTTTGCCATGGAAACAGAAAGAAACAGAGGTTGTGAAAAATTCCCAAACGGAAGAAATATGTTGAGAAAACATTGGCAAAGTACTTAGTGTTATAAGGGGGTGATGTTTACAGATAGGCTAATTACCTGGGGATACGGGATACAGGTCTAAGTTCGGTGTTATGGAAAACCAATTTGTACGAACAAGCGAAAGCGCAGGGTTAAGCCAATTCACTGAGATGCTTTTAGCCTGCTTTCTCATAGCTTTTATAAACTTTTGGAACGCATGTAGAAGTAAGCCACTACTTGAGTGCAAGCTCACGTCTCTTTAACGTAAACGTTGATATAACATCAAAAAAGAGGGTTTAGTACTGCCGTGCAGGCCGTGGCATGATGCAAAAGGGCATAGCCCTTGACCCTTAACTGAGAAGTAGGAAGGGGAATTTTTACTGGAACTTTAGATGGAATAGGTTGAACACCTCTTCCGTAGAAGAATGAGTTCAATCTGGTTGCCAAACTAACAGTTGCTTAACTCTTAGGAACCTCCCACAATAGCTAGAGATTTCTAAGGTTTTCAACTCCAGGTCACAAAAGCCTGTCGATCGATTATTCCAGGCTCTATAAACAGCATATTACCGCTATCCGGTGAGTGAATACCCATTCGAATAAATAATGGGTTTACGCGCAATTCCCCAGATTCCTTAAAAGCTTCAGGTAGATTCCCTACAGATGATAGGTCAAGTAGAAACACAAAGGTAGATAGACCGATTCAGCATTCCTGCAGGAACTAATAGATATGATAGAACATTCTCCGGAAGGAGCATCTCCGTGGAATTCCTTAATCAACAATAGAATTACCTAGAATAAGCATAGAGTATTCCACGTATTACAACATCCAAGCATTGAAAAATGCCCAGATAATCTTGAAAAAACTGTTTTCCGCCAAAAAATATGCACAAAAATTAATAATTCAATTATTTACCGGCGAACAATCCGGCTGTTCCGATGGTATGTGGGTCAGAGTAGAGTAGTGAGCGTTAGAGCATTAGAAAAACACAGATTAACCACGAAAAATAAGCTTCTCAAATACCTCCGACTCGAATTAGTTATAGCTTTGTTCATGTGTGTCATTAGCTCGGACAGTTTTTCTGAAACTCCTGATTTTGCCTATGTTTCGCGTACGCAAAATCAGGAGTTTCAGAAAAACTGTCTAGAGTATGGGTTAATTTTCTGTACTTTGAGAACAAAAAGCACTCTTCTGGATTATGTTCTTCTCTCATATCTCACCGGCTTGGAAAATGCTGTGAATCGTGTCTGAGAAATATTAGCCGTTCTGCCCAAGCACGGATTTGAGTCGACCTGTGCTCAAACATAAGCTCAGATACGCTTCATACCAGTGTTCAAGATCTCGGTTCTTGGGACAACCATTCCGTAGCCAAATATAATAGGCGGCTTCACGAACCAGGGCTTCGTCTGGTGCGTTTGAGTAAAACCATTCACACATACCTGTTCTCGCATCATAGGGCAAGGCTGCAAATGCATCTCGTCCTGGTGAAGGTTGTGTGTGACGGTAGCATTCGGTACACAATGGGCACCCATGTCCAGGGCAGTACAACAGCATCGTGAGATCTCTAGTTAAAATTTTGGGTCTACTCTCATCTTGCCCCTTTCAGGACACGCATCCTGCTCGTCACCTTACACCATGTTAGGCAGTGCCGAACGTTGTATCTATGGGTTGAGCAGATGCACAAAAGATATATTTCCTTACGGATATAGAAGCAGCAGAAGGAGGGAGCGATATAGGTGTAACTTTTGCATTCACGTGCTTCTGAAAGAGAACTGTCCTCTTCTTTCTCGGAAAAATTGTAGTACGTTCTTGACTTTTGTAGTATACTTGTAGCATGACATGAGATACAAAGGACTTAATCCATGAATCTCACCCAATTCACAGAAAAGGTTAAGCCTCGAAGTTTTCAGAGGCCTATGGCGTTGCTGCTTCTAATATCTGCCGGCAATAGCAACCTGAATCCTAAAAACTGAACCACTATCTTGGAGTAATTTTTACCCTAGGGCTTAGTTATTGCAGCGTAACCCAATGGCTAAGGCACTCGGCTCATAACCGAAGATATGTGGGTTCAAATCCCACCGCTGCGACCTATGCACAGATGGTGTAACGGTAGCACCAGGGTCTTCAAAACCTTTTGTCCGGGTTCAAATCCTGGTCTGTGTGTTGTCGTGCCCTGACCGAAGAAGCTTACATACCTGCCCAATGGACAAGGCAACTGTTTCCCAAACAGTTCATTGCAGGTTCGAATCCTGCGTATGAAACAACAGCTTCTTCAACTTGCACGGCATTTCTCATGAACTGGAGAACTGTGATTAATTACATTTCTTCAGTGATATCTAATATTCGCAGGAAAAGAGCGATCGCTACACGGGCGACTCTTTCTTCCATTGTTTTGCTAATGAGAGGTGATAGAAATGGTTCACATTCGATTTGAGGGGCGATCGCTCGATCTATCGGAAACCCAACTGGGGATCACGACAGGCATGCATGATACAGCTGTGAAAGAGCGTATCTCGAGACATCTGGATGTTAATGTTAATCGGCTTTCTATCTATGTGATCGATCGCCGCCCCAGTGGTGATCTGATCGTCCGGCCTGAGGCTGTATACGGCTGATCAATCTTTTGTAAGTTGATTCATTCTCATTAGTTCGGACAGTTTTTCTGAAACCCTTGATTTTGCGTGCGCTTCGCGCACGCAAAATCAAGGGTTTCAGAAAAACTGTCCAGAGTATTGATTGATTCTGAATCAACTTACAAAAGAGAAGGTTTAATGTCTCACGGTGTTTCCGATATGGAAAACTATCACTTAGGTGTAAACCTTCTATGGGCAGGAATATGGTTAAAGTCGCAACAATCAACATTCTATTCGACTTGACAGAATGGATACAACGACGGGAAGCATTGGCCGACGGGCTTGCAGCGGAAAAGGCTGATGTGATTGCTTTGCAGGAAGTCAAATTACCAGAAAACACAGGAGCCTGGCTGGCAGAAAAACTAGATATGCCCTACATGTACCTCACTCCTAAAAGCAGCCCTGAAGGACATCCTGTTAAGGAGGGAATTGCAATCCTTAGTCGCTATCCGTTTGTACAGCAGGACATGATCGCTTTGCAGAGCCAGAACCGAGTCTCTCAATATGTTCAGATTACTGTGAATGAGCAACCGTTGGTCTTCTGCAATGGCCATTATTACTGGTACCCTGGCCCTCATCCAGACCGTGACTTGCAAGTGCAGCAGGTTTTGGATTGGCTAGGACAACTTCCCTCAGAACTTCCTGTTATTGCCGTGGGAGACTTTAACGGAACACCTGATACGTCAGCGATCGCCCTCATGCGGCAGCATTTTACCTCTGCCTATGCTGCATATCACGGCCAGGAACCAGAATATACCTGCCCAACGCCTTTAGTGCGCCGGAACTGGGAAAAAGTACTCTGGCACGCCTGGCGCAATTTGCGGTTCAATCACACCCTCCGTCCCTGGCGAGGCACATTAGACTACATCTTCATTAATCAACACTTGCGGGTCAAGGATTGCCAATTGATTCTGAATCAACCCGCCCCAAACAGCCGTACTCTTTATCCTTCTGACCATTTCGGCATCGTGGCTGACTTAGAAATTTTACGTTAGAGCACAAAAGCGGATGGTGAGTGGGTTAAACGTACCAAAACTCTTTACTCATTCACCCATCCAATGATCAAGATCCACACCTTTTGCTAATTCTGAAGTACAGTTGCGATCGCTCCAATCTCTAGCCACATTGATTGGGCCATGGCTGATGGCTCTCATTACACCAGTGCGATCGCCAGAGATAACCGTACCGTAGTTAACCTCAGTTTGGGTTAAGGACTTTTTCGAGGGGCGCGCAAGGCGCGCCCCTCAAAAAAGCCCATTTAGTCGTGCGCATAGCACACGACTAAATGGGCTCTTGGGCTTATCCCAAATTGAGGTTAGTTAGTTCTGATATCTGCTTACAACGCTTTTCAAGCGCTAAAGTCTGGTTGTTTTTGTGAGAACCGCGCTCCGCCTGACTCTCACAAAAACAACCGTGGCCATTCAAGCGCAAAACGCTGTAAGTGGGCACGATCGCGACTTCAAGCTGCAATCGTTAATCGGTATGGTACCCAAATTTTAGGCCAGAAGAATTGGGCCCGTTGGCTGGATACCAGCGGCTTTGATCGCGGTTAGAGCGGCCTCCGCGAGATGGCGATGGGCAGCAGTCGTAGGATGAATACTATCCCAAAATAGAAATTGCTCGGGGTTTCCAGCAGGGCGAGTACCCGCTAAGCAAGCTTGAGTGACCTGAGCAAAACCAAACGCTGCGGGTTGGGCGATCGCCTCCTCATACAGCTTATAAGCATCCATGGCTGCAATTTGCAGATGGGAGTGTTGTTGTTGCAACTGTTTGAGTGCACGTCGCAACGCCACATTATGGGCCTCAGACAAGCGGCTCAGTAAGCTAGAGTTACCGCTGAATCGGGTAGCCGGTAAATGACCTAAATCGGGTAGGTTTGCTACTAAAATCCTTTGGGCACCCAGGCTAGACAGGGTAGCGATCGCCTCTACGATATTCGCAACCGGACGCGTTGTATCGTTGACACCCTGGAGATAGTCATTTGCTCCAGCCCATAAGATGTAAAGAGCCTCGTTATCAGCCTGACGCTGCTTTTGCTTAAAGGCTTGCACCTGAGCCAGAAGGCCAGGCACCATGCTGCCATCATTAGCTGTTGTCGCCCCGCCACAGGCTGCATTATTGACGTGCTCAATGGAAAGGCGATTGGCCAGGTATTCAACCCAGACCAGACCATTAGAATAACGCCCTTGAAAATAGGGTGGATCAGACGGATACATCCCTCCTGTCGCTCGGAACACAGTTCCGGTATCAGAAAGACTGTCTCCAAAAACGTAGAGTTGCTTCATGACTTTGGGGAGGCTAATGATAAACGGGCTCTGATAAACAATAGCGGCTGACATTTACAGTATTTTAGGAATGTAGCGGCTATTTTATTTCTACAAAGTGACGGATCAAATTATTTTTGCTACTAAACGCGATCGCTCTGCACTGCTCTAGTAAATGATTTCAGTACAATCTAAGGCCATCTCATCTAAGGTAGCAAACCTATCGATGCAACTAGTTTCGGTTCCCTATGATGTTGGAGTGTGGATTGCCCTACGTTGAATGGGACTAAAACTGTGGACAAGAATACTCACACACCATCATGTTGTAAAAGTGAATATGAGCCCTTAGCTGGGACAAAACCTCTATTCTGTTGCGATGGCTAAGCCACCGCAACAGAATAGAGGTTTTAGAGGTAGTTTATTTTTCATCCTGTCTTGAGATATGAGCCATGCTTTAAGTGCGTAATTTTTGGTGATGGAAAGGGCTTTTGTATTCCTTTCAGAAGCACAAACCGCATGTCTAGGGAATGCTTTAAAGCTTGTCAGAAAAACTATTTTTTGTACGCTTTGTACACGGAAAAATAATTCTTACAACAGTTCCCAAGGAATTGGATGTGTCTGGTATTTATCGGCTTCTTATCCTTCAAAAGAACAATGCCAACAGTCTTTGAATGCTCTAACGTGTGCATAGGTTTGACGGCTAAAATGCATCCTTTGTTAAAGCGATTTCATCACTGATATAAGTGCTCAAGTCGCTTAATTTACAGTTTGAGGTACTTTTATGGCACTCGAAGAACAAATGGACCATGAAGCGGCACAACAGAGCGAACAGTGATTCAAGCTCTGGGCAACTTAACCACGGCTTCTTTTCAAACTGGACACGCCGAGGTTTTCTGCGCTTTGGAGTGTACTTTGCCCTACCGATCGCTATCTCTACCCCTATCCATTGTGTAGAACAAACTCAATCTGTTATGAAAACATTAAAGCGAGCAAGTTCAGGGGCAGTAGGGCGGTTGCAGACACGCCCTGCACAGCCTACCGAAGCCGGAGCAACAGGGCTTCATCCCCTCCAACTAGATGGCCAGCGGGATGGTTGGATTTATGTACCTCCTACCTATCAAAACAATCAACCGGCCCCTCTAGTGCTCATGCTGCATGGTGCTGGTGGTGATGCCGAGGGTGGACTCAGGATTATTCGGCCCCTTGCAGATAACTTAACGGCGATTGTGTTGGCTGTAGATTCACGGCGACAAACCTGGGATGTAATTATCAACCAATATGGGCCAGACATCGCATTTATTGACCAGGCTTTAGCGCAAACATTTAGCCGTTACGCTATCGACCCGAGCCGGATAGCGATCGCTGGCTTCTCGGATGGGGCGTCCTATGCCCTTTCTGTGGGCATCACCAATGGTGATCTCTTCACACACATTCTCGCCTTTTCACCGGGTTTCATGGCTCCTGCGGCCCAGGTAGGGGAACCTCGTGTGTTTATTTCCCACGGCCAACATGATACGGTGCTGCCCATTGATCGATGCAGCCGCCGCATTGTTCCACAGTTACAACAGAGTGGCTACGACGTGCGGTACCAGGAATTCGATGGGCCTCATACGGTTCCGACAGCCATTGCCCAGGAAAGTATGACATGGTTTATGGCTTAGAAATGCTATTGCATAAACCCCAGAATTTTATGTAGGACGTGCAGTAAATCGCATCTTTTACACAAGACTCTGGGATTTATGGTGTGCGAAATTGGTTCGAGGAGTCACAATTCGATGATGGGCGATCGCTTAACGAAGAAGCAACTAGATTTACCAAGCTATCGAACACTTTATTTAGAAGGGGGCGATGCATCTGGCTCAGCTCCTATTTTGTTTTTACACGGTTGGGGCATGACCACAGCCCCCTACCGTAGAAGCCTAAATTTACTATGCCAGCACTACCGAGTCATTGCACCTGATCTGCCGGGCTTTGGAAAAGCTAAGTATCCTCAATATCTGACCCATCATCTTAGTTATGTTGAACCGCTTATTTCCCTTCTAGATGCCCTGAGTCTTTCCAAAGTCCACCTGGTGGGGCACTCTGGAGGGGGGGCTGTGGCGATCGCTCTGGCAGCTACTCATCCGTCACGGGTAAGCAGTCTCGTCCTGACTGACAGCACAGGTATTCCGCTAGGTTCTTTCCCTAAAGTTCTTTTGCTACGAGTTCGCGAACTCCTCCTAGAAATTCCTAAAATCAAACCCATCCCATTGCTGAAATTTGTATATGCTTTGCTTTACAACGGCGTCTTTAACACCGGCAATGTTTTGAAAGCAGCGCAATTAGCCCTACAGCGAGATCTACGACCACTTTTACCCCAAGTTCAAGCACCAACTTTAGTGTTATGGGGAGGGGGCGATCGCTTTATCCCATTGCAAATGGCCTACGAGTTTGCAGAACACATTCCCCATGCTAAATCAATCATCGTTGAGGGCGAGTATCATGAATGGGCTATGCTTCGCCCTGAAAAGTTTGTGCCGTTGGTTCTTAGCTTTTTAGATGAGGTAGAAGGAATTAAGGACAGCTCAAGCGATCGCGGTGCTTCATTAATCTAGCTTCACGCCATAAGAGACTTGATGCATCCACCAAACCGATTGGGTATGAACATGGGCGAATCCAGAAGACTGTAACCAGGCCGTCATGTCTCCATCCGCATACTCAGCAGCGTAGGGCTCCTCAAAAATTGGGTTCACCCAGTTCACTCGACGTAGAAAAAGTTGGTTGCCATCCATGATGGCAATCTTGCCACCTGGCTTTAATAGACGGTAGCTCTCTTGCAAAATAGTTCTTGCAGTCGTGCTGGGTGTTTCATGAAAAAGCAAAGAAGCAGTAATTAGATCAAAGGAACAATCGGGGAATTGGGTCTTTTCCGCATTGCCTTGTAGAAATTGAATGTCGGCTCCTTCCTGTTGGGCTTTAGTGGCTGCCATAACTAGCATATAAGGTGACAAATCTAAGCCAATCACTTTAGCAGACGGAAACGCTTGTTTAAGCAACAATGTCATGGAGCCTGTGCCACAGCCCAAATCTAAAATATGCTGAGGTTTTTCACGAATTTTATTGATTAAGGTACGACGAACCAACTGTTCGTTAGGAAGCAATAAACAAGGGCTAACTAGATCATAAGAAACAGCGGCTTCAACACTTAGATAACCGTTTTTAATACTATGGAAATTTTGATCCTTGTAGTAGGTCGGATAACTTATACCTGGGTGACGGAAGCGATCGCTCTCCTTTTGCCAATCACGGCTTTTATACCATTGAAGCGGATCCTGTTCAATCAACGATTGCAGCAGATTAGAGGAGAAGAGACCTTGCAGCATAATGCAGTCTTAAGAGAACTTAATAATAGCGTTCAATATTAATGCTGACGGTTCTCATTGCCTGTTTTATCTCTCGAAAGTAAAGGCTGTTTATATTCCTATCTAATGAAAGAGAAAGAGTGTTGTCATTTTTTTATTGCTGGTTAAAAGTTAATTTTTTCGTACGTTTTGCACAGGAAAATAATCTTTGAAGTAGGCTCTAGCATAAGCCTCGTAACGTACACCACCCGAAGAATCAAATCGCTCATTAGATAGAGAAAAATTTAGCGATCGCTAGCTTTGCGCCAGAGGACAAATAGGGCTGAACTACTTAAACTGGCCACAGAACCACTATGAGGAAATAATTATGCCCACTGAAAAAGATGATGAATCCCTTGGTCTAGAGCAGCTTCCTCAGACCGAATTGGACTCTGTACCCGGTGCGGGTGAACAGCCAGATCCTGATACGGATAAGATGTTTCGGAACAATTCCGCTAATGCAGAGGCCGAGAAGCCGGGCAGTGTAAAACCTTCAACAGATGATGCTCAAGCGGAATGAGTGTTGTCCCGGCCTTATACGTTTTACGCTACTAAGGAGATTTCGAGAAACAATATCCCCATTATTTGGAAAAAAGGCGCGGCTAAGCCGCGCCTTTTTTCCAAATAATGGGGAAGTTCTTACCTGGAAATCTCCTAAGGGCCTATTAAACATAAAGCTGTGCCACCCACTGAGTGGGCGGCACAGCTTTATGTTTAATACGGAAGCACCCATCTTTATATATGCTCGGCAGACAAAAATAGGCATCCAGCTTATCTTGAACGGCTTGATTCAACGCCTACTCAGCAGATCCTTAGAATCGATTGCGAGCGCGACCACCGACCAGTTCTCGCTCATGTTCACGAAGTTCTCGGTTCGTAGGTGTTTTGAATCCGAAATAGGCTGCAATTAACGCAGTTAACGCATGGAGCCAAACATCATTACCAAAGATGGGAATCAGGCCAAACGTTGTATTAAGGACAGGTAGCAATCCCATGATGGCAAGCACACCATAAAAGATAGCTAAACCCCGACTGTAATTTCGGGATTGAACATAGCTACGAAATACAGAAACTCCCCAAATTCCTACAGCTAAATGCACCAAGTTGTGCAGAATATTGACAGGGAACGTTGACAGTAGGTAACCATAACCAGCACCAACAGCAACATCAGGCCCCCCTGGCCCAGGAGTTGCAACCATACCCGGAATAAATCCGGAAAGGCCAACGATGATATAGAGAATACCGCTGATTAGGGCAAAATTGCGCGCGCCCATAATACTGAATGCTCCTTATGAAAAGGGATTAGAAATGAAAAGACAGTTTATATAAGGTTTACTAACTAGTAACAAAATCTCAATGCATTTAACTACCCATCAAAGGATTGGGCTAGCCGACATTCAACGCTGATTCTAAATAGCTGGCAGCTTTCGATATTGCAGCTTATAGTTTCTAACTCGGCTTGAGTTCGTTGAATTTCCTGGTCTAGATGTTGCAAAGCATTTTTAACCACCTTAGGGAAGGGCAGTTTTAACGAGAAGAATCGTATTCTTTTCTGCTCGACTTGGATTCTCAGCCTGTTCTTATAATTCAATAGTAATTCTTGCTCCTGTAAAGTCTCGCTGAATAAGTAATTCAGCTCAAGGATGGCGCGATCGCATTCCAGCAGTTGGGCCTGTAAGGTCTCAATATCCATCGTCTGGCTGTTCTGTTGAAATAGTAATACTCATGTTGTATGAACTTTTTGATAGTTGAGCAGGAACCATTCGGAGGATATAGAGGAAGTAGTAGGGTAGAAAGCTTACAGAATGGCATAAGCCTCAAGTTATACCACCCGCTCAAATGCCCCAGAAACCGCTTTGGAAGTTTTTTTCCGTTCGCTTTGTGAAAAAAATCTTCCAGTCATCTTTAAAACACGTTCTGCTATGAACTGTCACTTTCCACAGTTATTCAACCGCTTGGCAAGGGGCAGGATGGAAACTGATCCACTGTTCTGCCCACTGAAATGAAACTTTAGCGCGGCGAGCAGCCGCTTCATCTTCGGGGCGATCGCCCACATACCAGGTGCCGGCGGGAGTATGTTTGTGCCGTACCATAGCTAGATTTAGCATTCCTGCACCGGGTTTACGATACTGCCCTGACCAGTGCGTTTTACTGTGATTGTAGAAGTTATGACGAGTTACACGAAAGCACTTTCTACCTTCAAAATCAGGACAGAAATACACTTCTCTCAACTGTGGTAATAACTCCAAAATGTATTGTTGTTCTTCAATACAACTTTGTATGGATTTATGCCCTGCTGCAACACCACCCTGATTGGTAATGCCGATCATAATCCATTGATCTGAATAGGCCTGTAGGGCTATATCAACCCCGGCAATTATTTGCTGATCCCGAGGATGCTGGAAGTAGCGTTGTCCGCTGAGAGGTTCTCGAAGGGTACCATCAAGGTCTAGCAGTAATAGAGGCATACTCATTTCTCCCAATTATTTTGTGTGCACTTCACGCAAACAAAATAAATTCCCCAGGCACAATTCATTTTTTCCAATTATTTCATGTGCGTTTTGCGCACATGAAATAAACAATCTTCTCAAGATAGTTCATCTCTCAATTTATTTCGTGTGCGCAAAGCGCACACGAAATAAAGAGTCTTTTCTCTATCTTTCTACAAAGGCTTTATGGGTATTTATCATGCACTGACACGCTCATTCAAATAACGACCGATCGCGCCATCCAATGACGGTAAAAGTACACCTCGTTCACTGCTCAAAACACTATAAACGGGACGAGGTGCAACCCAGTTCAGGTCCTTAACTGAGCGAGCTTGAACCCGATTACTATCCAGTCCGGCCAAAGTCGCCACCTCCCGCGCTAAATCAGCCCAGGTAATCGCCCCAGTGTTCGCCAAATGCCACAGCCCTGATTCACCGTCAATCAACAAGTCTAAAGTTGTGTTGACAAGATCAGGAACATAGGTGGGGGAAACAACTGCATCAGATGCCGCAACAAAAGGCTGTCCGGCAGCTAACGCGCGAAGGGCGATCGTCAAGAAGTTGTAAGCATCCCAGGGGCTAAAGAAGGCACTGGTACGAATGACCAGAGAATCAGGATGGGCAGCGAGTACTTTTTGTTCGGCGATCACCTTACTCCGCCCATATACATTCAATGGCGCAACCTCATGGCTCTCCATATAGGGGGCAGCTTGGCTACCGTCAAATACCAGATCTGAGGAGAATTTCACCATTGGAATGCCCCGTTCCGCACAGGCTACTGCCAGAATGGCTGCGCCTTCAGCGTTGATGCGGTGGCACAGGTCGGGCTCTCGCTCAGCATCATCTACCCTGACATATCCCGAAGCATTAATAATGGCCCAGGGTTTGAATTCCCGTAGAGCCTCCTCGACAGAAGCAGAATTCGTGATGTCCATCTCCTGACGGGATAGCAGATGGTAGGGAATGCCCCGAATTTCACAAAGGCGAGCGAAGGCCTGCCCCAGCGTACCCGTCGCCCCAGTAATAAGCAGCGGTGGCGTGGAAGCCGCCGCCGAAGCTTTTGAAATCCGACGCATCTCAACCGATTGGCAAACTGTGCCAGGGGCAGAATCAACCCACGCGCCAGCATCATTTGAATAGTTCACCGGGGGGTAGAGAAGCCGCTGCGATCGCTGCCACCAACCCGGTAAATCCAATACGGGATGGGTATACTCCCATCCTTCGGCCATAGATTGCACCATGCTGGCGATCGCTGTTGGTCGTGGCTGAGTAGACCGAACATCAAAGACCCCTGGTTCGTAAAAGCCATCTGCACGAGTTACCAGGCTATTCCAGTCGTAAGTACCAAGCAGTGACCAGACCGTGACCGCCCGCATATCAACGCCATCCTCCCGTAAGGATTGGGCAACCTGCCAGATTTCCTTCAGCCAGCGCAACTGCTCTTCTCGGGTACACCCCAAATGAGCCTCGGTAATGGCAATAGGCTGCTGGTAGCGTTCCCAAACTTCCTTCAACAACGCAGCATGATCATAAATACCATCGGCACACACCCAAACCGCTTCTACGTCAGCATAGGCATGTTTGCCGTTGCCCCCCCGGGTGTGGGGAGGGTAGCGATCAACGCGTTCATCGATGAAGCGATCGCCACATACATAACGGTTGATGCCAATAATATCGGGTGGGCAGGGGTTATCCTCAAACCATCGTAATTCAGCTTCCTCAACCCCAATCTTCTGCAAGTAGTCCCAGAGGGGGTGAGAAGGATTGACGCGACCGTAGAGCAAATCGAGGGATAGCCAGCGGCGATCGTTCTCCAATTGCGCCTGATACGTCAGCAAAGGTGTGCTGAAGGTTTTACCTAAATCTTCTGTTTGAACCAGTTGGGCATTGGGATTAATCTGTCGGATAGCTTGCATCGCCAGCACAGTAGCACGGCACTCGTGGATAAGCGCCTTAGCGAATATCAAGTCATCCCGTTCGTGAGGATACCAGTGCCCATACAAGCCACTAAATCGCGCCGTCGTCAGCGGTTCATTGACCGGGGTGTAATGGCTCAACCAGGGATACCGTTGGGCGACGGCATAGGCAAATTTTGCTAGCTTTTCCGGGAAGGCTGGATCAACCAGACTGGTATCGCGAGGGCCGCTGCCATGGTGGACTAAGCCAGCGATCGGACAAATTCCCAAATCGTCCAATAAAGCTAAGCGCTCATCTGTCCATGACCAGTCTGCTTGCTCCAGCCCGTTGGGTGCAATCCGTTCCCACAGGACAGGATAGCGGATTGCTTCCACTCCAAGGGACGCGAACTGCTTCAGGTCCTCAATGCGGGTTGCGTGGCCATTCCACTCCAGTTGATCAAAGTATTGATCACCAATGCGATTGACCGTACACTCCACTCCGGCCCACACCGCTAAGGGTGGCATCACCCGTTCTGATGTCATTGAATGCCTCACTATGTCCACTATTATTGTTAAACGTTGTCACACCACAGTCCGCCGATCGCCTTCCCATCACTCAGGTTTTAGCAGAGTGATAGGAAGGCAACACGTTAACGCTTCAGCGATTGATTAGCACGGTCAACCGCAGCAGCCCGGGTAGATCGCGGCATCTTGATTTTTCGGCTTGCCCGAACTGCATTGGCAGCCCGAACGGAGTTTTGTGCAGCGCTGCGCTTGGCAATCGCTGCTTCAACTTGTTGGATCATGTTTTCCCAGGTTTGATCCCAGGAGTTCTGCGCCAAAAATTGATCGACTTGGGTTAACCAATCTGTTTCCTGTTGACTCTGTTGCATCGCTTGTTCGGCTGCTGCAACGAAGTCTTCTACCGTATCTGCAATTTGTACAAATCCTTGTTGCCCATAAGGACGGACAACATCACGAATAGAAGTAGACACAACCGGTTTCCCAGCTGCCAGATACTCCGGAGTTTTGGTAGGGCTAATGAAACGAGTTGATTCATTTAAGGCAAAAGGCAGCATAGCGACATCCCACCCTGCCAAATAGTGGGGCAGTTCTTTATAGGATTTGCCGCCTAAGTAATGGATGTTTGGATGTTGAGGCAGGTGTTCAGGATCAATCTTCATGACAGGCCCAATAATAACCAAATGCCAATCAGGTCTTGCCTGGGCAATACCATCTAGCAATTCCAAATCCATCCGTTCATCAGTAACGCCGTAAAAGCCAAGGCGTGGGTGCGGAATGTCTCGCTGGTCAGTAGGATCTTCTACCAGAGTGCGCGCCTGACCAAAGTGCGCCGCATCAATGCTGCTGGGGAAAGCATGGATGTTGGGATGCAAATGTTGTTTGGCTTCGTACAAACTTTGCCCACCTGTAAAGACTACGTCAGCTCGCTGAAATAGTTCTTGCTCTAGATGCCGCAAGGTTGGGGATGCTCCCTTAAATGCAGAGAGCTCATCCATGCAGTCATACACAACAGCCGAGGATGATAAGTGATGGGTAAAGGGCAGCGCTGATGGAGTGTAGTACCAGAGAATGGGGTTGGCGATCGCAAACTGCTCAAACAGCTCATTCATCAAACTCTGGTGCATGGCTGTACGCAATTCATCCGTCACCCAATCCAGCAGGTGGGGCACAACAACCCAGACTCCTGGCTCGCGCTCATTCACTTCAATCCACCAGGAATCGGTGAATTCAACAACGGGTTCTTCAACAAAAAAGACCCGTCGTTTCTGAGCGCAACGGCTTAGCAGATGCTGAGGACGTTGATACACAAAATCCCATCGCAAGTGAGACAAGCAGACTAAATCAGAATTGCCATATAGAACATCTTCAGTCTTTAGGAAAGACGGATGACTAAGCATGGATGGACTGAATTGACTCACGATGCCCTTCTTCTATTTTTTATAGGTGATAGATCCAAAATAAAGCTAAAGATGCCTTGAAAGGAACTACTTGAAGAGGTAAACAATGTCTCTACTAATGGAAGGAGAAGTGTTAAGCCACGCATCTTTTCTGTTAGTTTGGCGACAGATCAACTCTTCAGTTATGTGAAATAGGTTGTATTTTTTTCAACCTCAAATTAAATCTTGACGAGTAAAGAAATATACTGAAGAGTATGGCAAAAATGAGATCAAGAACACCTGAAACCAAATAGAGGGGATGCAAGTTTCCTAATAGCGTATGGTAGGCCAGTATAAGAAAGACGCTGGATTGGATTAAGATCCCTAATCTAACAATGCCATGGTTTTGCTGAATATCATTACTAACCCACCAATAACCAATTCCAATAATGAAGACCAGCCCATAAAAAAGCTGTGAGTATTCAGAATTGACTAGAGGTTCCGTTTGTAACCAAGTTCGTATCCAGCGATCGCCTAACAAAAATACAACTGCTTCGAACCAATTAATCACAGCCTTTGACTGGAATACTAATTTCCATGGAGCAGTTTGATTCAAGAAGATGAATCCAGTTTTCATTCTTTCTTGTCCACTACTCTGATTCGGCTGAGTCTGAGACGAAACAGGTCTTTTTTCTGATGGCTGGGCTTGTTGTTTTTGAAGTTTGCTTTTTGCAGCTTTAAACTCAGTTGCTAATTGCTTTTGTTGCTCGTGGTCAAAGTTATCTTTGAGCTTCGGAAATACATCGCTTTCTTCCTGGTCGATATGGCCTCGAACCGCCAGGCGAAGCTGTTCAACCTGAGCCTTGAAGTCAGGAGCAGCAGGATCAAGCGGCTTCATCGCATCGAGCATTTCAATGACATGATCTGTCTGATCAACAATCTCCTGCATCTGATCGTAATAGGGCTGAACAGCCGGATATAGCACTTGTTCTTCAGCTAAACCATGGACTTTAACATCCTGATAAAGCTGTCCAAAATACTCCTGAATCTTCTGTGGATTGTCACTCCCCAGGATTTCTGCAAAGAGAACATCGGTCTTACTATGATCCATCAGGAGCAGATCACGGATGCTCATTTCATCATCCGTTCGGGTAACGACACTACCCACAACACCTGTGAGAGCGGCGATCGCATCCCCACTTCTGCCCCAGAACCCCTGATCTGGGCTCTGCCCGGTTAACTCTTGTACACCTAGAATTTCCAAAATTCCTTTGAGTTGTTCCTGATGAGCACGATTCTCAAAGTTAATGGTGTGGAGGGGAGCGATCGCCATTGCAACGTCAGCCCCAATGATTTGTGCGGCTTTATGAATGACTTCTCCAGCCATGGTTTGCTGGTGCTTCAGCAATTCATGGCGAAATACCTTCTCCGCAAGGGGAAAGTCAGAATTTTCCATGTAGCCTTGAATGGTATTCAGGTTTTCCTCAACACCTGTGCTGAGTTTGCCCTGAATACCATACTGCGTGATCGTCGAGTCTAGAACGCCCAGGTTTTTCTGGTCTTGCTCCAGCATTGCTTGTAGTTGCTGGCGAATGGTGCCATCCTCAACAGCATCCATCAAAACTCGCTCATTAGAAATAAGCAGATTTTGGAATGCTTTCATTTCTGCCAATTGAACAGCGATCGCAATCCGCTTTGTATCGTCAATGGTGCCGAACATAATCCTCCTTAACCATCTGATACATTACCATTTGGCAAAATTGTTCTCCCAAGCCGGGCGCAGCTTAAGCCAACTGCTAATCGGCATAGCTCAGGTTAACTCTCTTTAAAGTGGCACGACTTAAATTGGTTCGAAATAGACTCGCCCCGGCTCAATTAGCATAAGTTAGCCCTACACTCGTCAAATCAAAACCACTCAGGAATAGAAACTTCCATGCAGCGCCTGAAGATGGAAACACCTGCATACGTCTTCACGAGCGGCCAGAGCAACTTCTACTCCCTGTCGAGCAGCCATACAGGCAGTAACTAAACCCATTACATTAGAAGCACCTGTAATGACAATCACCTGCTCGTGAAGGGGTTTGAGTGCAATACCCATACTGATTTCCTCCAACGAATGAAGAATTTGCAGTCCTCCCTGAGGCAGAAAAATGTGGCCTCTATGGGCTGATAAAAGTATCTCTGTAAGACTCAGTCTAAATAGAAGCATCTAAACCTGGAGAAATATCGTTGTGCTTGTATTCAATGAGCAAACTTTACAGCATTCTCTTTAAATTCTCTTTTGTTTCTGACTATTTATTAGTTGACTAAGTTTCGTGATATCAAACCACAGACTCAAGAATGAGACCCCTACGGCCGTTAGGCATATCAGGCTTAAACCTTCTAAAATCAATCCTTTTATCACCTCTAATTCATTCATTCGATAGAGGCTAAAGCAATAGTATACACAGCGTGAATAAATGACTCACTGAACTCACTGCATTTACTACAGTATTTTCTAATCTAGTGCCTAATTTAGAAGTTATTTTTTCGTACGCTTTGTACACGAAAAAATAACTTCTAAATTAGGCACTAGTGGAAAGAGGCTATGAAGTAGGACCCCGCTTGCATCTTCTATCCCTCGTTCAAGGATTGTTTGGAAGGTTAAGATAGCTATGTCACCTCACTTCAAAAACATTTCATGGCTTACGTAGAAGTGCTATAAAGAGCATTGCAGATACCCAGTATTATGGCTTTTAACTTATCAGGAATAACAGCATTTTTAATAGGGCGCTTGGAACCATGTTTTCTGATTTTCTACCATCTTCGGTTGCGGATATTAGAGATGCGGAGGCGATCGCCCTCCTCCAGCAGATGAAACGTCAAATGCTTCCAGTCTTCTTCGTTTCTGGAAAAACTGCGGTGACTACAGCTTATGTTCATTACCATCCTCAGGCACCTTCTGTACCCAGCACAAGCCCCATTCTGCTGCTACATGGATTTGATAGTTCCCTGTTGGAATTTCGACGATTGCTTCCTTTGCTAGGCAGTCGCTCTGAGGTGTGGGCAGTTGATCTGTTTGGTTCTGGCTTTACCGAATACATTTCTACGACTTCAGTCAACCCTCAGACAATTCGCCAGCATCTCCTCGGTGTTCTAGAAACCTGGATTAAAGAACCAATTGTTTTAGTCGGTGCTTCGTTGGGCGGAGCCGTAGCGATTGACTTTACATTGCATCATCCTAACTGGGTGCGATCGCTGGCTTTGATAGATAGCGTTGGTTTCTCTGGAAGTTTTCCAGCCGGGAAATTCCTACCCGACCCACTGATTGAGTTAGGGGCAGATTGGCTCTACTTCCGCAAACGTGCAGCCCTCACTGCTGCTTCAGCCTTGCCGTTAGTCGATACAGCTCTAGTGGATGCACTACGTTGCTCTTTGGTTCATCAAGAGATGCCAGGATGGAAGGACGCGATCGCCTCCTTCACACGAAGTGGAGGTTACGCAGATTTGAGCGATCGTATTACTGAAATTCAGCACCCTACGCTAATTCTCTGGGGAGCGCAGGATGATGTTTTAGGTACAGCAGATGCCAATCGATTTAAACAAGTCATTTCAGGTAGCCAACTAATCTGGATTCAACAAGCAGGGCATGTCCCCCACTACGACCAGCCCAAGACCGTTGCGAATCATTTGCTAGCATTCGCTCAAGAGCCCATCAAAAATCCAGATACAGAGCAGAGGTTCTAAATTCAGATTCGTTGTGATAACGAAGCCATCACAACGAATCTGGATTTAGAACCTCAGTGCTACTGGGCTAGTACTTCACCAGCAGAATTTTGACAGATGGTGAATTAGGGTGTGCTTTGAAAGTAGCTAAAAGAGGCATTTTTTGTGCATGAAGTGCACAAAAAAGTGGCTTCTAAAACAGACCCTGGCTAATAGTCAGGGTCACGCCAGATATATCAGTATCCATCTTCTCAAAAGACCTTCTGAATGAATCGATTTCTGAGAGCGTAAATCGTTGCGCGGCTGCACCGCGCAACGATTCACGCAGGAGGTCTAAAGAATACCTCGCCAACAAAAAGTGCTCCCTTACCAGGGAGCACTAATTTAAGCACTCATTACATGACAACTACAACTTCTAAAAAACAATTAACTCAGCAGATGAGGGGCCTTCAATGCCACTGGAACTGCTTCACCCGATGCCAGATCCAGGGGAAAGTTATGCGCATTGCGCTCGTGCATAACTTCCATGCCCAAGTTGGCGCGGTTTAACACATCAGCCCAGGTATTAATGACTCGCCCCTGGGAATCGAGCACAGATTGGTTGAAGTTAAAACCATTCAAGTTAAACGCCATAGTGCTAATACCCAGAGCCGTAAACCAGATGCCGACAACAGGCCAAGCAGCAAGGAAAAAGTGTAAGGTGCGACTGTTGGCGTTCACGCCCAAAATAATTTCGTTTGTGCGTCCTACTAAACGGCCAAAGTACCCATGAGCAGCCACGATGTTATAAGTTTCCTCCTCCTGACCGAATCTGTAGCCATTGTTTTGTGACTCAATCTCGGTCGTCTCACGCACAAGGGACGAGGTTACTAGAGAACCGTGCATTGCACTGAATAATGCGCCTCCAAATACGCCTGCAACACCAAGCATGTGGAAAGGGTGCATCAGAATGTTGTGCTCTGCCTGGAACACGAACATAAAGTTGAACGTGCCGGAAATACCCAGTGGCATTCCATCCGAGAAGGAGCCTTGCCCAATGGGGTAGATCAGGAATACAGCCGTTGCAGCCGCCACAGGAGCCGAGTAAGCAACACAGATCCAGGGGCGCATACCCAGGCGGTAGCTAAGTTCCCATTCGCGCCCCATATAGGCAAACACGCCAATGAGGAAGTGGAATACAACCAGTTGATAGGGGCCACCGTTGTACAGCCACTCATCCAGGGAAGCGGCTTCCCAGATGGGGTAGAAGTGGAGCCCAATGGCATTGGAGGACGGCACAACAGCACCTGTAATGATGTTGTTGCCATAGAGCAAAGAGCCAGCTACGGGCTCACGTATGCCGTCAATATCTACAGGGGGAGCCGCAACGAAAGCAATGATGTAGCAGACGGTTGCAGTGAGCAGGGTTGGGATCATCAAAACACCGAACCAGCCAATATAAAGACGGTTATTGGTGCTGGTCACCCAGTTGCAAAACTGCTCCCACACACTGACGCCCTCGCGTCTTTGGAGAGTTGTTGTCATAGATGTTGGATAATTCCTGAGTATTGAACTCGCTGTCTCAGCAGCGTTGATTGCATCGTAGGCAAAATAGATGGCGATCGCAGTTAGTAAAAGTTAGTCAAAAGTTATGAATTAGGGTTAGGAGTTCAATTCAGTTAAACAAGAGACTCAAAAGGCTATACCGCCCGCAACACAGTCTTTTGAATCTCTTGTTTAGAAGTAACCATCTATTTAGAACGTTTAGAGGTTGTTCTCCGAGCGCCATGTGCCCAACAAGCAACCTTCAAAACAGAACCAGTTCTTGGGGGAACAATATTAAGTAAAGTTAAGCGATCGCCCCCAAGTTCCCTCAGGTTCTAAGGGTTGGTATAGGATTTAGTTTAAGAAAACGATACGGATTGTTACATTTGCCCGAGTGATTGGCTGTGATGTCTCTGTGGCTGTTTATACAGACACAGAAGTTACTGCCTGTTTTTGTTTGGCGTTGCAACTTCCTCCGTCTATAGTTATGACCATTGATGACGCCTTAGCGACCGTCGAAGCACTCCTTGGTAGAGGCATTGGCAGTGATTTGCAGGAGATGATTCTGCGGCAATCTTGGGAGCGAAAAACGTATCCTGAAATTGCGGAACTGGTTGGCTATGATGCGGAGTATGTAAAGCTTGTCGGCTTTCAACTATGGAAAACTCTCTCCGAAGCGTTAGGAACAAAAGTAACTAAAAATAACTTTCGCTCCACTCTGGAACGGCGAATCCGGTTAGAGATCCAAAAGGCCGTTCTACAGCAAAACGACTCATCGTTAGCGCCTCAACCTGCTCCCCCCTATCAGGATTGGGGAGACGCCATCGACGTTTCTGTTTTCTACGGGCGCACTCAGGAGTTAGCCACCTTGAGCCGGTGGATTATCAGTGATACTTGTCGCCTGGTTGCCATTCTTGGGATTGGCGGAACTGGAAAAACCGCCCTGTCAACGAAACTGGCAGAACAACTGGTTGAGTTTGGGAAGAATGCTTCTACGTCCTTTACTCATGTAATTTGGCGATCGCTTCACAATGCTCCATCCTTAAGTGTGTTACTGAATGGCCTGCTACCCGGACAGCCAGAGCTATTACCTGATTTACACCAGCAAATTGGCAGTTTATTAGACTTCTTCAAACATCATCGTTGTTTGTTGATACTTGATAACGTTGAGACGATTCTGGCAAATCCCAGTGAGTCAGGAAAGGGGCGTGTCGGTCATTATCGGCCTGGATTTGAGTCCTATGGTGAGCTCTTCAGAAAGGTGGGTGAACTCAAACACCAGAGTTGTTTGGTACTGACCAGTCGGGAAAAGCCCAAGGAAGTTGCTGCGCTTGAAGGAGAATTTTTGCCGGTGCGATCGCTCCAGCTCAAGGGCGTGACTCCGGGTGATGGGCGCACCATCGTGCAAGCAAAAGGAAGCTTTTGTGGATCAGATCAGGATTGGCAAACATTGGTCAATACCTATGCGGGAAATCCACTAGCCCTGAAGATTGTTTCAACCACAATCCATGATTTATTCGCTGGAGATATTGCCCGTTTTTTGGCCCAGGGAGCCGTTATTTTTGGGGATATTCAAGACCTGTTGGATCAGCAATTTAACCGCTTGTCTGGATTAGAACAACAGGTGATGGTGTGGCTGGCAATTAACCGGGAGCCCGTAGCGATCACAGAACTCCAATCCGACCTACTGAATCCCTGGATGCCTTCAGAGTTATTGGATGCGCTGGATGCTTTACAACGGCGATCGCTGATTGAGCGCAGCACAAATTTATTTACACTACAACCTGTGCTGATGGAGTATGTGATCGATCGGCTACTTAATCAGATTCATTTAGAGATAAACCAGGTTAGAGAAGATCTATCAGCGATAACTTCTGCGTTCTATTTCAAACACTATGCTTTAATCAAGGCTCAATCAAAAGATTACATAAGAGAAACACAAATTAATCTTATTCTTAATTCATTTGTAAAACAACTTACACGTCTGTTTGGAGATAAGAAGGCTTTAGGAAATATTCTACTCTATATGTTGGATTGGCTCCGTGACCACCCAACGATCGAGACAGGATATGTTGCTGGAAATATCCTAAACATTTTACTTCAGCTCAAGTTAGAACTGAGCGGTTATGATCTCTCGCGCTTAAAACTTTGGCAGGTCGATTTTAGAAATACTTATCTGCGCCAAACAAATTTATCCGGTGCTGACCTATCTCGAACGACGTTTACAGAAAGTTTTAACCATATTTATGCGATGACAGTAAGCTGCGATGGCCAATGGCTAGCCACTGCAGATACGCAGGGTGAAATTTGTCTACGACAACTCAGCACAGGCGAATTGATACGACGCTGGGAAGCTCATGCTGGGACGGTGCGATCGCTCACCTTTATGCCGGATAGCGAAGCGATCGCCAGTGGCGGCGATGACCAACTGTTGAAACTTTGGGATATTCACACGGGGCAATGCCTCCGCCAGTTGTATAACCCGGATGGAACCGTATGGGCTGTATCCGCCAGTCCAGATGGACAATGGTTAGCTTTTACAGATGGCACGATTAAAGTATGGAAGCTCAATGCTGACGCAGCAATTCCTCTTAACTATCAAATTGATTGGACAACTAACATTCGATTCAGCCCTGATAGTCAAACCCTGGCCGCTGCCTGTAATAACGGCACGATTAAGCTGTGGAACCTCGAAACAGGGAACTACTGGATTACCTTACCCGGCCATCAACAGATGCCGCTAGTATTCATAGCTTTCAGCCCAGACGGGCAGGTTCTGATCAGTGCCGGTTTGGATAATCAAGTGCACTGGTGGGACGTGCAAACCGGGCAATGCGTCCATACTCAATCTCATAATGGATGGGTTTGGTGGGTGGATTGTAGTGCGGATGGCCAGATGGTAGTCAGTTGCAGTGCGGACCAGACCATTAAGCTGTGGAATCTTCACACCGGAGAACTCGTCAAAACCTTGTATGGACATGAGTATGGTGTACGGGTTGCACTGTTTACACGAGATAGCCGCTACCTGATTAGTAGTGATGAGGGGCAAACCATGAAGCTGTGGGATTTGCAACATGGGCAATGCCTGAAAACCTGGCGAGGCTATAGCGACAGCATTTGGGCGATCGCCTTTAGCTCGGATGGCCGAACTCTTGTGAGCAGCGGTGAAGAACAAACTGCAAAGCTCTGGGATGTGCAAACCGGACAATGCAAAAAGCTACTCAAAGGGCATTGGGTTTGGGTGCGATCGGTTGCTTTTAGCCCCCATGATCAGACAGTTGCAACGGCTGGTGTCGATGGGTTAGTTCGGCTCTGGGAGGTGGCTACCGGGAGCTGCTTACGCATCATGCAGGGGCACACAGGCTTTGTCTGGTCGGTCATGTATCACCCGAATGGTCATACCCTGGCAACTTGCAGTGTAGACTATTCAATTCGCCTGTGGGATGTCGCGACCGGTCAATGTCTCAAGACATTGAATCATGCCAGCCCAGTAGTTGCAGTAATTTATAGCCCAGATGGGCAACAGCTAGCAAGCTACGGTGTTGATCAGACCATTCGCCTCTGGGACGCGGCGACGGGTGAATGTGTTCAGGTCTTACAGCATCGGGTCGAATGGCATTTTTCTGCCACGTTTGATTGGGGTGGAGCGATCGCCTTCAGCCCGGATGGTAGGACCCTGGCCAGCAATTGCGAAACCGGTCATATTCAACTTTGGGATGTAAAAACAGGGGCAGCGCTACGGCTCATAGAAGCGCATTCCAGTCCTATTGTGGCGATCGCCTACCATCCCGACGGCCAACGCCTGGTTAGCGCCAGTATGGATTCCAGTATTAAAGTGTGGAATGTTCAAACGGGTGAATGTCTCAGAGTTTTGGCAGGACATAGCAAGTGGATTTTTACCCTCACATTTACGATTCTTCCGGATGAGAATTCATTATTAATGCCTGTTTTGGCAAGTAGTAGTGGCGATCGCACGATTCGTTTTTGGGATATCGAAACTGGAGCATGCATCAAGATAATCAGGAGTGATCTTCCTTATGAAGGAATGAACATTAGCGGCGCAACCGGTTTATCTTCTATGCAAGAATCAACGCTCCGAGCACTGGGTGCATCAGGCGTGGAGATTTAGCCTAAGTAGGTGGTTAACCTCAGTTCGGGTTAAGGGCTTTTTCGAGTGCCGCGCTTCGCGCGGCACTCGAAAAAGCCCATTATTGCGTGCGCGTTGCGCACGCAATAATGGGCGGTTCGGTTTATCCCGAGCTGACGTTGGTTACGATTAAGCAAATTGAAGATAAACAGGCGATCGCCTACAACCCAGAATGAGGTGTTGTGTTTGCCTGTGATGATCGGTACAAGCTGAAGAATTGCCGGATCAATTTCTAGACGGGTCGCAGCTAGCCCAACTCATTCCTCTACATTGAGTGGTTCAGCCATAAATCCATCTTCTGACCCATATCATCCCTTATTTCCTAATGTTAGGGTCTGTTTTGAAGGTTGATTTTCCGTGCCTGAAGTGCGCGAAAAATCAACCTTTAAGCGTCAGGCTGAAGGAGAAGGGAATGGTTACGTTGCGGACGACGCGACGACGATTTATGCAAGCTGCGGGAGGAGCGGGACTCCTGACAATCTTAGGCTGTAGTCCGCAGGAGCAAACCATGGTAACACTCTATACATTTGGCGATTCAATTTTAGATTGTGGGCATTACAACCAGTTTGGTGTGCATCCGGGACAGTTGCTGGTGCAAAATGACGATCGCCTGTTCCCCGAGTTTAAGGGGCAAGACCTGACTTCTCGTCGCTCAGCTCGTCTTGAACACCGAGCTCAAGATGGCGCAACGGTCGAGAATTTACCCTCTCAAATAAAGGGCTTGCAGGTTGAGGAACCGGCGATCGCTATCATTACCGTTGGGGGAAATGACCTGCTGCGTGGTCTCATTCGAGATACAGGCCCAGGCATTACAGCCTTTGCCAGTGCCCTCGATGCCTTTGTGCAGCAGTTGCCCATCCGACCTATTTTCCTGGGCAGCGTCTATGACCCGACATTGGGGGACGACAGCCGTAACTTTTCGGGAGTTGATCCGGCGATCGCCCGTCAAAATCTTCAACGTATGAATACCTCAATTCAAGAGATTGCCAACCGCTACGGGCAATTTGTTGATTTGCATGCCCACTTTTTGAAGGGCGATCCGTCCTGGTTCACTGCCACTATTGAGCCCAGCCTGCAAGGTGCTTCAGAGGTTCGGCGTGCGTTTCTTCCCTATGTGATGCATAACATCGATAACAGTAGTCATCCTGGTTAAGAAGGTGATGAGTTGAGCCTAAACACAGCCTGGACAAGTCACTAGACGTAAAATTTGAGGAGTTTTATGGCGATCGCCCCCTATCAGCTCGGTTTCTCGGCTGCTCATCAAGAAGGTGAGTTCAATGCCCTGCCTATTCAGGGAACTATCCCCTCATGGTTAAGAGGAAGCCTGATTCGGACAGGGCCGGGGACGCTGGAAGTGGGTCAGCAATCCTACCATCATTGGTTTGATGGGCTTGCCATGCTTCGCAAGTTTTCTTTTGAGGATGGACGAGTTTCCTTTGCCAATCGCTTTCTTGAAAGTCAGGCTTATCGGGAAGCAAAATCAAAGGGCAAAATTAGTCGGGGTGAATTTGGCACAACCGCTCGGCATTCGTTTCTAGAGCGCCTGACCGATCCGCTGCCACGGCTCACGGATAATGCGACGGTGAACATTACGATGCAGGGCGATCGCTTTGTCTCCGTAACAGAATCCCCATTTCCCATCATTTTCGATCCTCAAAGTCTCAATACCATTGATCAGTTTCACTATCACGATCACGTCCCCGGACAAATCACGACAGCGCATCCTCATTTTGATTACCGGGAAAATGCAGTCTATAGCTATTTAGTCAATCTCATTCCTCGTTGCAGCTATAGTATTTACCGGATGGATGCCCACAGTAACGAGCGCACGTTAATTGGCTCTATTCCTGTGAAGCAGCCTGCCTATATGCATACCTTTAGCATGACAGAGCATTACATTATTCTGTCAGAATATCCTCTTAAATTGAATCGCCTGAGTCTGATGCTCAGCGGCAAGCCTTACATTGAAAACTATCAGTGGAAGTCGGACAAACAGACACGTTTTCTAATCATCAGTAAAGAGACGGGTGAGGTTGTTCATTCTGCTGAAAGTGAACCCTTCTTTTCCTTCCATCACGTCAATGCCTTTGAGCAGAACGGTGAAGTAGTTGTAGACCTGATTGCATACTCGGACTCAGCCGTGATTCAATCATTGTATCTAGAATCGTTACTGGAGCATCCCGAACAGGTAATTGCCGCTGGAGAACTGCGTCGCTATCGCATTCCACTTAATGAGGCGATCGCCCACTTCGAAGTTCTCACATCCGAACCCGTTGAGTTACCGCGCATTAACTACCAACGATGCAACACACGTCCCTATCAATTTGTTTATGGAGTGGGTAGCTCGCGATCGGGTAACTTTATTGATCAATTGGTCAAAGTGGATATTCAGAATAGGACAACGCAGATTTGGCGATCGCCCGACTGCTATCCTGGCGAACCCGTTTTTGTCGCCGCACCCAATACCACATCAGAGGATGAAGGGGTTATTTTATCGGTTGTGTTGAATGCCCAGACACAGAACTCTTTTCTGCTGGTGTTAGATGCTCAATCATGGAATGAATTAGCCAGGGTTGAGCTACCGTATCATTTACCCTTTGATTTTCATGGGCAATATTTTGATGCGATCGTACCCACAGAACGCACTCAACTCCATCGTTAATGGACAGGGCTTATAGAAGCGAGCTTTGCCGTTATATTAGCCATACAATCTTGGTGCAAAACCTGCCCTCCCGCTATCAATTGCTAGCAGTAGCAAGGGCAGGTTTTGCATCAAGGTTAATCATACAGACAGGGATTGTCTGCCAAACCCGCCCCTACAAATGGTTAATACAGCACTTTTTAAGCGCTTAAAATCTAGTTGTTTTTGTGAGAGCCGCGCTCAGCGCGGCTCTCACAAAAACAACCGTGGTTGATTCAAGCGCAAAGCGCTGTATGTCCTTAGTTTTGCTAAATTCGCTATTACGTTTCAATGTGGTATCAGAATATTATCCAATCTACCAAAGGAGAAGTAAAACATGAGTGATATTGGGTTTATCGGTCTAGGTAATATGGGCTTGCCGATGGCCGCTAATTTGCTAACAGCAGGCTACAAGCTGAACGTTTACAATCGCACACCTGAAAAGGCACAAACGCTGGTTGAACAAGGCGCACAGCTCGTTCATCACCCTGCTGACGTAGCAAAATCTGATGGCATTGTGATTACGATGCTAGCCAATGATGCGGCTTTAGAAGCAGTTGTATTGGGTGATGGCATTCTGAAAACTTTGGGGCACGATGGTATTCATCTTTCCATGAGTACCGTATCTCCTGCGACGGCTCGCAAACTAGCTGAACTACATGCAGAGCAAGGTTCTCACTACGTTGCGGCTCCAGTATTTGGACGTCCGGATGCTGCTGCTGCCCGCAAACTGTGGATTGCTTTCTCAGGCCAAACGACTGCCAAAGAACGCGTTAAACCTATTCTGGAACAGTTGGGGCAGGGAATGTTTGACTTTGGGGAAGAACCAGAAGCCGCCCATGTCGTGAAGTTAACGGGTAACTTCATGATCATTTCGGCGATCGAAGCCATGGCAGAAGCGTTTACCCTGGCTGAGAAGAATGGCATCGATCGCACCGCCCTTGCTAACCTGTTTGGTCAAACACTGTTTGCCTGCCCAATTTACCAGAACTATGGGCGGATGATCGCTCAGCAGCAATTTGAGCCCGCAGGTTTTAAGTTATCGCTGGGGCTAAAGGATGTGACATTAGCCCTACAAACTGCAAAAGAAAGCCAAATGCCAATGCCCTTGGCTAGCCTACTACACGATCGCCTGCTCGCTCTAGTTGCGGATGGAAAAAGTGATATTGATTGGACGGGGTTAGCCCTCAAAGCATCTCAGGAAGCAGGCTTGTCATAATCTTTCGTTCAAGCCTCAGACTTTGGAGGTGTGAGGTTCAAACACCCATCTATTCATTAGTTCGGACAGTTTTTGTGAAACCCTTGATTTTGCGTGCGCTTCACGCACGCAAAATCAAGGGTTTCACAAAAACTGTCCAGAATATTGATCTATTAATGTCTTGGAAATAACCGCTCCAAACTATCTTGAAGGTTGCGGTGGGGATAAATGTTGGCTTTCTTACTCCAGATATATTGCAGCGTCTGGTCATAATTCCAATCTGGATGCTTTGAGAAACAATAGGCAATGCCAACAGAGCCACTGCGACCAATGCCAGCGCGGCAGTGAACCAAAATTTTCTGCTTGCCCGTTTGTAGTTGTTCCTCAATCCATTGCACCGATGCCAGCAAGATGTCATCTGAAATGGGGTGTTGTGCCCCATCCAGCGTTCCCATTTTCCTGTAAGCGATGCCAGACTCAATGGGGTGGGAGAGTGTTAATTCTGAAGCCAGGTTCAAAATTGCATCAATGCCCAATTCTTCGGCCTGAGAAGCCGCAATGAAGTTACCAACATAGACGTGAGGGTAAATCTCTACATAATGAGCCCCCTGAGTCCAGTGATCGCCCCTCGGTGACGGCAATTTGACGTGTAACTGCCCGTCCTGTCCATATTCTCCCGCCCATTGCCACTCAGGATCAACATTTGAGGCAACCCGATAAGTAAAGGCATAGTCCCCTTCACTCGTGGGCCTAAACCCACCTTCAAAGACTAAATTACCGTTGGCATCCTGTCGTTGATAGGCCAGGTCGATTCCATGCCAATCGCCCTCGCTGTTGAACTTGCTCAGGGCATTGGTCCAAAGTTGCACCTTTAAATGCTCAACGGGATAGGCACTCGACAGTACAACGGATGCACCAAAAAACTCCAGCATGTAGAGCGATCGCTGCTCTGCAATAGAGGGACTCATATCGACAAATTGCGAAAATCGAGAAACGCTCATCGGCTCTCCCCTGCATGGTAATCAAGAACCGCGTTAGGTACATGGGTATGTAACGCGAAGGGTCTTACACCAACGTACTTTATCTACACGCACAAGGCTGTATTTAGTATGGGGGTGCCATGCTCACACCCGCAGGGTTTATGTAGGCGCGATTCCCAAAAGCTGTGCCGCCCACTTCACGGACCACACAGCTTTTTGGGATTTTATGTTTAATTGAGTTGGGCTACTTAGAGATCGGAACAGAATGGAGTTAAACAACCTCATCGTGCGTGCAGCTCAACCGGAAGACAAAACAGCTGTTTTAGACTTTTGCCAGCATACCTGGGCCGATACCGAAGACTATATTGCTGAGGTGTGGGATGTGTGGATGGGCGATCCATCAGGACAAATTCTGGTGGCAGAGTTTGAAGGGCGGGCGATCGCTATGACCCGAATGGTGCAACTGTCCGATCAGGAAGGGTGGTGGGAAGGGTTACGGGTTGATCCACAATACCGGGGACGAGGAGTGGTGCGGTGCTTAGATCCGGCGATCGCCCACTACTTCCAGAGCCGAAATATTTCAACGATTCGCTGTTGTGTTGGTGCCTGGAATCATGCCATGCCCCCAATCATTAAGCGACGAGGATATGAGCTGGTTGGGCGCTACCTGATTCACTCTGCGGAGGCGATTTCCGTTGAAACCGTAAATCTAAAAGCCACATCTACTAAACCTCTTAAGCAACTGACAGTAGATGATTGTGAACAAGCATGGCAACTAATTCAGCAGGGGAAAGAATCACCACTTTTTATCTGCCGGGGCGCTAAATGGCAAACACTGACCCGGAAGCAATTGCAAGAGCGTTTACAGGGGGGAAAGGTTTGGGGGTACTGGCATCATCCGCTACAGGGCTTGTTGATTCAGAGCCATCTAGAGAATGAGGATTCAGTCTTATGGGTTGGTCATATTGAGGGCAACCCAGATGGGCTTGTGGGGTTGTTGGAAGGGATGAAGAGCTTGGCTTTTCACCTGAAGTACCCCAAAGTTAGCGGGTTCTTCCTGAAGACGGCTCCTCTGCTAAGCGCGCTTGAGCAGGCAGGTTATAGTGCATCCCCAACAGGCGAATTTTGGGTTTACGAGAAAAGAACATAAGGGCAAACAAACACTTACGCATCTAGATCCCAGGGATCAGGGCGAGCTTTGCGGTGATGTTGATGCTCCAGCCACTCCAGCAACCTCTGTTCATCGTCAAAACAAACGGTGTAATCCTTCAGTGGGTCATAAACCTGCCAGTGAGAACGACGCCAATGCAGACGCGCTGGTTGAAATGTACCTACATCCATCTTTCGACGGATATGATTACCCTTCCGATACCTTACCTTAGACATAAGTGACCCGTTTCGGGTAATTATTGTCTCCCGATAGCAAACCGTTCTGACCTAACGATGCACCAGACAAGTTTGAGCAAAATAGAGTCTGCGGGCTCATTTTTGTTGTGGTTCCGCTCTAGCCTTTCGCCCGACCTCCAACATCAGCTTCGCCCTTACCTGGCACAACCCTATCAATCGGCACTGAAAGTGTTGGAGTGTTGTAGCTTAGAGTGCCCTCTAACCGTAGAGGCGATCGCACAACAAACTCAACTCAGCCAAGCTAGCGTCCGGCAAATGTTGAAAGTCCTGCAAGCGGCAGGATTAGTAACACCGGCCATGGTTTCCGTTAGGCCATGGCGATCGCAGTCCAGCCCCAGGGAATTCTGGGTTGAGTCGCCTCAACTAATCTCATCAGGTTTGGAATAATTCCGCTCTCCCCCTTGTGCGGCCCTGTTATCAATTCCGAAGACTCCGTTGTCTCATCTATGAATCATTTGGATTTGTCTGAAGAAGCCGTTTTCTTTGATCTTTCCCTGGATCTGCTATCCGTCATTAGTCTAGATGGCTACTTTAAGCGGATTAACCCCTCATTTACCCGGATCCTGGGCTTTTCAGAGGCAGAATTCTTATCTCATCCATTTCTGAACTTCGTGCATCCAGATGATCACACCGTCACGCTTCTGGAGATGGAGAAGCTGAATGCGGGGGTGCCTACCCTCTATTTCGAGAATCGTTATCAAACCAAGGATGGCAGCTATCGCTGGCTGGAATGGAACGCATCACCCCAACTTGACCAAGGGCTCGTCTATTGTGTTGCCCGGGATGTTACCCAGCAAAGACAAATAGAAGAGGCCCTCCGGAAAAGTGATGAACGCTGGCAACTTGCACTACGAGGCACGAACGACGGAATTTGGGATTGGGACGTCAAGACCAATGAAGTATTCTTCTCAACCCGTTGGAAGACAATGCTGGGTTATGAGGCCCATGAGATCGGCAACCATTATGACGAGTGGGTAAAACGAATTCATCCGGAGGATGTAGCCTGGGTAACGCAGGCCATCCAGGATCACTTTGTCAAAAAAACGTCGTTTTACGTGACGGAACATCGAGTATTGTGCAAAGACGGCACTTATAAATGGGTTCTTGACCGAGGTCAGGCCGTTTGGAATGAGGCTGGTGAGGTGCTGCGGATGGTGGGTTCCTATACCGATATCACCGAGCGACAGACTTTGGAAGCTGCTCTCCAGGGGGCCAATCAAGAATTAGAACAGCGAGTTGCCGAACGCACGGCACAATTGGAAGCAGCCAACACAGCACTGAGAGAAAGTGAGGAGCGTAACCAACTGGCCATGGAAGTGGCCCGTATGTTTAGCTTTGAGTGGGAACTCAGCACTGATGAGGTCAAGCGATCGCCCCACTGTGGCACAATCCTCGGCCTAGAAGCACTCGAAGCTGAAAACGATACTGGGGTCAACTTCTTTCAGCGAATTCATCTGAATGATCGCGATCGTTTTGTTGCCATCTTCCAGGCTCTGACCCCTGAGAACAGTATCTACAAAACCACCTACCGTGTGGTGTGTCCTGATGGCCAAATCGTGACTCTCGAGGAGAGTGGACGAGCTCTATTTGACGCACGGGGCCAACTAGTCCGGCTCATTGGCATGACGGCAGACATTACAGAACGTCAGCGATTAGAGGCCGAATTACAGGAAAGCCAAGTCACTCTGCAGCGGCAGTTAGCTGAAATTGAAACCATCTACCAATCGGCACCCATTGGGTTAAATGTTCTCGACACCGATTTGCGCTTTGTGCGAATCAACGAGCAGTTAGCCGAGATGAATGGAATTCCTGTTGAGGCACATATTGGCCGCACCATTCATGAGTTGCTGCCAGATATGGCTGATGCGGCTGAACAAATATTGCTTCCCATTTTGCAGACTGGAGAGCCTCGATTAAATGTCGAAATTATCGGAGAAACCCCAGCCCAGCCAGGGGTACAGCGAGTTTGGCTGGAAAGCTTTTTGCCTTTAAAGGATGGCGATCGCATCATTGGCATTAGCACGGTTTGCGAAGAGATTACCGAGCGCAACCGGGCCGAAGCAGCCCTGCGGCAGAGTGAAGAACTCAATCGACGCATGTTAGAGAGCAGTAGCGACTGCATCAAAGTATTAGATCTGGATGGACGGCTGCTTTACATCAACCTGGGCGGCCAGTGCCTCATGGAGATAGACAATTTCGAGGCATTCCACAACGCAGACTGGCTCGCCTTTTGGCAAGGTAACAACCGAGCCAGTGTTGAGGAAGCGATTGCAACAGCCAAAGCCGGAGAAATTGGACGATTTCAGGGCTATTGTCCAACGGCCAAAGGTACACCTAAATGGTGGGATGTTGTCATTACGCCCATGCAGGATGCAGATGGGCGCGTAGCACAGCTACTGGCTGTTTCCCGGGATGTTACCGAACGGAAGCAAGCAGAAGAAGCATTGCGCCGTTCAGAGGAACGCTATCGTCTGCTATTTGAAACGATGGAAGATGGGTTTTGTGTCATCGAAATGCTATTTGATGATCAGACGCCCATTGATTATCGCTTTATAGAAATTAATCCGATCTTTGAACGGCAAACCGGATTACAAGACGCTATTGGAAAAACAGCCCGCCAACTCATTCCCAATTTAGAAGAATTTTGGTTTGAAACCTATGGCAGAGTTGCCCTCACAGGGGAATCTGCTCGCTTTGAAAACGTTGCTCAGGCGATGGATCGCTGGTTTGAGGTTTATGCCTTTTCCATCGGGCAGCCCGAGAACAATCGAGTTGCGGTTCTGTTTAAAGACATTAGCG
Organism: Leptolyngbya sp. FACHB-8; assembly: GCF_014695575.1. Classification (GTDB taxonomy): domain Bacteria; phylum Cyanobacteriota; class Cyanobacteriia; order Elainellales; family Elainellaceae; genus Vacuolonema. Next base: position 13,948 of record NZ_JACJOO010000012.1, on the reverse strand, counting down.
ATCGCAAAAAATCTGAAACTGCCTTGCGAGAGAATGAAGACCGTCTGCGGATGGCGATCGCCTCGGCTCAACTGGGAACCTGGGATTGGAATTTTGCAACAGGGGAACTGCAATGGGATGCAGGATGCAAAGCCATGTTTGGGCTCCCATCGGATAGAGAGAGCAGCATCGAGGTATTTTTTGATGCGTTGCATCCTGATGATCGCGATCGTGTTCAGAGCATCATGCAAGTCGCACTCGACCCAGTATCAGGTGGCTCCTATGACACGGAGTATCGCGCCATCGGTATTCAAGATGGGGTCGAGCGTTGGTTAAGGGCAAAGGGGCAGGCTTACTATGATGCCAATGGAAAACCCCTCCGCTTCAGCGGTACGGTTTTGGAAATTACCGAACAAAAACGGGTTGAAGCCCAACGGGAAACCTTACTGCAGCAGGAGCAAGCCGCTCGGGAAGCCGCAGAACGAGCCAACCGCATGAAGGACGAATTTTTGGCCGTCCTCTCCCATGAACTGCGAACTCCCCTGAATCCCATTTTGGGCTGGGCCAAGCTGTTGCAAGCTGCCCCCGTAAAGCCTGAAAAACTTCAGCAAGGGTTGACCACTATCGAGCGCAACGCCAAGCATCAGGTACAACTCATCGAAGATCTCCTCGATACCTCACGCATTATTCGCGGTCAGCTAACGCTGAGCTTTGCGAAAGTTGACCTGTCGCAGCCCATTGTGGCGGCCGTAGAAACCGTTCGCCTGGCGGCCGAAGCGAAAGCCATCAACTTAGAGGTACTGCTCGATCCTGAAGTTGGCCCCGTGCGCGGCGACATGGGCCGACTTCAACAGACTATTTGGAACCTTCTCTCCAACGCCATCAAATTCACGCCCCAGGGCGGCCGCGTCGAAGTTCGCCTCTCCCGCATTGATCCCCTCTCCCCCACAGACGCCCAAGCACCATCTCCCCTCTCCTACGCCCAAATCACCGTCACGGATACGGGAAAAGGCATCACCCCCGACTTTCTACCCCACGTCTTCGAACTCTTCCGGCAACAGGATAGTTCCACAACCCGTTCGTTTGGGGGGTTGGGGTTAGGACTGGCGATCGTCCGTCAGGTGATCGAAGCCCATGGAGGTACCATCACCGTTACCAGCCCCGGAGAAGACCAGGGAAGCACGTTTACTTTACGATTGCCGCTGATGCCTGCGTCGAGCCCTGGCGACGATCGCCCCTCCAACTCTCACACGCTAAATTTCGAGAATCTGCGGGTTTTGGTCGTAGATGATGAGATCGATTCGTTAGAACTGGTTAAAGTGCTGCTGGAAGATGAAGGGGCTATTGTACAAGCCGTATCCTCGGCTACCGCAGCTCTGCGATCGCTAACTCAAGATCAGTTTGATCTACTGATTAGCGATATTGGGATGCCCGAGATGAATGGCTATGCCTTCATCGGTCAGGTTCGCACGCTGCCATTACAGTCGAATGGAAAGATTCCGGCGATCGCCCTTACGGCCTACGCAGGCGAAACCAATCAGAAGCAGGCCCTAGCGGCTGGCTTTCAAGCCCACTTGGCAAAACCTATCGACCCGCAACACTTGTTAACTGCGATTGCGGAGATAATAGTGTCATGACCACGAATTCTGCCTAAAGGTTTGAGCATGGTGAAGTCCTATCAAATTCTCATGGTCATTGATGAGAGCCCCGGAAGCGAGCAGTACACGCGCCAGCTACAGTGGGATGAGGCTTTCACCTATACAGTTCTCACAGAACGGCAGGATGCCCAGATTTTGATGGCCTGTCAATCCCAGGCCATTGATGGCATCTTCTTAAAATGCTCGCCTCCCAACTTAAGCTCTCTCCAGCTTCTTGGTCAGCTTAAACAGCAGATGGGCGAGAGGTGCCCACCGATCGTCGTAATTGGCAGTGGAGATGCCGAAGTTGCCGTGCAAGCCTTAAAAAATGGGGCGACCGATTATCTGGTCGGAGAGCGGATGACGCCGGATAGCCTGCGATTTAGCATGCAGAGCGCCATCGAAAATGCTCAGTTGCGCCGGGAATTGCAACACAGCCAACAACAATTCCAGACCTCGGTTGAGAATATGCTGGACTGTTTCGGCATCTTCTCATCCATCCGAAATGAGTTAGGGCAGATTGTTGATTTTCGGATTGACTACCTGAACAAAGCGGCCTGGGAAAACAGCCGCGTGCCTCGAGAACACCAGATTGGGCGAGGGTTATGCGAGCTATGGCCGGGACACCGAGAATCGGGACTGCTTGACGAGTACTGCCGGGTTGTTGAAACCGGAAAGCCGTTAGTGAAAGACTCACTCATCTATGAGGGCGCCTATGGTGAGCCACAATTAGTACGGGTCTTTGATATTCATGCTTCTAAGTTAAATGATGGCTTCGTTGCCTCCTGGCGAGACGTCACCGATCGCAAACACCTTGAGTTAGAACTGAGCCAGACCATAGCAACCCTGCAACAAAACCAAAATCGCTTGCAACGGCTCATCGATACGGCTCCCATTGGTATCGGTATTGGCTCAGCCAATGGTGAGGTGAGCGTCATCAACGATGCCATGCTTGCCCTGCATGGCTACACCCGAGAGGAATTTGAACAACAGGGGATGAATTGGCGCGACTCCATCCCACCAGAGTTTGCAGATCGCATCGAGCCTACTATGGTCCAATTGCGGAACCAGGGCTTTCTCCCCCCGGAACAAAGGGAATTGCAACGGCGGGATGGGTCACGGGTTCCCATCTGGATCAGTGCCACTCAGTGGACAGAGGGTACAGACGAGCATGTAGCATTTGCCGTCGATCTAACCCAGCAAAAGCAATTTGAGGCAACGATCCAACAGCTCAATCAAGATTTAGTAAATCGGGTTTCTGAGCTACAAATCCTATTAGATATGACTCCTGTAGGTATTGCGATCGCCACCGATCCAGCCTGCATGAATATGCAAAGTAATGCTTATATCCGACAATTGCTGGGTATTAACCCTGGGGATAATATATCCAAGAGTGCGCCAACCCATGAGCCTCCCTACCGCGTTTTCCAAAACGGGCAGGAAGTTCCAGCTGAGGATTTACCGATGCAGGTTGCTGCCAGGCTGAATGTTGACGTGCGGGATGTCGAATTTGATATCTTGCTACCTGATGGTACCGGACGCAAAATATTAGCCTATGCGACTCCGTTGAAAGGTGACCAAAATCAAACACGGGGAACGATTGGAGTATTTTTGGATGTAACGGAGCGTGACCAGACTATAACCGCTCTTAAAGCGAGCCAGGAACGCTATCGGGAATTAGCAGAAGCAATGCCCCAAATGGTTTGGACTGCTGATGCAACCGGAACCGTTAATTACTGGAATCAACGCTGGTACGAATACAGCGGCTTGAGTGAAGCGGAATCAATGGGTTTAGCGGGTACTCATGCGATTCATCCTGACGATCGTGATCGTACCCTGGCCATATGGGCTCAGTCCGTTCAGCAAGGAAAACCCTTTGAGATTGAATATCGCGTGCGCCGTCGAGATGGCATTTACCACTGGTTTATCAGCCGAGGCATTCCCACCCAAGACAATCAAGGACAAATACTGGGTTGGCTGGGTACCGTTACAGACATTGATAACCAAAAGCGGTTAGAAGAGCGGCTACAGCTGGTGATGCGTGCGGTTAATGGATTGATTTTTGATTGGGATTTACATACTAAAAACGTTTATCGATCTGAGCAATTATTTGAACTGGTAGGCGTTCACCCAGAAGATGTTCCACCGACCGCAGACTGGTGGCAAGACCGCCTTCACCCTGAGGATCGGGCCCGACTGGAACCCAAACTTCCTGACTTATACGCCAGCTCTCACGAACTCTATGAAGGGGAGTACCGCGTTTGGCACGAAGAGGGAGGCTGGATCAGTGTTTGGGAGCGGGGTTGTCTAGTACGGGACGAACAGGGACAGGTTATCCGAGTCGTCGGCTCAACGGTTGATATTAGCGATCGCAAAAAAGCCGAAGCCGCTCTACAAGAGCGCAGCGAACACATTCAACTGCTATATGAAACAACCCGTGATTTGCTCTCATCCACGCAACCCCTGGCGCTGGTTGAAACGGTATTTAACAGACTCAAAGACCTGATTGGATTAGACGTTTATATCAACTATGTCCTGGACGAACACCAGCAGAAGTTACATCTCACTTTCTATGGTGGCATCCCTCAAGATGCTGTCCAGCAGTTGGAATGGTTGGATCTTGGGCAGGCCATCTGCGGCACCGTGGCTCAACAACGCTGCCAAATTGTACAGACCGATGTTCAAATCTTGACCAATCCCAAAGCACAATTAGCGCGATCGCTCGGTGTTACGGCCTACGCCAGTCAACCGCTAATTTCCCACGGAAAACTGTTTGGAACACTGAGCTTTGGCAGTCGTAGCCGTACCCATTTCACCCCCTCTGAGAAATCCCTTTTTCAAGCCATTTGTGACCAGATCGCGATCGCGATTGAACGGTCTGAACTCCTCACCTCGCTACAACAACAAACAGAAGAACTCATGCGGGTGAACCGCATTAAGGATGAGTTTCTCGCAGTTCTATCTCACGAGTTGCGATCGCCCCTCAACCCCATTTTGGGGTGGGCAAAACTTCTACAGAGCCACACGTTTGACGCAGCCAAAACCGCTGAAGCATTAGCCACGATCGAACGCAACGCCAAGCTTCAGACCCAACTCATTGATGACCTGTTGGATATCGCCAAGATTTTGCGGGGCAAACTTACGTTAGAAATGGCTCCCGTCAATCCAGTCTTTGTGATTGAGGCCGCCATCGACACCGTGAGAGCGGCTGCCCTGGCCAAAAACATCCACCTCCACTCCGTACTTCCTGCCATTGGGCAGGTCTCTGGCGATGCTGTACGGCTTCAACAAATTGTCTGGAATCTTCTGTCCAATGCCATCAAATTCACGCCCACCCATGGTCGGGTAAATATCCAATTGGAGCGGGTGATGGGCCATGAGCCATCGCTCATCGGTGCCGACCCCTTACACTTCTCTATTACCCATTACCCATCGCCCATTACTCCCTACGCCCAAATTACGGTTTCCGACACAGGGAAAGGCATCAATCGGGATTTTCTACCCCATATCTTTGAATCTTTTCGGCAGGAAGATGCTTCAACCACACGCAAGTTTGGTGGACTTGGGCTGGGCTTGGCGATCGTTCGTCAGTTAGTGGAAGCTCATGGCGGTACGATTACTGCCAGCAGCCCTGGTGAGGGGATGGGAGCAACCTTTACAGTTCGCCTGCCCCTGGTTGCACTGGAGCCAGAATTCTCACAGCCTAAGTCCGTGTTAAATCAAGAACCGGATTTGACGGGTATTCGGATTCTGATTGTGGATGATGAACCGGATGCCCGTGAGCTTTTAATGGTGCTGTTGACCCAGTATGGAGCCGAAGTCATAGTTGCGGCTTCGGCGATAGAAGCATTAGCTATGCTTCAACCAGTTCCACCCCACCTCTTGATTAGTGATATTGGCATGCCCAGTGTTGATGGCTATGCCCTGATTCAACAGATTCGTCAGCTCCCCCCTGAGAAAGGAGGTCAGATTCGGGCGATCGCCCTCACCGCCTATGCAGGAGAGAGCGACCAGCAGCATGCGATCACGGCTGGATTTCAACAACACATTGCCAAACCTATTGACTCAGATATGTTAATCAGAGCCATTATTGACTGGATATAAAAGTATTTATTTTTGCGTGCGCAAAGCGCACGCAAAAATATAGCCTTACGTAATTCTAAGCCCGTAACACTATCGAAAAGATTAGTCACCTATAACGAAAACAGCCATTATCCAGCGATGACCTTCCTGCTTAAAAATAGCTCGGTAGCCGATGGGAGAAAATGCATAACGACTGGAGACAAATCCACGATTTCCCTTGGGTGTAATAATGGGTCGCCAGCCTTCATTGGTTTCCAACAACTGTTGTTGTGCCTCAGATAGTTGTTCAAATCCCTGAGGATCAGTCTTAACCACCTCATGGGATACAACATCAACAGCAGCCTGATGGATACCAGGAGCCCGACGTACATTCACAGATTCTCCAACAATAAACACATCGGTGTAAGGATCATAACCACTCTGACCAATGGACTCTACTTCGCTGGCGGAAGAACAAATCCATTCCTGAGAATTATCGATAGCATCTCTGGGGCTACAGGGTGCATTGACAACCCGCTCCAGATGTTTCCAAAACACACTGTCAGGGTTATCAATGTCTAAGTCATCCAACGTTATATCAGGGCCAAAGCTGAGGTAAATATCAGGGGCAGCGATCGCCCGAATATCGTCAGCACGTCGCTCTTGAACGGTTTGCCTTAAGCTTTCACGAAAATTGTAGAAAGTACTACCAGGACGGGCAGCATCAACCAACCGAAACGGTCTGCGAGGATATGCCGCGACAGTACCCTTGCTGGAATGGAGTTGACCCGCTTGAGTGGTTGTAGAGGTGGAATACATAATAGAGTTTGCCGTTACAGGTGTTGTAGAGAAAGAAGAGAGAGATTGGCACATAGCCAGGACTATGACGAGCCCAGTAGCCCGTGGCAGAAGGCAGCGATACTTCAAGAACGTGACCTCTTAGTTCCAAACTTGTCTCTGAACTCACTCTAAGGTTGTCTTCGCTGGGGCACATCCCTCATGTCATTGACCTGACCGGACTATCTGATTGGGTGAATGAGCAGGTGGAACTGGGTGATGCCAGCAATTCTCAGTATGGGCATCAAAGCCAAGAGTTCACGCCCTACGGGCGTGAACTCTTGGCTTTGATGCCCGAAAACCGCGCGCCTTTGGCGCGCGGTTTTCGGGCCTGATTTCAAAATGAGAATTGCTGGGGTGATGCGCTAGCCTACTTGCAACACCCATGAGACATGCACTGCTGGACAACCGCTCTAGAAAGCTAAACGGCCCAAACGTCAAGAACCATCCCGGTCTGCCGTAACCTTTCCACCAGCACATTCCCTAACCCCGTTGCCGGAGTCAGAATACCGCCCCGGCTTTGGCCACCTGGTAATGCATCCTCTTGTAATGCCAAACTCAAAGCCGATTCACAAACAAACTTGACGGTTGCTCGGTTACCCGGATCACCCTGATCGCGGATCAATCCTCGCACTTTACGCCCATTTGTACCTGTCCCTATCAATTCGCAGGAGAACCAGCCCGTATTCATCGTTTGTTCAGACGGACCCTGGCCCGGTTTCGGAAGCAGGGGTTGGAGGAGCGATCGCACCTGCGCCTGCTGGAATACCCCCATAAAAACACCCAGCCCCGCAGTCACCCCTGTAGCCTGTAACCAGGCCAACGGCTCATTGAACTTGAAATACTCTTGATACGTGAAGTGGGGGCCATAGGGCTCTTGCCATTCTTCATATAAAGCCTGACTTCGGCGAACAATACGAGTGTTGACAGGGCCCATAAAAAAGGGAGCGACCCAGGTGTTGACCTCGGGAGCAAAGGATGGGGTTAAAGGATCACGATTACGATCAATTTCAGTCTGGGTGTGATGATGGGATGGATTGAGTAGAAATGGATCACTCAACTGTGCAAACGTGTTTGAATCCAACAGGTTAAAGGCCGATGCTAGCGTGCCACCGTTTAGCCCTCCAAATAGTTGAAAGTAAGCCTTCGCGTCTGCGCAAGCCGTGCCCAAAGACTGCTGCAGATATCGCACCATCAAGTAAGACCCCAAATCGGACGGAACAGAGTCAAAACCACAGCAGGGAATAATGCGGGTGCCATCGGCTGCGGCCTGAGCATGGTAACGATCAATCAATGTTTTGACCCAGGGAACTTCTCCCGTAATGTCGACATAATGCGTTTTGAACCGCACACAGGCGTCTACCAGTGTGTCGCCATAGAGGGCAAAAGGCCCGGCTGTCGTCAGAATTACCCGTGTCTGCGAAACAATGCGATCGATCGCCTCCTGATCCTGGCTGTCGGCCACCAACACATCTGCATCCACACCGACCTCAGCTTTAACGGCTTCGAGTTTTTGGCGGTTTCGTCCCGCGATCGCCCACCGCAACGACCCACCAGCAGCATGGCGGGCAAAGTATTGTACAGTTTGCTTACCAACAAAACCACTTGCACCGTAAAGAACAACATCATAAGGACGTTCAGCCATGGTCGGGGCTCCTGAAGAAGGGGCTATAGGGCGTCAGTTTACGCGATCGCCATTAAGTTTGGTTTGAATTCAGAGGAATGACAGACCTGCCTTCTAAGATCGATATAGGCCGTGATAAAGAAATCTGGTATTTTTTGATTTGTTTTACCCTTAACCAATAAGGACTTTGATGCAATCGTTATCTATGCCAAGCAAGGTATTTAAGCGCAATAACGTCGTAGTGCTGGGGCAGGGAGAGCAAACCATTATTTTTGCCCATGGGTTTGGCTCAGACCAAACGGCCTGGCGACATCAGGTTGAAGCCTTTCAGTCTGACTACCGCATTGTTTTATTTGATCACGTTGGGGCCGGGAAGTCTGATATGGCAGCCTATAGCCCCCACCGATATAGCTCCCTTTATAGTTACGCAGAAGATTTATTAGAGTTATGCGCTGAATTAAAGCTATCTCAAGCTATTTTGGTGGGCCATTCGGTGAGCGGGATGGTAAGCTTGCTGGCGGCTCTGGTTGATCCCAGCCGCTTCAAGCAGTTAATTTTCATGGGTGCATCCCCTCGCTATGTAAATGATGCGAACACCAGTTATATTGGTGGCTTCGAGCAGTCTGATCTGGATGCCCTGTATGAGGCCATGTCCTCTAATTACTATGCCTGGGTGAGCGGCTTTGCGCCCATCGCCATGGGCAACCCTGATCGCCCTGAACTGGCTACCGAATTTGCTAATACCTTAGCGGCTATTCGTCCCGATATCGCTCAGGCGGTATCACGGGTTATTTTTCAGTCTGACCACCGGGCAGAACTGCCGCGATTGAAAGTACCCACGACGATTCTGCAATCCAACAACGACGTCGCTGTCCCCCTTGTGGTGGGAGACTATTTGGCAAAGCACATTCCCAACTCGAAACTCATTAACATTAACGCTCAGGGGCATCTTCCTCATATTAGTGCGCCTCACGTCGTGACCCAAACTATTTCAGAATGTTTAGCCGCCTGAAGCTATTGCACGTTCATTCCTCTGGCAGCAACCCCTTACCATCATCCCATCCAGAGCAATTGCCCAGTTTTGAGCCCTTAGTGTTGGGCCTGGCCATGGCACTGTTCGGGTTACTTGTGTTAAGTGGCTGTTCTCCCCTGTTGTGGCTGGCTCCCGTCCTTTTTGGTGGGTTTACGTTACGTCCCCCATCACGGGCGATCGCCTTAACAGGAGCGCTTCTGTGGGGTTTCCTGCTACTCCTGAACTGGGACGAGGCTACGACTCGTCACCTGCTAACCCTGGCCGTCACTGTACTGTTGAGCCCGTTAACACGACGCTATTTATTGCAATGGGAATGGCAGAATGCGACCCAGACTACCCTGGCAAACTTGACCCAGGATGAAACCGCTGCCAGTCCGGAACAAGCGATCGCCTACGCCCTTACCACCCTAAAAACCTTCACCTGCTCCGATGGAGCCATTGTGCTGCGGCAGCTCGATGACGTTACGGCAGAAGCCTTGGTATCTCTTCCCGAGCATGCGCTCCCCGATCGCCTCACCACTCCAACATTATTTGCTGAAGCGATCGCCCAAAATTGCTGCGTCTACTACGAGGATTACCCCGCTACAGCTAATGCAGCGGCGGCTTTGGTGGCGCAAGGCGTGCAATCGGTAGCGGTACTTCCGCTATTGCAAGCTGAAGCTGTGCGAGGAGCCATTGTTCTATTTTGGTACGATTCCGTACAGTTCTCCCCACAATTACAACAGTTTCTAAAATCTATCCTCGGTGGGATGCGCAATTTGTTGCGCTTCCAGGATGTTACTTTGCGCCTGGACAATTTACAGGCACGGTTACGGGCCATTCTCGAAACCATTCCTCAGGGCGTCGTGTTTATTGATGAAAGTGGCGCACAGGGTTGGTTGAACCATGTAGCTGCCAAGCAATTAGGGTTACCCCACGGGGCAGCGGAGCCAATGGCGATCGCTCAGGCCATGACTGCTCTGAGGCTGAAGGCAGACAACCAGCAAGACATTGCCCGACAAGCTGCCCAATTGTTCACACAGCCCCAGGTCGAGATCCGAGATTGGCAGTGGTTTTTTAGCCAGCCTCAGTCCCAGGTCTTGAGCCTCTCCAGTACACCCATTTATCAGCGAGACATTCCCGGGCGTCTGTGGGTGATTGATGATATCACGGAGCGTTGGCAGGCCGACGTCGCAACCCAACAAGCCAAAGATATGGCAGAGGCTGCTAATCGGGCCAAAAGCGAGTTCCTGGCGAATATGAGCCATGAGCTTCGAACACCGTTGAACGGCATTCTCGGGTACGCACAAATCCTGAAAAAATCGGTCAGCCTGACGGAACAGCAAAGGAACGGCCTAGAAATTATTCATCACAGTGGTGAACATTTGTTGACATTGATTAATGACGTTCTAGATTTGTCGAAAATTGAAGCCAGGAAGATGGAATTGCATCCCCATGACTTCCATTTTTCTGCCTTTCTAGAAAACTTGGTGCAAATGTTCAAAGTTCGTGCCCGACAGGACATTGCCTTTGTGTATGAACCGATTGCACCGCTACCAACGTTTGTTCAGGCCGATGAAAAACGGCTGCGTCAGGTACTCCTGAATCTCTTGGGCAATGCCATCAAATTTACAGAGCACGGGCACGTTACCTTTCGAGTTCGACCTGTCGAGGATGACTTGCACCTGGGTCTAGCCAAGCTGCGGTTTGAGGTAGAAGATACGGGGGTTGGGATTGCGGACGAACAGCTAGACGCCATTTTTCTGCCGTTTCAGCAGGCAGGGGACAATCGACGACAAATTGAGGGAACTGGGTTGGGATTGACCATTACCCGTCAACTTGTGCAACTGATGGGCAGCGACATTCAGGTGAAAAGCCTACCGGGCAAGGGCAGTACATTCTGGTTTGATATTGTTCTCCCAGAAATGACTAACCAGGGTGGGATCTCTGCACCACCTCCACCCGCTATTGTGGGGTATGCGGGCGATCGCCGCAAAGTGCTGGTGGTCGATAACCAGTGGGAAAATCGCGCGGTTCTCGTAGGGCTGTTGAAACCGTTAGGATTTGAAATCATGGAGGCAGTGGATGGGCAAGATGGACTGAATAAGGCCTATGAGTTTCGTCCTGATGCTGTTTTAATGGATCTGGTAATGCCCATCATGGATGGGTTTGAGGCGATTCGACGGTTACGGTCGTCGCCAACACTGAAGGATATTGTGATTATCGCCGTCTCTGCCAGCACGTTAGACTTTGATCAGGAGACCAGCCGCAAGGCAGGTTGTAATGGATTTCTGCCCAAACCGGTGCGCGAAGAGGATTTGTTGCAACATCTGCAAGCCTACCTCAACCTGACATGGGTTTACCAACAAGTTGAGGAAAAGTCCCAGAAGGTAGAGAAGCCTGACGAGGCGATTGCCACAGATACTTCAGTAGCTATTTCCGGCGCGCTGGCCACTCTGCCGGCCAAGGCAGAGCTCGATACACTACTCGATTTCGCGATGCAGGGCGATTTACAGGCTATTACGGACCACATTGCCCAGCTAGAGCAGACTGACGAGCGTTGGTTGACGTTGACACACCCTCTAGCTCAGTTGGTTAAGGGCTTTGAGGAGCAGCAGATTTTAGAGTTGATTCGCCAGTATCGAGAGCAATTATGAACACTGTCAGCCCTTCGACAATTCTGATTGTTGACGATACGCCAACGAATCTGAATGTCCTGTTCGACTTCTTGCGCAATTCTGGCTTCAAGGTGTTGGTTGCCCAGAGTGGCAAGAGTGCCTTGCAGAAAGTGGAATACGCCAAACCAGACTTGATCTTGCTAGACATTCTGATGCCAGAAATGGACGGGTTTGAGACCTGTCAGATATTGAAGTCCCGACCTTCGACCCAGGAAACACCGATTATCTTCATGACGGCCCTTTCAGAAACCGTCGACAAGGTGAAGGGATTACGGTTAGGAGCCGTCGATTACATCACCAAACCCTTTCAACAGGAGGAGGTTTTGGCACGGATTCAGCTTCACCTGAACCTCCGGAACCTCACCCGCCAGATCCAGGAACAAAATGCTCAGCTTGAACAAGAAATTCAAGAACGGATTCAGGCTGAGGAGCGGGTGCGGCAACGCGAGGCACAGTTGCGGCTGCTCACCGATGCGCTGCCCGTTATGATTTCTTACATCGACCGTGAGCATAACTATCGCTTTGTCAATCGTGGCTACGAAGACTGGTTTCAATGTTCGCGAGAAGACCTTGAAAACCATCACATGCGTGATTTGATGGAAGATGAATTATATAAAGAACTTCTTCCAAAACTAGAGCTGGCACTCTCCGGTCAAACCGTTACGTTCGACAGCACCCTAACGCGTGAGGGTCATTTACATCACTTTGAGTTCGCCTATGTACCTCATTTCGACGACGATGAAGTACAGGGAACTTACGTACTGATGCAGGATGTGACGGAGCGTAAACAGCTTGAACGTCAGTTACTGCGATCGCAACGGATGGAAAGTTTAGGCACTTTAGCCAGTGGCATTGCTCATGATTTAAACAACGTATTAACTCCCATTCTTATGTCAGTTCAATTACTGGCGATGAAACATAAGGATGAACAAAGTCAGCAATGGTTAAAGTTAGTCGAACGGAATACTAAACGAGGTGCTGACTTAATACGTCAGGTGATGTCTTTTGTACGGGGTATCGAAGGCACGCATACATTGATTCAGCCTGATCAATTACTGCGCGAGATCAAGCAAATCATAGATGAAATATTTCCAAAATCCATCACAATTTCAACGCATATTATCCCCGAGCTCTGGGCGGTTTCTGGTGATTCAACTCAGCTGCATCAGGTCCTGATGAATCTCTGTGTGAATGCACGGGATGCCATGCCTCAGGGTGGGCAACTCAAGCTTGGTGTAGAAAATCTAGAGATTGACCCAGCATTTGTCCACATTCATCCAGAAGCTAAAGTCGGTAGCTATGTCCTGATCTCCGTTGCAGATACAGGTGTAGGTATTCCCCCTGACGTTATTGATCGTATTTTTGACCCCTTCTTCACCACCAAGGAATTCGGGCAGGGTACTGGGTTAGGCTTATCAACGGTGCTGGGTATTGTCAAAAGTCATGGTGGTTTTATCACGGTTTCCAGCAAACCTGATGTGGGTACACAGTTTAATGTGTATTTACCCGCGATCGCCCCAGCAGTACCGCTTCCGTCCGAAGATAATGAACTGCCCATCGGGCATGGCGAAACTGTTTTAATCGTGGACGACGAAGCCGCCATTCGCGAGATCGCAAAACACTCCCTAGAGGCCTTTGGCTATCAAACCTTAACAGCAAATGATGGGCTTGAAGCCATTTCCATTTATGTGCAACATCCTCAAAAAATCGATCTGGTGATCGTCGATATGATGATGCCCTCTATGGATGGGTCTCTAGCTATTCGGGCGTTAAAGGAGATCAATCCTGACGTGCGGATTGTAGCCATAAGCGGTTTAATTACCAGTGAAACATGCAGCAATCTAACAGATACTGACGTTCTTGCCTTTCTACCCAAACCTTTCACCACTAAAGATTTGCTAACCACCCTCAGCAAGATTGTAAAACGTTGAACAGGAGTGGCAACAAGAAACTCTTCGCAGATTTTTGCCTTGTAGAGGTAGTTTTATTTTTATCTCATACTAAATATAACGTCAGTTCGGGATAAGCCGAACCGCCCATTATTGCGTGCGCGACGCGCACGCAATAATGGGCTTTTTCGAGTGCCGCGCTTCGCGCGGCACTCGAAAAAGCCCTTAAC
>NZ_JACJOO010000011.1 GCF_014695575.1 Leptolyngbya sp. FACHB-8 | reverse complement strand
AAGCCAAGAGTATCTTTCGCTATGGTTTCGACCACCTGCGTCAAATCCTACTGAATCTGGAGTTATTCATCGATGAGTTTTTCCACGTCCTTCAATTTTTGTCCTGTACCTAGGTGAGTCACATAGGAATTCAACAGCAGTTTGCAATTGAACAAGGCTCGACCGAAACAACAGGGAACGTTGCATCAAGTAGCTCAAGGGAACTGCGATCGCATTCACTAGGGCATGTTTTAGAACTGGCTAGAAGGGTTGTTTCGTGCGCTTTGCGCGAAACAACTTCTAAAACAAGTCCTGGGCAAAGAACGCCATGACGTGATTGTCGCGGGTGAATGGATGCGGCTTGATGCAAATCGAGCAGAGCAGCCATGGTCATAACGTTCGCAAGCATGATTACAACTAACGTTTCCGTACAGATCAGGAGAACTTACAGGATGAAGGCATCCGCTCAAGTCCTCTGCACACCCTAGCAACGGGATCAAGCAGCTGCAACATTTATTAGTGAAAAAGTTGAAACATTATATTGCTTAATCAATTTCTCAGAAAAGACCGATGCTGAATAGTGGCAAAAATCTTCAGAGTGCTTAAATTTAGGGCTTATGGCAAATGTGGGGAACTTTTGATTGCAGGAAATCTGAAAATTTTTGACCTTTAAAAAGCTTATTTATTTAGGATTCTGTACAGAATAAAATCCAGAATTTTTTGTGGAAGTGGCTGCTTAGCCACTACTTTGTACTGGGTGCTACGGATTTCCTGCAATTTTTGGGGTGCTAACACTAGCAGCGCTAGTGTTGGCGATCGCGTCCCATTTCCAAATTCAGCACCGCTCTACAAAACCTATAAACCTATACGTCCAGAAACAATTACGCATTCCATACCTGTTAATCAAACCTAAAAACCACGATGCCGTGCTTTTCACCTATTGGGAAGCACAGCACTATGGCTTTTAGGTTTGATCGAGTTGAGCTATTTGCCGCTACCGATCTACAGATTCACAGCAAATCAAGTTCCTTGCTTGAAAACCCGCTGACTGGGCAGATAAAGAGATCCTTACCAAAAGTTTGTGCTTTTTGACGCAATGCGATTGCATCCGTAAGTGGGTACAACAAGATTGGGACCCATCTGTCTTTATAGCAACAAACAACTACTTGATGAGTTGTGTACCCTTTTGATGGAAGTGGATTATGCCATGAAGAAATCACTGTAATCTCGCTCTTTAGGAAAAACGTGGATGGATCAGCGTTCTTTTGGGAAGAACCTAGTATAAAATGCGACTTGATTCATATACAAAATTATCCGATCCCGTTCTGGTGAGCCTCTTCCCGCCGTTCTAATTTGTATGGCTTTTAGGGTAGTCCTCCGATATAACCGAAGTCATAACCGAGCTCTACTTTAGAAATATGCTATTGAGCTAAACCACGGCAACTTACAATATTAGGACTTACGGATAGTGCAAAATGTAGTGAGTTTTACCCCCCACATCTTGCACTATGCTCTACATCCTGCAACTCCCATAAGTTATAAGGTTATTTTAGAGGTCTAAAGACCCTTGCTGTGTCCGCTCAACCGTAAGTACCCCGATTTATTCCATCGATCGCGGCTATTAGGTTTGGCAATTTTGCTGTAGAACGCTAGGGAATGGGGTGAGAGTATAAGCAAAGTTTCCCCAAGCGAAAGTTTTGGATGACGCAACGGGCCAGTTACAAGCCGCCCTTGCCTCCCTTATAGATTTCATGGTTGATTTTCTCCACTTCGGCCCGTTCTGATATTCAGAGCGGGTTTTTTCATTGGAGCTTATTTTCGTAACCAGACTCTACTTTGAGGGAGCTGATCCTGGTTGGCGATCGTTACAGGATGAATGAGCGCTATCTCCTGGATGGTTAGAGCCTGAAGAGCCAGTAGAAGCTGTACTCTTAGGAGGTTTCTGAGAAACAATATCCCCATTTTTTGGAAGTCTCCTTAGTGACTCGTCATGACATAACCATTCAGCTAAGGCCATCAACGTAAAACGCAGCTAAAGAGCGTACCAATGCTACAGCTCGCCTGCAATTTTTTGTTGGAGTTTGATTTCCTCCCAAAGATTCCTTATCCCCTCCTTATGTTGGTAGAGGGCTTTAAAGTTACGAGTTGGCAGGATGAAAAAAAGTACAACCCATGCCACAGTTCCTGCTGACTGTGGCTTTTATTACGAGTGTAGCCGAACTCAGCTTTTAGAAGAATGCTGTATGGTATCCGGTTCGATAACCGTGATAAAGGCTGACGCAATGCCGTATTACCTTATGTAGCATTCTTTCTCCTATGATTCTGTTGGTATTTTTTGTTGTTATTAAATTTAGTGTAGCCATCACGCTACCGTACAGACTTATCGTCGCCTTCCGTGAAAAATAAGAGTACTAGCATTCTGGCCTGCGCCCAATTACAGGGTGTGGGCCTTTTGTTTCTTAGGCAAATATTTGGGCTCCCGCTGGGACATTTTTATAGTGGTTTCAACGATGGTGCTGCTGAGGTTGGCGATCGCTCTCCATTCCACCAAGCTCGACAATTCCCTTTCGTCTAGCAATACTTTAAGGAGATTTCCAGTAATGAAATTACCCCCAGAATGTTAGTGCTTTGCCCGCGAAGCGGGCAAAGCACTAACATTCTGGGTAAATTCTTATGCAGAAACCTCCTAAGAAACACACTTGTTTCTTTCCTCTTGCACCTCTACCGTACCAAAACCCATCAATTCTCAGTATGGGCATCAAAGCCAAGAGTTCACGCCCTACGGGTGTGAACTCTTGGCTTTGATGCCCGAAAACCGCGCGCCTTCGCGCGGTTTTCGGGCCTGATTTCAAAATGAGAATTGCTGACCAAAACCCAAAGCCTCATTTTGTGTGCCCGAAGCGCACACAAAATGAGGCTTTGGGTTTTATAGCGCTTTGCGCTTGAATCAGCTACGGTTGTTTTTGTGAGAGTTGCGTTGAGCGCAACTCTCACAAAAACAACCAGATTTTAAGCGCTTGAAAAGCGCTGTAGTGCAAGATGTGGGAATAGCCATTTTTATTAGAACAAAGGAGAGGGAGCACTGAGTGTCCACTCTCCTTTGTTCGACTGTAAGTATAAGAGGAGGTAGGCGATCGCCTACCCCTTCCATCACTTAGCGGATCTCAAACAGCGACCACCAATCATTATCATCCCGGCCACCGAAGCCTGTTACCTCTTGCTGGCCCTGAGTCCAGTTGGGGTGGCTGTAGCCGTAGTGGGAATGCAGTGCATGGTTGGTGTTGACGTGAATCAATCGTAGCCGCTTATTTGATCCCAGAGAGCCGCCAGCTTCCAATTCAACGCGCCAGTTATCATTATCATCTCCGATGCCGTTGTAACCATAGCAGGTGACTTCCTGCTGCCCAGTGACCGGAGAGGGAATGCCCCCGTGGCTGTGCAGGTTACGCCGGGTCGCAACATGCTCCAGTCGAATGATGTCGCCATGTTGAACGACCTGACCCCGCTTGTAATCCTCCGGTTGTCCGTGGGGGCCTTTGATCACCCATAAATCGTTGTCATCTGCGTATTCAAATGCCGTGACCTGTTGTTGACGAGAGCTACCGGGATGGCCATAGGTCTGCTCATGGGAGTGGAGGGTACGGGCGCTGGCCAGATGGCGCAGTTTAATTGTGTTGCCGTAGGTGGCGATCGCTCCGGGTACTCCATCACTGAGCTGAGTAACACGGTAGCGAATGCTGTAATCCCAGGTGGAATACCCTAGAAAACCACCGAGACGGTTGCCCTTACAAAGCCATTCCCGCACTTCCCAACCGGGGTTGCCGATGGCAATATCGGCAGTATGGCTACCGAGAGGGTCATCCTTATCCATGTTGGCAAAAAAGCCGATGACACGTACTCCGCCCCGCAAAATGGCTGCAGCAACCTGTGCCGGATCTTTTGAGTTGGGCCCATCCGTTTGCTGAGGCTGATTGGGATTGCGAGGAAGTTTTTCAATTTCTCCTGCAATGCCATCTGCAAGTTTGGTGATCCAATCACCATGCTTGGCCCAGTCTTTGGATGCATCTTCGTCATAAGCATTGAACCCCAAGTGAACCATGCTGCCCACGGGAAGATCGCCATCAAAAATCACATTGCTGTTATTGAAAAATGGGCGAGTTTGGCCTCCTTGTAACCACAGCCGACTGGTTAGTACAGGCTGTAATTGTCGCCCTCCATCAGATGCCCCACCGACAATGTAAAGGGTATCAGCTCCAGTAACATCTTCAGAGTCGCGGCAAGTAACATCCAAAAATTCAATCCGAACTCGCATAGGTGACTTCCTTACAGGAACAAGTGACTTCTGAAACTCCAGACACAGCCAACGTTATTTCGGATTAACTCGGTGATTCTGCGCCAGAAAAAGAACTGTCCTGATCATTTAGTGGAAACATTTTTTATGGAAGTGTGGATTTGGCATGGGCCAGAAACAAGCAGAATCAATCCTTTCGCAAGAAATGCTTGAGATTCTGTCTCAAGTAAATGGGTGAGAATGATTTGGGCCAGCTGGTTAATTGGCTGGATAAAGGTAAACAGCTTTTGATGGTCAGCCATTGGAAAGATGTTGGATCAAAATGTTCAACTTAGGATGCGTATGGGATAGAGAAAATAATGCGGTGTTATCAAATCGTATTAGCGCGCTGAACGGTATTTCGCATCAAGAATGCCGTTTAACCCTTGTTCTCAGAAGGTTTTAAGTTCTTTTATCCACATCATTTGGAGGTATTGTTCTATGAGTGATACGACGGTCATTAAAGTGACATCTGAAACCGCACCCATCGGTGAGATGGGCCAGAAGCACTTGGCACTGAGTAAAAAACTCTCTATGCGGCTCTGGGAAAATGAGCAACCCAACGATGCAAAACCGATGACTCAACGTCCTTATGAGGCGATCGGCTATGTGATCAATGGCCGTGCTGAGTTGCATTTGGAAGGCCAAATGATTTTGCTGGAACCCGGCAACTCCTGGGTGGTTCCTGAAGGCGCATCCCACACCTATAAAATCCTGGAACCCTTTACTGCGGTTGAGGTGACGACGCCTCCCGCCGAAGTGCATGGGCGCGATCGCGCTTAACCCCAAAATAGAAATTCGCGGCACAACGGCCGCGAATTTCTATTTTGGAGTATTGAAGCCGTTTATTTAGGCCGTTTGCGACCAAATTTAGCTTGTAAGTCTTCCAGGCTGGAGGGTTTCGACTCGGGTGCTGGGGCTTTTCCTTTGGAGCTAGGACGAGGATTGCTTTGGCGATCGCCCCGATTGGGTGGTGGAGAATCCGAAGACTTCATGGAGAGGCTGATTCGCTTGAGCCCTTCATTTACTTCTAGAACACGCACGCTGACGACCTGACCTACCTTGACAACCTGCTTCGGATCGCTGACAAAGTGATCAGCCATTTGCGAGACATGGATCAGTCCATCTTGGTGTACGCCAATATCAACGAAAGCTCCAAAGTTGGCAACGTTGGTCACAATGCCTTCAAGCTGCATTCCAACCTGAAGATCAGAGATTTCCTTTACCGCTTCGTTGAAGGTGGCATACTTAAACTCTGCTCGGGGGTCACGTCCTGGCTTCTCCAACTCCCGAAAAATGTCCCGCAATGTGGGTTCACCGATGGTGTCGGTAACATATTGCTTCAAATTAACTGCTTTCAATTGATCAAGGGATTTGGAGATGTCGGACAGGGGCACCTTCAAGTCGCGGGCGATCGCTTCCACCACCCCATAGCTTTCCGGGTGTACCGCTGTGTTATCTAACGGGTTGTTACCGCCCCGAATGCGCAGAAATCCTGCTGCCTGCTCAAAGGCTTTCGCCCCGAGCTTAGGCACTTTGAGGAGATGACGGCGATCGCGAAAGGCCCCATTTTGATTGCGATAGGCAACAATGTTGCTGGCTACGCTGGGGCTCAACCCCGATACAAAGGTCAGCAGTTCTTTGGAAGCGGTGTTTAAGTCCACACCCACATAGTTCACGCAGCTTTCTACCGTTTCATCCAGTTTTTTCTTCAGCAATTTCTGGTCGACATCGTGCTGGTACTGGCCAACACCGATGGATTTGGGGTCAATCTTCACCAGCTCTGCAAGCGGATCTTGCAGCCGTCGCCCAATGCTAATAGCACCTCTCACTGTCAGATCCAGATCAGGAAACTCCTCTAAAGCCACAGAGCTTGCGGAATAAATGGAGGCGCCTGATTCATTCACCATCACTTTGATGGGAGGGCGTTCAATCCCTTGCAGAACTTCCGTGACAAAGGCATCTGTTTCACGTCCAGCGGTACCGTTACCAATGGCAATCAGTTGAATCTGGTACTTCTCAATCAGCGTTTTGACCGTTTTGGCAGCCTGCTCCCGTTGAGCTGCAGACTGGTGGGGAAAAATAGTTTGATATTCCAAAAACTTTCCCGTTTCGCTGATCACCGCTGTCTTGCAACCGGTACGAAATCCAGGATCGAGCGCCAGAGTCGGCTTCATCCCTGCCGGAGCCGCCAGAAGTAGATCCCGCAAATTCGCTTCAAAGGTTTTGATCGATTCTCCGTCCGCCCAGGCTTTCTTCTCCGCCATCACGGCTGAGATCAGCGAAGTTTTCATCAGTCGGTTGAAGGCATCCTTCAACATCTCTCGATAAAACTGCTTAATCGCTGGTGTTTTGGTGCGAATGACCTCAGATTCCAGGTAATACAGCACCTGCTCTTCATCAAAACTGAGGGTGAGAGTGAGGATGTCTTCTGTTTCCCCACGCAGTAAGGCGAGCAAGTTGTGGGGAGCGATCGCCTGCACCTTGGCTTGATAGTTGCGGTACATCTCAAACTTGGTTGTTCCCTCGGGATGCGCCGCCTTAATTTGCGACATAAACACGCCAGATTCTAATAAGTATTGCCGCAGGTATGCTCGGTATGGTGCCTGCTCAGCTACTTCCTCTGCCAGAATATCTGCCGCGCCCTTCAGCGCTTCTTCTGCGGTCTTGACCTGCTCGGAGAGAAACTTCGCCGCTTCTGCTTCTAGAGATAGTGCTGGCGCATTCGGACGGTTGGCCGCTTTGATGGCCGCTGCCAATGGTTCTAGCCCTTTCTCACGGGCAATGGTTGCACGGGTGCGGCGCTTGGGCCGGTAGGGCAGGTAGAGGTCTTCTAACTCGGTTTTTTGAGTGCAGGCTTCAATTTTGGCTTTTAACTCATCGGTGAGTTTGCCCTGCTCCGCGATCGCCTGCAAAATCGTCGTCTTACGCTCTCCCAGTTCGGTCAGGTAGGCGTAGCGATCGGCCAGTTCTCGCAATTGCACCTCATTCATCTCCCCCGTACGCTCTTTTCGGTAGCGAGCGATGAAGGGAACAGTGGCCCCTTCTGCAAAGAGCTCCAGGGCGTTTTGGATCTGGGCAGGGCGCAGGGAAAGCTCCTGAGCCAGTTGTTGTTCAAGGTTTTGCATGGACGTCACAACAGGAGTAAGGGACGGTTCCCCTCTCGGTCAGGAAGATCATTCTTCACTATAGCGGGTCGTGTTCTAGACCCGCACTCAGGATAGGTTTTTCCAGCAATTCTCAGTATGGGCATCAAAGCCAAGAGTTCATACCCGTAGGGCATGAACTCTTGGCTTTGATGCCCGAAAACCGCGCGCCAAAGGCGCGCGGTTTTCGGGCCTGATTTCAAAATTGGAATTGCTGAGGTTTTTCCAAAACCCTTGATTTTGCGTGTTCAACGCGCAAACGGAGTCAAGAGTATCAGAAAAACTTGTCTTATCGTGCTTTTCCAGCGCTTAAAATCTGGTTGTTTTTGTGAGAACTGCGCTCCGCGCGGCTCTCACAAAAACAACTGTGGCTGATTCAAGCGCAAAGCGCTGTAAATAAATATGTAATGATAGGGTCAAGTTGGTGCTCAAGAAGGTAGCTAAACCGCCATGAAAACCCTCGAAGCCCCCCCCGGAAAAACCCTCAAGCCCGTGTCCAAGCCCGTATTTTTGCAACGGGTACAATGGATTTTTGATCCAGTGGGCTATTTAGAGAGCAATCATCAGCTGTCTCCCGACATATTTGTGGGAACGGGTTTAGGGTTTGGTGACAAAATCGTCCTGGTTAGCCATCCTGATGCGATTCAATATATTCTCACCAACGATCGCAAACTCTTCAGTGCTCCCGGCGAACTCAATCTGTTGCTAGAGCCCTTGGTGGGTGATCAATCAATCATCACCTTAAGTGATGACCGTCACAAACGCCACCGCCAACTGCTAATGCCGCCCTTCCATGGGGAGCGATTGGCCGTGTACGGTGATCTCATCGGCCGCATTACTCAGGATGCTTTTAAAGAACTGAACGTTGGAGACGTTTTTTCAGCTCGAAAAGTCACCCAGGGTATTTCGCTACAAGTGATTTTTGAGGCCGTGTTCGGCCTTTCCGATGGCGATCGCGCGAAACAAATTAAAAGCGTGTTGGCTGAAACAACGGAACATTTTGCTTCGCCCCTAACTTCGGCTTTACTCTTTCTCAAGTTCCTTCAGTTCGATTTGGGTGCCTGGAGCCCTTGGGGGCAGTTTGTGAGGTTGCGGCAACAACTAACCGATCTCCTCTATGCCGAATTGGAGGAGCGTCGTGCGAACCCCGATGAAAACCGCTCTGATATTCTGTCCCTGTTGATGGCGGCTCGCGATGAGGATGGGCAACCTCTTAGCGATAAAGAACTGCGTGATGAATTGATGACGTTGTTGTTTGCGGGCCATGAAACCACCGCAACGGCTATGGCTTGGGCGTTGTATTGGCTCCACCACAAAACCGAGATTCAAGCAAAGCTCCTGGCCGAACTCAATAGCCTGGAACCAGGAGCCGATCCCATAACCATCGCCAAGCTTCCCTATCTCACGGCTGTCTGCCAGGAAACCCTACGTTGTACCCCTGTAGCAATGCTCACCTTCCCCCGAGAGGCCCAGGAACCTGTAGAACTGCTGGGCTACCAGTTCCCCGCTGGAACCATTTTTATGGGCTGTATGTACCTCACCCTGCAACGGGAGGACCTCTACCCTAATCCTAAGGAATTTCGGCCTGAGCGCTTTTTGGAGCGAAAGTACACACCCTTCGAGTTCATTCCCTTTGGCAACGGTGCGCGTCGCTGTGTAGGGGAGGCACTCGCTCTGTATGAGTTGAAGTTAGCTCTGGCTACTGTTCTAACCCACTACCAGCTAGAGTTGGTTGACTCAGAACCGGAGGTGCCCCGGCGGCGAGGAGTAACTCTGGCTCCAGCCCGAGGGGTGCAGATGCGGCTATTGGGAGCCAGGCAACGTTAGACTAGGTGACTGGAAGCTATCCTGTGACCCATGACTATTTATTCTGTGCGATCGCTCAAAAAAGACTTTGGCATCAAGGAGATCCTGAAAGATGCCACCTTTAGCCTGGAGGAGGGCGATAAGGTAGGGTTGATTGGCACCAATGGGTCGGGCAAATCTACCCTACTGAAAATGATTGCCGGGTTGGAGCCTACGGATGGCGGCGATATCTGGATTAACCAGGGGGCCAAGATTGTCTACCTGCCTCAGCAGCCAGATCTGAATGATAACCATACCGTTCTGGAACAAGTGTTTGTCGATAGTGGCGAACAGATGGCACTGATTCGGGAGTATGAAGAACTCTCGGATAAACTAGCCCATGGTCATGGAGACGCCGATGCGGTGATGTCCCGGCTGTCTACCGTGAGCCAAAAGATTGAGGCGGCTGGGGCATGGGATCTGGAAACCAATGCTAAAACTGTGCTGAGCAGGTTGGGCATTGATGATTTTGAGGCCCGTGTTGGAGATTTGTCGGGGGGATATCGTAAGCGAATTGCGATCGCCACCGCTCTTCTCTCTGACCCCGATGTGCTGCTAATGGATGAGCCAACCAACCACCTGGATGCTCTCTCGGTGGAATGGCTGCAAAGCTACCTCAACCGCTTTCGAGGAGCCTTGCTTCTGATTACTCACGATCGCTACTTCCTGGATCGGGTTACGAATCGCATTCTCGAAATCGACCGGGGTGATTTGTTCAATTACTCTGGCAACTACGCCTATTACTTAGAGAAAAAGGCAGAATCGGAGGACTCCGCTGCCAGCACCCAGCGCAAACATGCTGGGGTATTACGGCGCGAGTTGGAATGGCTGAAGCGTGGCCCTAAAGCTCGCAGCACCAAACAAAAGGCACGCATTGAGCGCATTCGCGATATGCAGGCACAGGAGTTTAAGCAGTCGCAGGGTAAGGTGGAAATTTCCACCGTGGGCCGTCGGATTGGTAAGAAGGTGATTGAACTAGAACATATCCGGAAAGGGTATGGCGATCGCATTTTGATCCAGGATTTCAGCTACCTCTTTAGTCCAGACGATCGCATCGGTATTATTGGTGGCAATGGAGTTGGCAAATCTACCCTGATGGACATCATTACAGGCAGGGTTCAGCCGGATTCTGGAACTGTGGAATTGGGAGCCACTATCCATATTGGCTATTTCGACCAACATTCCGAAGATGTCGCGATGAATGAAAATGATCGCGTCATTGACTATCTCAAAAGCATTGCAGAACTGGTAAAAACTTCGGATGGAAGTATCATTACGGCTTCCCAGATGTTGGAGCGCTTTTTGTTTCCTCCCAATCAGCAGTATGCACCGATCCATAAACTATCGGGTGGAGAGAAGCGTCGCTTGTTTCTCCTGCGTGTACTCATGAGCGCTCCCAATGTATTGATTCTGGATGAACCAACCAATGATCTGGATGTACAAACACTATCGGTTTTGGAGGAGTATTTAGAAGATTTTAATGGTTGTGTGATTGTCGTCTCGCACGATCGCTATTTTCTGGATCGCACGGTCGATACCGTCTTTGCCTTCGAGGAAGGCGGTAACATTCGCCAGTATCCCGGCAATTACTCCCTTTACCTGGACTATAAACAGGCCCAGGACAGCGAGGCCGAGAAAGCTGAGAAAACTTCTGCCAAAAAAGAGAAGTCTTCCTCTACAGAGCCTAGTGAGCCAAAATCCAGTGCCAAAACGGCTAATTCGACTCAACCCCGTAAGCTTTCCTATAAGGAAAAGCGGGAATACGAGGAACTGGAACACAAGATTCCCGAGATGGAGCGCCAAAAGGAGGAGTTGGAAACGTTGCTCTATGGTAAACCTCCGGGTGACTTTACTGAACTCCAACGTCTTACCGAACAGCTAGCAGCGCTTAGTCAGGCGATCGACGACTCGACGGAACGATGGTTGGAATTAGCTGAACGTGTGGGTGATTGACCTTTAAGGAGGTTTCTGCATAAGAATTTACCCAGAATGTTGGTGCTTTGCCCGCTTCGCGGGCAAAGCACCAACATTCTGGGGGTAATTTCATTACTGGAAATCTCCTAAGTTGAAGTGTTACAAACTCTGCTTCGTATAGAAACGTTATATTGATTGTGATGTCCATTAAAGGGGGATCACAATCAACATACTGTTACTTCGTAGGCAGATTCCGCATGATACACCCCTGGGGTAGATTCTATCTTTATTAGCGGAGAGATTTGTTGCTTATCTTGAATGCAAAACTGTAATTTGTGTACTCATATCGGCGTACGCCCTAAGATAATTCAGTAAAATTAGTGGATTTAATAAAACTTCATACTTTTGTGAATTAAGCTCTATGCCTGGAGTAGAGGTCTGCTATAGGAGCAATCGCTAAATTATTGGAGTGTACTCTCACGGCATTTCTTCGTGTGATTTATGAAATGGGAAGCGTCGCTATCATGATTTTTTGATTAGGTAAGACGAATCCTAAGCAAAAAAAGCAGTAACTTATGGAGTGAGTATTGTCAGTTAGTATGATGGCTGATGCCTTGTAAAGGAAGACTAATTTCTACACTGGTCGGTCTATTTCAATTAAATAAGGGTTGAATGGGTAACGGAGCGGAGCATTTCCTAGCTGGAAGACCTTCAAAAACGCTATAAGCAGGTAAATCTTTTGCTGTTGAAGTGATAAGCCTCGCAAATACTATAGGACTTAAAAAAAATAGGTAAAACCGAAGAAGTATAGGAAGGTGACCTGGTTTTTCAGCGAATCTAATAGTTTTTGAAGCTTGAGTAATTTGTATTTACCTCACTTTTTAAAAATTATTTCATAAGCCACGTAGAAATATTTGTGCACTTAAACCCAGATTACGGTGCTACTGAATAGAAGGATAAACCGTAGTTGTTATCCTGCCGTAACAAAGGCTGATTAAAAACTGGTTTGGTGATACTTGCTACCGAAATGCGGACCATGTATAGGGTTTGGTACTCCGTATTCTTGAAGCTCGAAATCATAAGACGAGATGGAAGAGATGACGTAGTATGCTACCTTTCTCCTTTTTCTTAATAAAAATAACTAAATTTCTCTACATGCATTAGTTTTTTAACTTTTTATATTTGCTGGCTACCATCCTTTGGTAATAACTACTTCGAGTAGCTTTATAACTAGACAAAAGATGGACAAAGATTCAGAACTGAATCGCTAGGATACAGATAAGAGTTTGACAAGCCTAACTCACAATAGGTTCAATTGATTACCCCGTGTTAGCGAGAAGTAGGTGTGACTAAATTAAGTTCCCTTCAATCAAGACCGATTCAAGCCTCCTCTTTAGAAATGGAGGGACTGGAATCGCCAAACCAACGAGCAGTCACTCAGTCTGTGAAAGGGCTATTGGTTGCCTGCACCATCCTAACCCTGTGGTTAGTCAGTTTGTTATTCCTCCTATCGATAGATGTTTCCAAGACCAGCGTTTGGATAGTTGGTTTGGCTTTTGTTTGGCAAGTATTCCTGTACACAGGATTGTTTATTACGGCCCATGATGCCATGCATGGTGTGGTTTATCCCTCGAATATTAAAATCAACCATGCGATTGGCACTCTTGCTGTATGGTGCTACGGGCTGTTCTCCTATCAGGAATTGTTGAAGAAGCATTGGTTACACCATAAGTATCCCAGCACAGAACGTGACCCAGACTACCATGAAGGAAGAAGTGAAAACTTCTTTATCTGGTATTTCCAATTCATGAAGCACTATTGGAGTTGGGGTCGAATTATTGCATTGGTAGTGCTCTTTCACAGCATTCACTATTTCCTCGGAATTCCTGATAGTAATTTGGCATTATTTTGGGTGGTTCCCTCTCTCTTAAGCTCAGTTCAGTTGTTTTATTTCGGTACTTTCCTAACCCATCGAGAGCCAGATGAGGGCTACACTAACCCTCACCGAGCCAAGAGCACAAACTTCCCTGTTATCTGGTCATTTCTCACCTGTTACCACTTTGGTTATCATCAAGAACACCATGAATATCCTAATATTCCCTGGTGGCAGCTACCTCAAGTTTATCGGTTGAGAAATAAGAGTCTACTGTAAGGTCAGTTTTGTGTTTAGGTAGAACAAAAGAGGGGGATGAGCATATAATGCTCATCCCCCTCTTTTGAATACGCTCATATCTTGTAGATAGCTAAAACCAGAATTTGGAAGGGCAATTTTTCTATCACTTCATAGCAGAAAAATTGCCCTTCCAAATTTCAGAAACGAACCTCCTACTTCCCCGTTGCAACATGGGAAAATAAGGGGTTTAGATATTAATTCTATCCAGACGCAAGATATAATCCCTACCCGGCTCTGCCAATAACCCACCGAAGGGAATACGAATTATTCTCTTAAAATTGTTATAGAACCGAGCTCAATGCTTATCTATGTCCTTAGATAGTCTAGTTCAACGGGTTGAGGCTCAATTGCTTCCCCATGTACACATCGAAAGCGTTGATCCCAACGATCCTGTAGTTGTGCGAAAGGTTCCGTTTCCGTGGCGGGCTCTCGGGATGGGGAATTATGCAGCTGTTTTCTGGCATCCCGAGTTCCCTGATTATGTCATTAAGGTTTATGCTCCGGGGCGGCCTGGTTTAACCGAAGAGGCGGAAGTTTATCGACGACTGGGAACACATCCGGCTTTTTCGGAGTGCTTTTACCGGGGAAGTAACTGCTTAATTCTTAAGCGGTTAGAGGGTATAACGTTGTATGACTGTCTCAGCTTAGGAATTCGTATTCCAAAGCAGGTTATTAAGGATATTGATCAGGCATTGGACTATGCGCAGAGCCGAGGGCTGAACGGGCATGATGTGCATGGTCGAAACGTGATGATGTACGAAGGTAGGGGCTTGGTTGTGGATGTGTCAGATTTTCTGAACCAGGAACCCTGTTCTGCCTGGGATGACTTGAAATGGGCTTACTATCGTTTCTATCTTCCTATCCTGGCTCCTATGAGGCTCAAGGTACCTCATACAGTACTAAACATGGTACGCAAGACGTATCGTTTCTTTCGGCGGTTGCTTCCTTATCGAAAGTGCGATCGCAAAGCACCTTAATGCCTTGTCAAGCTTTTCGGGATTCCAAGATTCCTTAACACGACAACTGGCTGTATGGGTTCAACAAAGACGGATTAGCATTCTATTAATCGACGGCTTAAGTCAGCCCATGTTTGAAGGTGGGGGGTGCAAAGCACCCCCCACCTTCAAACATGGGCTGATTGCTGCTTTGTACTAGATTTTGAAACAGGATATAAGGTGAGCAAAACAATGATTGGCTT
This sequence comes from Leptolyngbya sp. FACHB-8, assembly GCF_014695575.1. Lineage (GTDB taxonomy): Bacteria > Cyanobacteriota > Cyanobacteriia > Elainellales > Elainellaceae > Vacuolonema. Next base: position 42,454 of record NZ_JACJOO010000011.1, on the reverse strand, counting down.
TAATTCATTAGTTGCCAAACTTTTGTTTGGCTTGCTCGTATACCTCGACAGTAATCTGAGTAATTCCTGACTCTTGAGCAAACTTCTCAATTTTTTTGCGGGCAGCAGGTCGCACAAAAAATGGAATTTCTTTCAAGCGTGCTTCAGCGTCAGGTGTCCAAGCGATCGAGTTGCTCATGGCTAGCGCGTGTACTAGGTTATAACGCTTCTAATGTATAGCAGTAATGTACCCATTGTTGCGTGTGCCACTCGCAACGATGGGCTTTGGCTGAGCCCAAACTGAACATTAATACAGTTTTTATCTTTTTGGCCAAGGGTGCTAACGGAGGAACACAAAGTAATATGACTTGTTAGCTATGAAGTTTATAAGTGATGTTTGAGTGATATAGTGAATTCTTCGGCGAAATCCCCAACCATCAATGGGCCGTACTTCAGCAGGCCGTTAAGGAGACAGTCCTTGCGCCCCGGTCCTACACAACGGATTTTGAAACGTTTGCCCAGCTTGACCTTTCTAAGCAAGACACGGAACTCGAAGCCATGCTGGCTCTGCTTCACGAAAGCTGGCATGGCTAAAGTTGGTTTTACCCAGGCGGGATTGCTGAAGGCCACTTTGGTCAAACCTTGCGTTCTAAAGCGACAGGCTAATCAAGTCGTGTTCGCGAAGATTAGCCTGAGAAAAATTTCGCTAAGGTTAGTTTTTCGTGCGCATCGCTCACGAAAAACTAACCCAACTCACATTTTATGGGCGCATCTCATTACAATAGACTTCCTGCGCCGAAGACCAAATTTTCTATTCCATTAATCGTAATGCTTCAAAGTATTTGCCTGATTCTCGGTAAGAGTTCGGTTATAGCTATTGGTTTCGGTAAAAACGCCTTCATATAACTATTGACTGAGCCAGGTAGGTGATTGTTGGAAAGTAATCCGCTCATTCCAATAATCTTGATATCCCGATTAATTCGCCTTAGGGCCGGAACCGTCACTCTTCCATCCATCTTTGGCATCATTAAATCAATCACTACCAACTGGATCTCATGTTGATATTTATTGTAGAGGGCGATCGCTTCCATTCCATCACTTGCTGTCAAAACACGGTAATTGTAGGCTTCTAATGATATTTTGCAGGTTTCACGAATAGCCTCTTCATCATCGACAACTAAAATTAGTTCGCCATTACCCAACGGAATTTTAGGTTCTTCTGATTGCACAGGTTCAATGGCGTGAATTGCGGGTAAGTAAATCTTGACCCGAGTTCCCTGCCCAACTGAGCTAGCCACATCAACAAAACCACCATGGCCTTTCACAATCATATGGACAGTTGATAAGCCTAAGCCTGTTCCTTTACCAAATTCTTTAGTAGTGAAGAATGGCTCAAAAATATGCTCCATCACTTCTGGAGGAATCCCTGTTCCCGTATCCGATACAGCAATAACCAGGTAAGGGCCCACTTTGGCATCAAGGTGCAAACGGGCATAGTTGTTGTCTACGAGTAAATTGCAAGCTTTAATATTTAACGTGCCGCCGCGAGGCATTGCATCACTTGCATTGATGCAAAGATTCAGCAGAACTTGATGTAGCTGAGTTGCATCTCCAAATACTGTCCATAAGTCAGAAATAACATTCGTTTGAATATCTATCGTTTTTGGAAATGTCTCCAGAGCCGTCTGCTTTATTTCCGTAATTAAATGTTTTACTTGAACAACCGTTCGTTGCCCCTCCATCCCTCGAGCAAACGATAGAACTTGTTTGATAAGGGCTGCTCCACGCTTTGTGTTCTGTTCAATTGTTTTTAATAACAGCTCTTTTTTCTCATCCTGTAAGCCATTTTGCATTTGCATAAGCTGAACAGAGGCCAGAATTGGAGTTAAAAGGTTGTTGAGGTCATGAGCAATACCACCTGCTAATGTTCCAATACTTTGAATGCGCTGGGTCCGCAAAAACTGTGCTTCTAGCTGTTGTTTTTCAGTCACATCCGTATTAACGACTAAAATCGATTTAGGATGATCATTCTCATCTTTTACCAATGTCCAGCGGCTTTCAACAACAACTTTGCTACCATTTTTGGTTAGTTGCCATAATCTACCTTGCCATTCGCCCTGCCTCGCTACTACCTTCTGAGCTTCGGCTAGTTGCGATATATCTTTGTTGGAGGAGAGACAGTTCGCACTCTTACCCAGAATTTCTTCTGCCAACCACCCGTATAAACGCTCTGCACCTTTGTTCCAGAACGAAATTTGATTGTCTAAATTTCGCACGAAAATAGCGTCTGTCGTAATGTCTAGTAAAGCAGCTTGCTCATGGATTTTTTGTTCTGTTTGTCTGCGTTCCGTAATATCCATTAGGACAGCCATGATCCCGCTGATCTGACCATCGGTATCCTGTAAAGGTGCAGTTGAAATGCTAATATCAATGTCTGTTCCATCTCGTTTTTGGCGACGAACTTCTACCTGGGTTAATGACTGTCCCTGCAAACCCTGTTGGAGAAGGGAGTGGAACTCCTCTTGCTTATTCTTCTGCACAATCGGCAAAGGGCAACCTAACACTTCGGACTCATGCCATCCAAATGTTTTTTCAGCAGCACGGTTCCACATTTTTACGTACCCTTGAGGATCCAGTACCAGAATTGCTAAAGGAGCAGATTGCACAATTGCCTGAAGCTTCTGTGATGTTTCCCTTAAGGCTTCTTCTCGTTGGATTAATTCTGTTGTTTGATGCTGTAAACGAGCTTCAATTTGTTTGCGTTCAGCAATTTCTTGTTCTAGCTGTAAGTTTTGTGATTGTAGTTGCCGAGTTAACTTTCGAATACTTAAATGTATCCTAACGCGAGCTAAAACTTCTTCTTCCTGAAGTGGCTTTGTTAAATAATCAACGGCTCCCAATTCTAATCCTCTGACTTTATCAACCGTCTCATTAAGAGCCGTTAAAAAGATAACTGGAATTTCTTTTGTTTGCCCATCCTGTTTCAGACGGCGGCAGGTTTCAAAGCCATCAATTTCTGGCATCAGAATGTCTAGCAGAATTAGATCAGGAGCTGCATATTTAGCTGTTTCAATTGCTCCATCGCTATCTTCTGCTACCAAAATTTGGAAGCCTGCATCTGCAAGAAACTCAAATAAAACACTTAAATTCGCAGGTTTATCATCCACAATGAGAATAACACCCTGCTCAGCTGTATCAGTGCTCATTTTTATATTCTTTGATAAACTCTTGGATTTGTTTGATCTTGAAACCTTTTACTAATTGTCGCAAATGATGGGTGAAGGGAGTTAGCTGTGGGCTTGAAAGCTCAAGCTGATTTAAGCGCTCAGTGATACCCTTGAGGTCGCCCCGCAAAGATAGATCAAGTAGAGTTGCGATCGCATCAGAAGGAATTATCAGGGAAGAAGGAGCCATCTGTGAATTCTCTGAAGCACTGATTGCAGAATCAGTTTCGCCTCCTTGCTTCTCGTAAATCCATTGCAACTTCAGGTGAGTGCGCAACTGTTCGAGGAGATCTGCTTCCCGCACGGGTTTAGGTAGAAAGTCATCGCAGCCAACATCCAAGCTTTGTTGTTGATCAAACTCAAACACACTGGCTGACGTAGCAATAATGATGTTGTCTTTGAAGTTAGACGAGGCCCGAAGCTGACGAGTGGCCTCAAACCCATCCATCACAGGCATGACTAAATCCATGAAAATGATGTCTGGCTTGAACTGCTGCGTTTTGTTCAACCCTTCCTGCCCATTCTCTGCCTCAACAACCTCAAATCCGAGCGGTTCTAGCAAATTAATCAGAACGGCGCGGTTCGCCCATTTGTCATCTACGACTAATACTCTACGCGTGGGCCCCTCGTAGCTGATAATTTCTTGAGTATTCAAACTATTCAGTTCATCTACAGAATCTACTTCGGGTAATTCTAACTCCAACCAGAAAGTGCTTCCCTGCCCCAAAATACTTTTTACATGAATTTCTCCCCCCATCATTTCAATCAGTTGGCGTGTAATCGTAAGCCCTAGCCCCGTACCTTCAATCTGCTGGTCCTGCCCCTCTGCCTGCTGAAACGGCAGAAAAATATTTTCAAGCTGATCTGGTGCGATCCCTACGCCTGTATCTTCTACCTGAAAACGAATTTTAAGGGGAAGAGAAGTTTGGTCATCCACAATCCACTGAGAATCACCAACACAGCCGACTTTGAAAGTCACACTACCCATTTCGGTAAACTTTACGGCATTTCCTAGCAGATTGAGCAATATCTGGCGTAATCGCTTCTCATCTGCTCGAATTCTTAAAGGAAGAGGAGTTAAAGCTTCATAGATAAGCTCGATTCCCTTCTGTTTTGCCCGAATCTGACAAATATCAGCAACCCCTTCCAGGAATTCGGGGAATCGAAAGTTTTTCGGATGCAGCTCCATTTTTCGAGCTTCAATTTTGGATATATCGAGAACATCATTAATTAAAGTCAATAAATGTTCGCCGCATTGGTTGATAACGCTCAATCCATTCTTCTGAGAATCGCTTAATGTTTTGTGTCGTTTGAGGATTTGAGCATATCCCAAAATGCCATTGAGAGGAGTTCGCAGCTCGTGGCTCATATTTGCCAGAAACTGACTTTTGGCGCGATCGAGTTCTGCCAGTGCAGATGCCCGTTTTCGTTCTTGCTCCAGTGCCCGGGTATTACTAATGGCGATCGCTATTTGCCCAGCGACCAGGGTCAAAAAACTTTGATAGCTATCGTTCAGTGCTCGCCGAGGGCTAATTCCCGCTACCAGTAGGCCAGTGGGTAGGAGCGATCCCGGTTGAGCAACCGGTAATACTAAAGCCGTTGATGGGGATTCGGGCCACAGCCCTCCTGGTAATAAACCAAATTTCTCAAACAGGTTGTCGACCTGTACCATTTGCCCTGTCGATGCAACCTGAGTGATAGACCAGCAATCATAGGTTGCTAAATCTTTATTAAGTTGGACGATCGCCGGGCTTGCAGGTGTATCAGGTTCTAATCCAACAGTGCCAGCTAACGTTGCTTGATTTCTATCCTGGTCAATGAGATACAACAGGGCAAAGGGAATATCGTTGGGATTCTCGTCCAGTGTTTCAGCCGCAATTTGACAGGCTGCCTCTGCCATTTGGGCTTCAACTGCTCTGGCCGCGAGATCTCGCAGTGTTTTGAGGCGACGTTCGTTAAGGACTCGTTCTGTGGTTTCTGTTACGGCTTGAAAAATTCCCGCAACCTGCCCTGACTCATCACGGATGGGGCTGTGGGAGAAGGTGAAATAGGCTTCTTCGGTGTAGCCGTAACGGTTTGGGAAGACGACCTGATCCTCATACCAGGTACCTTCACCAGCCATGACGCGATCGAACATGGGAACTAGAACGTCCCAGATCTCTGCCCACCATGGATAAGCAGGCTGCCCTAGCGCACCTGGATGCTTGCTATTCCCTAAGATTGGACGAAAACCATCGTTATAAAACTGTACATATTCTGGCCCCCAATGAATCAGCATTGGAAAGCGGGATGCCAGCATAATGCTCACTGCTGTTCGTAAGCTCTGGGGCCAGGTACTGACAGGACCCACTAAGGTTTTTGACCAGTCCAGAGATCGCATTAGCATTCCCATCTCGCCACCCCCAGCCAAGCAATCCTCTGGCTGAATTTGCGCTTTGTCTCTCATAAATTTTTCAAACTGTATAAAAACTTCTGTTGCAGTTTCGTTTAATGGCACTCAATACCTTTTTAGGGCGAGTCCTGAATTGAAGCGAAAAACTGAACATGGGAACTTAAATGGCTTACTTATGAAAACCAGAGATAGTTACTTTTAGACTCAAGTTTGCTTACATAACTAAGATGCCAAAACCCGAAATAAACTAGGTATCTATGCAAGATTTATTTACTTATAGCTGTCTTCAGATAGATGCCATTTAGATTGACTACACCATAAGCCCTAAGTAGCCCAGCTCAACTAGGCATAAGACCCAAAAGGCTGTATCACCAACGTTACGGGTGGCACAGCCTTTCAGGTTCCTGCTCGATTTTAACCACTTAACCCGAAGTAATAGCCGTTCTCATGATGAGTTTCCAGGGCTTCATTTCAAAATGAGAATTTTTGAGGAACCAATTGTGAGCGTATGGTTCACCGTTTGTTGTGATAAATTAAGAGATTCTAGTTAGCCTAAATACTTTATGGTTTCAATTTCCACTGTTATTACTAAAGCTGAGGCTGTTGTAGGATCTTCTACAAAATCCGGGGTTTGATTAAAACCTTCTTGATCGCAGTCGTCGTCTTCACGCTGATGAAAGAGCACCTTTCGTTACCTGTAACCTTGGTTCCGTAAGGGTGTAACGTTAATAAGTCGGTGAGCGTGATTAAACGTGAAATTCAGAATGCTACATTTCTGCGATTCTGTGAGTGTCACAGTCTGAATTTCACGTAATTTAGTGAAGTTGCTGACAAGCGCTGACATAGTTTGTGCTTCCGCTAGCAATGCAGTGAGATAGCGGTAATGCAGTACTATCGGAGGGTGAGTAAATTTATGTTTGCCGTTTAGCTGTGCTAATGGCGGAAAAAGAGCCAAAGCTGTCTCAGAAAAAACAGTGGCAAGAGAAGAAAAAACAGGATGGAGGCGATCGCCGTGCACCCTGATGAGGAAATTGGTCGGCAAGCAGTAGAGAGGATACTTTGTTCTACTTTGGGTCAAAACAACGCTGAATATTTAGTTCGCTTGATAAATGGAGATGAGGTGCTGCTCGCGGAATGCTTAGAGCTGGCCAGAAGGAGTGCCGGTCCAAACTCTATTACCCAATGGCTTCATGTAAGGAAGGGGGTAGCCGAGGTAAACTCCCAAGCCTATAAATTCTGTGAGGCAGTACTAAACCTATCGTTGAGGCGTAATCGCCATGCCTAGGATCTGCTGCCACAACGGTGCCCACTGAAGTGCTGCCGCTGATTTCTGTGATCACCTATGGGGCCGAAGTCATGGCGTATATCAAGCAGAGTGTAGATGTATGTGCGGCAGCAAAGCTAAGCATGTAACTGTCTGTTTCTTCCTATTCTTAACTTGAGGTAGCCCCCAAACCCTTGTTTCTGGTAGCCATGGCGATCGCCCTTTGCAGAATTGTCGTGGGAGGAAGCACACAATTGTGGTGCAGGAAAGGCCAGTCCTATCTAGCTAGTAGGCTGCGGCCTAAGTTCGCAACCTATGTTTTGTGTGGGGTGCGAAGCACCCCACACAAAACATAGGTGATGGATTTCCGCCTCAGCGTACTAGTTATGCATAAATTGCATTCGCTTTATCCTACGAAAAACCCTTTAATTGCCTTACCTCTATCTTTAGGTATAGATTTATAAAGTGTCCCTGGCTAGAAAGGTCTCTCTAAAGATAGGTGCATATAGTGAGTTATCCAAATTTTTTAGCTTCTGTTACGGCCGAGAAGTTCGGTTATCGGCTTATAGTCGGTATTCTGGAGGACGGAACAGGATATTCCCTGATAAATCTAGAAACCAAGAATCGTACTGATTACAGAACTCTGGATAGCGTTCTGGGGTATTTGCAGACTAGATATAAACAGGGCGGCCCTCTTACGAATTGAGCTGCTTTAGGACTCGGCGGCTTAAGCTTGCTCATGTTTGAAGGCGGGGTACCGACCTCCCCACCTTCAAACATGAGTTGATTTTCGCGGTTTAGTGGTCAGGTCTGCTTTAAAGATTGCCTTTTCGCGCGCTCTACGTGGGAAAAGGCAATCTTTGGCAGGGCAATTTCCTCAATATAAAAACTTATGAATTTCTGATAAGCAGCTCAGCCCGATTAAACATCAGGCCGAGAAGGTTGGGCTGCTCGTATTTCAAATGGCACAGCCTTTTCAGTCTTATATTTAATAATAATAACTGACTTAGTTATTGCTGGCAGTATCCCACTTTTATGGGTGAGATAGGCTTCTCCCACTTCACTCACAAAAGTGGGTTTTCGAATCTGTAAAAGTGGGATGTAGCCGTTATTGCGAAAAGGTACGGCATTGTACAACCGTACAGTGAACACTATTGATCCACTGCTTCAAATTTTATGCATTCTGTGAAGCAGTGTGAGAACTGCTTCAGCTGTACCGGCAAGGGGAAATGGTTCTTTTGTGGGGCTTGGGCGATCGCATGATTCTAGCTCCAGAGGGCTTGTACTGATGGATTATCAGCTTGAGGAGCAGGAGACGTAAGGGCCGTGTGCTGTTTGAAAGCAGTGCAATGGCTGTTGTCGATGCCTTCTATCACCTCATTGACATAACAAAATCCCCTGGTAAATACCAAGGGATTCTTTGAAGAAGAGAGTAAAGAGTTAAGACGGAGATTTACACCCCACGCGCAAATCCCTGTTTTCTAAAATCAGCTTAGTCTTAGGAGATTTCCAGATAAGAACTTCCCCATTATTTGGAAAAAAGGCGCGGCTTCGCCGCGCCTTTTTTCCAAATAATGGGGATATTGTTTCTCAGAAATCTCCTTAGCTAACAGCCAAAGACGTGATAATAATCCTGCAATCAGCGTTGCAGCGGCCAAACCTTATATGGCTGCAGGAGAAAGCGGCTAGGGTACCTGGAGAGAGGATGTAATGGGAACCGATGTATTCTACTGTCGTCAATACTTGAGTCTGCTGCTCAGCAAAACTTCTTGAATGGGTTGCCCAAGATGAAAACTAATTAAAAGTTCAGATCGAGCCAGGTACATTTAGGTTTCGTAGCACTAAGTTAACATAATCCGGATCACATCCTTGATCAGTCTCTAATGACAAGCAGCGGCCCTTTCGCTTATAAAGGAATCAAGATTACCCTCACTATTCTGATGGCAGTCGGGTTGACGATTGCCTCTCTGCGTTACAAGCAGCCCGCCTATTGTGAAACGCTCTGCACTGGTGCTCAACCCTGTCAAACTGGACAGTGCAAGTTTGGAGAGCAAAGAGCAGGTTTTCCCTTGGCGTTTGTTCAGGATGTGGAGGCCGGTTCACCTACAACTGGTTGGGGCAAGCTTGGGCTAGAAGACTATGCCTACGCAAATCTTGGGGCATTCACTCTGAATGTTGCCTTTTACAGTCTCACCTTATGGCTGTTCCAAAGGTTGATTCGACGGGTTTTCTCTGTGATCCGAGCTTAGTTCAGAATCAAGGGAAGCGAACCGCAAAATAGTTTCGTGATCGGGGTGCATTGCTAAGTGACGGTCGGTTACTCAAATTCTCTATCCCCATCGAGCCACTATGAAATCTAACGTGCGTTGTGCCAAACTTTTCCTTCTGGCAGCCCTGCCCGTTCTGGGGATTCTCACCGTGAAGCAGGCGGTTGCCCTACCTGCTCCTGATCAGCAAGCCAGACTACTGTCAGACATTGCCTTTCAATACGCAAAACTAGGTAATTCGCAACAGGCCGTTGCCATTTCCCAACAGGCGCTGGGGGCAGCAGAGGCCATGCAGCCCTGCTTCAAGGCCATCCCTCTGGCAAGGGTAGCGGGCAGCTATTGGTTAGCCGGACAGGAGGCGGAGGGCAGGCGATGGGTTACAGAGGCACTGGAATCCGCTCGTACTCAAGCAGCAAGCGGGTGTAGCGGCAGCGGCACCTCTCCGACGGAATCGTTGATGTATCGCGCAGGAGAGTTTGCCGATGAGGGACAGTTTGATTTAGCGATCGCCCTCGGCAGCGGCATGGGGGACCCACTCGCCCTGTCAGAAATTGCAGCGGATTTGTTGGATGCAGGACAATCTCAGCGAGCGGATGGGTTACTGAAGGAAGCGATCGCCAACGCGCAAAAGATTGACGATGCCTATTACCGAACACAAATGTTGAACAGCATGGGCATGAAGCTGGCTCTAGCAGGGCATCCTGAACCTGCAAAGACAGTACTCGAACAGGCCATCATCAGTGCCGCAACGCTGGATACCGAGAAGGCTGAAACGGCTGCATTGCAGGGAAGCGCTATCCTCTGGACGACACGGCAGTTTACGGAGTTGGGCGCAAATGATCGGGCGATCGCCCTTCTGGATCAAACCCTTCCCACAATCCGTAACCGCCCTGATGCTCCATTTCCCCTGGATAAAGTGATTCACCTTGTCGATGCGGCACTCCTCTACCAGCAGGTGGGTTTGGACGACAAAGCCGTGGCAACGTTGGCAGAGGCTTACCAGTTTGCTAGAGCCATCGGTCCCAATGATGCTAAGCGTGGTCAAGCCGACGCGGATGCGCTGGGTCGAGTCGCCATTGGCTATGCCAAAATCGGCAACTTTGAGCGAGCTATGCAGATTGTTCAGGAGATCCCGCCGATTAGCGAGCGGCAGGGGGCATTGGGAGATATTGCGATCGCCTATGCTGCGGCAGGCAATTTAGAAGCAGCAGTTGAGTTGGCGCAGTCCAACCCTAACCGTAATGGTGCAATGATCGGCATCGTCAGACACTATTTAGATCAAAAGCAGCCGGATCAGGCATGGCAGTTTGTCCAGGCACAGCAGGTCAAAGGCATTTTGTCGGAGGTGGCAGTTGGGTATCTCGATGCCGGACAGCCTGAACGGGCACTGCAACTTGCTCAGACTGGCCAGTTGGAGGGATTTACATCAGATATCGTGCAGGGCTATGCCCAGTCTGGGCAACCGGAGCAAGCGTTACAAATGGCTCAAAGTGAAGAGATCCCGTGGCTACTGCCTTCGGTCGTGCAGGGATTTGCGCAGCAGGGGAAGTTTGATGCTGCTTTGCAAACGGCCCAATCAATTGCTAATCCGGCAGATCGAGCACAGGCATTCATTGCGATCGCTCGTGCTTATGCTCAGCCACAGGCTGAGGCACAAGGAACACAGCAGCTTGTGATACAGTTGCAGGATTGGGTCGCGGGGCTATTTGGTACCTCCGATCGTGAAAGAGCGACTGAGATGTTAGAACAAGCCTTGCAAGCAACTCAGTCGATTTCCTCGGCGAAATGATAGACGTGAGCTTTTCACTGGATGGAACTGTGCAACGGTTCCATCCAGTGAAATATGAAAGGAACAAGTGTGTTTTCTAGAAGCGCCTGGGAAGGTGGGGCGATCGCCCTACCTTCTCACCAACAAAAGAACCTGTAAGTTGCTTGGAAGCGAATGAGCGAGTGGAGGGTGATCACCTTCCACTCGCTTATATAGAACCTGTGAGCTGCTTGAGAGCGTGCAGTAGATCATTATCTCGATTGATTCGCTTGTATACAAAGATTGTCATTCAGCCTGTAGTTGCTAAAAGCTTGAGATGTAGCTAAGCGGTATGTAGCTCTAATCATTCATAATTTACTAATCATTTGTCTTACTTTATGAATATTTTGGCACAGGTTCTATCTGAGGTTTTATCTGTTTCTATCTGGTCTTTAAGTATTGGATTAGTGGTCGGTGGCGTTATTGGTTTAGTGATTGGAATCATTAAACGGCGCATCAAATTTACCCTATTTCCTGCCATTTTAGGTTCGTTTTTGGGCACGTTGGTGATCGCGTTTGTCCCGCTCTTTTCGATACCTGGGTTAGTGAATGGAGGTGCCTATGCGGGAATTTATGTTCTAGCGATGCTGATTGTTTTAATTCCAGTGGGATCTATTGGGGGCGGTATCGCAGGTGGTATCCGTGGTTGTCATCGGTCTACACCGCTACCGAGGCGCACCCTTTGGTTCTCGATTCTCCTGGCTTATCTGCTCCTGATCATAGGAATTTTGGTACGAGTGGTAGTATTTCGTGCAGGTTAACGTTTACAGCACTTTCCGAGCTGATGAGCTACATCAAATTTCAAGAGGCTGTGTTGTTCGCAAAGCGGGTGGCACAGCTTCTTGAAATTTGATGTTTAATTGAGTTGAGCCACTTACAATTCTAAGGTTGATCTCTGGAAGCCGATGCCACAACCATCTTGGGTCCAAAATGCCCAGTCCTCAGGGTTGCTAAAGTCTGAGGCTTGCACTTGTTCTTCTGTCCCATTACTCCAGTTAAACGTAACATGTTGCGAACTACCGGAGTTGCGAGCGCGATAAGTTCCGACTAGTGGATCATGACTTGGATTGTTACTGACAGCACGAATGATGTTCATAGAGAAGCCATCGGGTTCGCCACCAGTGCTCACGTAGCACTCGAACGTTTCTCTACGAGCTCCGGTATCAATTATGCAGTTTCCAAACTCATACACTGGCCCCCAAGCATGGGCCGGGATAGGTGAAAGGGCAAGAGTTGCTGCTGATCCACAGATAGCTGCAAACCCAATTTTGTAACTACTTTTCATGTTTCGTCAGAGGGAGAAATACGGGAGATACGTAAAGTTTGCCAGACTCAGGTTGCTCCTTCTAAAATTTTCTAAAAAATTCACGTATCCCTAAAACTGCACAGTGTTTAGCTGGAGAGGATTAGAGTTTTCGAGGGGAGACGATTTCAGCAAGATGATGAAGTGATTAATCATTGTGCTTGCTCAAGTAGTAATAAGCAAATGCCTTCAAGGGGTGAGGGCTTTTTGTTGGAGAACTACAAAGTTCCGATGTGAGGCTAGTAGGGGCGATCGCCATCTAACGCATCATCCCCAAAGAGCCTTGATTGTCCCCGTATTGCTTCACATGATGCATGTCCTTGTTGGGACGGTGATTCTCTGCTTTTAGGTTGATGTCTTGTAGAGAAAGCGTTGCCAGACTAGCTATATCACAAAAGTATTACCGCGTATCCTTACCGCAGTTTAGACTGCGGTTTTTATTGCGAAGCGCTTACCCTACTGACATGCTTGTCACGTTACCCCTCCTAAAAAAGTGTCACTATTGGACGATTGGAAAAGCCGTGGCTTATCTGAAGGGGGAGGGGTAGTATGGCGATCGCGAGCGTTATCCCTTACCCAGCTTAATTATCGCTCGCATAAACTTGTTAAACCTGCGGAGCTCAACGATTGAGTAACAACCCTGCAGAAAGTTATAGCCTGCTTACCTCCACTCAGTTAGAGGGCTAGTTCTTAAGCTTGGAAGTAGGATAAAAGGTGTTAACGATAACCTGCTGATTGCCATCATTCAATAGATTTGCTTGAGAGTAATTTGCTAATGAATGATCGCTCAAGCAGTTCAACTGCATGAGGAGGCTAGACAATGTCAGGAGCAAGACGGATACTACTGTCTCGCTATAGTGTGGCTGTCCTGGCAAGCTTGCTGGCGTTAATCATCCGGTTTCTACTGGTGCCAGTGCTTGGTTATGAAGCACCGTTATTGGTCTTCATCATGCCTGTCATGTTTGCTGCTTGGTATGGGGGGCTAGGGCCAGGGCTATTCGCAACGGGCTTGAGTGCCCTCGTCGGTACCTACTTCTTTGTCCAACCTCTGTTTACGCTCGGTGTTACCGGGATAGAAAACGGGGTACGGATTGCTATCTTTCTGACCGAAGGAGTGATGATTAGCTATCTCAACCAGGCACTCATCACATCCAAAGAACGAACTGAGAGAACAGCCTTAGCCCTACAGGAAAGTGAGGAGAATTATCGACTACTCGTGGAGAGTGTGCAAGACTACGCCATCTTCATGCTGGATACTGATGGCAAGATTACAACCTGGAATGCAGGAGCAGAGCGGGTAAGCGGTTACTCCACCTTTGAGGTTGTGGGCCGGCATTTCTCGTTGTTGTTTCCACCAGAAGTCGTTGAGCAAGACCAAGCAGAGCGGAAGCTGGAGATTGCCACCACAGAAGGTCAATATCAGGAACAGGGCTGGCGGCGGCGGAAGAATGGGTCGTTATTCTGGGCAGATATTGTACTGAGTGCCTTACGGGACAGACACGGTAACTTGCAAGGCTTTTCAAAGGTCATGCGCGATATTACAGACCGCAAAACAGCAGCGAACGCATTGCAAACTAGTGAAGATCGCTTTCGACAGGCCTTATTAAATGCTCCTCTTGCAATCATGCTACACACCGAAGATGGGGAGGTAGCGCTGGTCAACCATGCTTGGACTGAGATTAGTGGATATAGCCTCGAAGACATTCCTACACTTGAGATTTGGACGGAAAAAGCTTATGGCGATCGCAAAGAGGAAGTACGAGCCACAATCTTGTCCCAATATCCGTTAACTCAACGAAAGGCGATGGGAGAGTACACTATTACAACCTCTACAGGCGAAAGCCGTATATGGGATTTCCATGCTGCTCCGATTTCCCCCTTGTTAGATGACCGAAGGCTGGTAGCTGTGACAGCAATCGACATTACAGGACGAAAACAAGCGGAGGCAGAAATTCTAAACCTGAACCGAGAACTTCAGCGACAGTTGGTAGAGTCTCAAACCTTATTAGAAGTGATTCCGATTGGTGTTGGTATTGCTAAAGATCCCCAGTGTGAAAAAATTCAGGTTAACTCGACGCTGGCTCAAATGTTAGCCATTGCTCCGACTGAAAATGCGTCTTTAAGTGCGCCGGAAGGCGAACGCCCGACCAACTTCAAAGTTTGTCAGAATAATCTGGAACTGCCCCCAGAGGAACTACCCCTGCAGCGTGCAGCGGCTGATGGAGTTGAAGTACAGGATTATGAGGTTGAGGTGGTTTGGAATGATGGTACCACTCTCACACTGTTGGAGTATGCTGCTCCCCTACTGGATGAACAAGGACAAACGAGAGGCAGTATTGGTGCGTTTTTGGATATTACCCAACGCAAGCAATCTGAAGAGAGGTTGCGCAAAGCCTTAAAGGATCTGTCGGATGTCAAGTTTGCTTTAGACCAAGCTGCGATTTTAGCTATCACTGATGCTCAAGGAACGATCACTGAGGTCAATGACAAATTTTGTCAAATCTCGAAATTTTCCCGAGAAGAATTGATTGGGCAGAACCACCGCCTGATCAACTCAGGCTACCATCCGAAAGAATTCTTCCGTAGGCTTTGGGCAACGATTACCCAAGGTGAGGTGTGGCATGGCGAGATCAAGAACCGCGCTAAGGATGGCACTTACTATTGGGTTGATACAACGATCGTTCCTTTTCAGGATGAGTCTGGTAGTCCCTTTCAGCATCTGGCAGTCCGGTTTGATGTCACAGCCCGTAAACAGGCAGAAGAGTGGTTAACACAAGAAAAAATTGCCAATGAACTAGAGCGTAAACGCCTGAGAACTCTTCTGGATCTCCTACCTGTAGGTGTAGGCATTGCTGATGCGAGTGGGGAGGTTTTAGAACTGAATGCTGCCATTCGAGCCATTTGGGGTGAATCTGCTCCTCGCAACAGGAGTGTGGCTGAGTATGGCGAGTATAAGGGGTGGTGGGTCAAGACGGGAGAGCGGCTGACTGCTGATGATTGGGCATTGGCGCGTGTTGTGGGACAGGGAGAAACTGTTATCAATGAAGAAGTTGATATTGAAACATTCGATGGTCAGCGGAAAACAATCCTCAATTCTGCCGTTCCGATCCGTAACGAGTTGGGAGAAATTATTAGTGCTGTTGCCGTAAACGTAGATATTACCCGACGCAAACAGGTGGAAGAATCACTTCGCCGCACGGCTCAACGGTTAGAAACCTTACAGCAAATTGATCGCGCCATCCTACAGGCAACCTCTTCTGAGGCGATCGCTCACTCTGCTCTGCGGCGGCTCAATCAAGTAATTGCCTACCAACAAGCGGCGGTTGTCTTGTTCAATTTCGAGACCAACGAAGCTCAAGTGTTAGCAGGGCAGGTTGATTCAACACCAGCAGGTTCCATCATCCCGATTACCTCATTCTCATCCTTGGAAGGCTTCCGCTATCGGGAAGCAGTTCGCTACATCGAGGATCTGAGCACCATGCTCCAGCGTCCTCCTATCCTGGAGTATCAGTTCGGTCAAGGAACACGCAGCGTTTTGATTGTTGCTCTGCTCGTGGAGGGGGAGTTATTCGGAGACCTATACTTGTTAGCAAGCGAGCCTGCTGCTTTTAATGCGGAAGAACGGATAATCGCCCAGGAGATTGCCAATCAGCTTGCAGTTGCGATTCAACAAGCTCGTCTGCGAGAGCAATTGCAACGCTATGCCTCTGAACTGGAACAACGGGTAGACGCACGAACTGCTGAGCTTCAGGAAGCCAATGAAGCGTTGCAGGCATTTGCTTACTCCGTTTCCCATGACCTCCGTGCCCCCCTACGCTCAATGGAGGGGTTAGGGACAATTCTACTGGAGGACTATAGCGACTGCCTTGATGAGAATGGACAGGAGTACGCTCAACGGATCATTGAAGCGGCTCAAGAAATGGACACCTTGATTTTGGCTCTACTGGATTACAGCCGTCTTAGTCGGGCCGATATTCAATTACAGGCCCTCAATCTCAACGCGGTAGTTGCAGAAGTCATAACTCATCTACAAGCTGATATTCATGCTAAGCACGCTCAAGTCATAGTTGAGCCGGCCTTACCGAACGTTATGGGGCACTACATCACCCTTAGCCAAATTCTCACGAACTTACTGACCAATGCGCTGAAATTTACCCAACAGAATCGTCAGCCTCAAGTTCACGTATGGGCAGAAGAACGAGTTGATGAAACGGGCGAGTGGGTACGGTTGTGGGTAGAAGATAACGGAATTGGGATTGAACCTAGATTTCAAGAGCAAATTTTTCAGGTATTTGAGCGGCTGCACAGTGCCGAAACCTATCCGGGCACGGGGATTGGACTAGCGATCGTGCGCAAGGGAGCCGAACGGATGGGTGGACGGGTGGGGGTCGAGTCACAAGCCGATCAGGGCAGTCGCTTTTGGATGGAGTTACGCAAGGCACCCGCATAGTTGGAAAGGAAGTGTTTCATTCCCATGCAGATACTGGTAGCTGACGACAATGCCAATCAACGACTTTTTATCATTCGAGAACTCGAGAAAGAGTTTTCAGGGCTACAGGCTCAAGAAATTTTTGATGAAGAGACGTTTGAACAAGCACTATCGGGCGATCGCTTTGACCTGGCCATTATCGATTATCAATTGCTATGGAGCAACGGTCTGGACTTACTGCACCGGCTAAAACAGCAGTTTCCAGAGTGCCCGGTGATTATGTTTACAGATACTGCCA
Source organism: Leptolyngbya sp. FACHB-8 (assembly GCF_014695575.1). Classification (GTDB taxonomy): domain Bacteria; phylum Cyanobacteriota; class Cyanobacteriia; order Elainellales; family Elainellaceae; genus Vacuolonema. The sequence goes on along the minus strand of NZ_JACJOO010000011.1, from coordinate 25,491 downwards.
GTCAAGAAATTGCCGTTGAAGCCATGAAGGCAGGCTTGGACGACTATATTCTGAAGTCTTCAAAGAATTATATTCGTCTACGAGCGGCGGCGAGAGCGGCTATAGAACGGGCTGAAGCAAGGCAGAGAGCTGCTTTACTTGAGGTTCGTTTTCAATCGTTGCTGCAGCAATTGAGTATCGGTGTGTTTCGAGCAACCCTCAATCGCCGCTTAATTGAAGTCAATCCAGCTTTTCTTCAGCTATTGCAAATCGATTCACTGACAGATGAATATGTCAATCAATTCACTCAGCACTTATCCCAATCGGCAGAGATTGCATTCAACCAGAAGCGGGAACGAGAATTACAATTGGCTGACAAAACAGGCAATCCTATCTGGATTCGTTTGACTGAGGCTCTCAATTCTGTCAACGGGGAGATGGTCATTGACGGGCTAGTAGACGACATTACTGAGCTGAAACAATATGCTAATCGGCTACAGACCATTCAGGAGGAAGAGCGGCAGCGTTACACCCATCAGCTGGAACAGGAAGTGAGCCGCCGAACCCAGGAGCTGGAGGAAGCAAATCACGATTTGGAATCGTTCGCATACTCGGTATCCCATGACTTGCGGGAGCCCCTACGAGCCGTGCGTGGTTATGCTCAAATTCTCTTGGAAGACTTTGCTGATCAATTGGCAGTAACAGGACAGGAATACGCTGTTCGAATTCGAGAAAACGCTGACCAACTAGAGCAAATGCTACAGGGCTTGTTGTCTTATAATCGCTTGAGCCGAATCCAGTTGGCATTACAACCGGTTGATCTAAACAATCTTGTAAACGATGTGCTCAATCACTTAGAGATCCAACTCCGGCAAGCTCAAATTACGGTCGAAGAACCATTGTTTACTGTGTTAGGGCATTACTCAACGGTAGAACAGGCGATCGCCAATTTAGTCACAAATGCTGTTAAATTTGTTGCTTCTGGCGTACAGCCGCGTATCCGAATTTGGAATGAGCGACGTGACAGATTCGTTCGGTTATGGGTAGAGGATAACGGTATTGGCATTGCCCCGCAGTACCATGACCAAATTTTTCGTCTTTTTGAGCGCTTACATGGAGTGGAAGATTATTCGGGCACGGGTATTGGGTTGGCGATCGTTCAACGTGGCATAGAACGAATTGGTGGGCGATCAGGGGTTGAATCTCAAGCCGGTCAGGGAAGCCGTTTTTGGATTGAGCTGCCTGTGTTTGAAGAGGAAGGAACCTAAGAGAAAAATGTTGAGCTATCAATGAATGCTTGTATTTCAAATAGAGGAAGAATTTTAGAGCCGGCTTTAAAAGCTGTTGTGGCGTGCGCTTTACGTCTAGAAAAACGATCCCTTCATCAAGCTTTAAAGCATAGGCAAGCGGTTTTCGCGCTGGCTTCCAAAATAGCTGTAATGGCCGGGTGCATCCCACTTTTGTAAGTGAAGCGGGTAAAGCCCGCTTCACTTACAAAAGTGGGTTTCCAAATTGGCAAAAGTGGGATGCACCCTAATGGCTAACCTTGTAAGCTATATTACTAAAGGCTGAATTGCGGCTTAAAGCTGCCTTGCCTGAGTTAAGATGTGCTTGAATAACGATAAAAAGTGCTATAGAAGCATCAAAATCCTTTAATAAAAACTGACCGTGTCTTCTCAAAAACGTTTTCGCATTCTTGTTGTTGACGACCTGCCTGACAATATTCTCTTATTGCAAACTTTACTAGAAGCTGAGGGCTATGACGTCGAAACAGCTGAAAGTGGAAGTCTTGCTCTAGCCAAGGTTGAGGCAAATCCCCCCGATCTAGTTCTGCTCGATATTATGATGCCGGGTATGAACGGTTATGAAGTAACCCAGCAGATCCGGCAAAATTCTGCGCTACCTTTTTTTCCAATCTTGCTCATCTCAGCCCATGAGCGGGATGATGCAGTTCGAGGACTGGATTTAGGTGCGAACGACTTCATTCGCAAACCAATTAATTTTGACGAACTACTGGCAAGAGTGAGAGCTTTTTTAAGATCTCAACAGCAGAATACCCTGGCACGAACGGTGTTAGTCATAGAAGATAGTCCTTTTGATGCACTTCACCTGGAACGAATATTTTCTCAGTTAAATTTAACCCTTCTGATACAACGGGTTGCTAGAGCAGAGGATGCAATTGAGTATTTGGGTGGAGAAGGTGCTTATGGCGATCGCACTCGCTATCCTTTGCCTAACTTTGTCATCCTCGATCTGAAATTACCGGGTATGTCAGGTCTCGATTTCTTACAATGGCTGAGACAACAACCAGAACTACAGACCTTACCTGTCATTGGTATTACTGGCTCTGGCAATCGAGATTTACCACAAGCATGCGAGTTAGGTATCAAGTTTTATTTACTCAAACCGGTGGAGGTGACTGTGTTAACAGACGTTTTGCAACAACTCAGTCTGGTTTAAGCTTTGGTCCTCCATACAGGACCTCAATATAGGAAAAGAATCTAGTAGGCTGAGGCGGAAATCCATCACCTATGTTTTTGTGTAGGGTGCTTCGCACCCTACACAAAAACATAGGTTGCGAACTTAGGCCGCAGCCTACTAGTTCTGGAGGTCGTTTTATTTTTTGTCCTGTACCTCGGTACAGGACAAAAAATGTAGCACATTCAAGAACTCGTCGTTTTTTGTTCCAGGTTGAGGCTTTCTCATATATTGGGGCAGGTTGGCATATCATCTCCAACCAGTAGTCTTGCGAGGCTGGGCAATGCCTCACCATAAGTTGGGTGAATGTGAACCGATTGTTCGAGTACCTGCCATGTTGCTCCAGCTTCTATCAGCGACAAAAAGACATGCACGAGTTCAGCCGCTTCATATCCAACCAGCGTTGCGCCTAAAATCAAATTCGTCTGGGTGTCGATAACCATGCGGTAGAAGCCCAGATCATGCCCCCACTCGATGCTGCGGGCGATATGAGCCATGGGTAGGGTGACTTCGCGGGCAGCGATGCCCTGTTTCCCAGCCTGCTCTAACGTCATACCCACTCGGCCCACTTGTGGCTCGGTGTAGACGGCATAGCCTAACACCCGATCGTTGCGGCTCCGCTGTTCGCCACAGAGAATGGCTTTCAATCGACGATAGTCTTCCCATGAGACATGGGTAAAAGCAGGTTGCTTGGCAACATCTCCGATCGCATAAACTCCAGGGCAAGTCGTCTGAAACTGATCATCGATTTTAATAAACCCTTGTGCATCCAATTCAATGCCTGTCACCGCAGTATTTAATGCTCCGGTATTGGGTTTGCGCCCAGTCGCAACCAGCAATGCTTCTCCGTCCAGTACTTTGCCGTTATTCAGCGTTAGGGTAAACACACCGTTCGTGTAAGCAACCTGCTGAACCGTCGTGTTGAAATGCAGTCCAATTCCATCTTGCTTGAATGCATCCAAAAGCACATCACTGACATCAGATTCTTCCTGAGCCAGTAGGCGATCGCCCCGCACAATCAACTCAGTCTGGCTGCCTAAACGCGCCATTCCCTGCCCTAACTCCAGGGCAATATAGCCTCCGCCAACCACAAGCAACCGAGGTGGAAGCTGTTGCAAATCAAAGAAATTGCGATTGGTGAGATAAGGCGTTCCCGCTAAACCAGGAAGCTCAGGAATCGTAGAGGATGTCCCTGTGTTGATGACGATGATCGGCGCCTGCACCGTCACGCCCCCTCCGCTGACCGTTCGCTCTCCAGTGAAAACAGCTTCAGCGTAGACGATTTTAACCCCTGCGCTCTCTAACCGCCCCTTAGTGCCCTGGTTAAACTGGCTGCGAATGCCCTGCACTCGCTCCATCACCGCAGGAAAATCGACTTCAACCTGCGCGTGTATGCCGAGTTTTGCAGCTTGCCGAGCGCGACCTGCGGCATGAGCAGCGGCTAAAAAGGCTTTAGAAGGCGTACAGCCATAGTTGATGCAACTGCCGCCCAACGCATCGCGCTCAAATAAAACGACGTTCTTACCAGCTCTGGCAAAGTCAGCCGCGAGTGGGACTCCACCCTGACCACTTCCAATCACAATGACATCTGCTGTTTCCATGGTTACCTCGGTTGATAGTTTGTCATTACAGTTTGGTGACTTCACGTCGCGTGAATTCAGCGGTGTGTAATTTCACGAAGTCGTACATGCTCGTCGGTGTCTTGCCAGTCAGCTTGAACAGGTCGTTTGTCATACGGTCATACCGTCCCTGCGCGTGAAGTTCGGCCATTACCGCGAGGTGGTTGACGAGGTGCGTTGGCACCCCAAACTCGCGAAGCCCATCAATCCACTCAGGGAGCGGTACGTCGCGATAGCGAATCGTTCGGCCAAGGGCTTCAGAAAAGACATGGGCGTAGTCGTCTAGATCGGCTGACTCGAATCCGGTCAAATTGTACACATGACCAATGTGCGGGGCAGGGTCGTCGAGGATCTCAGAAACAGCACGCGCTACATCAACCGCCGAGACCGGCGAGGTCTTGCTGTTGCCCAGCGGCAGTGCCAGTTCGTTGCTATCCCGAATACTAGCAGCGGCGAGACGCAGGAAGAAGCTTTCGAGAAAGACCGTTGGTCGCACTGTGACGACGGGTAGCCCCGACCACGCTAATGCCTGTTCTGCAAGCCAGTGCAGCTTGTGCTGTGGGCTGTCTGTAGTCGCGGTGATGCTCATCTGCGTCACCGTCATCTGGGACATATTCACGAAAGCCTCGACCCCATGATGCTTCGCCACCGCAGCGACGTTGACCGTGGCTTCGAGATAAGCTGGCGAGACTGACATGCCGAAATAGATGCGCGCAACTCCTGCGATCGCCCGATGCATCGAGTCAAGATCCGTCAGGTCACCCTGCACAACTTCGGCACCAAGCTCGCGTAGAGCTTCAGCGCGTTCATCTTCCCGCCGGACCAAGGCGCGCACTTTATGCCCCTTGTCGAGCAGCATTGCGGTCAGGTTACGACCGATCGCACCAACATCTCCGGCTGCTCCGGTCACGAGGATTGGGCTGTCATGGGTGGAGTTCATGGTCATATCATTTACCTTCTTGTCGCTCATGTCGAGGACATATCTGTTTGTGTGATCATCCAAACGTGAATGCAAAAGCCTCTACCCCGGCATCCAGAAACTGAATCTCGAATTGGCGATCGGTGATGGACTGGGGCTGTCGAATCAATTGATACAACCGCTGTTCGGTAACGGTGCCTTCGCCTTGTTCATTGAGGTCGAGTCCGTGAGCCGCGACGGCTGGTTGCCCGTCTATGAGCACGCGAAACCGCACAGACGTTCCTGACACAGTTGGCCCCATAACAAGATGAAGGTCGCGGGCGTGAAAGCGGTACACAATCCGTCCACCGGGCTCGTTCAGTGCAATGGCTTGTCTTCCAATGGTCCAATCACCCGAAAGTGCCCATTGATTACGTTGCAATTGTACGGGGGTGGTGTAGGAATGGCGCTTGTTTAACACGGCGCCACTGGGAGACGCAAAATTTTCAGTTCTTTGATATCCAAGGTAGTTTTCAGGCGATTTCAGGTTGTTCCAATCGGCGGCAGCTTCAAAACCGTGAGCCTCGACTGCAACCATTTCCTGACTGCGGCGGCTTGCGGACTCAGCTAACAGCTGTTGAATGGCCTGTTCTGATTGCTCGTACTCGCCTTCGCCGAAGTGGTGATGACGAATGCGTCCTTGCGTGTCGATAAAATAAAGGGCCGGCCAATAACGATTCCCGAACGCGTGCCACACCGCATAATCGTTATCCACGGCGATCGGGTAGTTAATTTCCATGTCCGTTGAGGCTCGGCGGACGTTATCGAGAGTCTTCTCGAATTCGAACTCCGGTGTGTGCACACCGATCACGACCAGTCCTTGATCCTGATACTTCTCGGCCCACGCGCGAACATAAGGAAGCTGGCGCAGCCAATTGATGCAGGTATACGTCCAGAAGTTGATGAGCACAACTTTTCCACGCAGCTCGTCAACCGTCAATGGCTGCGAGTTGAGCCATGCGATCGCGCCCACAAGCGAAGGCAGTTCGCCTTCAATCGGTAACTCGGCCATTGCTGGTGTAGCGTCTTGTTTAGTGTAGCCAAGTCTGCCGAGTTGAGTGGCAGCAAGGGCTTGAACCGTGGTTGTTAAAAAGGAGCGGCGATTAGGATTGACTTCTTCAAACATGGGCTGACCTCCTTGTTGTGTTCAGATAGGTACGGTGGAATGAGAGAATCACTTTGCCACACCCACCGAGTACGTGGGTGTGACAACTCTGACCGCCTTATCTGGAAGCAGACAACACCTCCTCCATATAACGGTCGGCGGCAGCGGCGGCCTCTTCTGGGCTGTTGCCATTCTGACGTGCATTTAAATAGGGCGCGTACCAGTCCCACCAGTGATGCTCGTCGTGAGTCTTCTCGTAGGGGTCGTGGTGCTCTGCCGTCTCGCGGAGAAGGCTTGCAAGGGTTGCAACGTCTGTATCTTGTGCTGGCGCTGAGTTCCATTCTCGGCCGGGAAGCCGCGTTGTAATTTCCTGGAGCAGCCAAACGTTCCCCTCTGGATCCTCGAATGAGGCAAATGAGAAGTAAGAACGACCTTCTGGATCGCGCCCGTCGACGCGCGGGTTCTCCACAGCATTATTAAAAGGACCACCAGCGTAATGGAAGATCTCGCTTACATTGACACCACGAGCGATCAAGTCTTCGCGAGCGGCATCGAGGTCTTCGACGGCGAGAACTAGATTGTGCGCCGTGTCAGAATTCGCTGGAGTGACTCCCTTGCCGAAGATGATCGAGGCGTCTGAATTGGGTGGTGTCATCTGCACGCCTCGGAAGTCGCCCTCCGCCACGTCAATGTCAAATCGCCAGCCGAGGTTTTCGTAGAATGCTTTCGCACGGTCAACATCGGCAACATTGAACAACACAACTTCGAGTTTTATGTTTTGACTGTTTACGGGATTGCTGTTCATCTTGTTCTCCTTTTGTTGGTAAATCTGGTGTTCAGATTCGTTACTTCTCATTCTTCTGCGATCGCCCGATTCACACCACTCAAGTTCTTTGAGTTAAAACGTGACTTAGCTGCGTTTACAGGGGTGCTGAATTCACGGGAGTTACAGGTTGTCTGTCCGTATTGCTTGTTGTGACGGGGGAGAGGAGTTTGCACACTGACTGCAACGGTTTCGAGTTCCGTCACTCGCTCCATCGCTCACTTCACCGAGGAAAAGGCGGTCGGTGTCAGCAACTCGTTGCTGATGTTCTGCACAAGTTGACCGTCTTTCTCAGTTTCGGTGCTGATCGCGATCCATTCGGGATCGGCAAGGAATGCAGCCCAGCGCTCTTCACGTTCAGCCATGCTGTTCCAGGCAAGCATGAAGGTGAGCCGCTGATTACTCTCGCCGATTAACGTGGTCCAGAATCCAGCCTGACGGATGCCATGCTTTTCCCAAATCTGTAGCGTGTGGTGCTCGAAGCGCGAAAGTAGGGCAGGTAATCGTCCGGGCGTGGCGTGATAAATGCGTAATTCGTAGATCATGCCTTTTTCGAGTGGAGTCATGGTGTATGTTCCTGTGAAGGCTAGATGATCGCGCAATTCTGTTTGAGAGCGTCAGCGTCAGTTGTCTCACAAGGGGGTGTTAGTGCCCCGCACTCTGACCCCCATCAACATGAAGGATTTCGCCTGTTACAAAGTTGGCTGATTCCAGGTAGAGGACTGCATCGACGACATCGGAGACCTCGCCCATACGACCCATTGGGTGCAGAGCATCAAGCTGTGCATGGGTTTCGGCAGGATGCATCGGCGTCTTGATCGTACCCAGCGCGATCGCATTCGCTCGGATACCGCGCTTGGCGTACTCGATCGCCAGCGATCGGGTTGCAGCATTTAATCCACCTTTTGTTAGGGACGCAAGCACAGACGGTACACCCGCGATCGCGTTATCAACTAGGCTCGTTGAAATCTGCACGATATGACCGCTGCCCTGCTTTTCCATCTCAGCGATCGCGAGTTGCGTCATGTGAAAAAATCCAGCGATATTGGTGCCCAGGTATGCCGTGTAATCAGCCTCGGTGTAGTCGGTAAATGGCTTGGCGATGAAGATGCCAGCGTTGTTAATGAGCGTGTCAATCCGCCCAAATCGGGTCACACCCTCGATAATCGCACGCTCGGCAGTTTTTCGCTCCGCGATGTCGCCAGATACTGTCACGATTTCATCATCGTCTGAGGGCTGGATCGAGCGCGAGATTGCGATGACTCGGTAGTTGCGATCGCGGTACGCCTTGACGAGAGCTGCGCCGATGCCCTGCGATGCGCCGGTAATCACAGCAACTTTTTGTTCGATGTCCATGGTAAAACTCCTTTAGAAATCATGTATGAATGTTGCAGGTCAAACTACGGTCGAAGCTGTAATACGTTGGTCATGGTCGGTACTGGTCGTGACTGGTAGCCATGCTTCGATTTCCTGGGCCACTTTCACGGCGTTGTTTTGGTACATGGCGATCGCATCCTTCCCGACGGGCAAATGCACGGGCGGATGGTCTGTAGTGGCGACTTGAAGAATCACCTGAGCAAACTTTTTCGGATCACCGGGTTGGTTCCCGTGTAGCGCATCGGCTCCGCTCCGCATCTGTCCTACCGTTTCCTGGTAGTCGTCAATGATGGTTTTTGCGGCAATATAGGATTCCGTGCTCAGGAAGTCGGTACTAAAAAGACCGGGAGCGACTACCGTGACATGGATGCCGAGCGGTGCCAGCTCGACTGCCAGCCCTTTCGAGAGGCCTTCGACGGCAAACTTAGTGGACCCGTACAACCCCCAGCCTGGAATGGCATCGTAGCCAAACAACGACGAAATATTGATGATGCGTCCAGACTTTTGCTGGCGCAGGTAGGGCAATACGGCACGCGTCACGCTTAGTAAACCAAATACGTTGGTGTCATACTGTTGGCGAACTTCGGCATCTGTGGCTTCTTCGATCGCTGTAACCATGCCATAGCCAGCATTATTGACCAAGACATCAATCCGACCAAAACGGGCAATGCCCTGCTGAACAGCCACTTTTACCTGGTCTTCCTGGGTGACATCCATCTGCACCACATACAGATTCGGGTCGTTGTGCAAAGCATTGGTGACTTGTGCGGGCTGGCTGCGAACCGTTGCCACAACCTGGTCACCTGCTGCCAGGGCTGCTCTGGCAATTTCCAACCCAAAACCTCTGGAGGCTCCGGTAATAAACCATACGTTCTGCGTTTTCATATGTGTCCTCGTTTTAGATGTTGTCTAGTGTGTGGGCTGACTGCTGTATGGATGGTGGGTATTAGAAGGAGCAAAAAGCTGTTACTTTGGGCTCCTTGTTCTTCAGTGCTTGTCTTGTTACCGTCCGGGAAGCCGTGTTTTCAACTCCTGGAGCACCCAGCCATTGCCGTCTGGATCACGGAACGAGGCATAGGAGGCATAGTCGCGACGTTTCGGATCGGGGCCTGGTACCCGTCCCTCGGTTCCGGCGTGATGGAAAACTCCTCCGATGTCGTGGAATACTTCACTCACCTCAACACCCCGATCAACGAGTTCGGCGCGGGCTGCCTCGATGTCGTAAACGATGAGGTACAGCCCCTGAACGGAACCCGGTGCGGCTAACGTCACTCCCTGCCCGAAGATGATCGAGGCTTCGGAGCCAGGAGGGGTTAATTGCACTACCCGGAAGTCCTTACTAGTGACAAAGTCAGCATCCAACCGCCACCCCAACGCCTCATAGAAGTGCTTGGAACGATCAACATCTGAGACGGGCAATACCATAACTTCGAGTTTCATATTTTGACTGTTTACGTGATTGCTGCTCATCTTGTTCTCCTTTTGTTAGGTGAGCTTGCGGCCCACTCGGTTAACTTCATTCTTCTGCGATCGCCCTATCCACACCACTCAAGTTCTTTGAGTTAAAACGCGACTTAAAGTCCGAAACTGAAACCCTAATTCAGGGAAGGTGCGTCCGCACCTTCCCTGAATTAGGGTTTCGGATAGCAGCAATTCTCATTTTGAAATCAAGCTCGAAAACCGCCCACCTTTAGTGGGCGGTTTTCGAGCTTCAAGGCCGAGAGTGCGTGCCCGTCGGGCACGCACTCTCGGCCTTCTCATACTGGGAATTGCTGTTCGGATAGGTCGTTAATAGCGAGGATCAATGAAACCTGATATACTTCGGCCAAAAAGGAATCATTTGCCGGTCTTTCTAGTTCGCTGAAGCTCTTCGTCAGGCTTGTATTCAAGAAACGCCCGATACTTTAAGGAAAGGTTCGTTCTGTCCTTTGCATGAGTGGCTGTATGAATTCCAACCCATCAAAATCTAGACGTGGAACAACCCCGTCTAAGCGAGTGCGAGGAGTCATCCTATCGCCTCAGGGATGGCAAAAATTTCAGACGGCAAAACAGCAGGCAGAATCCGATGAAACCTGGGGTAAACACTTTACCCAGGAAGACATCAGCGATCGCACCGGGCTTTCCCTCAATACCCTGGCTCGCATCTTCAAACGTGAACTGGGGGTCGATCGCCAATCCGTAGAGTATTTGTTCCGAGCGTTTGGGTTGGAATTAACGCAGGCAGACGTGAAATCCCCTGCCTCCTCGGAGGAAACCGAGAGCCGATGCAATCCTCAACAGGACTGGGACACGGCGGTTGATGCCTCGGTATTTTATGGACGTGAGGCAGAACTGGCGCAACTATGGCAGTGGGTTGTGTCTGATCGCTGTCGCATCGTTGGGCTGTTGGGCATTGGCGGCATTGGCAAAAGTACGATCACCGTCAAGGCGGCGCTGCAGATGCAAGCTGAGTTTGAGATCGTCGTGTGGCGCTCCCTGGCGAATGCGCCCCCGCTAGATGAACTGCTATCAAGCCTGCTGAAGTTTCTTATGCCGCTCTATGGGGAAGACCCCATCATTCCCACGACGCTTGCTCAGCAGCTTCCCAAACTGATGCAATACCTGCGATCGCGTCGGTGTTTATTAATTCTCGATAACGTTGAAACCATTTTGCAGCGTGAGCCAGTGGGACAATGGCGATCGGGGTATGAAGGTTACGGACAGTTGCTCAGAGCCATTGGTGAAGCGTCTCATGGGAGTTGTTTGTTACTGACGAGTCGAGAAAAGCCACGCGAGATGGCTCTGATGGAAGGCGCACAGACGCTGGTGCGATCGCTGCCCCTGAGTGGGCTCACACCGGATGACGGACGTGCCATCTTTCGGCAAAAAGGAGCGTTTACAGGGTCAGAAGTCGAATGGGAGGCGTTAATCCATCACTACGGTGGCAATCCTCTGGCGCTGAAACTGGTGGCAGCCGCAACTCAAGATTTGTTTAACGGCAGTATTAGCGAGGTAGTACCCTTTCTCAGCCAGGGATTGGCGGTATTTGAAGATATTCGCGATGTGCTGGAGCGTCAGTTCGATCGCCTATCTGAAGCAGAACAAAAAATCCTGTTCTGGTTTGCTATTCATCGGGAGCCAGTCTCGATCGCAGACATTCGAGAGAATGTAGTTGATCTGGCTGCTCAGCAACATGTACCTAATTTGGTCAACTCATTACTCCGGCGATCGCTCCTTGAAAAAAATGATGGGTTATTCTTCTTACAACCCGTAGTGATGGAATATGTCACGGAACAATTCGTACAACAAATTTGTATCGAATTTGAGACGCAGCGGCTTAACGTTTGGCAGACGCATTCTTTATTACGAGTACAAGCAAAAGATTACGTTCGAGAGATTCAGACGCGCCTCATTATTCAACCGGTGATGGAACGGTTGCTGTCTTGCTTTGGTAGCGTGGCAGCAATTGAGTCGCAAGCAAGGCACCTATTAACGCAACAGGGGAAGAAACCCGGGTACATTGCCGGCAACCTGATTAACCTCCTGGTGCAGCTTCAAGTCGATTTGCGTGGCTCAGATTTTTCTGGTCTTGTAATGCAACAAGCCGACTTACGGCAAGTCGATTTATCCAGGGTCAATTTTCAGAATGCTACGTTTGCCAAGTCCATCTTTTCGGAAATGTTCAGTATTGCCATGTCAATCGACATGAGCCCAGATGGTGAGATGATGGCAGTGGGCGATTCCAGTGGTAATATCTATCTCTGGAATGTCACCACAACCCAACTTCTGGGCACCTTGGAAGGTCATGTCGGCTGGGTTTGGTCAGTTGCCTTTAGTCCCTCTGGTGCTTTGCTAGCCAGCGGCTGTACGGATAGTTCCGTGCGCTTGTGGGATGTTCAGAGTGGGCAATGCTTGCAGCTGCTAACAGACCATTCGGGTGGTGTTCGGTCAGTGAGTTTTAGTCCTGATGGTCAGCAGTTTGCGAGCGGTAGTGAAGACAAAACAGTCCGCCTATGGAACTTGCAGGGGCAGTGTTTCCGTGTTTTGGAAGGGCACACCCAGAGTGTTTATTCTGTCCACTTTGCTCCAAATCAACAAACTCTAGCCAGCAGCAGTAATGATGCAACGGTTCGGATTTGGGATGTGAGTAATGGGAACTGCTTGAGTATCTTACAAGGGCATACCAGCGGGGTTCAGTGTGTACGCTACAGCCCGGACGGTCAACTCCTCGCCAGCGGCTGTCGGGATGGATCGATTCGACTGTGGAACGCTCATCTGCCTCACAACCGAGCGTCGAAGCCTAATGTCATAACTTCCAGCGTCAAGCTACTGCAGGAACATACCGACTGGGTTTGGAACATTGCTTTTAGCCCGGATGGTCATTGGTTAGCCAGTGCGAGCCTCGATAGTACGCTGCGCCTTTGGAGTGTTCCAGACGGGCAACCTATTCATGTACTTGAAGGCCATACGCATGATGTTTATGGGCTCGCCATCAGTGCCGACAGCCAATTATTGGCTAGTACAGGAAAAGATTACACCGTGCGGCTGTGGAATTTGCCGGGCGGACAGAACCTGAAAACACTGCGCGGCTATACCGGTGGCATTCACTCCCTGAGCCTCAGTCCGGATGGCCAAATTCTTGCGAGTAGTGGTCAAGATGAAACGATTCAGTTGTGGCATGTGCAACGAGATCACAATCGATCGCAACTTCACCCCTACAAAACCTTTTCTAACCCAATTCGTCGGATGTCACCCTTCAGCAATGTCAGTTTTAGTCCTGACGGCCAAACACTCGCGGTCAATCGACACAATGAGTCGATCGCGCTATGGAATATCCAAACTGGGCACCTCGATCAATGGTCAGCACACAACGCATCGATCTGGACCATTCTGTTTAGCCCAACGGGACAAATTCTGGCAAGTAGTAGTTATGATTGCACTGTGCGGCTTTGGGATGTGCAAACGCATCACTGTTTGCATATGTTGTGCGGACATGAGAGCGGTATTCGTGCGATCGCGTTCGACTCCAGTGGTCAATGGTTGGCAAGCGGTAGTTTTGATCTCACTATTCGCTTGTGGGATGTGCAAAGTGGAGAATGTCTGAAGGTTTTTCAGGGACATATCGGTGCAATTTTCGCACTGGCATTTGAGCCGAATGGTCACCGGCTGGCAAGTGGCAGTCATGACCAGACCGTTCGATTATGGGATGGGCAGACTGGAAAATGTTTGAAGGTTTTGCAGGGGCATACTGGAGCTATCTGGACGGTTGCCATCTGTCCCAATGGTCGATTTCTGGCAAGTGGCGGTGATGATCAAACCATTCGACTGTGGGATCTGCAAACGGGGCATTGTCTCCACGTCCTGGATGAACATAACGGTTGGGTCCGGTCGGTGATCTTTAGTTCCGACGGTCAAATTCTATTCAGTGGTAGCAACGATCGCACCATCAAGCTTTGGGATGTGCAGTCAGGACGTTGTATCAACACGTTAACGGTCGATCGCCTATACGAAGGGATGAATATTCAAGGCGTAACCGGGTTGACCGTGGCTCAGAGAGCCACTCTGAAAACGTTAGGGGCAATCGAGAACTAATGCGACTATACGTCCGGGTTCGATAAATTTTCTTGTCTTCAATCGTGCCTAGTACGCTGCGGCGGAAATCCATCACCTATGTTTTTGTGTAGGGTGCGAAGCACCCTACACAAAAACATAGGTTGCGAACTTAGGCCGCAGCCCACTAGTAATAGTTAAAAGGCATTGAGCGATCGCGCCATTTTCTTTTTAACAAACTGATCGACTTAGTGGCTTCCTCTTGATTTCTTGCTGTTACTCGACTTGTCTTTGGGGCGAAAAATATCCGCTATGTTGAGTATCCCTGAGGCTGTTTTCAAAATTATTGAAGAGGTTGATCTTTAGTAGGCTGGGGCAGAAGTGTACAACCTATTTTTTGTGGTGAGGTGCGAAGCACCTCACCACAAAAAATAGGCAACGAACTTAGGCCGTAGCCTACTAGTATCTGTTAAGCACGAAAAATCACCCTCTTCGAATGGGTCTTAGAAAAACGCCATAAGGCGGTTAAATGCCTACTCGTGGAAAATCAGAAAACTGATCCAGATAGGAACGAACCAGACGGCGACTGAGCAGTTTGCCTAATTGCGACCAGGCAAGCTGGCTGATCACAACCGTCAATACAAGGGCGAAAATCAGAGATGGCAGTATAGCCAGGCCAAAAACTTCCATGGTAGATGCAAGCAGGATACACAATCCTGCAGATGTTCCAAGGAAGGGCAGCAGAACTTGTACACCCCCACCCCGGGGCAAGGTATCAGGAGAAAAGTTTTTTGACCAGTAATTTACCCGATGCCGCACCGCAACGATGAGTGGAAGGGAGCATGTCAAAATGATGAGCATGCTGGCAAACAGCAAAAAGTAGGGAGGCTCAGGTCTAGCAGCTGCCCAGTCTGAAAATTGCTCAAACGAGATTAAAGAGTTCATAGCTCTTGATAAACGAGAGGGACTAAAAGGATGCTTGCAAGTCTAATTTGCCGTGAATCTTACCTGTGCGAAATCAACTCTTGGATGATTTCAAACATTCTCTAAAGGATGGGAACGGTGATATAGATGGGCACGGTTTAGGCAATCGCCTATTGTCTTTCACTGACAATATTCTGGATGTTGTGGATAGCATGTTCATTCCATGTTAGGAAAGCGATCGCCCTCATTCCTCTAACAAATGACATAAGCTATTACTTCTTAGTTTACTCAATTTAGTTTACTCAGCAGGGTGAATGCTGCGGAAATTCGGGGTTTATCAGAAATTCCAAAAAAGATTTAGTTTTATGTATGTGCTCTATATGCAAAACTAAATTTTTCATGGGACTGTTTTATGACAAACCCTGTTAGTCCTTATAGAAGCCTTGGTATGGCGCTAAGCAAAACTGATATAAATCCCACTAATGTTAAAAGGATGGAACAGGCAAATCCATTTCTATTCTTTTAACATTAGTTCGGACAGTTTTTCTGAAATCCTTGATTTTGCGTGCGCGAAGCGCACGCAAAATCAAGGATTTCAGAAAAACTGTCTAGAGTATTGTTTTAACATTGGTAAATGAATTGTTAGTGCAGGTTTAGAAATAGAAGAAGCGTCAGGATTCCATCTGCCAATTCAGGATACTAGCGACCTGCTCAGCTAGGATGAATGGGTCAAATGGTTTAGAGATAATGCCTTTGATGCTTAGTACCGAAGGCGTTGGTGTGTAGTCTAAATTTATCTTCGCAGTCAGCAAAATAACAGGAATGCATCGGTCTTGTGCTTGAGAATGGAGCGCCTGCAAAAATGCGAACCCATCCATTCCAGGCATCATGACATCCAACACAATTGCATCAGGTTGCTCGATGAGAACCCGCTGTAATCCTTCAAAGCCTGAAGCTGCTGTAACGACATTCCAACCGGCTATATCTTCTAAACATCCCTGAACGACAGCCCGAACATCTGCTTCATCATCAATGACCAAAACACGTTTAGTTGCCATTCTTGTAAAGTTTTGTAGGCCAAATTGGGGATACAGAGATGAGATCATTGGTTTTCGGGAAATGATGATAGCGATTAGGGGTGTAGAAACCGATAAATATTCAAGCCAAGGGATATTTAGGGAATGTCCGAAAAGTGCTAGTCATGGCGGACGTAGCATACTGGTGGCACCAAAATATCTAACTCCTGCAGCACTCCTTCACTGTAGAAATGAGATTTGAAGAATTTTTGAAGTTTAAGAAGTTTGAATTTTATTCAAAGTAAGTGTCACTATATGGTTTAGAGCGAGGAGAGCAGATAGGGGCTTCACTCCTTGTCATCTTAAAAGCGCTTAAGATCTGGTTGTTTTTGTAAGAGCCACACGGAGCGCGGTTCTTACAAAAACAACCGTGGCTGATTCAAGCGCAAAGCACTGTAAGCCGTCGAGTGCTAGATATTCCAGTGAAAGATTTCTATGACTTGGTCCACCAGGGTCATGGGATCAAAGGGTTTCATGATTAGTCCTGCAATATTGAGATGCGCAAAGTGCTCTTGTTCCTCCGTCAGGACTTTGGCTGTTAGTAATGCTACTGGGATATTGCCAGTCATTGGGTTCTGCTTAAGTTTTTGTAGGGCTTCAAGACCGCCCATGCCAGGCATTGATACATCCATTAGAATGCCGTCAGGCTGACTCGTTGTAGCTAACTGGATACCTTGCTCGCCAGAGGCCGCAATTATGACATCCCAGCCTGCAATATCTTCTAGACATCCCTGAAGAATAGCTCGGATATCGGCTTCGTCATCAATCACCAGAACACGCTTGGTTAACATCGGAGGTTGTGGGAAGGGTGAAATAGAAAGTGCTGCCCTTGCCCAGCTCGCTTTCTACCCAGATCTTACCCCGATGCTGTTCAACGATAGTGCGGCAAATAGCCAGACCCAGGCCTGTGCCGCCCTTTTCGCGGGAGTCGGAGGCATCCACTTGTTGAAATTGTCCAAAAATTTTCTCAAGTTGATCAGCGGGGATGCCACGGCCCTGATCTTGTATTGAGAAGAGGATGTAGAAGGTTGAGGGGGCGGGGGGGCGAGGGGGGAGAAGGCCCAGGGAACTGGCTTCATCCAGACTCAGGAACCGTTCCGTTCCTCTGCGCTCTGTTACTTTTTCACGCCATAACTCCCTTAATCCGTCACTTTCTTTCTCTCCTGCTTCTAACGGTTCTGCTTTCAGCCACACCGTGCTACCGGGAGGGGAGAATTTAATGGCATTGCTGAGGAGATTGGTGAGGGTTTGGAGGATGGCGTCGGCATCGGCCCAGACGGTGTTGGTGTTAGGAATGATGGTCAGGGTAATGTCATTCTGGCCAGCTTGCGATCGCATCACATCCACCGATTGCTGAATCAAATCCTCACTGTTATGAAGCTTCAGGTTAAATAGAGTCTGCCCTGACTCCAGCCGGCGCAGGTCGAGGATGTCGTTGACCAGACGAACCAGGCGATCGCTCTGGCGGGCCGCGATATCAATCATGGCTTTCATCTTTTCGGGTTTTTGGTCATAAACTCCTCCAGCCACCAGCCCTAGGGAGCCACGAATGGAGGTCAGCGGCGTGCGGAGCTCATGGCTGACAACGGAGATAAAATCTTTCTTCATCTGGTCAATTTCGTGCCGCTCTGTGATGTCCTCGACCACACCGACAAAGTGGATCACCGTTCCATCCGTGGTCCGGATGGGAGAGGTGCGTACCAGCGCATGGCGAACCCGACCCTGGCGATCCTGGTAGCGCATGTCTTCAACGATGCCCTCCTGGATATCGTTAACGAGCTGCTTCCAATGGTCGTGTATCCAGGGGCGATCTTCTGGATGAACGAAGTTGATCCAGCTATTTCCCAGGGCTTCTTCGGCTGTACACCCCACAATGGCTTGATAGCGGGGATTGGTATAGGTACAGGATCCCTCAGAATCACATAGAAAAATGCCCATCGGGGCGAATTCGCTCAGTAGCCGAAAGGTTGCTTCGCTTTCCTGGAGAGCGATCGCCACTTGCTCCCGTTCTGCTTCTGCTTGCTTGCGATCGCTGACATCGAAGAGGGATGAGCGACTGGTCACAAAATTACCGTCAGCATCATAAATGGCTGTTGCATTGAGATTCACCCAGCGGGTAGTGCCGTCGCGGTTAATCACCTCCAGTTCCAGGTTATTGATCCAACCCTGCTGTTTGAATGTGGAAAAAATGTCGTGGAAGATGGCCCGACTTTCTGGCGCGAGCAAATCCACGAGCTTCTTCTGGTATAGGATTTCATCACGGGTATAGCCAAACCAGCGAAGTTCTGTATCATTCATCCGAACCAGGGTTCCCTCTGCATCAACGGAATGGTAGCCGCAAGGAGCGTTGTTGTAGAGATCCTCAATCTCACGGGTGTAACGTTGCAGAGCTTGCTCGGCCTCCTTGCGAGCGGTGATGTCGTTGGTAATTTCGAGAATCTTAATGGGTCTTCCCATGAGATCCTTTTGAACGACCCAGCGGCTCGCAACGAATAGGGGGCGATCGCTCTTATCCCACTGCACCAGTTCACCCTCCCAGTATCCCCGTTCAAACAACTCAGTTTTGATCTCGTCCAGGGGGTGTGGAAACTGGGTTTTCAGAAGGGTTGTGGTTTCTTTGCCCAACGCTTCTTTCTTAGTCCAGCCATACATGCGTTCGGCTCCCTCATTCCAGAAGGTAATGACCCAATTGAGGTCACAGGTGAGGATTGTGTCGTGGGCTAGGTCTAGCAGTTGAGCCTGTTCCAGCAAGAGTAGTTGGGTGTGTTGCTGCTCTAGAATAGTTTCTAGCAGGCGATCGTTCACCTGAGAGAGCTCAGTTGTCCTTTCTGAAATCCGTTGCTCCAGGTCCGCATTGAGTTGCTGCAAGGCGAGCTCAGCCTTTTTACGGGCATCGATAGCCATGATGGTGCCCGACATACGAACGGGCTGCCCCTCAAAGTTATAGTAAGCGCGCCCTCGCCCTTCAATCCAATGAGTGCTGCCATCTTTCCAGACGACCCGAAATTCATGGTGATAGGCAATACGGTGTTCTAGAGAATGGGTGATTGCCTGGGTCAAGCCAGAGCGATCATCGGGGTGAAGGCAGGCATCAAAGGTGGCATACTGGCCATCAAATTCTCCAGGGGCCAAGCCCAAAAGTTGCTCATGTTCGGGTGACCACTCTACAGTGCCGTTGATCATGTCCCAGTCCCATAGCCCCATCTGAGCCGCATTCAGTGCATTGCTGAGCCGTTCGGCATTTTCTTGTTGAAGCATGCGGTTGAGGCGTTCTACTCGGCGTTTGCTGGCTCGCAGGTTGGCCCCTAGCAAATTAATGGTGAGTGCAATCAGCATAAAAATGCCGAGGGGAACGAGATTGCTAGCATCTGCCCCAAGAAACGGATCATGGGGTGTGATGACGTACCAGTCCAATGCCAGAACAGATAGGAGGATGGATACCATACCGGGTCGTCGGCCTCCGTACCAGGTGCTGACGATCACCGCACCGTAAAAGAAGGCTCCAACGGTACGCACCATATAGGGCTCTAGCCAGAGGGTGAGCAAAAGGGCGATCGCTGTGCTGGCGACAGCCACTCCATACCTTAGAAACAGGCGATACATGGTGGAATGCATGGCACGTTTCCCTGTGTTGCAGAGATCCAGAAGGTGAAATTGGTGAACGATGCGATGGGTAGACGTCCGCTCGCAATCCGGATCTGGCCAACCTGAAGGGGTTTAGGTCATTATCCCCTTCAGGTTGACTAGATACTAAAGCCGTGGAACGGCTCCCGGATTACTTCGGTCTGTTGCTCGAGGGGCTCGGTTTAATCGGTGGAGAATTTGGGCCACGAGCTCTGGCCCAGACATTGATTTGCTGATGTAGTCATCGGCTCCGGCAGCATAGGCCTCTGCCATTCTTCTGGCTTCAGTATGGGAAGACAGGAAGAGGATTTTAAGGTGCTGCCATTGGGGGTCAGCGCGGACGACCTGACACAGTTCAATGCCATTAAATTCTGGCATTTCCAGATCCAGAATCAGGACATCTGGGTTACAGGTTGCCAGTGCCTGCCAGAAAGTCTGGGGTTGGTTTGACGTACTGACATGTACTCCCTCGACCGCCAAAAGACTAAAGAGCAATTTCAGGAAGCCTGGATCGTCGTCCACAATAAGGATGCGATCGCCCCGGTTTTGGGGTGGCTTCCGACTCAGGACATCCGTAACGGTTTTGAGAATTTCGTAGGCGGGTAGTGGCTTCCGCAGAAATGCACTGACGCCCAGGCGAGTCGCTGCAATGCGATCGCTCAGGTCTTCCCGCGCGGTCATGATAATGACGGGGATGGGGGGCGATCGCCGCTCTAGCTCCCGTATCAAGGTGAGCCCATCTTCTGCCTCTGACAGGTTGAGATCTAACAGAATGATGCGGGGGGGAGCCTGCGCGATCAGATCACGGGCGGTTGTCAGATCGTTGGCAATTTCGACCTGAAAGTCCCAGGCGATCGCCTCGATGCGCAGCCGCTCTGCTAGTAGCAGGTCATCATCCACAATCAAGATATAGCCAGAGGCGGTAGGGCGAGATGTGGCAGAATGCAGCTTGGGAGCTTGCACCTTGGGAGGTTGAACCATCTGAGCCTGCTCGATGGTATCGCGGAGTACCCCAACCCGTTGTCTAGCCTCCTGAATTTGTAAGCTATTCAGGGACGAGCCTTGCATCAACTGTTCAATTTGCTTGGCCTGTTGAGATGCCTCCATCAACCCAAACATGCCCATAGAGCCAACTAACTTATGGGCTAGCTGTTGGATGGCTTGCTGCTGACTCGGAGAGTCAGCCTGGGGTTGCAGGCTGGTTACTAAACTTTCTAAAGCCCGAATCTGTTCTAGATACTGAGTTTTGAACTGGTTCCAAACTTTGAAAGTAACGGCCTGGGCCTTCTGCTGGGCTGCGGTGGGAGCAGGGGCGGGGGGCTCAGGAGTCTTAAGGGTGGGAAACTCTAGCAGGTTGGAAGGCGCAGCGGTTTGCGGGTCTCGCAGCCGATAACCTATCCCATGGACGGTTTCGATGGGGTCAGCCGAGCCCAGGGCTTTTAACTTTTGGCGCAGACATTTGATGTGGGTGCTGACGGTTTCTTCGCCAGGGGAATCAGCAGCATTCCAAAGGCGATCGAGGATGGCCCGACGGCTGTAGAGGTGGCGGGGGTTACGCAAAAATAGCTCAAGTAGACTAAATTCTTTGGCGGTGAGGCGTACGGGTTTGCCTTCACTGGTGACTTCACCACTGATAGTATCGAGTTGAATCGTTCCCCAGGTAAGGGTGGTGGATTTTCCTTTGCGAACGAGCGCCCGTACGCGAGCCAGCAGAACGTCGATATCGAAGGGCTTGGTGACGTAGTCGTCGGCTCCGGCGTCCAGCCCTGCGACCTGAGCGCTGACACTGTCTTGCCCGGTGAGGAGTAGGATGGGGTTCTCGTAGCCATTCCTGCGAAGTCGCTTGCAGACGGTTAGTCCGTCTAATTTGGGTAGCCCAATATCGAGCAGAATCAGGTCATAAAATTGCTGAGCAGCCATTTCCAATCCCATCTGACCATCGGTTGCCCGCTCGACGACCCAGTGATGCAGGGTAAGGGTATTGGTGAGAATCTCTCCGATGGCTAGATCGTCTTCAATGAGCAGTAGTTTCATGAATTTCCCGTCTCGCCTTGCTTGAGGGACGGCTGCCCGTTGGGGGATATCCTTGCGGACGGCAGCGTTATGCCACACCAAAGTGATGGAACTTGGGGTGCAGGCAACGTTTCCATTGTTCCCTTGTTCGTTGGGACTGGGCAGGATTTGCAGGATTTATTTATAACCCTCTCTAATCTGGTTAGGACAAGGCGAAAAGGCTGTTATTCCTCCCAAGAAGAGCTACAAACAGCCCCGAGAGTACGATCAAGAGCTTTACAAGGAGCACCCCTGGGTTGAGAACTTTTTTGTCAAATTGAAGCAGTTCGGGTGATTCCAACTCGCTACGATAGTCTAACGAGAGCTTTTTAGGGATCATCTACCTGGCAGCAACGCTTATCCAGCTTAATTGATGACACGGCCCGAGGGCGATCGCAACAGGCAACGACGAACAGGACAGCCACCGCCTAAATAGTCCTATGAATAAACGTAACCACCCCGCAATATTCCTCATAGGAGGCTAAGCAAAGCATCTAGAATCAACTTGAACCCTGTATATTTTCACTGGTGTGAATGAATGACTCAAAACGTTCTCCAACGCAACAATGTGACCGTTTTGGGAAAAGGCCACCAGACCATGCTGTTCGCCCATGGGTTTGGGTGTGATCAAAATATGTGGCGGTTTATCACACCCGCCTTTGAGCAGGACTACCGCTTAGTTTTATTTGATTATGTGGGTTCTGGGCAATCTGATCTGAGCGCTTACAACACCGAACGGTATAGCGCTCTCCAGGGCTATGCCCAGGACGTTCTCGACATTTGTGAGGCGCTAAATCTGGAAGATGTTATTTTTGTTGGCCATTCCGTCAGTAGTATGGTTGGCCTACTTGCTTCTATTGAAGCACCTTCCCTGTTTCAGCAGTTAATTATGGTTAGTCCCTCTCCCTGCTACATCAATCATCTGCCTGAGTATTTGGGTGGGTTTGAACGGGCTGACATTGAAGGACTGCTCGACATTATGGAAAAAAACTATATCGGCTGGGCGAGCATGCTAGCGCCTATGGTGATGCACAATAGCGATCGCCCCGATCTAACCCATGAGTTAGAGACTAGCTTTTGCTCAACTGACCCTGTCATTGCTCGCCGTTTTGCTGAAGTCACCTTCTATTCTGACAATCGGCATGATCTGCCCAAAGTGACGATACCCTCTCTGATTCTGCAATGTGCTGAGGATGTGATCGCCCCTGTCGAGGTCGGTCACTATCTGGACCGTTGCTTGCCCAACAGTACACTCAAGCTCATGGCTGCTACTGGCCACTGCCCCCATATGAGCCATCCCAAGGAAACGATTCAGGCGATTCAGGGTTATCTGTCTCCTGTTCCTACCACTTAAGTTTTTTTGCCCACAACTATGCATTAAATTGTGTCTAATTCAGCGGCAATCGACGGGTTACTCAACACTGCGCCCTGTGGCTTCCTGTCCTTCCGAGATGACTTTACGATTGGGGCAGCCAACGCCACATTGCTGAATTTGCTGGGCTATTCTTCTGATGAATTACAGGGAAAAAAGCTGGATTTAATTTTGCCGATCGCCAGCCGCATTTTCTGTCAGACTCACTTTTTTCCCCTGCTCAAATTACATGGGAAGGCGGAGGAGATTTATTTTTCTATGCGTTCCCGGCAGGGAGTTGATATCCCCATGCTGGTGAATGGAGCACGACAGGAGCGGGATGGGCATTTTGTGAACGACTGTATTTTAATTCCCATCCGGCAACGTATTCAGTATGAGGACGAAATTCTGAAGGCCAAGAGAGCAGCAGAGGCCGCCACCCGCGCTCAACAGCAAGCGGAAGTAGCATTGCGACAGCAGTATGAGCGCACGTTGCTATTGAAGCAGATTACGCAAGATATTCGGCTAAGCCTGGATAGTCGGCAAATATTTAAAACTGCGGCAACTCAGATCGGTTTACTTTTTAATGTCGATCGCTGTTTAATCTATGCCTTTACTGATGTGCCATTGCCACGGCTTTCCCTGGTTGCCGAGTACTTATCCCCAGACCAAATATCGCTGATGCAGGGACCGTTTCCGATACTGACCAATGCCCACACGGAAACCATGATGGCCCAGGATGAGGTCGTCGTTTCCCCGGATGTCTTCGCGGATCCCCTGCTGCAATCGGCGGCTCCCGTTTGCCAGCAGATTGGTTTGAAATCAATGCTGGCAGTGCGAACGTCCTATCAGGGCAGACCCAACGGAGCGATTCAATTGCATCAGTGCGATCGCTCCCGCTCCTGGGAGAATTGGGAAATTGATTTCCTGCAACGGCTATCCAATCAACTATCCATTGCCATTCAGCAATCCAATCTGTATTCTCAATTAGCGCTCGAATTGCGAGAACGGAAGCAGGCCGAAGCCCGTCTTCAGGAAATGAACCACCAACTTAACCACGCCAAGGGCCTGCTGGAAAAGCTTGTAAATCTTGATGGGTTAACTCAAATTGCGAATCGTCGCTGCTTTGACGAGCATTTACGACACGAATGGCAGCGGCTTCAACGGGAAGAGCAACCCCTATCCTTACTTCTGTTCGACATTGATCATTTCAAGCTTTATAACGATTCCTATGGGCACCAGGAGGGCGATCGCTGCCTCATTGCTGTTGCTCAAGCTGCCCAGCAGGTAGTGAAACGCCCAGCCGACCTCGTGGCCCGCTATGGTGGCGAGGAGTTTGTTGTGCTGTTACCCAATACCTCCAGGAGTGGGGCGATCGCTGTAGCCGAACGCATCCACAAGGCGATCAGAGCACTGCATATTCCCCATAACGCCTCTCCTGTCAGTAACGTCGTTACGATTAGTCTGGGTATGGCCAGCATTGTCCCTGCTCCTGAGACATCGCCTGATATTCTGCTCAACCAGGCCGATCGCCTGTTGTACTGCGCTAAACAGCGTGGACGTAATCAATCCGCGATCTTTCCCATGGAATACGCTCTGTCGCAGTCATCCAGTTAAAACCCGTGTTCTGAGATTCAAGGCGATTTTTGCTCCTTCTAAC
This sequence comes from Leptolyngbya sp. FACHB-8, assembly GCF_014695575.1. Classification (GTDB taxonomy): domain Bacteria; phylum Cyanobacteriota; class Cyanobacteriia; order Elainellales; family Elainellaceae; genus Vacuolonema. The sequence continues at coordinate 936 of NZ_JACJOO010000011.1, read as the reverse complement.
GGAGGGTAGTGTTCTAGACATGGGGATCGATGGGGTCAAACTACCCGACCAAACTCGTAACGATTAATGAACAGTCCGATCACGATGTCATGGAGCCATTCGGATTTGGAGAAGCAAATGGTTCTGCGCGCTAATCGCTTAATTCGGGTTCGTAACGTTAGGTGTTTGCGCTCAATTTTTTGGGTGTTCCACTTGCCAACAACGTGCTGGTCTTGATCCAACAAATGGGCATACGCACCCCATCCATCGGTGTAAAAAGTTCCAACGCCAAACCCCTCCAACAATGCTTTTAACTCGACCAATGCTTGGTTTTTATGATCGGCTAGCACATACGCTAACACTTGTCCGCTTTGATGATCAATTGCGTGCCAGAGCCAACGCTCCTGTTTCTTAGAGCGGACAAAGCTCCACATCTCGTCAGCTTCGGCCTCCTCAACGTGTTTGGCAACGGTTACAGAGGTTGGTTTAAGGCGCTCCAATAAGGGACGATTTACGTGTTCAAGATGACGATCTTTTTTTTAATTCTTCAATCACTGTAGTTGGACTAATCTTGAGCACTCGTGCAGTATCGCGAATCCCACTGCCATTGAGTGCCATCTCGCAAATCTGTTGTTTCACGCTAGGCAAGTAGCCTCGGTAAGAATACTTCAGAACAAAGTTGTGACGAGCACATTCCGAATTGCGGCATTTGTATCGCTGTTTTCCCTCTGCCGTCTTGCCATGTTTGACTATGTTTGTGCTGTTGCAACTTGGGCATTGTATAGGTTCAACTACCATCACCGTAATTCCGGAATGAGCTAAAAGACTTAAGCCATTCTATTTTGGCGTTGCACAGTAGAGAATGATTTAAGTAAATACTGGAATCCGATGATGCTTGAGATAGTAAATGAGTAACTGGACTGAGAGGGTTAACATCTCGACCGACTTGGAGTAACA
>NZ_JACJOO010000010.1 GCF_014695575.1 Leptolyngbya sp. FACHB-8 | reverse complement strand
TGCTTTGCCCGCGAAGCGGGCAAAGCACCAACATTCTGGGGGTAATTTCATTACTGGAAATCTCCTTAGTTCGGACAGTTTTTGTGAAACCCTTGATTTTGCGTGCGCTTCACGCACGCAAAATCAAGGGTTTCACAAAAACTGTCCAGAATATTGAATAAAAGAAGTCGTAGTTTTTCAAGAACTACGACTTATCAGAGTTGACAAGTTTATATCAATAAGCTTTTGAACAGAAGGCATCCTATTTTTGTAAATGCAAGAAGTTTCGCCTACCGCATTCACAAAACAGAGTTTTCCCTAATTTTGAACGGGAATGGGCAGAATGAGTTGTTTAGGAGATGGAGATGGAACCGGACTGACAGGATTCGTCGGCTCAGTAGGCGGAGGCGCCGGTTCAGGTGGGGGAGCAACGGTTTCTATGAGAATTGTTCGTGTCATTTGTTCTCCTGATGGGTTGGTTATTCGTAGTGTTAAAGGTTGCTGTCCCGGTTGATCATTCAGCGTATATTCCAGAGAGCCTGTTGCTGGAACTGACCCCGGTGCCGGGAGAAGTTCAACCTGGGTATCGGGGTCTGATTCAATCTGCCATGAAAACGTGATGGTTGTGGGTTTATCGGCAGACAGCTCAATGCGATGGGTAGGGTTTTGTCCTACATCCTCTCCGTTGATCTGCAACGATTGCACTTTAGGGGGAGTTGCCTGAATACGAATGGGGGGTGTTTGTTTTATGGTCTGCTCTGACTGCTTGGCAATTAAGGTGAGTTGAAAGGTGTAGGTTCCAGGCCGAGTCGCTGAAGTTGGTACATTGCGGCAGACCAGACGTGTGGTCATGGAGCAGAAGCCTTGCAGCTCAGGCGGAACTCCATCAGCCAGGGAGTAGCGTTGCATCGCATCGGTGATCGTGCCATGTTCTGTAATGCCCATCACCTGCACCTCTTGAATTTGCTCAGGAGAACTAATCTCCCAATTGAGGCGGATAGGCGGTGCGATCGCTCCCTCCCCGACTTCTGACCCGGATTGATACGTCGCAGCAGTCGGAGAAAACTGCACGATCGCAGGGTGAGATAGCGCGGCGATTGTCAGGGAATCTGTTGTTCGTTCGTCTACAGGTTGAGTGCGATCGCTCCTGGAAAATACTTGCAGTCGAAATGTGTGGGTTCCGGGGGTGGCTTGAGCAATGGGCATGGCCCGGCAGCTTAACTGAGTGGTGTCCTCCTGCACGGCGGCGCACAAATCTTGCTGTCCAGCACGACGCTGGAGTTCTTTCGGGATGCTGCCTGCAAAAGTGTAATTCTTGCGGCTGACTTCAGTTCCTTGCTCTAGATGAATAATAGTAATGCGATCAATATCATTCAAGCGGTTAATTGTCCAATCCAGGCGCATTGTCTCGTCTTTGCCTGCTCGATAGGTTAGCGGTTCCCCCGTTGTTGAATTAACCGTCGGGTTAATGGCCACAATTTGAGGTTGAGGAACAGGGGCGGGAGCGGGGCGTTTGAAGAGAGTGAGCCATACCATGAGGGCGATCGCCCCTACAGCCCCTAATCCTGCCAGTACCAGCAGCACCAGCATCCACCAGGGGCGTGCTTGCCAAAGAATAACCCCCTGAGCGGTTGACGGTATCTTTGGCGCGTCCATCGCACCCGAAACCTCTTTCAGGTGAAGGTCAAATGGAATCTCTCGCCCCTTGCCCCACCAGGGACGAGCCCACCACTTTCGGGGCATGGTATGGATGACGAGTGGCTCACTATGACCCGGCTCCAGATGCAGTACAAAAGGCTCAATCCGGTAGCGAAACTGGTGTTCAGGGTCAATGGCATCCACAATGAGTTTACGAACGACATTCCCCTGATTGCTGATTTGCACATCAAACAGACCAGATTCGCTGGGAATGCGGCGTAGGGAGGGTTGAAGCTGTACATCCAGGCGATCGCTCGTCAGAATTTGTAGATACACCACATCCAGTCGTTGCAGGGTATCGTCATTGCTAGAGGTGAGCCGGAGGGTTGGAAAGTAGTGTCCGGCAGTGGTAAATTGCGGCGGGTGCAACCTCAAAACAATGGAACCGCTGCTGTCAGGATTCAACTCCAGTCCATCGGTTTCGCTGACCAAACCGGGATTGTCTAAACTGCTTTCGGGATAGCGGACGGTGAACCAGGACTGCGGCAGTTCGGGACAGGTGAGGTAGAACCGATCGACCCGTTTGGAGCAGTTTTTTATGTGAACTGTCACATCTAAGGCTTCCCCTGCCTGAAGGCGATAGGGATTAGCTGCCTGGGTAACGGGCTGCACCGAGAACAGGGGGTCAGTTCCCCATTCCGCATCGTGGGTCGAGGGTAGAACGCGAAACTGTTGAGGGCGGCGGATGGGTGGCTTGTCTGGATACTGCGCCTGGGCATCCACCAGCACTTCGTAATGGTACAAATCAGGTGTAGCCTGTTGGGGAATGTCGAAGGTGAGCATCACTTCCCGGCTTTCCCTTGCCTCTAGACGAAACGGGTTGCGTTCGCTGAAGCTGCACCACCGCAGGATGGGTTCTGCCTTTTGTTCGGTGGCAACAATCCACAAATCAACTTCAGCGGGGCGATCGCCCAGGTTCTTGACCACAATGCTCCGTTTCAGCGCAGAACCCCGTTTGGCTTCGTGATTCGCCGCTCGATCTTCAATAAATAGTGGGTGTGTGGCAAGTGGCATGGTTCTCATCCTTTGCATCGTTGCGGGTATGAATGCGGTACAGCATGACGCGATCGCGATCACCGTCACTGGTAATCACCAATGTGTTGTCTTTTTGAGTAATATCGACGCTATTCAGGCGAATTGGGAAATCTGCCAGGCGTACACCATTGCGTTCATGTTCCGAACGTTTTCCATTCTCCAGGGGCCACAACATGACACGTCCATCGTCCCCGGTACTGGCCATATAGCATCCGTCAGAAGTGAGGGCAACGGAACGCACAGGTTGCTTGCTATGACCGTCGCGCCATTGATCAAGGATGGGCAGATTACAGATACCCTCCGCATCGCCCTGTAGCTGGCATGGGCGCTTTGTCATATCCCACAGGGTGATGTAACCCTGGTTATCAGCGGTGGCCAGAAGATTTTGAGCGGTTGCGACGCTGGCGATCGCCTGCTCCTTACCCATAATGGGTTGCGAGAAGGCATAGGGGGGCGTTTCCCAGTGATAGGGGACGTTGTAAAGGCGATTAGCATTCCAATCCCACAACACCAGCTGATTAAATTGCCCTGCTACAACTAACCATGGGGGAGCTTGATCGAATTCGCTGAGCGCAAGGGACGATACGGCAAAGGGGAAATAAGTTCGCTGCGGTTCTTTGGCGGTAGCGGGGAACATTTCACCCAGGGATGTACGAATTTGACGACCGGCAGTTTGGGATGGAACCACAGACCAGCGACGCACCATGCCACTCCCATGTCCACTGAACAGCAGGTTTGAATCCTGAGTAAACACCAGATCAAAGACACGATCGGTTCCCTGGTAAAGGGTTTGCTGTGGTTTGGTGAACGCAGTATCCCACAACTGAATGGTGCCATCCTCTAAACCTACGGCCACTAAATTATTTTTGCGTCCGTGGCGGATTACCCGGACCGCTTTGCCAATGTTCTCACCGATGTTATCGGGCTGAATCAATCGCTGAGCCTGCCATTGCCAATGCAGTAGGCGATCGGGTTGCCACATGGTTCGATTCACAAACCAGCGTCGTACCGTTTCGTCGCTAGAACCGCTCAATACCGTTGTGCCATCGCCGCTGAACCGGACAAAATTAACGGTGCTGTGATGTCCATCAGACCGGAGTAACCACAGCATCCAGAGCAACAGCAGGAACAGGAGCGCACTTCCTAGTTGGGCAAGCGGTGGAATGAGGGGCGGAATGCGTAACTCCAGGGTTTTGCTATTGGGCTGTAGTTGCACGGCTGTCATGGAGCTGTCGCTGTGCATCGGGGTTAACTCCGGAGTCACAGGGAACAACACCCGTCGGGGCCAACCTAACCAGGGTCGCCGCCGTTGAACAACCAGTGGGGCTTGCTGAACTTCTCCTGGATGAAGGCGCAGGGGTGGGGGTGGAATGAATGGGTGGGGGCCTTCTGAAGGGGCGATCGCGATCTCTTGCGGCTGGTTACTCCGATTCTCAAATCGCAACTCATAGATAGCTGTCCCTACAGCCTTACGGAGGCCCTTGGCGGCGATCGTTTGAACCTCAGGTTGGCATTCAAAGGTGACAGCCCCTTGCGGTAATACCTCTAAAACACCCTGCTCACGAGCGCTGTAATAGTTTGCTGGCGATTTGACCTCTACCGTGAAGGGGTAAGGTTGGCTAAGGGCGGTATAGTGCGGAGGGCGGCAATAGAAGCTAGTTTTGAGGGAATCTCCGGCTTCAATGGTCAATTCCTGTTCAATGGAGGCTATATCCCGTGAGCCCGTCATCCAACCGGGCTCAAGCCCCGTCAGGCTAACAATAACAGCATTCGATTTGGAATCGAGGTTGTAGAGGATAACAGGAATCTCGATTTCATCCCCTGGAAAAACCTTCAAATCCTTATTAGGCAGAAAAATGCGTAATGATCGACGCGGCTTCTCGACCAATAAACTAATGGGTTGACTGGTGAAGAGAGTGGCATACTCTACCGAAAAAATTCGCAGAGTTAAATCCAGGGTGGTATCGTAGGCCGGAATTGGCGGTTTCTTAATAACAACGTGAAATTGGGTTTGGGCACCGGGTGGTTTCTTGGCACAGATCTCTGGCTCGATGCTGTACCAATCTCCTCCCGCTTGTGAGTCAAGGCCAGGAGCCAGTAACTCCAGTTGAAAGCTGGTAAAGTAGCGACTCGCATTGATTACGACCACATCAAACTCGTGCTCATTGCCCGACTTCAGATCGGGATCGGCGGCCAAGTCTGGAATTAATCTGAGCTTCCGTTTAGAAACCGTGGCTTGAATTCGGTTTTCCATCCTTCCATTCCTCTAGCGGATCGGGTGAGCATTGTGCTCCCATCCTTGTCAGTTAAGGGATTTACAAATTGTGGGCATTGTCCCTACGACAACGCAGGCTGAAGCAACTGGGTCAGGTGTCGTCGCCGCCAGGCAAAGTGCAACAGGTTGATGCCAAATTCCTGAGCTGTGCGAATGTCATTGCGCGATCGCATTCCTTGAACATCCGGTGCCCAGGCCGATGACAGCCCTCCAGCCACAAAGATAATTCCGCCACCACACCAGACTTGGATGGATGTCTGATCTACCTCTGGAAGCGCGGCAAAAAGGAATGGATGCGATCGCACCGGATGGTCATTTGATAACTCATGCCAGGATTCCAAAGCAGTCTGGAAGCTGTGTTCGATCCAGTTTTGAAAGTTGGCGATCGCAAACTCGTTTGTATCCAGCAATTCAATCAGCACCATACCCCCCTGAGTCAGGTACTCACTCAAGACATCCTGTTCGGTGCCGCTGAGCTCCGATACATGATCTGCATCAAGAAGCAGGAGATCGTAGGGGGCGATCGCTTCAGCCTGTAGCGACAAAACATTAGGAGCGGCTATGCCCTGTAAGCTGGGATAAAGGGCCGAGGTCGATCGTGCTAGAAATGTAACCGCTTGCCCTTTTGATACCCCGGCTTCTGTGCTCTGGGGTTTGATCTGAGCCAGATGGGCCGTGGCGATCGGCTTCGTTTGAGCCTGTAAGCGATGGCTCATATCTAACTGATTCTGCACCGGGAAAAGAACGTCATCTGGACGCTCAATCTGAATGAAATTGTTGCTTAGCTGAATACGACACAGTTCAATTTCGTGGTCCTTGGGTGGTGTCGTTTTTTGATCGAAGCGAAACTGTTCTCGCAGGACTTCAGAATGGGGTTGATAACTTGGAGCTTCTGGTTCTACATAACTAACTACAACATAAACGGTAATACTCCCTGCTATAGGAGGTTTAGCTGCAATGCGATAGGTGCGATCAACGGCTTCATCTACGATGATGACATTACCTTCTACATCAATGGCAATGCCAGGCTGAATTTCAATCCACCGTTGATCGCGAAACCGCGATTCTGTAGAATCTGGTGGGTCTATAATCGTGATGCCCAACCCACAAACAATGCCAGGTTGGTTGAGGGATTGATAGTGCACATTTTGCCGCTGTCGATGGTATGCATGGGCCAGTGACCATCGTTGGGCGTTGATCATCAAGCTATCGTATACGTTTAAGCGTTCGAGAGGTTTAATATCGGGGGCAGGAAAGTTGACGAAATTCATGGCTTTGGGGGTAAGGGTGCGATCGTTTTGATCATAGGAAACTGCACCCTTCAAAACCTCTAACAGATGTCTTGATAGCCGTCTTAAAAAAGTCGAATTTAATATCGGACTTTCGTCATCTCCTGTAACTAATAGTCACGACTTTAGGAGATTTCTGAGAAAAAATATCCCCATTATTTGGAAAAAAGGCACGGCTTCGCCGCGCCTTTTTTCCAAATAATGGGGAAGTTCTTATCTGGAAATCTCCTTAGTATGCTCATATTCGACAGATACTGACATAAGCTGGGATTGATCGCTCAGGTCTGGCTTGGGGGCGCGTCGCCCCCAACCCCCCCTGACTGGGGGGACGGCTGCCCATCCCCCCGGCCCCCTCTCGGCAAGGAGACCTTGCAGGGGAGGCGTTAGGTCGCTTCGCTTTACTGGGGTTTTGAAGCAGACCCCGGCCTTTCTGGGGTACAGGTTTGGGCTTATTTCAGTGCGATTTGCTTATACTCAGATTTTGCGCCAAATTCCAAGAGCCTGATTTTGTGCGCGAAGCGCACAAAATCAGGCTCTTGGAATTTGGTTTTAGAAAGGTGCGAGGTGTGAGCGATCGCTATATCAAGGGGACGTCTGACAACAGGCTCCGATGGGTCTGTTAGGTAACTGATGGAGATTGACTTGCTGTAATAAGTCTGTCCAGGCTGCGGCGATCGCCTCATCTCCACTCTCCCCGTACTGTTCCCCCAACAAAGACAGAGCATCATACCAGACGCCACCTCTGGCATAGGCCGCTGATGTCTGAAGAACATCGGAGGTTTCCTGGGGAATGGATAATTCCGTCCGTTGAATGTAGGCATCAACTCTTACAGGTACATCCGGCGTTTCTGGGTTGCAGAAAATAGAGACTGTCCAGTGATACACCGTCCCCGTAGATAGCGCAGGGGTATCTTCAGGAAATGTCACCCGAAAAGCTCCTGGCGCTGTTGCTGTACTGGTGAGCAGGGTTCGGTAAATAGGCTGGGGATCTTCGCTCCATAGGGTAAACTCGATGGGAACCGCATCGGCTAAGCCTGCGGGTGCGGATAGCCAAACTGTTGGGTGGGATCGGGTGGTGAGCCCCCATTGAAATGTGCGATCGCCCACCTGCACTGTCGGCACCAGAGCCGTAACGTCTGCATAGCGTTCGCATTCTGGACTGCGAGAGCCGCCTCCCTGGCCTCTACCTCCCGGTTCTCCCACAACGGGTGGTGGTGGTGGTGTAAAAGTCCCTCCGGTTGCACTAGATTGAGCTGCGACACGAACAGGTATCAAACTAAATGATAGTGGAAAGATGCACAACGAACATTGAACAAGAATATGAAAGATATAGGTTGAAAAACGAGAATAATATTTCATGGTATAGCGCTCCTCTTATGAACGTGAATGATGAACCTGCACCTACAAATTTGAAGATGAATGGAAACGAGAAAGGTTTAAGCGATAGAGTAGAAAACTAAGTAGAAGAGTCGCAATCGCTGGAATACAAGGAATCCAAAGACCCTGTAACAACAATAGATAACAGATCGTAAGGTTTATGACTATAGCACAGGCGATCGCTCTCCTTTGCCATCTAGACATACCCCATGCTAAAACTCCACCCAGTCCAGCCCATGCACTAATCCAGATCAGCTCAACGAGAGGATGCCATACCTGCAATAGAGGACGTCCATTCAGCACAGCACTCAGAAGCTGACTTGTCATTTGGGCCTGTAATACAACACCGGGAGGACGGGCTCCAAAGGCTCGACCGTAAGGGGTCATCCAGCGATCGCCCGTGCTGGATGTTGCAACACCAATCAGTACAATGCGATCTTTTATTGTGTCAACTGGCACTTCTCCTTTGAGAATCTGCCCCACTGTAACCTGCTGAGCGACTTCAGATAATGTGGGTGCAGCTCGATAATTGAGTAGGATTTGGCTACCTCGTGCATCGAGAGATTGGTAACCTCCAGATCGGGATCGCAAGGCATGAAAGGTCACATCACCCAGTTGCAGTGCAGAGTCGGGGGTAAACTGAGGCGAAATTCCCTGGGCATGAAGATAGCGAAATGCTAATTGCACACTTAATGCATAGGGAGTAACGCAAACCGAAGCAGAATTGGGGCTGGTAAATAATAAGTGGCGACGAATCACTCCATCGTCATCCTGTACAACGTCACTAAACCCCAATTGAGCCGGTTCAACCTCTGGTGGTGGCAGGACACCTGAGGGGTCATCCTGGGTATCAGGCCGTTTGCAAATGGCGACGAGCCGTTGGGATTTAAGCTGTGAAGCTAACTCAGGACCGGCTGCAAAATCATGATAAATATCCAACCCAATAACCTGGGGTTGAGCTTGCTCAATCCTTTGCAATAGGCGGCTGAGGGTGCGATCGGAAAGGGAACCCTGACGGATAGCTTGGCCTTCTGCTCGAATGTCATCTTCGGTTACGTTGACGATTAACAACCGTGAATCTGGTAATTCAGCAGGGCGTCGTTGCAGGAATTGGTCGAAGGCGGCTAACTCCAGGGGTTGCAGAAGGCCGAGCCAGCGAATGGCGGCGATCGCCCCCACGGCCAACAGACTACTGAATCCAATTGCAGCCCGTTCACGGGGTTGAGGCAAGCGTGGAGAAAATTGGCGATCGCGATACCAATCCTGCCAAAAGGGAGACTCCTCTGCCGGATTTTGACAAATTACAGGTAACCAGGTCGCGCAGGGAAATTCATCTGCCCAGGACTGTAAACGCTCACGAGCTTGACGTACTGAAGCATGCAGCGATCGTCCCCCCGAAAAAGCTGCCAGAAACGATTTGAGAAATTCCTGGGCAATGCGATCGGGCACCGATTCACGCATGACAATAATATGGGGCAGGTGTAATTCCGCCAGGTCATGAGCCAGGCTTAATCCATCGCAAGAGTTAAAAATGGCGAGTTTCAAGCCATGACGGATCGCGGTTTGTAGGCCATATTTAATTTGCTCAATAGACAAACGCGCATTTGGGTTAATTCGGATGTAACCCTGATCCTGGCTAGAACTATGCCCTGCAAAAAATAGGATGTCCCAATGGCCCTTCCAGAGTTGTTCACTGACCGTTGCCTGATCAGGTTCCACTAAAAATGTAATCTCGCTGTGGGGCAGTTGTTGAAGGAATTGCTGGTCGGCATCCGTATCAATGCCCTGGCGATCGCCCAAAATGGCAAGAATTCGTACTTTGGCGGGTAGGGATGCGGTGGAAGTGGAGGGCGATCGCCCATAATTAGCCGGACTCAAAGCCAATTCAGCCAAAGGATAATCATCTAAAAACTCCCACAGGTGCCAGGGTAATCCTAAGGCTTCATCCGTCTCAGCCGTTACAATGAGGCGAATATGGTCGTCTGGATGGAGTTGGGTGCGCAGTAATTGATCGACTAATCGGAAGAGATCGTTATGTAGCCATTGGTTAAACTGTTCCTTCAATTTTTCACAGAGCGTTAAAAACTCTGAGCGAGATATGACGGTGATATCCTCCTCAATAATCTCAAAATCATCACTCCAATCATTTCTGATGGGTGTTCTAACCTCATGCTTGAGTAAGGATTTTCGCCACCCCATTCCTGTATAAAGTGTGAGATAAAATTGCCGCCAGCGATGATGGCTTGCCTCAAGATCAGGTGCTGGGGGTAATGCGCCAATTCGTTGGATTGGCGTTAACTGTTTGGGTTGCCAGATCTGCACGGTAACGCTGCTAAAGCCCTGTGCAAGACTTCCTTTACCTAAGTTCAGCGTCACCCAATACATCATGGCCTTATCCCACAAATGACTCCAAAAAGAGCGGTTCATCCAGTGCGACCTGAATCCAAAAAGGTTTACCTGCCGGACACACAAACCGTTTGAGTTGAATGAAGTCTGCATCTTCGCGGGCCTGCACCCATTGCACCACTTCGCCTACATCGGTGAGTAATGCCAGGGAAAGATTGGCGGGTAGGGGGCGATCGCCCGGATAAAGGCGTACTCGGATTTGGGACGATCGCTCTACCTCTGCCAAGATCACCATCAAGATCACATGGTGACCGTCTCCTAATGCAATCGAACGCGCCCGTCGCACAGCCCCATCGCTGTCGGTGCGATCGCGCAGGCTATAGGCTAACTGAGGTTGAGTCTGGATTAAGTTTTCTAGGGCTTCCCATCCTTCCTCAAAGCGATGTTGCAGCCAGTTCACGAGTTTAACGCTTGAAGGAAGGAGCGATCGCGCCTCCGATGTCCGCCATTGCTGGTACAACTGCTGTCGCGTTTCACCGTGGCAAAGCAGTTCACTCCATTGAGTATAGGGAAGCGTCAGCCGGGGTGGAAGAAGATCAGAGAGCTGGAGAAGGGATTGAATTTGCGGTGGAGCATGGGCCGGGGCAGGCAATAGTGATGCCTGAGTGGATTCAGTGGGATTCAGTTGGTGGATAACCCAGAGTGCTGTGACATCTCGAACCAATTGAGTCGCATCCAGAACGTAGGAGCGATCGCCCGCCTGGTATTCACCTTTTGTTTTAAGCTGAGCATGCGTTGTATATCCCCAGAGGCGCAACCACTCGCCTTCGGGATCGATTTGTACAGCCACAAAGTAATCGCCAGCCCATTCAGCCAGGTCAACCCACTCCTGCGGCACAATTAATTCCTCGGTATCAATTTGCTTGCTCGGAATGAAGACAAATCGCTTATGGTTCAGGGCGATCGCCGTACCATTCACAGCCCCCCATAACTCCGGCAACTCATTCGCCAACCAAACCCGCGCCGAGAGGGAATAGTCCGTCTGGAGCCAGAACAACACAGTTCGGATACACATACTGTTGAGGTAGGCATTCCACCGCCCATCGGGATGGCGTAATTGCCGGCTCTGGCGATCAGCCTGTGCCCGGATAGCTGCCTCTATCTGTAAAACAATTTCGGTCGGTGAGGCATACAAAAAGACCATGAATCGACTCCTGAACTCGGTCAGCGATGAGTTGGAACGGTTGGAGAATCAGCCGTAGGAAGATGGTGATACAGCCAGTCCTCCAGTAGAGCGCTGATACTGTTCATTACGGTCGAACTGGGCTCGATATGCAGGGTCGATTGACTCCAGCGCACTACCGCGATCAGCAGTTTTTCCCTTGCCTTTGATAGGCGGCGCGATACGGTGTATTGGGGCAAATCTAATTGTTGAGCAATCTGCTGTTGCGTTAACTGCTGCTGATAATACGTTTGAAGAAGATGTTGGGATTGTGAATCAAGCTGTCCTAGTGCTGCGGAGAGGATTTCGTTAAGCTGCGATCGCTGCTCCTGTCGAACACGCGTGTCTTCCTGTTCCATCAGCATCGTTAGAGGTGGCTCTTGCTGGGCAGGTAGCTCACTCTGCCAGTCACTTTCATCTTCAGATCGAGGAGCATTCAACGACAGAAATGTAGGGTACAAATAAGTTCGAACTTGTTTTGCACAATAAAGCAACCAGGTTTCCATCGTAGCCGCATCGATGGTAGGGTCTTGTGGCGATCGGCGCTGGTTGTAGCACTGAACCAGGGTTTCCCAGTCTTCCGCATCAGGTCGTTGAATGCGCTGACGGTTCGCCGAGCGTAGCAGTTGATAGCCCGCCTCGTAGCTCTGGCAGGCCAGGACGTAGCGGGCGATCGTCTCCGCAGACAATCCCACCTGCTGCAACGCTTCCTGTATCCGCTTGCGGCTTACCCGCAACAACAAGGCCCAATCATTACACAGATTAACGGTCTGCTGTTGTCGCAACGAATCTCGAATAATATTCTCAAAGGCAATTCGGCTATAGGGTTTCAAACTAACGTGATGATTTGGGTCACAGGCTCGTAAAACCTTTGGAAGTTTTTCCAGGGCTATCTGGAAGCCATCAAATAGGGGGTTGCCAGTCTGGGCAACCCGTTGAGCGGCCCAGTACCCAACCTCTTGGAGATAAGCACTCAAGTGAGCCAGGGAAAGCTGTTGTGAGGATGTCGTTTCTGTTGCCAACCATTGGTGATGCCAGTAAACAGCCCAAAACGCTTCAGAACTGGTTTGATGGTCTAACTCAGCCATTCGCATCTGCATACTACGGCGCAAGCGTCCGTCTACAGCCCATCCTTCGGCGCGATCGCCCGCGAACTGTAGGAACGTTGTGAATTGATCCATAACGTCTTGCCGAGCCTGCATAGCGTGGAATTCCAGTGCCTCTCTAACGACAAGCGATAGCGAAAGACCGGATGCCAGCGGTCTACCATGGGTTTCCGATCATTGTAAACCCTGACCAGTAGTAAGGATGGGACAAGCGAGTGGTTGCCATATCTACCACTTCAGACGGATGTGGAACATTTCGTAGGACTTGCTGAATTACAGGATTATCTAAATTGAGACGGCCCTGAAGCAAGGCGAGTTGAGTTTGGCGTAAGGCTTCTCCTTTCGTTGGAGCCGTTTTTAGGTTCTGATAAAATCCTGTCATGAGCGCCACTGTTCCGCTGTCGGAGACTTTCCATAGACTTGCCAGTGCGGCTTTGGCTCCCGATTGTACGGCTAATCCAGCAAACCCTAGCTCGGCATTCGTATCTCCCAAAGCGGTACGACAGGCACTCAGTACCAGCAATTCTACAGGAGGAGCCTGTAAGTTCATGTCCCGAAGCTGGTCTAGCCAGAGGCGGCGATCCCAAAACTGAATGTAGGAATTTTGAACCGAGCCAGGTGCAAAATCGGCATGGGTTGCTAAGTGAATCAGACTAAAGGGTTGGCGCGATCGCTGCTGTCTCAAATTCTCCACCGTAAACTGCTGATTCAAGCGAACTTCACCCGGCCACAACTGACGGATAGCTGCCAGCTCTACAGGGACAGCAGGAAGGGGTTCCTGGTTTTGAAACTCTGATGCACCCATTGCTAAAACTTGCGCCTCAGAGAGCTGTGAGGGGCGGCGATCGAGTAAGTTAAACGCTGGAATAATGCCAATACTGTATTGCTCGATGAGGAACTGCTGACCATCATGCAACGCGGCCATGGGCACACTGCGTAGCTTCCCGCCCAAACAGAAGATCAAATTCGTAATCCCCTGTTCCTCTAACACAGGCTTTAGGGGCTCGATAATCCATCGATACAACTGCTGTGCTGGGGGTAAATACTCACTCGTAGACGTATTGATATTGACCAGTCCCATCCGTAAATTGCGAGTCGTGGTGGTCAAAACTTCAGCAGATGCTTCTGTAACCCGATGGTGACGAAGTTGCCCGCTAGGCAGGAGCAGAATTATTTCGAGTTGCTCAGGAATCGATACCGCATAAATGAGCGCTGATCGCTGCCCTGTCGTACTAGCGGTTTGTCTCAAACCTTGAGCAATTTGCTCAGGAGGAAAAAGCTCAGTTCTGAAGTATCGGCCATAATATTCATTTAGCTGTTGCCGCCATCCCTGCTCTAATTGTTGAACTGCTTCAGCAACATTTCCTGCATCTAAGGATGCTTTTAACTGCTGTGGGTTCAGTCGGAGCGCAGATAATGGGGGTGCATTTGGTATTACTGGACTCTGAGTTTGTGCGCTGAGAGGCAATCGGAGCAATAGCGCAACGCAAAGAGCTAAAAGAAAGCAAAAAGCCGCTCGATAATCATGTTTCATTATCAGTGACGCTAATCGATGGGGATTTCGCAGCGATCGCATAGAGACAACACTTTGCGATTCTGCTTACAATTCTCTCAACCCTTGGAACGATTCAGCATCAGAGTGAACGTAAGCTTAAACGGATTGAATTTTACCTGGATTTGCTGATAGAGCACTTAGAACTTGATCCATATGGGAGGCGTAGTCCATACGCACCACGCCTCCTATCCTATGTATCTTCACATCAAAGCAGTATTACAGCTCTCTATCTAATCTTTGGGCAATGTCGCGAATATCGCGTAGATACACTTTAATTTTTCCAAGAGTCTCAATAAACCAGAAAAAGAGCAGAATTTGTAGTACAAATACGACGAGTGCTAATTCCATGGCTTTACTGCTCATCTTATATAGAGAATAATTTTTTGGAATGTTGCCCCTTTCAATTCAAGTAAGCCTAACATCCCAACAGGTTTTGAACCAACAGAGAGGGTACCATTTCAGCAATTCTCAGTATAGGCATCAAAGCCAAGAGTTCACGCCCTACGGGCGTGAACTCTTGGCTTTGATGCCCGAAAACCGCCCGCCAAAGGCGCGCGGTTTTCGGGCCTGATTTCAAAATGAGAATTGCTGGTACCGTTTGGATTACGTCGCTATTTCTCACTCAGGCACAACGATCTTTTGTAAAGCTTCTGGTAATTAATGGATAGCTTTCGGTATGAGCGCGATCGCATCGCCATTAAAGTAACCACGAGCCCAATACATCCCGTTACGGTAAATAGGAGTGCTATTCCGCGATCGGTTCCGGTTCCAAACCAACCACCGATCAGATCAGCACCTGCACCGGTTGTCATAAAGGGGATGAAAATGAACTGGGCGATCGGCCCAATCATAAACGCTGTAAGGGGTGATGCGGCTTGCTCAATACTCTGGGCAACGCCGAAAACGCGTCCCTGACGTTCTAGAGGTATAACAGTTTGTAGAATCGTTTGCTCTGCTGCCTCAACGACAGGGATCAAACAGAGGTACATAAACATCCCTACTGCCAACAACCCCACAGATGCCTGGATCGTGAAGCCAGCGGCAATAATCCACATCGCAATATTAGCCACAAACAATGTCTTCAAGGGGCTTTTCCCTAAGCCGTTTCGGGCAACAAGCAACCCACCGACAATGAAGCCTAGGCTTAGGATTCCCCACAACAACCCCCAGATTTGGACTGAAACCAGTGACAATCCATAGGCATCCATTAGGGACATGAAGACCCCGCCTAAGAAGTTGTTAAAGCAATTAAAGAAAATAAGCCCAAATAGCCCAGGGACAAGACGGATTGCACGGACAGTTCCCCGTAGGTCAATATTTTTCGTTTGATGCTCAGTATGTGCCGTCCTCTGCTCTGGAATGTGGAGGGTTGTGAGATGAAGGATGACGGCAATGGATAAGGCGATCGCTCCAACCAGCACCCAATACACCCCCAGAAACCCAATTGCCAATCCACTAAAGATGGATGCTATCAAAAAAGAAACACCGTTCGCTGTACCTACCAAACCATTCGCCTGATCACGCTCTGCTTCAGGTATCAGGAGCGTAACGAGAGTAGGAAGGGCGATCGTACGAATGTTTCCGGCGATCGCTCCCATTAATGTCAGAACAATAAAAATCCAGAGTGCAATGCTAGATACATTTGAAAAGATAGCCGAGGGTGTGGAAACAAAAAGGATATAGGCGAAGGTATATAAAATGAGTGAAACATAGCTTGATAACAGCATCGCTGTTTTCTTACGATACTGATCAACTAATGAGCCAAGGAAGAAGCCAGAAATAGCGACTGTTCCAACATATATCCCTGCCATCATCGAAGTTGCTAGTACTGATCGGGTTTGCAGGTATACCCAGAAGGTAACGGCAAACCAGACGAAGTTATTGGTGAGTGCTGCGATGAGAGAGTTTACCAGGGTGGTATAAAAAACTTTTGCCATAGCAAATCGTAATAGGGCTCAGTTCTATCCGTGCTCTAAATTCCTAAAGACCAAATGCGCTATTAACTGAGCAATTCCTACTCTAGTTATAGAATTGAAAGGGAATTGAGAAATGAAATCTTCGTTTTGGAGGTCAATTTGGGATGTAGATGTAGAGCATCACAGTTCCTCCACTTGTTATAGCCTTTTTAGAGTAGCGATCGCCTCCTATTATGGCCTCACCCAATGGCATGAGGTTTGTCTAGTAGGCTGCAGCCTAAGTTCGCAACCTATGTTTTTGTGTAGGGTGCTTCGCACCCTACACAAAAACATAGGTGATGGATTTCCGCCTCAGCGTACTAGTCTTTCGGAAATGAGAGTGTTGTCTGAGAGCCGAAAGTATATCCTTCGGCGATCGTGCTTCATCTGTGTTGTCTTTGCTTATTTGCGCTCTACTCAAACCAGGATTATCCTGACAAGAGTATCCGGGCTATTATCTAAAGCTTATTAAACTTAATTGAGATTTATATGATTCAGTCTCGTAGGATTACCGTCTTAGCAATTGGTTCAACTGGAGATCTCTACCCATACTGCGCGCTGGCTTTAGGATTGCAGGAAGCTGGACATCAAGTTAGGGTAGCCACAAATTCTAATTTTGAAACTTTTGTGCGCGGCCTGGGTTTAGATTTTGCGGCGATCGCTGGAGACTATCAAGTTTTACTCCGTTCAGAACTGGGGCAGAAGCTTCTTCAAGGCGAAATGGTCAAACTGATTGAGGATGACCTGTTGCAACAGCAAATGAACGATGCCCTGGCAGCGGCTCAAGGCACCGAGGTTTTCATTTTTAATCATCTAGCAATTTGGGGTTACCATGTTGCTGAACGTCTGGCGGTACCCAGCTTTTTGGCTCCAACGGTTCCCCTCAGCCCTACCCGGCAGTTTCCCTTTCTCAATTTTAGTGAGGATACAGTTAACCTGCTCAAAGGCGGGCTCAACTATGCTAGCTACCTCTTAGTGGAACTGTCAGGTGCATGGCAAAGCCACACCCTCATCAACACCGTTAGAAAGGCATGGGGCTTATCACCACTGCCAGCGCTTGGCCCTCGCTTTAGAAGTGATAAACCCCCTTATCTCTCTCCCTTACCCATACTCTACGGAGTTAGCCCATCGATTATGCCTAAACCCAGGGATTGGCGAAGTTCAATTTATATGACAGGTGCGTGGTTCCTTGATCGCTTGGAGCAGTATGAGCCTCCAACCGCATTAGTCAAGTTTCTAGAGGCTGGAGAAACACCCATCTGTATTGGCTTTGGAAGTATGGCCGATGCAAATTCAGAAGTATTAACTGACATTGTGATTGATGCAGTTGCGGCATCAAAGCAACGAGCAATTCTGCTGTCCGGTTGGGGTGCTCTTGGAAGGATAGAAACTGCTGGTCTCTTTCGAGATCAAGTTTTTGTGGTGGAATCAGTTCCCCATAGTTGGTTATTTTCCAGGGTCAAAACCGTCGTACATCATGGGGGGGCAGGCACGACAGCTGCTGTTTGTCGCGCTGGGCTTCCTTCAGTCGTGGTTCCCTTTTTTGCAGATCAAATTGGATGGGCCAAACGGCTGCACCAATTGGGGGTCAGCCCAGAACCTATATCAAGAAAGCAATTGACCGTTGAATCCCTCGCTGCGGCAATTGAAACCGCGACAGGCGATCCGGTGATGCAGCAAAAAGCAGCTCAGCTTGGGATGAAAGTTAACAACGAGAACGGCGTGCAGCAAGCTGTTTCGGTCATTCATCAACACTTGGAATCGATTGCCATCGGATGAGGTGTTGAGTGGGTATGAGATAGCACTCGTCCTACCCTACTACCGCTTCTCAAACTCTGGCACCCGTTGTGTAATCCTCGCTGTCCCTGCGATCGCTCATCCCTCCACTATCCATATCCAGCTGTGGTTACGGCTTCCTATTTTATCCACCCCTGATTCTCAATACTCTGGACAGTTTTTCTGAAACCCTTGATTTTGCGTGCGCTTCGCGCACGCAAAATCAAGGGTTTCAGAAAAACTGTCCGAACTAATGATTCTGGTTGACTGTCCAGGTTTTTTTATCTGCTACTTGCCACCTGCTACTTCAATAAAGCTTCCTGTTGTGTAAGATGCTTCATCTGATAGGAGCCATAGGATTGCATGGGCAACCTCCAGAGCCTGCCCTCCCCGCTTCATGGGAACCGAGATTTTAACACGTTCTACCCGATTCGGCTCGCCGCCGCTTGCATGAATATCGGTGTAAATGAAGCCTGGGCGAACGGCATTGACGCGAATTCCTTCGTCAGCCACTTCTTTGGCCAGCCCAATTGTGAGTGTATCAATCGCCCCTTTTGAGGCGGCATAGTCTACATATTCGCCTGGAGACCCCAATCGCGCAGCCACGGAGGAGACATTGACGATAGCTCCTCCGCCTCCTCCCTGGTTAGTAGACATCCGTTTGATGGCTTCCCTTGCACATAGAAAGCTACCAATAACATTGGTGGCAAAAACGTGGTGAAGCCGAGCTGCATCCATTGCTTCTACTTTTTGTTGCTGTTCCAAAATACCGGCATTATTGACCAGTGCTGTGACCGTTCCTAATTGTTTATCAACAGCTTGAAAGAGGGCCACGACTTCCGATTCAGAAGCTACATCTGCGGCGATGGCGATCGCTTGTCCCCCACTTTTTTCAATCGTCTCAACAACACGTTGGGCGGCTTCTTGACTGTGACGATAGTTGACGCAGACAGCATAGCCTTGCTGAGCTGCGAGACAGGCGGTAGCTGCACCAATGCCTCGGCCTGCCCCCGTAACGATGAGAACTTTTTTCATGATGCTGTAACTGAACAGCCCCTATCTTATATTATGTCAGCAGTTCTTATTATGAGCTTCAAAGCCAAGATTGCGCGCCCGTCGGGCGCGCAATCTTGGCTTTGAAGCCTGAAAACCGCTTGCCGAAGGCAAGCGGTTTTCAGGCCTAATTTCATACTGAGAATTGCTGATATTATGTCGAGTTAAATGTTGATGATAAAAAGTGGCGTAGCGCTTTGCGCTACGCCACTTTTTATCATCAACATTTAACCTTACTTACTATTAGAAGGATTTACCTTTCCAGTCTGTAAACATTTTTAGTTTGACAATTATTTCTCTTTACTCGACGTCAGATTCCTGTAAGCCTATTTCCCGAACTTTGAATTCTTCCACGTCGGTCAGCAAGAGATATTTCCTGATCAACTCTTCGTTAAACTCGGCATGGCGATTCATTTTGTTCAATAAATTTCGTCGTTGCTCCAGTACTTCCAGGTAGATGGATTGATAGCCTTTTAATGAGTTCTGCCAGTCAAAATTTGGTTCTTCGAGTTGGCGATCGAAAAACCTCAGATCGACTTCGAGTTTAAAGCGGACTTGCCAATTAGCTGAGCTTCCATCGCAGTTATTCAGATTTCAGGGAGGCCATATCAATCACGAAGCGGTACTTCACATCAGATTTGAGCAGGCGATCGTAAGCTTCGTTGACCTTCTGGATGGGGATAACTTCGACATCCGCAGTAATGTTGTGCTTGCCGCAAAAATCGAGCATCTCCTGGGTTTCCGGGATGCCGCCAATGGTAGAGCCAGAGAGGCTACGACGACGCATGATCAGGCTAAATGCTGCAACATCCAGGGGTTTCTCCGGTGCGCCGACCAGGGTGATGTTGCCGTCGAGGCGGAGCAGATTGAGATAGGCGTTGATGTCGTGCTTGGCAGAGACAGTATCGAGAATGAAATCGAAGCTGCCCGCGTGTTTTTGCATTTCCTCAGCATTGCGGGAAACCACTACTTCATCAGCACCCAGGCGAAGTGCGTCTTCCGTTTTGCCAGGCGAGGTGGTGAAGACAACGACATGAGCACCGAAGGCATGAGCAAACTTCACGCCCATATGCCCCAGCCCGCCAAGACCGACCACGCCGACCTTTTTGCCCTCAGTGACACCCCAGTGCCGCAGGGGGGAATAGGTTGTAATTCCGGCGCAAAGGAGCGGTGCAACCCCAGCCAGATCGAGGTTGTCTGGGACTCGCACAGCAAAGCGTTCATCCACGACAATGCTATCGGAGTAGCCGCCATAAGTAACCGGAGCAGCCCTGTGCTTGTCTGGGGAGTTGTAGGTGAAGATTGTATTTTGGCAAAACTGCTCAAAGCCAGCTTTGCAATGAGGGCAGGTTCCATCCGAATCAACCATGCAGCCAATTGCAGCCAGATCGCCGGACTTGTACTTTGTCACTGCTGAGCCAACGTTAGTGACACGCCCAACAATCTCGTGTCCAGGAACAATTGGATAGGTTGTGGACATAAAGTCGCTCCACTCATCACGGACTGAATGGACGTCAGAGTGACAGACGCCGCAGAAAAGGATTTCGATCTGAACGTCGTGTTCAGTTAGATCGCGGCGCTTAATTTGGGTAAAGGCCAGGGGTGATGTTGCACTGGCTGCGGCATAAGCTTTCGTGTTGTACATGATATTGATGCTCCTATTGGTTTACATTTCGTGTCTGGTATTGCTCGTCACTGACCTGTTCCAGCCATTCCACAGGCTTGCCGTTGAGGGCCTCCTGAATGGCAATGTGCGTCCTGGCTCGTGTGCTTCGAACAAGGGGTCAATACGAACCGTGCCGGTATACTCGTCTGGGCCTTTGCCGGAAGCTTGAGAGCCACTTCGTTTGATGTCCATTCTTCAAATTCCTTCGTTAGATGCCATGCAGACCGCTAGCCCAATCGTAGAGATTGAGTACTGATCATCTGCTCTATCCATGGAGATGGAAATTCTTAAGAAGCAAGATTCGCTTTGATGCCAGTTCGGTGGCCATCGGCAGATTGCTTGCTCAATCAAATCTGAGTTGTTCTCTTAAATAAAAGTCCAGACGCTTGCAAGAAGCCGGAATCGTTTTTCATTGCCTTAGCTTTATTCTAGGAACTCTCAAGGGCCAGCAATAGGACAATCGTCTAAGATCGTTGTACAATCCTGCAAACTTATAGCAATTTTAATTGAACAGCCCACAGACAAAACGCGAGGCAAACCGAGCGCAAGCTAACAGAGAGGAGCTGACGGAGCGAATTGCACAGGTAATTCGTCAAGATGGAACAATTGAGCCACTAAAAGGATTGCATCTCAACCGTTTTTCTTCCCCTTTGGAATGTGTGCATAGTGTCTCTATTCCTGCCTTTTGTGTGATTGCTCAGGGCAGTAAGGAAGTGCTGCTGGGTAGCGATCGCTATCAGTACGATCCAATGCACTATCTGCTGGGGACGGTCGAACTGCCGATTGCCAGCCGAATTCTAGAAGCAACCCAGGAGAAACCGTATCTGGGGCTTCGTCTCGATCTCGACTCCACCCTCGTTGGCTCAGCTATGGTTGAGGCAGGTTATCCCTCATCACAACGAGGTGCCAGTGTCAAAGCGATCGCTGTTAGTTCATTAAATGCAAACCTGTTGGACGCGGTTGTACGGCTCGTCAGGTTAATTGATTCCCCAGCTGAAGCGCATGTTCTCGCACCCCTGATTAAGCGCGAAATCATTTACCGGCTCCTGACGGGAGAGCAGGGTGCTCGGCTGTGCCAGATTGCTGTTCTGGGTGGCTACACCCATCACATCGCCAGAGCCGTCGATCGCCTGCGGAAGGACTTTAACCAACCGCTTCAGATTGAAAGTATGGCACGAGAGCTGGGCATGAGTGTTTCGGGTTTTCATCATCACTTCAAGTCGGTCACAGCCATGAGTCCTTTGCAGTTCCAGAAGCAACTACGGCTCCAGGAGGCTCGCCGTTTGATGCTGGGGCAAAACCTTGATGCGACCAGTGCTGCTTACCGTGTGGGGTATGAAGATGCTTCGTATTTCAATCGGGAATACAAGCGGCACTTTGGTGCACCACCCATGCGAGATATGGAACGGTTGCGCGAAGCTGCCCGGGAGACTGCTAACTCGATATGACCTCCCTCACATCGTCGGCCCAGGAGGACAGAGTTTTGTTGGGGTGAGGATCCGCTAACCTAAACCTGGCCGGTCGATCGCTATCAGACGTAATCCGAGAGCAGGTAGATGACGGATGCCGAACCCAAGCGAACCGCTCATTCCAGCCCCGGTGCAACATAAAACCGGAGTACCGTTAACAGATCCCCCCTCAGACCATGCCAATTTACGACTGTCCTGTAGCCGAATAAACGTTTGTCTTTCAGGCGGCGTTCCAAACTCATTGAAAGAATTCACAGGTATATTCCTCGCATTCAGGACAATGCCCTGCATCTCAAGGGTATTGCAATTACTGAATTAACATACAGCGTTTTTCAACCGCTTAAAACCTGGTTGTTTTTGTGAGAGCCGCGCGGAGCGCGGCTCTCACAAAAACAACCGTGTCTGACTCAAGCGCAAGGCGCTGTATTTTTCCAGCTATGAAATGGGATGTGAAACTAAATCACATTCCATTTCATCGTTTTATTTACAATACTCTGGACAGTTTTTCTGAAACCCTTGATTTTGCGTGCGCTTCGTGCACGCAAAATCAAGGGTTTCAGAAAAACTGTCCGAACTAATGATTTAGTAATGGGCATTTTCTTATTTCTGTATCCGTGGAACAGGATGATCAGTAAGGGCCTAAAGCGAGAGCGGCGTTTCAACTTGTCTTGAAACGCCGCTCTCATTTTTGTCGCTGACTTCTACCTACGTTCAGGATTGCCGCAGGTTAGCATAGCTTCAATCGCTGATTACCGACATTAGTTGAAGTTACGCTTAGAAACCTCTTGCAGAGCTTGCTGCTAAGACTGCACGAAGGTCATAGCGATCCAGGTTCATTACCTTGTCCCATGCTGCCACAAAGTCTTTCACAAATTTCTGCTGCGAGTCTACGCTTCCGTAAACTTCTGCGAGGGCTCGGAGCTGAGAGTTTGAGCCGAAGATGAGGTCGACACGGGTAGCGGTCCACTTATGTTCGCCGGTTTTGCGATCGGTCCCCTCAAACTCATACTCCTCTTCAGATGCCGCCTTCCATGTCGTGCCCAGGTCGAGCAGGTTCACGAAGAAGTCATTGGTCAACGTCTCTGGGCGATGGGTAAAGACACCATGCTTGGACCCTCCAAAGTTTGCACCCAGGACACGCAGTCCGCCCAGGAGAGCTGTCATTTGAGGAGCAGACAGAGACAGCAACTGCGACCGATCAACCAGCAGCTCTTCGAGCGATTCGCTGTGTCTGCCGCTGGTGTAGTTGCGGAAGCCGTCTGCAGTCGGTTCAAGCACCGCGAAGGACTCAACATCCGTTTTCTCCTGCAACGCGTCCATACGTCCTGGCTTGAAGGGGACTGTCACGTCGTGACCGGCATTCTTCGCCGCTTGCTCGATGCCTGCACAGCCGCCCAGAACGATCAGGTCAGCGATCGAAACCCGCTTCCCACCAGATTGGGAGTTGTTGAATTCCTGTTGGATTCCCTCCAGGGTTTGTAGCACGGTTGCCAACTGCTCTGGTTGGTTGACTTCCCAATCCTTCTGTGGCGCAAGACGAATGCGCCCCCCGTTCGCTCCACCGCGCATGTCAGAGCAGCGGAACGTTGATGCCGACGCCCAAGCGGTCGAAACCAGTTGGGAGACAGATAGTCCCGAAGCAAGAATCCGTTCCTTGAGGGCGGCGATGTCCTGCTCATCAATCAACTCATGGTCGACTGCGGGAATGGGATCTTGCCACAGGAACTCTTCTTGAGGAACCTCTGGGCCGAGATAGCGTGAGCGGGGGCCCATGTCGCGGTGCGTCAGCTTGAACCACGCCTTGGCGAACTGCTCTGCAAACTCATCCGGATTATCGCGGTACCGCTGCGCAATCTGGTTGTAGATAGGATCCATCTTCATAGACATGTCCGCCGTTGTCATCATAGGGGCGTGTCGTTTCGATGGATCGTGGGCATCGGGCACCGTACCCGCACCCGCGTCACCCGTCGGCTTCCATTGCCACGCGCCAGCAGGGCTCTTGGTCAGTTCCCAGTCATATTTGAACAGAGTTTCGAGATAGCTGTTGTCCCACTGGGTCGGTGTGGGAGTCCATGCGCCTTCGATACCGCTGGTGATTGCATCGACGCCAACCCCCGTGTTGAAGGTGCTTTTCCAGCCAAGTCCCTGATCGATTACGGTGGCACCCCCAGGATCAGGTCCTACGTGCGTCGCCTCGCCCGCACCATGGCACTTGCCGAACGTATGCCCACCGGCGGTGAGCGCGACGGTTTCCTCGTCGTTCATTGCCATTCGACTAAAGGTCTCGCGAATATCACGGCCTGAGCCGATCGGATCAGGCTCGCCGTCTGGCCCTTCTGGGTTCACGTAGATCAGCCCCATCTGAACGGCAGCGAGAGGATTCAGGAGCACGCGATCGCCCTCATACCGTTCATTGCCAAGCCAGGCTTTCTCAGAACCCCAGTAGATGTCTTCCTCGGGCTGCCACACGTCCACACGCCCACCGGCAAAGCCGAGTGTCTTGAAGCCCATCGACTCAAGGGCGCAATTGCCTGCGAAGATCATGAGGTCGGCCCACGAGATTTTCTTGCCGTATTTCTGCTTGATGGGCCAGAGCAACATACGCGCTTTGTCGAGGTTGGCATTGTCGGGCCAACTGTTGAGTGGCTCAAACCGCTGGCTACCCGATCCCGCACCGCCGCGACCGTCGCCAATCCGATAAGTGCCAGCACTGTGCCAAGCCATCCGGATGAAGAGTGGTCCGTAATGACCGTAGTCGGCTGGCCACCAGTCCTGAGAGGTAGTCATCAGCTCATAGATGTCTGCCCTCAGGGCAGCTAAGTCGAGAGTCTTGAACTCCTCAGCGTAGTTGAATTCCTCACCCATAGGATTGGCTTGTGGGGTGTGCTGGTGGAGGATGCTCAGATTCAAATAATGCGGCCACCACTCTCGGTTCGATGGCATATGGCGAGGCTTATTCTGACCATGGCCCGTAAATGGGCATCCACTTCCGCTGCTCATAGTATTTTCCTAACGAGGTGTTGGTGTAGATTTTCTTGACATACTGGAGGTATTACAAACACTGCCAACAAGTAGCACATAATAATTATTGGGATAATCGATGGGAAATATAATTGACGGGAGAAATAATAAACGTTGTGTTTCGAAACAATGGGTTTGCGATTTGAAACAATCGGTTATGCCGGTAGCTCAAGATGAGTCTGTAAAAACATACATGTCCATAAACTGCTAATGTTGGGCTGTAAGTAAGTATTTAGAATCACGAACAAAATAATCTGTAATTCTTGTTGTGAGAGGGGCGGCTTTGCCGCCTCTCTCACAACAAGAATTACAGGTTAATAAATCGCGATCCTTAGCTTGAAGGAGCTAGATAAACATTAAAAAGTTGCTTGTTTTTCAGAATTTTTCAGTTACTAAAGGTTGGTAAAGATTGCTATAAAAGATTTCAAAGTTATTTGATTCTTTATTAACGAAGCCTTGACAAGTAGTTTTACGTTTGAGGGTGCAAATTAAATATCTTTGTATTTGCATGAGCGAGTTACGTCCTATAAAGAGCAACTTAAAACTCGCATTGTTGTGTTCGTTGTTGGCTTTCTCACCTTACCGTGAGCCTATTTTCACAATATGAGTTGAGTCGATCGAAAACGAGCATTTTGGGCCGTGCAACGCACACCCAAAATGCTCTGAAACCCGAAGGAAGAGGGTGCTTAGCGCCTCTTTTCTCCGGGTTTTGGAACAGACTTGAGATCTACTGAAGTTGTTTCTTACATCATTAGTTCAGACAGTTTTTCTGAAACCCTTGATTTTGCGTGCGCGAAGCGCACGCAAAATCAAGGGTTTCAGAAAAACTGCCCAGAGTATTGTTACATAGGAGCTGCGCTTATCTCAAACGCATTCACTCTGCATCATCCACTAAAAGCGTGACAGCATCAGCGCTTGCTTTCGCTCGCTCTCTGGCCTGCTCTACAGTATCACCCAGGGCCAAAGCAACCCCCATGCGACGATTCCGATAGGCGCGAGGCTTGCCAAACAGCCGCAATTTGCTGGTCGGTACCTGCAACGCCTCGCGGATTCCGGTAAATCGGGGATTGTCACCTGCCCTATCAGCTAGAATCACAGCCGATGCCCCCGGTTGGATCAAGCTAATCTCGCCAATGGGAAGCCCGGTGATGGCCCGCACATGCAACTCGAATTCAGACATATTCTGACTGATTAGAGTCACCATCCCTGTATCGTGGGGACGGGGACTGACTTCACTGAAGTAAACGGTTTGTGTTGTATCGCCTGCTCCCTGAATAAAGAGTTCTACGCCAAAGATGCCCCATCCTCCAAGGGCCGTCGTAATCTTCTCAGCAATCTCCTGACATTGCTCCAGAGTCTGAGGATGTAGGGCGCACGGCTGCCAGGATTCTCGGTAGTCGCCACTGACCTGAATATGCCCAATGGGGGGGCAGAAGTGGGTTCCGGAGGCTGAACGAACTGTCAGTAAAGTAATTTCAGTGTCAAAGGGTACAAATCCTTCTACAATCACCCGCCCCCCTTTGGTGCGTCCCCCCGCTTGAGCATAATCCCAGGCGGGTTGAACTTCTGCCTCGGTGCGGATCGTACTCTGGCCTTTGCCGGAGGAACTCATGACGGGTTTGACTACACAGGGTAAACCCAGGTCTGCGATCGCCTGCCGGTATTCAGCTTCTGTCTCAGCAAAGCGATAAGGCGAGGTTTTCAGTCCTAACTCCTCGGCAGCCAAGCGCCGGATCCCTTCCCGATTCATTGTGAGTTGGGTCGCCTTAGCGGTGGGAATAACTCGCCAGCCTTCCTGTTCCAGCTCGACAAGAGTGGCCGTTGCGATCGCCTCGACCTCAGGCACAATCAGCCCTGGTTTTTCCCGCTCAACAATCTGCCGCACCTGTGCTCCGTCTAGCATATTGATCACATGTGCTCGATGGGCTACCTGCATGGCCGGTGCGTTCGCATAGGCATCGACTGCAATAACTTCTAACCCCAGGCGCATGGCTTCAATTGCAACTTCTTTGCCCAGTTCGCCGGAACCAAGCAGGAGAAGTCGTTGAGCAGTTGTGGTCAGGGATGTACCCCAAGTTGACAGGTCGGACATGATGGAAGACTGAAGATAAGAAGGTTTGCTTTCTCTTCATTATCAATGAATGGGGAGGTAAGTTAACCTTCAGCTCAGTAAGCTATCCGGGTGGAGGTGGCCGTAGCACTCACTCTTGTGTGATTTAAGCGACACAACCCATTTAAGTTGAGGTGGCTATAGCTCATGCATGTTGCAAATATGTGGATGCTGGTTCACCCCATCCACATGTCTAGAACACTATCCAGAGGCTATAGGAGGCTTTGTATGACTTCAACCAGTGATTTTAGTTTGACCGGTTTTGTAACAACCCAGGATTTGTGAGAGGCTGGAGTTAACGCTGGTTAAGTGTCCTTTCAGATCAGAGATGGCAATTCCAACGGGGCTTTGCTCAAAGACTTGTCGGAACTGTTCTTCACTTTGTCGTAGCTCAATCGTGCGTTGTGCAATTCTATCTTCTAGCTCGTCATTCAGTTGCTTCAGAGCATTATCTGTGTTGTGGTTTTGCAGAAGTTCAAGCTTTTCGGTTTCTAACCGAGAAACCTTTTTCTCCAAAACCTCCACTAACTTATAGATTTCGACAGGGTTCAGTGCTTGCAGCAAGGTACTTTGGGTTACGATTCCCAGTAGCTCTCCGCGATCGCCTTTTACCACAAGGTGACCCACGTGTTTTTGTTGCATCCATTCCTGGGCAGCCCAAAGCGAATCAGTGGGGCGTACAGCGAACACAGGAGACATAACTTGCTGGGCCTGAATCTGTTTGAAGTTCAAATTCAATACCTGCAATTGAACAACATCGCTTTCCGTCACAATGCCAACAGGCATTAGTAATGGAGAAGACAATCCACTTACTGTTGCTGCCCCTGCGGCTTGGCTCTCAATGATCACGACGGAACTCACGCGATGTTGTGTCATCCGTTGTGCAAGCTGCAAGACTGAATCTTCTACCGAAGCATGAATGACCTTGGAAGTCATAACTTCTGAAACGGTTCGTAAATGAAACAAACCTACGGAGCGCAACAATTGCCGTAGAGTTTCATGGGTTAGCAACCCAACAACCTGATCCTGATCATCCAGAACCGGAAGATGACGGATATGATTCCGTTGCAAAAGATGCAATGCTGCAAAAATATCCGTAAATTCAGCCTGACGCAGCGTAATCACATGCCGAGTCATTACCTCCACAAGGGGCGGGTTGGTTGCTAAGTGACCGTCAGTAATCAGGCGTACCACATCTCGTTCGGTTAACAAAACAACCAGCCGATTTTCCTCCATAACCAGCAAACAACTGGCACGGGCATTAGTTTGCGAAAGGTTTTGTATCCCAAGACCCTCATGCCAAGAGCAGGCCGAACGGGTTGCACTCATGCAAGCGATCGCGTCCGTAAGTGAAATATCCGGTGAAACGGTTAAAGGATTGACAACGATTGCCTGCTTCAGTGCGATATCGGCTACTAGGTCTAAGGACATAAAGTATTTGACAATTGATTATTGGCAAGGCTTGCTTTTCTTAATATGCCCTTTAGAAGGGAAAGGGTATGACAGGAGTACGAGCTATTATTAAAGTTAACAAGAAATAATTTGTGTACCTACAACCCTTTCCACGGGGTTAAAATGCTACACATTAAATTAGTTTCTTTCTATTTTTTTACTAAATCTTTTTAGAGGAATCTGGAAGTTTATAGAATCAATACCTAAAAAAGTTCTGTAATTTTTCGGATGGAATAAAGTAATTTTGGAGCGAATAAGTAAGAGCTAAAACCTGAACTGGCTACTAGGCTATAGAGTGCTACATACAACCGTAAGTACGTGGCTACAGAGACGGGTGAAGGCAGTTGTCGAAGGGTATCGAGAACTCCCGGTCCCGCCCATCGGGCAACCTCAGCACCATGCTCTGCCCACTCAAGACCATATTTTTGTGAGAGCTGCGCGGAGAGCGGCTCTCACAAAAATAACCAGATTTTAAGCGCTTGAAAAGCGCTGTAAGAATAGTCAGGTTGAATCTCAGGTTATGAAAATCCTGGGTTAAGAAAACTAATTTCACGAGTGGCAATATCTACGCCTATAGAATGGCGATGCAAATGAATTAGAGTTGTTGTAAATAACCTCAAATAGGGACGCGGTATATCAAACAGATCGTCTTTAAGCAAGCTGCGATCGCCTGGACGATAGTGAATTGTTTATCAGAATTAATGAGCAGGTGTTTCAGATTTCGGGACAAAACAGTACGTTTCTAATCAGTGATGAGTTAGCCCAGGCGTTGCAGGCTGCACCAGAGGGCATTGTTAGCATTCGACTGGTAACGGAAAGTGGAGAAATGATCGACAGCGAGATCGGCCAGGGAACCGTCGAAGCCTGGAGAACGGTGTATACACCTGAAATTGGAGCTCTATCAAATAACGATTAATCCGACCGTCTATTCCTACTTCAGATAGGTACAAGGGTTGTTTGAGTAACTCATCCCTATGGGTCGCTCGGTTAGTGGTGTTCTAAACATGTGGATGGGGAAGTGGTGAGAGATGTACGAAATGCTCCTTTCACCACTCTCCCATCCACACGTTTGAAATATGACCAAGAGGAGTTCAGAATGTAACAAGTGCCCGACGAGCCTGACTATAGAACACTCTAATTTGTTAAGTTTTTCGGGCGACAAGAGAGTATTGCCCAACTGGTAGAATTGCATCGTCTGGTGCCCACTTCTGCCTTATAAATAGACGTTCCCGCTTGGTCAGACGGTTTTAAACTGTCCCAGGTAGTGAAACTTGGCAGGCTTGGCAGAAAGCTGTTATGGCTCTTTGCTTGGTGTGGGCGGCCGGTCGGGGATAGAGCCGCGAAAGGGCTTTATATCTTCTTAATCTGTAAGCTGCACATTTTTAATACGATGTCTCGAAAGCTCTATTACACATCACGATCGCCCTATGCCCGCAAGGTGCGGATTGTACTGGCGGAAAAACAACTCCCCTGCGAGATGATTGAGACCGACATCAAGCAGAAATCACCTGAATTCTTACAGCTCAACCCTATTGGGAAAATTCCCGTCTTGGTAGATGACAACGGCCTGATCTTCTGGGACTCAACTCTGATTGTGGAATATCTGGACGACAGCTATCCAACCCCCTCTTTCTACCCCTCAGGGCGGTCGGAGCGGCTGCGCTGCCGTCAAGGAGAAGAACTGGCAGATACGCTGATTGATGAAGTGGTTGCTCTCTGGTATGAAACTCGCAAGGGAGGTGACGCTAATCCTCAAGTACAAGCCCTGCACCAAGGCAACATTGATCGGCTGATCGCCGTTTTTGAGCAACAGTTAGGTACGACGAGCCACCTGCTCAGCGACCAGATTACTGCCGTAGATATTGCTGCTATTTCTGGTTTGGGCTACTATAGCCTGCGATTTGGCAAAGATTGGCAGTCTTCCTACCCTCGTTTGGCTCAGTGGTTTGATCAGCTTCATCAGCGCCCATCCTTGCAAGACACAATACCTAAAGCGTAGAGAGCAAGGTAGAAGACGACAGAATCATGTAGCAACGTGCAAGTGCGTTAAGTATAACAACAGTGGTGTGGAGCACCTCATGCCCCACACCACTGTACTTAATCAACGCGCACAGCGCCATATCGAATAGAATTTGAACAGTTACTTTGAAGGCTTTGCAATGCAAGGCCTTCAAAGTAACTGTCTACTTGGGTTTGAACAAAAATTGAAAGTTTACACCCCTTTTGGGTGCTAACTTTTCAAGTCTGCATCCATCTTTGGCACAACAATATTGTGGGCCATAGGTTAGTTAGGACACCAGAAGCTGTGGGAGCCAACGTCTTCCATAACTGGCAATAGGAGATGGTGCGGCGTAAAGCACCTCCTATTACGAGGCTTCTTCAACTGGATGCTGTATGAACAAGAGTGGGCTCAAGTTCGCAGGCTTGCACTGTTTTACGTGAAACGATGCGAAGACTATGGGGATAGCGAGGTCGTGAATCTCCCTTTAACCAAATAGGGGGCACCATCATCGCCTCGTAGCATTCGATTTCATAAAACACACCAGGCCGCTCGACTAGCTCCACTAGGGTGCCTGGCAAGTATTCAAACATCTCATCCCAATCAAGGGGGGAAGAACTATCCATAGCGATTCACTTCGACAAGGATTCAAGGGTTTAAGGCACAGTTCCAGTTGCAGAACTATAGCAGTGTGTCCTATCGTGCCAACACATCCCTCTCTAGGAGTAGAAAAGGATAAGAAATTATTTCTGTATTCATTGTTACAGATTATCTGCCAAATTGGGGCAGTTTGGCAGATAAGTTCACAAACCCTGACAAAAGACCATCGGTATTCATGAGAACTACTTCACCACTGACTGTGGTGAGGAGTGGAATTACACCACTAACCTGACGAAGCGATCGCCGCGGTACCTACGAAAGAACCTCTCGCTTGAGAACTGCCACAAAATCCATTAATTCTCCGTCTCTACGAGTTCCAGAAACAATCGTTACCAGTTCCCAGCCCCTTGCTCCAAATTCATTCAATACATTCTCCAGTTCCACGTCATCGATCCTTCCGGGATCCATCGGCCCCTGAGCAAAGAACTTAATCGTTCTGTATTCCCATGTGTGCATAGTCTTCACCCTGCATCTGGTGCATAAAGTATGTGCTCTCAAGAAACTTACAGTTTCTTTTATATATGAGGGAGAGGAGGGCGATCGCTCTCCTCTCCCTCATTCGCTCCTAAAAAGAAACGCCTGTTTCTCAAGAGCGCCTGACCTACTACTGCGCACACACATGAATGGAAGAAGCTGTTGATAATTAGGAAACAATTCCTCCCTTTTACATAGATTAGGTCAAGTTTCTTGAGAGTATACATCAGTAAAGATGCGATCAGCGATCGCCCGACTTCGTGCCAAGTCTGATGAGTGTTGCGATTGCTTCTTCATCTAATCCTTTGACCCCTGCAATATTCATTCCTTCATAAGGTCTTTCTGCTTTGAAAGTTTGGTGCAGTCCAGTTTGGATGTTCCATATCTTGATGGTTTCGTCAGCGCTGCCACTTTTAAGAGAGCAATTATCTGGGTTAAACTTCGTTCCTTCAGGGTGTAGCGATCGCAAAGTTATCAGCAAGTTCAGTCTGCCGTCGTGCATGCAGTCTTCGCAGTTCTTCTGCGGTTAAAACAACACCACGTTTACGAGAACTGTGCTTACGTTCTATATCCGCTCAACCTAGCTAACGCAAAGGCTCCTCTGGTAGAGAGCTATTAATATGGCGAATAGTAATGTGTGTTTTCCATGACCCTTAAACCAATAACTTACTTTGATAAATCTTGCGGCAGGAATTTTTTTAAACCATCTATTTTGTTTCTGAAAACGATGCAAAAACTGTTGTCCCCCTAAACTTCTACCCACTAAATACCAAGGCATTGTGCTTAGGAGAAAGCCTACTACTCCTATAGAAACGACACCAATAAAGTTGAGCTTGCTTCGAGCTACCATGATCCCTGCTAAAGGCATGAAAACTTCAGGAGGTATAGGAGAAGCAATCATTAGCACCAAAATACCCAAATAACTTATTTGCATCAGCCCTTTCAAGGTGCTTTTTTATCTTTTTTAGATTTCGATTCACTCAGCAATCGAGCAGTGGAGACATGAGGTTTGTCTTTTTGCCGTTCGGGTTTTGGAACTTTCTTTTT
>NZ_JACJOO010000001.1 GCF_014695575.1 Leptolyngbya sp. FACHB-8 | reverse complement strand
ATAGAAGTAGATTTTGTTTGTTTTTGGGTGAGCCTGACGGTTCACCCTTTTTTGTCTCTACTTCTATTCTCTCAAATTCTTATTTCTGCTTCCCCCAACCGCTAGATGCGCCCGTCACTGCAACAAGAGAACCATCCTGGTTAATACTGACGGACGTGGGACGTTCAGCGATCGCCACTTCCTGTACTCGCGTTGGACGAGTTGGATCACTCAAATCAAAGACTGAAATTCGATCACCCTGCTGTAAATCAGTAAACCGTTGGTTCTGCCAATCTCCATCGGGTCGGGGGCGAAAGGTTTCAACGACGATCGCATAACGACCATCCGGTGTAACCGCAACGGCAACAGGTGGACCTGCAACTGAATTACTCGCTTCTGTTTCATAGGCTCGTAAGTCTCGAACGTGCCCACCTAACGGAATAACGCTCAATGCATCCTGTCCTTCTCGCGGTCCTAATTGTCCGTTCACATAGGCTGATGCCAGCATATCGGCATCTGAAATTGACACGAGATAACGCCCCTGAAAGTTCATTGGTGCGGCACGATTCAGGGTTTGAGCAATGGCTTCTGTCGGAGTGAGTGCCATTGCCAATGTGAATGCCAAAAGTTTTCCAAGCATAAACTGCATCTTCTAGTCCTCCTAACTTGCATGAAAAATTGATTGATGAAATGAACACCAATTGAGCCGCATCCCGCGTCACACTTGCCTTGATATCAGCAAGTTTCAGTCGCGGAATGATGCGCTAAATTCAGTACGAACGGTGAATGAAAACCTTGTGGGCGATCGCGCGATCGCCCAAAACTCACTAATTCAAACACGAGTAGATAAGCAACCAGCTAGAATAGCTGCCTCTCAAGCAATTCAGTCGTCATCTAAGGTGAGTGACTTAACTCACTATAAATAGTTTGCATACTTCGCTCACTTTCGTCAAGGTAAGTTGATTGACTTAGTTTATAGTTGGTATAGACATCACCTGAGAAGCTGTTAGGAGTTAGACGCCAATGCCCATTGAGGAATACCGCAAAAATGTTGCCGAACAGAAGCGGCAAGCGATTCTTGATGCGGCGATCGAAAACTTTTTGGCGATCGGCTATGAGCGCACGACGTTAGATATGGTGGCAAAAAGTGCAGGTGTTTCGACTGCAACGGTGTACAAACATTTCTCTACCAAACGCGCCTTGTTCGGCAGCATTATGGAGCGCATTTGGGAAACGGGGGTTGATCCATCTGATTCTGTTGAGCAAGGAACAGATTCAGTGGCAATTTTGACAGCGATCGCTCGCGAATATGCTCAACTCCTACGGCAACCTCAGGTAGAAGCTCTATTCCGGGTGATCATTGCCGAAGCTCCACGCTTTCCTGAACTGGGTGAGGAATTGTACTATCGCGGTAAGGAGCCTTACTTGAAACGCCTTCACACCTATTTGCAGAAGGAAAGCGAACTCAAGCGATTTCACATTGAGGATATTCCCCTGGCAGCACGGCAGTTTTTGGGAATGATTAACGATGTCATTTTCTGGCCCCGCTTCCTGGTGATGGATTTAGAGATCTCGGAAGAGGATGTTGAACACGTTGTAACGGAAGCGGTTCAAACTTTTCTAGCCCGTTACAAAAATAAACGGAAAAAAGCATAGTGTATAAATTTGCTGCGGCTTGTCCAACGGAATCCATTGTCTTTGGAGCATCCAGACCTGGATATACAGATGTACAGATCCAGACCTGGATTTCGTTTATGAAGAGTCAAGGGATTCAACGAGTCTGCTGTCTATTGGACGAAGATCAGCTTGTTCGCTATCCAGACCTGTTGGGCTGCTACAGACAAGCCTTTGGAACTGAGAATATCTGCTGGGCAGCGATCGCAGATTTTGAGATTTGCGATCGCATAACTTTTCAGCACACGATTTTGCCGTTTCTCCTCACGTCAGATCAGTGTCAGCAAAGAACAGTCGTTCACTGTTCAGGGGGATTGGACGAACGGGACAGGT
This sequence comes from Leptolyngbya sp. FACHB-8, assembly GCF_014695575.1. Classification (GTDB taxonomy): domain Bacteria; phylum Cyanobacteriota; class Cyanobacteriia; order Elainellales; family Elainellaceae; genus Vacuolonema. Next base: position 235 of record NZ_JACJOO010000001.1, on the reverse strand, counting down.
CCTTGCTGCATGGCTGGTGTTCGGACGAGGTTTATCTCAGCAAGCAGCGATTCAGGCAGTTCGACGGACAGGCAGAAATCGGTGGTGTTCTAGACATGGGGATGAGGATCAAGAAAAATAGAGGCGTTGCATAATGAGAATGATGCAGAGTTGAAAATGCTTTATGAATTGTCCTCATTGCACCAGCGACAGAATTGTTAAAAATGGGCATCGCAATGGTAAGCAAAGCTACTTG